>WGUO01000028.1 GCA_014867205.1 Muribaculaceae bacterium | reverse complement strand
ATGGTTAATATTTGTTTGCAAGTAGACCGCATTTGAATCTTGAACCCCTGGATTATATTTCCGAAAAACCTGTGTAGTCCGGCATCCTGAACCCGATTCAAATCATCTTCCTTCCACTCTGTCAGCGAAAAAGAATATGACATCGGCAAAGTTACAATTATTATTCAATTTACATGCACTTTGATTTAACATTTAACACACTTTAACATTTACAGCATTATCTTGTCTGTTCTCACAAAGGATTCCGGGCCGCTTACTCGGTGAGAGTTAGCGGCCCGGATAGGACGCAGGCGTAGGCCCGGGGACATATTTTACATTTCGGTATCGCCATAGCCGGAGGCATCGACGGGCTCCGCCTCGTTATTGCGGTTGCGCTTGGCCTTCATGTTGCCGAACGAATACTTGATTGTAAGGCGTAACTGACGTCCATTACGCCAGCGCTCGGAATACTGTTCGTAGTCGTCGCCGTAGGTCGTGTTCTTCCACTTGCGCGAGTCGAAGAGGTCACGGCAGTTGAGTGAGAACGACCAGTTGCCGACGGTCTTCCGCAGGCCGAGATCGACGCTCCAGCCTCCCTGATGCGAGCCCTGCGCCTCCTTATGGGCTGACGAATAGCGGCCTGTGGCCTGAAAGGCGAGTTGCCAGGGAAACTTGACGTTCGCCATCATGCGTGCATCCCAGGCGAACGAGTTCTGACTGCCGTTGGACAGCGTGATGTCGCGGCCACTTTCGGAACGCATCGTGTACGACCAGGCGGATATATGGTTGTTGTAGAGATTGACCGTGGTGGTCAGGTCAAGCCAGTTGGAGAAAAGCTGATTCTTCGACACGATCTCCACACCCGAGTTGACGCGGCTTGAGACATTTCCCCATGTCGAGTACATGATATCGCCATCCATATAGCTCAGGCGGCTCATGACATCGGATGCCTGTCGCAGATATGCCGACACGGATATCATGTGGTAAGTCCAGCTCTTGAGATAATTGAGCTCGAATGAGTTCGAGAACTCGGGAGCCAACTGCGGATTACCGTAAGAGATCGCCGTAGGGTCGGAAATGTCGCGGAACGAATTGAGCTGTCCGCCCCAGGGGCGACGTATTCGGCGCGTATAATTGATCTGGAGCTCATTGTCGTGAGGGAGGGCATAAGAGAGGTAGAGCGAGGGGAAGAGGGCGAAGCGGTTGCTCTTGAACTCAGGCACGTCGGCCTCGGTCTGGCCGAACGTCAGCGAGCGGGCGCGTACCTGCCACGACTCCGAGCGCAGGCCGCCGGAATAGCTGAAGTCTCCGACCTTGCCGCCGAGCGTGAAATAGAGCGCCGAGACATTATTGGTATATATGAAACGGTTGTACAGGTCCTCGGCGAGAGCCATGTCCTCGGCCGACGTTCCTGTCCATGAGGTGTTGGGCGAGTTCTCGTGCGAGTAGTTGCCGTTGAATCCGGCCTCGAGCTTAAGATACTGGCTGAATGTGTTGGTGTAGTCGAGTTTTGCCTCCCATGTGTTGACGTTTATGGGCATCTCCTGCTCTCGGTAGACCGACTCCTCGCGCTCGCCGTCGGCAGCGGAGGTGTCGGGCCAGGTCTCCTGCTCAAGATAAGAGTTCCATGACGGGCCTCCCCAATGGTTATAGCTGACGTTGGCGTCGAGCGACTGCACGTCGCTGAACCTGTGGGTATATCCGAACTCGCCGTGTGCGCCCCGGTTGTCGCCGCGATTGCGCGACAGCTGGGTGTCGCGAATCCACTGCGCAGGCATATCGGCGACAAAATCGGTGGTGGTCTTGCCCCAGCGATGGCCGAACATGCCGAATCCGTTCAGGTAGAAGTCGTCATGGTCAGTCAGATGATAAGTCGCGCCTGCGCGTATAAAGAGGTTGTTGCCGTGATTGCGCGAGCGGCCGTCGGAGTTGGTGAAGCGGCCGTCGTCAAACGTGCGGCGCATCACGCTGCCCCCCTTGTTGTGGCGCATGCGGAAACCAAGACTCGCATAGGTGTCCCACTTCGATGTGTTATAGTTGATGTTGGCCGAGACGTTGCCGCCTCCACGCGAATTCGCTGAAAGCTCCGCGCTGCCGAAATAGCCGCCGCGGCGGTCTTTCTTAAGCACGATATTGATGATGCCGGCGGTTCCCTCAGGGCTATATTTGGCCGAGGGGTTGGTGATGACCTCGATACGGTCGATGCTCTCGGCGGGAATCTGCTCAAGGATCTGGGCACGGTTGTCTGCAGTCAGTCCAGACTCCTTGCCGTTGATCCATACTGTCACCGACGAGTTGCCGCGAAGCTGCACCTCTCCATCCTGGTCGACCTCGACCGAGGGGATGGACTCAAGGAGCTCCGAGGCCGACTGGCCGGCAGAGGCAATGTTGGCGTCTACCTGAAACACCTTTTTGTCGAGTTCAAAGCGCATCTGGCTACGTACACCCTCGACCACCACCTCTTTCAGCACCTTTGAGTCGTCGGCAAGGCGGATGACCCCGAGGTCGACATCGCTGCCGCTGATCGTGACAGGACGGTCCTGGTTGACACTCCCGACGTTCATAACCTTCACTATATACGAGCCGTCGGGGAGGCCGGCAAGAGTGAACGAGCCGTCATCGCCGGTTGATACCGACATGTTGAGAGGCTTCTCGGTCCGGGCATCGACTACCTGTACAGTCACGAAATCCATCGGATCGCCGCTCTCGCGGTTCACTACGCGTCCCGTGACATTGCCCTTGGCCATGACTGCGACCGGCACGGCCATCAGACCGCCCAGTATCATGTTTCTTATCTTCATATCTAATGTCTGAGGAAATGCAACTACATTCTTAATCCATAACTAAGACACGTGGAGCGTTAATAAGATTAATCAAGACTCTGAAAAGTTTGAAAAGTGTCAAAATCGGGCTTTTGATTTTGCAGTTTGTGCAATTATGAATAACTTTGCACGTTGAAGTTGTGCGGCCGGTTATGCCGGACGCCCGCAACCATGTTACTTTGAGAAGCCTAATACTCTACATAATGGCGGCTCTGCTGATTGGGCTCGCCTATTCCGGGACTATCGACCGCAAACCCTCTCGCCGAGGGGACTCCACGGCATCCGACACCGTCGCCCAGACGGTGCCCGACCCTGCGCGTGTAGAGGGAGTCTCTGTCGTCGCGGAGTCTGACACCGTGACATACATGGCGGCCGACTCAACCCGAGGTCTTGGCCTGGACACTGCCGGCAAGACCATATTCACCCGCATCGACCGCTCGAAAGTCGACATAGAGACCACGGTGACTTTCTCGGCCAAGGACTCGCTGGTGCTCCAGGGGCTTAACAACGCCCATCTTTACGGTGAGGGCACCGTTGAGTACCAGGACTTCAAGCTCAACTCAGCCGAGATACGCATGGAGCTCGACAGCAGCACGGTCTATGCCGCAGGCATGCCCGACACAGCCGGAGTGGTGCAGGGGCAGCCCATCTTCAAGGACAAGTCTGGCGAATACGAGTCGGAGACAATGAAATATAATTTCAAGACCGAGCGCGGATACATAACCGGCGTCATCACCGAGCAGGACGAGGGATTCCTGCAGGGAGGACGCGCCAAGCGCATGGAGGACGGCTCGTTCTATGTCGAGGATGGCAAGTACACCACCTGCGACGACCATGAGCACCCCCACTTCTACTTCCAGCTGACCCGCGCCAAGGTGCGGCCCGACAAGGATGTCGTGACCGGCCCGGCATACATGGTGCTTGCCGACGTGCCTCTCCCCATCGCACTCCCCTTCGGCTATTTCCCGTTCTCCAAGAAATACTCGAGCGGCGTGATCTTCCCCTCGTTCGGCGACGACTATAACCTTGGCTTCTATCTGCGCAACGGAGGCTACTACTTCGCCATCAACGACAATGTCGACATAGCCCTGACCGGCGAGATATACACCAAGGGCTCCTGGGGGCTCGCCGCACAGTCGAACTATGTGAAGCGCTACCGCTACCGCGGAAACTTCAACATATCGTTCCTCAACACGGTCTACGGCGACAAGGGCGCGCCCGACTATAACCGTATGCGGAACTTCCAGGTCATATGGAGCCACAGCCAGGACGCCAAGGCCAACCCCAACCTCAACTTCTCCGCATCGGTCAACTTCGCCACCTCGGGCTACTCGCGCAATGACCTCAACTCGTACTATAACTCATCATTTACCGAGAACACGAAGTCAAGTACAGTCAATATGACCTACCGCTTCCCCGGCTCCAAATGGAGCCTCTCGGCCACAGCCAACATAGCGCAGCGCTCACAGGACTCGACACTGCAGGTGTCATTCCCCAACCTGAACGTTACCATGTCGCAGACAGCACCCTTCAAGCGCAAGAGATCTGTCGGAGGCGAGCGCTGGTACGAGAAGATCAAGATGTCGTACTCAGGCCGGTTCCAGAACTCGCTGACCTCCGGACAGGACGAGTTCTTCAAAAAGAACATCATAAAGGACTGGAAGAACGGAATGCAGCACTCGGTGCCTATCTCGGCCACGTTCTCGCTGTTCAAGTACATCAACGTATCCCCCTCGATCTCCCTTAACGACCGCATGTACACCTCAAAGATCCGCCGCCAGTGGGACACTCAGGCAGCACGCGAGGTGCAGGACACGACCTACGGATTCTACAACCTGTTTGACTTCAATGTCTCGATGGGTTTCGACACGAAAGTCTACGGCTTCTGGAAGCCGATGAAGTTTCTGGGCGACAAGGTGCAGATGATCAGACACGTGATGACCCCGACGGTATCAGTCGGATGGAGCCCTGACTTCGGGGCGCCCGGCTGGGGAATCTACAATTACTATTATTACACAGACCAGGCCGGCAACAATGTGCGCCGCGACTATTCCTACTTCTCGCACGGAATCTTCGGCGTGCCGGGCCGCGGCAAGAACGGCGTCGTAAGCGTCAATCTGGCCAACAACCTCGAGATGAAGGTGAAGAGCGACAAGGACTCTACCGGCGTCAAGAAGATATCGCTGATAGAGAACCTGAGCCTGTCGGAAAGCTATAACTTCGCCGCAGACTCACTGAGGCTCAGCCCGCTTCAGGCCAACATCATGTTGCGTCTGGTCAAGAACTTCAACCTCAACATCAACTCCACCTGGGATCCATACGTCTACAGGCTCAACGCATCCGGAAATCCGGTGCAGGTTGACCGGCTTCGCATCCAGGAGGGCAAAGGCCTGTTCAGGCTGTCGTCGGCAGGCACAAGTTTCTCGTATACCTTCAACAATGACACGTTCCGCCGCAACAAGAGCAACGACACAGGCAACAAGCGCGACGACGAGGACGACTGGGGCGACGAGGACTCCGAGCACGAGAGTTTTGCCGACCTGGCGTCGCGCAAGCGCGAGAAGCGCGGCAACAGCGACTCCGGGTCATCGAGCGACTCCGACGGCTACGCGAAGTGGGAGATTCCCTGGAGCCTTACGGTCAACTACTCTGTAAATTACGGGTATGGAGACTTTGACTACGACAAGATGGAATACAGGGGACGCTGGAACCAGAACCTTAGCTTCAACGGCAACATACGCCCGACAAAGAACTGGAATTTCTCATTCTCGGCCAGTTACGACTTCAACCTGCACAAGATAGCCTATATGAACTGCTCGATTAGCCGCGACATACACTGCTTCACGATGTCGGCGTCGTTTGTGCCCGTAGGGCCCTACAAGTCCTACAATTTCCACATCGCCGTGAAGTCGTCGCTTCTCAAGGACCTCAAGTATGACCAGCGTTCCCGCGCGGCCAACGGCATTCAGTGGTATTAAACCTTAAACCTTTTTGAGTTTTCCGAATTTTTTATTAAATTTGCGAAAATTTGGCAAGATGGCGGACACCCTTTTAACTGCGTTAGACAGACTCAGAGAGCGAATCAGGGAGATAACCGCCCGCAACGTCTGGCTCGAGGAGCGCAACCGCAGTCTCGAAAAGGAGAACGCAGAGCTCAGGCGCGACTCCGAGGAGGCGCTTGCAGCACGCGACCGGGCCCTGCTCGACGCCGAGTATCTCTCTGTGTCGCACAAGCTCGCCGATGACCCCGACACCCTCATCGCCACACGCCGCCATGTCGCCAAATTGATCCGCAACATCGACCGTTGCCTTGAAATGCTGAAGGAATAGCCTCCGACGGGTTTCTCAGCCATCGGTAATCTAAGGGATGTGTAGATGAACGATTCGGAAAAAATAAAGATGTTTCTCAATATAGGCGACCGGCGCATCACACTTAAGGTGCCGTTCGACCGCCAGGGATTCGTAAGGGACGTCGAGGCCGATATCGACCGGCTATACCGCCGCTGGCGCAGACAGTTCCCCGAGAAGACAGACCATGAGATTCTCGCCATGGTGGCGTATCAGTACGCCTCCTTCTACGGCGAGCTCAAGGAACGTTACGAGGCAGCCACTGCCAAGGCCGAGCAATGCCTGCTCGATGCCTCTCCGGCTGCCGACAACACAGCAGACACCGACGGCGATGACGATTTCATGCCCGACCTGACTGTCTGACCGGACCATTTCATCACACGACATTTCTGCAATCGGCCCCGGGCCTTGATGTTGCGGCCTCCACCATGCCGGGGGAGGCCCGGATTCCATATATCCGGACCGCCACCATGCAGCCGCGCTCGCGCTACTATTGGACTGAAACAATTAATAACATATAAAAACTTAACATACAAACCGATACTCCCATGGAAACAGCAATATGGATCATTGTCGCGGTCCTGGCTCTCGCAGTCGGCTATCTCGTGGCCATGACCGTCAGCAAGAAAAACGCAAGCTCGCGCGCCAACAGAATCGTGGATGACGCGAGGCACGAGGCCGAGATAATCAAGGAATCCCAACTCCTCAAGTCTAAAGAAGAGGAAATGAAGATTCTGGGTGACGCCGAGCGCGCCGCCGGCCAGCGCATGCAGAAGGCTCAGGCCAATGAGGCACGCCTCAAGCAGCGCGAGATGCAGCTCAACCAGCAGCAGGGCGAGCAGAGCCGCCGCAAGAAGGAACTCGACAATCTCAAGAACAGCCTCGACAACCGCGAGCAGGTGCTCGAAAGCCGCACCGCCGAGGTCGAGCACCTGCACCGCCAGGCTCAGGAGGAACTCGTCAAAATCTCGGGACTCTCGGCCGAGGAGGCCAAGGAGAAACTCATCGAGTCGCTCAAGGACGAGGCCAAGACCGCAGCAGCAGGCTACATCAATGACATAATGGACGACGCCAAGATGACCGCCACCAAGGAGGCCAAGCGAATAGTCATACAGTCAATACAGCGTGTGGCCACCGAGACCGCCGTCGAGAACTCGGTCACAGTATTCCATATCGACAATGACGAGATCAAGGGGCGCATCATAGGCCGTGAGGGCCGCAACATCCGCGCCCTTGAGGCTGCCACAGGCATCGAGATTATCGTCGACGACACACCCGAGGCCATCGTGCTGTCAGGATTCGACCCCGTGCGCCGCGAGATAGCGAGACTGGCGCTACACCAGCTCGTCACAGACGGCCGCATACACCCGGCACGCATCGAGGAGGTGGTGGCAAAGGTCCGCAAGCAGGTCGAGGAGGAAATCATCGAGACCGGAAAGCGCACTACAATCGACCTCGGAATCCACGGACTCCACCCCGAGCTGATCCGCATGGTCGGCAAGATGAAATACCGCTCAAGCTACGGCCAGAACCTGCTGCAGCACTCACGCGAGACAGCCAACCTCTGCGCCGTCATGGCCTCCGAGCTCGGCCTGAACCCGAAGAAGGCACGCCGCGCCGGCCTGCTCCACGACATCGGCAAGGTGCCCGACGACGAGCCTGAACTGCCGCACGCACTCCTCGGCATGAAACTCGCCGAGAAGTTCAAGGAGAAACCCGACATATGCAACGCCATCGGCGCACACCACGACGAAGTGGAGCAGACATCGCTCCTGGCCCCGATCGTACAGGTCTGCGACGCGATCTCCGGCGCACGCCCCGGCGCACGCCGCGAAATCGTGGAGGCATACATCAAGCGCCTCAACGACCTCGAGCAACTTGCACTCTCCTATCCCGGCGTACTCAAGACCTATGCCATCCAGGCCGGCCGCGAACTCCGCGTGATAGTCGGCGCCGACAAGATCTCTGACGAGGAGACCGAGAAACTCAGCACCGAAATCGCAAAGAAGATTCAGGACGAACTCACCTATCCCGGCCAGGTCAAGATAACCGTGATACGTGAGACACGCTCCATCAGTTTCGCGAAATAACATCAGCCTTCGGAAATGAATCAGGAGGATAAAGAGAAATACAGGCGCAGATACTGCTCGAACGACGGCTGCCCCCGGGGCAAACTCTATGCCAGCAACTGGCTGGAGGGAATCTCCGAGAGCAAGGACTACGACACTGTGATGGTCACATTCAAGAACACACGTGTCGGGTTCTACACCAATCCGTCAGAACTGCCGCTGAAGATAGGCGATATCGTGGCCGTGGAGGGTAATCCGGGCCACGACATCGGCCGCGTCGCCATGGTGGGGCATCTGGTGCGTCTGCAGATGCGCAAGAACGGCGTCAAGCCCGACACCGAGCTCAAGCGCGTGTTCAGGCTCGCCACCCAGACCGACATAGAGAAATTCGAGGAGGCCCGCTCTAAGGAGCATGCCACCATGATCCGCACCCGCAAGATCGCGGAGGAACTCGAGCTCAGCATGAAGATCGGAGATGTGGAGTATCAGGGCGACGGCGGGAAGGCTATATTCTATTATATAGCCGACGAGCGCGTGGACTTCCGCAAGCTCATCAGAATACTGGCCGACACTTTCAAGGTGCGCGTGGAGATGAAACAGATCGGCGCCCGTCAGGAGGCAGGCCGAATCGGCGGTATCGGACCCTGCGGCCGACCTCTCTGCTGCGCGTCATGGATGACCCACTTCGTGTCGGTCGGCACCGGAGCCGCCCGCATTCAGGACCTATCCATGAATCCCCAGAAACTCGCCGGACAGTGTGCGAAACTGAAGTGCTGCCTCAACTTCGAGACCGACGTCTACAGCGAGGCCCAGAAGAAACTTCCCCTCAAGGATGCCGTGCTCGAGACAAAGGATGCCCTATACTACTACTTCAAGCCCGACATTCTGGCCGGGACTGTGACCTATTCTACCGACCGGAAGATTCCGGCCAATCTCGTGACACTCGACACCCGCCGCATCTTCGAGATAATAGCCCTCAACAAGCAGGGCGTCAAGGTGGACAGCCTTCTGCCCGAGACAGGCGCCAAGCAGGCCGAGAAACCGGCATACATTGACCTGGTGGAACAGGAAAGCCTCACCCGCTTTGATAAGCAGAAGAAGAAAAAGAAGAAAAAAGAGAAAGGGCAGAAGCAGATCGCCACTGAGAAGAGCGACAAGGCTCAGAAACAGAACGCTGCTGACAAGAATGACAAGACGCAAAAGGCGCCGAACGGCAATATGAGTGCAGCTGACAAGCCTGAAAAGAAGCCGAAGCCCCAGAACGGCAAACCGGCCGGCGAGTCGAAGCCGAACAATGAGAAACC
Organism: Muribaculaceae bacterium; assembly: GCA_014867205.1. Taxonomy (GTDB): domain Bacteria; phylum Bacteroidota; class Bacteroidia; order Bacteroidales; family Muribaculaceae; genus Lepagella. Next base: position 35,254 of record WGUO01000028.1, on the reverse strand, counting down.
GGAGCAAAAGCGCCGCCGCAAACCCAAACCTGCGGGACAGAACAGGGGAAACGACAGGAACCCGAACCCGACAACCGCCCCTGTCGCCGCTAAAAAGGAGAGTGAATGATGAACCGGAGGGCATGGCCGTTTGTTTGGCTGACAGCGATGCTGTCGGCACTGCTCGTCGCCGCATGCGGCGAGTCCACGCGCACGGCCTACTCCAGGTTTGAGAATATAGCCAAAGATGGCTGGGACCCGGCCGACGTGCTGGTGTTCGAGCCTTATCCCTCGGATTCGACCGCCGCGGCCCCGGCCGGCTACGAGATGACACTCGTGCTGCGATACTCGCCGCGCAGCAACCCGATGGCAGTGCCCGTGGCGCTTATGATCGAGGATGAGACGGGTGTGCTCCGCGCCGACACTCTCGCGGTGGGTCCTGGAGGCAGTGACGTCTCATACAGTGAACGCCGCACGCTCGGAGTGCGAGAATATGCCCTGACCCTCGAGCCACACCTGCGCCTCACCGACGGATACTCCGTTACAATCTCTCCTCTCGCTCCCCGCGAGCGCACTGCCGGGCTACTCAATGTCGGCATCATACTTAAAAGGAATACTCTCCAATAACTAAATACACCCGCTATGAATTTTCCGTTGCTCACCCCCGAGTTGCATGACGAGTTCGAGCTCCGACTCTCCAAGGTCAGACTCGCCATGGAAAAACAGCATCTCGACGCTTTGCTTATCGGCTCGACAGTAAACATATACTATATGACCGGAGGTGTATGCCGCGGCTATATATACATCCCGATAGCCGACGCTCCGGTATTCTTCATGATGCCGCCGGCCACTCCCACAACCGGGATGGAAGTCGGCATACGCAAGCCCGAGCAGATTCCGACGATACTCGCCGAGCGAGGCAACGGGATGCCGCGGCGTCTCGGCCTTGAGTTCGACGACCTCTACTACTCGGAGGTGGAACGCCTCAAAAAGGTATTCCCTGAGGCCGAGGCCTGCGACGGCACGAAAGCCATGCGTCTTGCCCGCCTCACCAAGACCCCCTATGAGATCGGCAAGATGCGGGAGGACGGCATGAAGCAATGCGCCGTCTATTCACGCATTGACTCCTGCTACAAGGAGGACATGACCGACCTTGAGTTCCAGATCGAGATTGAGCACGTGCTCCGCAAGGAGGGCTGCCTCGGCTATCTGCGTGTGGCAGGATCGCGCATGGAGATAAACATGGGGAGCCTGCTGGCAGGTACCAACGCCGATGTTCCATCACCCTACGACTTCTCGATGGGCGGAGCCGGCATAGACCCGTCGCTGCCGGTTGGTGCATGCGGACTCATCATGAAGCCCGGCATGTCGGTGATGGTCGACATGAACGGCGGCTTCAACGGCTATCAGACCGACATGACACGCTGCTGGACCCTCGGCCCGGCATCCGACCTGGTCCAAAAGGCCCACGAGTGCTCACGACGAATACTTCGCGACCTGGAGGCATTTGGCCGCCCGGGTGTCGAGATCGGCGAGATGTACCGCCGCGCAGCACGCATAGCCGAGGAGGCTGGCATGTCGCAATACTTCATGGGCCACCGGCACAAAGTGGCGTTCATCGGCCACGGTGTCGGCATCGAGCTCAACGAGGCCCCAGTGGTGATGGAACGCAACCACTCTCCGCTCGAAGAGAACATGACCATAGCCCTCGAGCCTAAATTTGTAATACCCGGCACGGGTGCCCTCGGAGTCGAGAACACCTATGTGGTGCGTCCTGACGGTCTCGAGAACCTGACACCCTTCACGGAAAACCTTACAGAACTGTGAACCTGAAAGAAGATTTGAAATACCCGGTGTTCCGCCGGATAGGAGAAATAGCCGACATAATGGGTCGGGAAGTTTATGTCGTGGGCGGTTTCGTGCGCGACATATTTTTAAACCGTCACTCCAGCGATATAGACTTCGTGACCGTAGGCAGCGGCATAGAGCTGGCCGAGAAAGTCGCCGAGGGTCTGGGCCGGAGCAAAAGCCTGAGCGTCTACGCCAACTACGGCACAGCACAGATCAAGTCGGGAGACCTCGAGCTGGAATTCGTCGGCGCACGCCGCGAGTCCTACAGCCGCGAGAGCCGCAACCCGATTGTCGAGGACGGCACACTCGAGGACGACCAGAACCGTCGGGACTTCACCATCAACGCCATGGCCATATGCCTCAACGGTGAGCGGTTCGGCGAGTTGGTTGACCCGTTTGGCGGCATCGCCGACCTGCACAACAGGCTGATACGCACTCCCCTTGACCCGGACATAACATTCAGCGACGACCCGCTGCGCATGATGCGCGCCATACGGTTCGCAAGCCAACTCGACTTCACAATCATGCCCGAGACATTCGAGGCCATACGCCGCAACCGAGAGCGCATCCGCATCATAACCAAGGAACGCATCAACGACGAGTTGAGCAAGATAATGCGCTCGCCGCGACCTTCAGTCGGACTGAGGCTTCTCGACCGTTCGGGGCTACTCGAGATCATATTCCCTGCCCTCTGCGAGCTCAAGGGGGTCGAGATTATGGAGGGAAAAGGACATAAGGATAATTTCAACCACACACTTCAGGTGGTCGACAACGTAGCCGCCATGAGCGACAGCGAGTGGCTGCGCTGGGCCGCGCTGCTCCACGATATCGGGAAGCCACAGACCAAACGCTACGACGAGAAACTCGGATGGACATTCCACAACCACAACTTCATCGGAGAGAAGATGATACCGCGTATATTCCGCAAGATGAAGCTTCCCATGAACGAAAAGATGAAGTATGTCGCGAAGATCGTGGGACTCCACATGCGGCCGCAGAGTGTCGGCGAGGAGGGAGTGTCAGACTCCGGTGTCAGGAGACTGATAACCGACGCAGGCGAGGACCTCGACGACCTGATGCTGCTGGCTGAGGCCGACATCACCTCCAAGAATCCGGCGAAAGTACGGCGGCAGCTCGAGGGTTTCGCACGGCTGCGCGAGCGCATGTCGCAGATCAACGATGCCGACGCTCTGCGCAACTGGAAGAATCCCGTCAACGGCAACGAGATTATCGAGCACTTCAAGATAGCCCCGGGACGCGAGATCGCAGCCATCAAGGAGGCAGTCAAGGAGGCTGTGCTCGACGGACGTATCCCCTACGACCATGACGCCGCCTGGCAATATGTGCTCGAGACCGCACCGGCGATACTCGCCAGCTATAAGCAGGACTAATCAGACAGGTGGGATAAGAACTATAAGAACTATAAGAACTATAAGAACTATAAGAACTATAAGAATTATATGACTTATATGACTTATATGACTTATACGACTGTACCGGCCGAGGCTAATTAACTAAATTTAATGGGAAAGCGCGCGGAAATTTTGGCCGGGTCGAAAATATTTATTAATTTTGCGAGCCGATTATATCCAGTTTTATAGTCCGCTTGGGGATGACATGCCTGTTCTGGCCGACCGGCAGTCTGAAAGAGCGACATTTAACTATTTTAAAATCAAATCAATAAAGTGGATACTTTAAGTTACAAGACAATCTCAGCCACCCCCCAGACAATCGAAAAGAAGTGGGTGGTAATCGATGCGACCGATCAGGTTCTCGGCCGTCTCTGCAGCAAGGTGGCAAAAATCCTTCGCGGCAAGAACAAGGCAGACTACACTCCGAACCTCGACTGCGGCGACAACGTGATCATCATCAACGCCGACAAGGTTCTTCTGAACGGCGGCAAGATGGAAAAGCGTGAATATCTCCGCTACACCGGCTATCCCGGCGGACAGCGCACCTTCACGCCCCAGGACCTGATGAACAAATCGTACAAGGTGACGATGAAGGGCAAGCACCCGCTGTTCATCAAGGTGGTAAAGGGCATGCTCCCCAAGACCAAGCTCGGGGCAAAGCAGCTGACCAACCTCCACGTGTTCAACGGCCCGGAGCACCCGTTCGCCGACAAGAACCCGATCGTATTAGACATCAATAAAATGAAATAAGAAAGAAGATGGAAAAAGTAAATGCAATTGGTCGCCGCAAGGCAGCAGTAGCCCGCGTATATCTCACCGAGGGCAGCGGTAACATCACAATCGACAAGCGTCCTCTGGACGTCTACTTCCCCTCTTCGATTCTTCAGTATGTCGTAAAGCAGCCCCTCACCACACTTGAGTCTGCCGAGAAATACGACATCGTGGCACACCTCGACGGCGGCGGCTACAAGGGACAGGCAGAGGCACTTCGCCTCGCGATCGCCCGCGCCCTGGTCAAGATCAACCCCGAGGACAAGTCCACACTCCGCAAGGAGGGCTTCATGACCCGCGACGCACGCGAGGTAGAGCGTAAGAAACCGGGACGTCCCAAGGCACGCAAGCGTTTCCAGTTCTCGAAGCGTTAATGTCTATCAGAAATTTTATGCGCTGTGCGCATTGTGTTTAGTATCTAAATCCCGCGGATGGACACGTTCCCTACCCCGGAATTGAATTTACCAAAGAACGTAAACAAAGCAAAGACAAAAAATGGCAACACCGACATTTGACCAGCTTCTTGAGGCAGGCTGCCACTTCGGCCACCTCAAGCGCAAATGGAATCCCGCAATGGCTCCCTACATCTTCATGGAGCGCAACGGTATCCACATCATTGACTTATATAAGACGGCAGCTAAGATCGAGGAGGCATCTAACGCCCTCAAACAGATTGCCAAGAGCGGCAAGAAGGTACTCTTCGTAGCGACCAAGAAACAGGCCAAGGAGGCAATCGAAAGCAAGGCAGGCGCAATCAACATGCCCTACGTGACAGAGCGCTGGCCGGGCGGCATGCTCACCAACTTCCCCACCATCCGCAAGGCTGTGAAGAAGATGACCACCATCGACAAGATGGCCAAGGACGGCACATTCGACAACCTGTCGAAGCGCGAGAAACTCCAGATCACACGTCAGCGCGCGAAACTCGAGAAGAACCTCGGTTCAATCGCCGACCTGGGTCGTCTCCCGTCAGCCCTCTTCGTGGTTGACGTGATGAAAGAGCACATCGCCGTTGCAGAGGCAAAGCGCCTCGGCATCCCCGTGTTCGCAATCGTCGACACAAACTCCAACCCCGCTGACATCGACTACATCATCCCCGCCAACGACGACGCATCGAAGAGCATCGACATTATCCTCGACGCTGTCTGCGGTGCAATGGCCGAGGGTCTCGAGGAGCGCAAGGTCGAGAAAATCGACGCTCCCGAGGAGAAGGAGGCAGCCGAGGGCGAGGCTCCCGCAAAGCGCCGTCGCGTGCGCCGCAGCGAGGCTCCCAAGGCTGAGGCCGCCGAGGCTCCCGCAGCTGAGGCTCCCGCAGCAGAGTAATAACATTTTAAATTCAAAGCAAAGTACAATGGCTGTAAGCATTGAAGATATCAAGAAACTGCGCCACATGACCGGCGCAGGCATGATGGACTGCAAGAACGCGCTGGCCGAGACCGACGGCGACATCAACGCCGCCATCGAGATCATCCGCAAGAAGGGTCAGGCCGTAGCCGCCAAGCGCGAGGACCGCAACGCCGCCGAGGGCTGCGTATTCTCAGGCACCAACGGCAACTTCGCCGCCATCGCCACACTGAAGTGCGAGACTGACTTCGTAGCAAAGAACGAGTCATTCCGCGCTCTGGCCAAGAAGGTGCTCGAGGTCGCTCTCGAGAACAAGGCAAAGAGCCTCGACGAGCTCAAGAACGCATCGTTCGACGGCCGCACCGTTGCCGAGCACATCACTGACGAGATCGGCAAGACCGGCGAGAAGATGGAACTTGGCGACTACGAGTGGCTCGAGGCCGCCACAGTGGCTTCATACAACCACTTCAACGACAAGCTCGCCGCTATCGTGGGCTTTAACCTCGAGGGCGTTGACCCCCAGGTGGGTCGCGAGGTATGCATGCAGATCGCATCTATGAACCCTGTCGCAGTATCGCGCAACGACGTTCCCCAGGAGACTATCGACCAGGAGGTCAGCGTCGCTATCGAGAAGACAAAGCAGGAGCAGATCGTCAAGGCCCAGGAGGCAGCTCTCCGCAAGGCAGGTCTCAACCCCAACCACTTTGACTCCGAGGACCACATCGAGAGCAATGTGACCAAGGGCTGGATCACTGAGGAGGAGGCTGCAAAGGGGCGCCAGATCATGAAGGAGGCCGGCGAGGCCAAGGCTGCAAACCTCCCCGAGGCTATGATCCAGAATATCGCCAACGGCCGTCTGAACAAGTTCTTCAAGGAGAGCTGTCTGCTCGAGCAGGCTTATGTCCAGGACGCGAAGATCACTGTGGGACAGTTCCTCGACAACACCACAAAGGGTCTCGTAGTCGTAGACTTCAAGCGTGTAAACCTCAACGAGGACTAATTCACATGCACATGTCACAACAGGGCTGTCCGAATTCCCGGACAGCCCTGCTTCATATAGGCCTGTCTGTAAATATCAGCGAAAATAAACGTTATGTTTTTGTAATATTTTAGAATCTATCTTCGTAATATCTTAAAGTCTATAATCCCCAATGCAAGAATTCGCAATATCACTCGACACCGACATCTTCATGTGGGTCAATTCCCGACATAACCAGTTCTGGGACTCGTTCATGTACGTAGTCAGCAGCCGTACAGCCTGGATACCACTCTACGCCATGATGCTCTACGCCATATACCTGAGTTTCGGATGGCGCACAATGATACTGATGGGCCTGATGACAGCAGTCGCGGTGGCAGCCGCCGACCAGATATCGGCCTCACTTCTGCGCCCGCTTTTCGAGCGCCTGCGCCCCTCCAACCTTGACAACCCGATCTCGCAGTATGTACACATAGTGCAGGGCCACCGTGGCGGCCGATACGGATTCCCCTCAAGCCACGCCGCAAACACATTCGCCGTGGCCACACTGACCTCGCTTCTGTTTCGCCGGAAAGAGTACACTATATGTGTCATACTATGGGCAATTGCCGTGTGCTATTCCCGACTTTATCTCGGGATGCACTATCCCGGCGATATACTGGCCGGGCTCTCGGTCGGAGCCGTCTGCGGCGCGGTCTGCTACGCATGCGCAGGCTTTGTGCTGCTGCTGTTTGTCAAGGTCGTTCCCTACAAGCATGAGGCTCGTCAGATAGTCGCCACCTACCGCCGGGGCGCTCCAAGCATACGCTCTCGCATATTCGGGCACGACATAACCTGGCGACCGACATATCTGCCTGTAGCCACAGCCATCCTTACCACGCTGCTCATACTGCTCTACTCGGCTATATTTAACTGAACAAACACCTGTGCCGAGATGTTAGAATTTAAACTATAAACATCATTTCATGAAAAAGACATTAAGACTAATAGGCATGGCTCTTTGCGCCATGGTGTTCTGCCTGAACCTCACAGCCTGCAGCGACGATGATGACGATGATAACTTCGACCCCACCGGGTTCGTAGATAAAGACAATGCCCTGGTCGGCTCCTGGCAATATACAGCCTCGGGCAACGGATGGTCTGACAAAGAGAGCATCACATTCTATGCCGACGGCACATACTCTGAGGAAGAAGAGGATGTCGACCATAAAGGCACAGAGACAAGTTGGGAAAAAGGCATCTGGAACACCAACCGTACAAAGACCCAGATCCTCTTCACGATCACCGACTCGAGCGACCGTCATGAGATTGGCGACCGCGACATCGAGAACTATGTGATCAACGGAGACAAACTCATTCTCGACAAGAAGACATACTCCCGCGTACAGTAAAACACGGATGATAGAGAGAAACTGCCGGCACCTCACCATGTGTGAGGTGCCGGCGATTTTTATCCTGACGGCAACGCCATTCCCGGATTATCTCAACGGCAACGTCGGGTTGATGAAGAACACCCGCTCGGTGGCACGCGTTATCGCCGTGTAAAGCCAGCGGTAGAAGTCCGGTCCCATCGCGTCGGGTGCGATCCCCCCCATGTCGATGTAGACATGCCGCCACTGTCCACCCTGTGCCTTATGGCATGTCACGCAATAGGCATACTTCACCTGGAGCGCGTTGTAATAGGGATCCTCCATCGCGCCTTTGATCTTTTCGGATAACTCCCCCTCGTAGGCCGTCATGACATTGGCATAGAAACGCTCCATCTCGGCACGCGGAATCGAGGGTCCCTCGCAGACAAGGCTGCGGAGCATCACATTTGCCGTGACCACCGCTCCATCGGAAAGCCGCATCTCAACCTCGGTGAAATAACGCCCGTAAGCCTTCTCTGTCTTACCCACCCAGGTCACCTCGGCGGTGTCACCGTTTGCAATCAGGGCAGCCGTCTTGTTGCGCCTTCCCCAGAAATAGTCATTCTTGGATATTACGAGCCGGTCTCCACGCTCAAGCGGCTCCTCGGCGAACATCACCATGTTGCGCACCGCATTGTTGAAATTATTTGCACGCCTGTTGGAGCGCGTGATGATAAGGGTCTCCTCCTCTCCCACCGAGGCAAACGAATCTGAGAGCGCATCGGCCAGGTCGGCCGACGATACTGCCGTCACATCATGAAAATCCGACAGGTCGAGTGTGAGATTTTCCGCGAGCGATGCACTGGACAAAGCCAGGCGCACACGCGTGGCGTTATGAATAATGCCGCTCCCTGCCATCTGGCGCACCGGAATATCAAGCGTGAAACCCACCGGATTTAGCCCGAGGGCACAGAGCCGGTCATGATTCATGGCCGTGGACTCGGTCTGCCCGACAGGGGGAAGCTGGGCCTCGTCGCCCACGAGAAGCAGACGGCAGCCCGGAGCCGCATACACATACCTTACAAGAATCTCAAGCAGGCTTCCTCCACGCCCGGGCGCATCGGTAATAAGTGACGCCTCATCGACGATAAAGAGTGTGTCCTTTGACTCATTGGGTGCCACAAACCATGTGCGGCCCGTGGGGTCCGAGGGACTCGGACGGTATAGACGCCGATGGATTGTCGAGGACTTATGGCCTGAGAAACGGGAGGCCACCTTGGCAGCCCGGCCCGTAGGCGCAAGAACCACCACCGGCTGGCGCACCCGGTCGAGAGCCTTGATCATAGCACCGACCAGAGATGTCTTTCCCGTGCCCGCATATCCGTTGAGAACAAACACATCGCGCGGCCCTCCCGAGGCCACAAACTCCGACATGGCATATATCAGCGCGCTCTGCGTGTGCAGCGGCTTGAAAGGCAAGAAACCCAACGCGACGGAAGCAAGTTTTATTCCCGGAGACTCTTCCATGTTAACTCTACAAAAAAGAAGTGTAAAATATGAAAAATTAAGAACGCTAATTGCGAAAAAATTGTTAACTTTGCGTCCGGAAAGTATCAGATACCCCCGCGAGGGGAAATCAGACACTCGGGGTGTCGGCGAGCCGCCTCCGAAAAGACTGCATCGTCAATGACACCGCACTTCAAAATTAGGTAAAAAAGTTTCAAAACCCAAATAAAATTAATCAAGACATGAGAATTGAAAAAGTAATCGGTCGCGAGATACTTGACTCGCGCGGCAATCCGACGGTAGAGGTAGACGTAATACTTGAAAGCGGCGTAATGGGCCGTGCAGCCGTTCCGAGCGGCGCTTCTACAGGTGAGAACGAGGCACTCGAGCTCCGTGACGGCGACAAGAGCCGCTACATGGGCAAGGGCGTTCAGAAAGCCGTAGCCAATGTCAACGGACCGATCGCAGAGGCACTCAAGGGCCACAGCGCGCTCGACCAGATCGGCGTGGATGAGATCATGCTCGCACTCGACGGCACTCCCACCAAGTCGAACCTCGGCGCCAACGCCATCCTCGGCGTCTCGCTCGCCACAGCCAAGGCCGCTGCCAATTATCTCGATATGCCTCTCTACCGCTACATCGGCGGCACGAACACCTACGTTCTGCCCGTGCCGATGATGAACATCATCAACGGTGGCGCCCACTCTGACGCCCCCATCTGCTTCCAGGAGTTCATGATCCGTCCGGTAGGCGCTCCCACATTCAAGGAGGCCATCCGCTGGGGTACTGAGGTGTTCCACAACCTCAAGAGCGTGCTCAAGGCCCGCGGCCTCTCGACCGCAGTAGGCGACGAGGGTGGTTTCGCTCCCAAGCTCGACGGCACTGAGGATGCCCTCAACGTAATCATGGAGGCCATCAGAAAGGCCGGCTACGAGCCCGGTAAGGACGTTACAATCGGCCTCGACTGCGCTTCTTCCGAGTTCTATCAGGATGGTGTATACGACTACACTCACCTTAAGAACGGCGCTGTCAAGGAGGTTAACGGCAAGAAATTCACCAGCGAGGAGCAGGCCAAGTATCTCGAGGAACTTATCACAAAATACCCCATCGACTCAATCGAGGATGGAATGGACGAGAACGACTGGGAGGGCTGGAAGATCCTCACGAAGCTCATCGGCGACCGCTGCCAGCTCGTCGGCGACGACCTGTTCGTTACCAACGTGAAGTATCTCGAGAAGGGTATCGCAAACAACTGCGGTAACTCGATCCTCGTGAAGGTTAACCAGATCGGCTCGCTCACAGAGACTCTCCGCGCAGTCGAGATGGCTCAGCGCAACAACTACACCGCAGTTATCTCGCACCGTTCGGGCGAGACTGAGGACGCAACCATCGCAGACATCGCTGTCGCTACCAACGCCGGCCAGATCAAGACCGGTTCGGCAAGCCGCTCAGACCGTATGGCCAAGTACAACCAGCTGCTCCGCATCGAGGAGGAACTCGGCGACCGCGCTGTGTATGGTTACAAGAAGATCAAGAAAGCGTAAGCTTTTCTCGCTGCCTGCATCAAAACAGACAGTTTGAATCAATAATAAAAACCGGAAGTCCTATGACTTTCGGTTTTTTTGTTTAACTTTGCAGATGAAGGGCCCGAGACCGCCGGCGGCAGTTGCGAGAATCCTATATCTCGCGGATGCCATACAGGCCTACAGACGCTTACCCCGGGCTCGCCCCCTGTGGCGCAGACTTTCTGCACAAGGAATCCAAGACCGGACCGACAACAATAAACAACTTATATATGAAAGAGGAAGAAAAAGTCTACACAACCGACACCGGTCTGCCCGAGAACGCGTTCCGCGAACTGGCAGCCGACGAGAAGTACGTCCCGGTGATGCATCCGGCCCGCGACCAGAAGGAAGTTACCCCCTACTCGGTCGGCATGGGCCTGCTTATGGCAATAGTGTTCAGTGCCGCAGCGGCCTATCTGGGCCTTAAGGTCGGCCAGGTGTTCGAGGCGGCGATTCCGATTGCCATCATCGCCGTGGGCCTCAGCAACGCATTAGGCAAGAAGAATGCATTAGGCCAGAACGTCATCATACAGTCGATCGGAAGCTGCTCGGGCGTAATCGTGGCCGGAGCCATCTTCACGCTCCCGGCACTCTACATCCTGCAGGGCACATATCCCGACATCGTGGTCAACTTCTATCAGATATTCCTCAGCTCGCTGCTCGGCGGCATCTTAGGAATATTGTTCTTCATACCCTTCCGCAAGTATTTCGTGAAGGACATGCACGGCAAGTACCCCTTCCCCGAGGCCACGGCGACCACACAGGTGCTTGCCTCAGGCATGCAGTCCGACACCAAGGGTGGAGAGAATTCCGGTCAGGCCAAGACTCTGGTCATCGCCTCTCTTATCGGAGGAATCTATGACTATATCGTCGCCACATTCGGATTCTGGGCTGAGACAGTCACGTCGACAGCCTCGGCGTGGGGACAGACCATAGCCGAGAAGACCAAGGTCGTGCTCAGCTGCAATACCGGCGCCGCGCTGCTCGGACTCGGATACATAGTGGGCCTCAAGTACGCGTTCGTAATCTTTGCCGGCTCGATATTCGTATGGTGGATCATCATACCGCTGATGGGCACCTACGGCGCGCCCGAGATGCAGGCCATGGCCCCCGACGCCATATTCAAGGACTATGCACGCATGATCGGCATCGGCGGCATCGCCATGGCCGGCGTGATCGGCATCGTGAAGTCATGGCCCATCATCTGCAACGCAGTGGGCTTGGCAGGCCGCGAGTTCAAGGGCACGAAGGAGAAGGTGCAGGAGGTCCGCTGGCAGGTCGACCTGTCGATGAAGAAGGTGGTGTTCTTTATCGCCATCGCCCTCATCGCGGTGCTCCTCTTCTTCTGGTTCGGCGTTATCCATACATTCTGGCAGGCATTGGTAGCATGGCTTGTAGTCACGCTCATCGCCTTCCTCTTCACCACAGTGGCCGCAAACGCCATCGCCATCGTGGGCAGTAACCCCGTATCGGGCATGACACTGATGACACTGATCATCGCGTCGGCGATCTTCGTCGGCATAGGCCTTAGCGGCACGAGCGGCATCGTGGCCTCAATGGTAATTGGCGGCGTGGTCTGCACCGCACTCTCGATGGCCGGCGGTTTCGTGACCGACCTGAAGATTGGCTACTGGCTCGGCTCGACTCCCAAGAAACAGGAGTCCTGGAAATTCCTCGGCACGCTCGTGTCGGCAGCTACTGTCGGAGGCGTGATCATCGTGCTCAACCAGGTATACGGCTTCACAGGCGACAACGCGCTTGTGGCACCGCAGGCCAACGCGATGGCCAAGGTAATAGAGCCTCTGATGATGGGGGGTGACACACCCTGGATTCTCTACATGGTCGGCGCTATACTGGCACTTATCCTCAATTGGCTCGGAGTTCCGGCCCTTGCCTTCTGCCTCGGAATGTTCATTCCGCTGTCGCTCAACACCCCGATGCTTGTAGGAGGTGCCGTATCATACTTCGTAAGCAACTCCTCGAAAGACAAGAAGGTCAATGACGCTCGCCGCGACCGAGGCACCCTCATCTCGTCGGGTCTGATCGCCGGCGGCGCGCTCTTCGGAGTATTCGCCGCGATCACACGCTTTGCCGGATACGAGTACCAGAACCCCATGAGCCTCGAGACGACACAGATACTCGGCTGCGTAGCATACATGCTGCTGATCGGCTATCTCATCTGGGACTCCAAGCGCGCGAAGGCCCTCTGACCTACGACATAGAATCAATCAAATTATAAGAGAGAGGCAGACAGTCCGACGGACTGTCTGCCTCTCTCTCATCACCTCACGGCGGTGTCCGGTGTCAGTTCCTGACTATACGCATCGCCGCGCCGCCTCCGGGGGCAAGATGCTGTCTCATCTTAGTTCCGGGCTTTACCTTGACGGTGCGTATGCGATAGGCCTGAGGGTTATCCTTCCAGTCGGCATCGGGGGCATCCTCATAGATTGTCGCGGTGTAGTTGCCCGACGGCAGGAAACTGAAATCTATCAGAGCCTCGCGGGGCTTGTCGTCGGTTATCGCCCCGACATACCAGTCATCGGAGTTCTTGTCGCGACGCGCCACGGTGATGTAGCGGTTCGGCTCGGCCTCAAGATATTTAGAGTCTGACCAGTCTACGGGCACATCCTTGATGAACTGGAAGGCACCGGGGAACCTCTGGTAATTCTCAGGCAGGTCACAAGCCATCTGCATAGGCGACGGCATCGTCAGATAAAGAGCGAGCTGACGGGCAAGCGTCGTGCCGGCCTGCGAGTCCTTTCCCTCGCCATAATAACTCATTCGGGTCTCGAACAGGCCCGGAGTGTAGTCCATCGGGCCACCCTTGAGTCGGGTAAAGGGAAGTATGCATGTGTGCGACGGCGGATTGCCACCCATCGACTCGAACTCTCCGCCTCTGGCCGACTCCTGGGCAAGCCAGTTGGGGTATGTGCGGCAGAGGCCGGTAGGCCGCGGAGCCTCATGGCTGTCGACCATGATCCTGTAGTCGGCGGCACGCTCTATGACATGGCGGGCATGGTCGACCATCCACTGCGACGTGTGGTGCTCGGAGCGGGGTATGATCGCGCCTACATAGCCGGTCTTGACAGCGTCATAGTTGTTATCCTTCATAAATTGGAACGCACGGTCGAGCTGCAGTTCATAGTCGGCGGCGTTGGCTGCCGTCTCATGGTGCATAATCAGTTTCACACCCTTTGACTTCGCATAGTCGCGCAGTTCGGCCACGTCAAAATCGGGATACGCCTTGTCGAAGAGGAACTGGCGGTTCTTGCGGTAGCTCGCCCAGTCCTCCCAGCCTTCGTTCCAGCCCTCGACAAGCACACCGTCGATGCCGTTGTCGGCCGCGAAATCGATATACCTCTTTACATTCTCCGTATTGGCCGGATGCCTGCCGTTGGGCTTGAGCGCAGAATAGTCGGTTACTCCCGGTTTGGCGAGAACGTCGTCTGAATAAGCCCACGTCTTGACATTGCCTGTGAACATCTCCCACCATACGCCGACAAACTTCATGGGCTTGATCCATGAGGTGTCCTCGATGCGGCAAGGCTCGTTGAGGTTGAGCACCAGCTGCGAGGCGAGGATGTCGCGCGCGTCGTCACTGACTATCAGCGTGCGCCAGGGAGTCTTGAACGGCATCTGGAGATAAGCGCTGACGCCGAGACGGTCGGGAACGAGATGAGCCTTCATTGATTTTGCCTCGGTATCGACATCGAGCAGCATGGCCGGATACCCGTCGAGCGCGGCCTCATGCACGTTGATGTATATGGGCTTTCTGTCGGCGGTCTTGATGAGCATCGGCGTCTGGATGGTGTTGCCGCCCGCACGCTGCGCCTCGCTGTGGCGTCCGTAGGAACCGAGCGCGGCCGGAAGTCCCGAGAATGTAGTCTCTGACCAGAGATACTCGTCGGTATCATAATCGCCGGGAATACAGAAGAGGGTATGGTCGCCCGTAAAATTAAACTCCGTGGCCTCGTCACGCAGCGTCAGATAATTCTTGTCCTGCCTGCTGACCGGCAACTCATAGCGGAAACCGAGACCGTCGTCGAAGAGACGGAACCGAACGGTAATCTCACGCAAGCCGTCGCCCGAGGCAAACTTCACGGCGAGCTCGCGGAAATGGTCACGCACCCGGTCATACTCGCCCCAGACAGGCTCCCACTCCCTGTCGACGGTGACAGTATCTGTGCCCGCGATATGGAGGCCATCTGTAAAACTGACCTCGTCGGCGGTGAGTCCCAACCGGCTGTCGGTCACGACCGGCGTTCCCTTGTAATCAAGAGAATAACGGGGAGTGCCCTGAGCGTCGACATCGACATTCAGCCGCAGGCTGCCTGAAGGTGAGGTAATGCCGACAGCCCCCGCACCCATTGCGGAGGCCACAAGCAATGTAGTCAATAATGCAATTTTTCTCATACGGTATTATGTAATATTTTCTTCACTCTACTCATTGGTCAGTCCCGAGGCGCCGGGAGGGTCTTGAGGAGGTCCCGCGCCTCGTCATTGCCGAGGTCGGCGGCTTTGCGCAGCCAGAGGACACCCTTCTCCGGGTCTTTGGCCACACCCCAGCCATTGTAATGGCAGACACCGAGATTGCGGGCCGCATATTTGTTACCTAAATCGGCTGCCTTCTCAAACCACCCGCAGGCAGCGGCCTTACCGACATCCGTTCCGTCGGCGAAATATGCGTTGCCTATCTTCAGCATAAGGTCGCTGTCGTCGCCTCCTGTGCTATCTAAGACCTTGAGATAAATTTCCCGGGCCTTAGAGAGATCGCGGTCCGCCCCGTAGCCATTCATGTAGCATTCCGCCAAGTTCTGCTGTGCATTCACGTCATCACCAGCCATGCGGTAGTACCTGACGGCCTGCTCGTAATCCTGCGGCACGCCGTCGCCATAATAGTAGTGCGCGCCGAGATTGACCATAGCCGGAAGATTGCCCTGCTCGGCAGCCTTCTTGTACCAGAGGATCTGC
Source organism: Muribaculaceae bacterium (assembly GCA_014867205.1). Lineage (GTDB taxonomy): Bacteria > Bacteroidota > Bacteroidia > Bacteroidales > Muribaculaceae > Lepagella. The sequence goes on along the minus strand of WGUO01000028.1, from coordinate 19,527 downwards.
ATGGCGGTATCCCTCTTCACGCCATTGCCGTGGCGGTAACAGACACCGATACTGAACTGCGCATCGGCGTTTCCCTGTTCGGCCGCCCGGTAGTAGTATTCCAGCGCCTTCTTATAATCCTGCTTCACCCCCTTGCCGAAATAGTAGCAGTCGCCAAGTTTGTAGTCGGCCACGTCGCAGCCGAGTTTCGATGCCTCCTGATAGAAGGTAACTGCCTTATCATAGTCCTGCGGAACGCCATTCCCGTTGTAATAGTCATCACCAAGTCTGCAGATCTGCATTGCCTTGGAATCTTCTGCTACTGACAAGACTGTATTTCCCTGTGGCGCGTCGAGACCGGCATCCTTTATCACTGCGGCATAAAGGGCATCGGGGATTCCGAGGGTGAGGTTGTAAGTAACTCCGGCTTCCACCGGTTCACCCTCCACTTCCCTAAGGCTGACATGGAGGGGAAGGACACGCGGATGCAGTATGGAGAGTTCTTTCGAGCCGGAAGTGAGATATACCCAGTAGACACCGTTTCGGAGACCTACCTCCCCGACCACATTTCCCTCAAACGAGATACCGTCGAGGATGCAATTCACCTTGACGAGTCCGCACTCCCGGCCGTTAAGGTCCAGCCGTTTCTCAGTCCGCGCCGACAGGTCGGTTGCGACCCGCCCCGACGACACAACCCTAAAATCCTGTCCGAGGCACACTACCGACGACATCAGGGCCATCAATATCAAGATATATATTTTCATTTGTCAGGTATTGTTAAAGTCTTGTATGCCTATGGGATAAGTATTGTTTTCGCATATTGTAGACAACCAAGAGGAGAGTCCTTGGCAGTGTTCATATTTCATCCACAAATTAGGCTCATCTGCGTATATCGGTGGCACTATTAGCCGGTTCTTGTCTATATTTTCTTCTCTATTATTTCAGACGGATCCCCTTTTTTCATAGAGATTGTCTGTACAGAAGAATAGGCCTTAATTTCGGGTTGCCTGGTGATGATGAGTTTCACCGTCTTATAGCCGGGAAGTCGTAAATATGCTGTCATCCCCTCGTAAAATGGAGAAATCATAAAGTTTCCGTTGTCATCAACCTTTATATCCTCCACACTCCCCGCCTCTGTTGTTAATGTCAATTTCGACAAATCTGATACAGGGATGTTCTTGACACGCATGCCCAACTGATATGGCCTTAGCGTAATGATATTGTCATCACGAAGTCCGAAATATTGTGCTGGTCCGGAATCGCTCCACTGACTCAGATCATGATATCCCCTATGCCATGCCGAGTGCGTTTCCACCGGATAAATGGTATCGTTGGCATTTATGATGCAGTATTTCTCGCCCCAGACATGTGAGGACACAAAACGGAAGCGCCCGTTTTCATCGGTTGTGCGCTCGACATATCCTCCTGTGTGCCTCGGATTTTTCAATTTTATCGCTATTCCAGGTATCGGCTTTCCGGTAATCTCATCCAACACAATGCCACCCACATCATACTCTTTCAAGGGCAGCGAGACCTTCACTTCCTTACCTGCGTTTTCGTCGGTCATTACGAACATCACCGACTCATGAAGAGCACTCTCAAACAAAAGGGTGTCTCCGACATTTACATTGTCGAGTTTAAAGTTAACGATATTGGTATAATCCCCGGTGCCAAAAGGAGCCTGAGACAGGTCAACGGATTCCTGAGACGTCCCTTCGTTCCAGTTATAGTTCTTATACACATGAAGACCCTTTCTCAGTTCTTCCTTTGTGGCCTTCCTGTCTTCATGCTGCAATAACTTCACAGTTCCCCTCACCGGAGAACCTCCTGTAATATGAGAAGTCGGCACACTCAGCGACAACTCATAGATCTGCTTTGAGCGAAGGCCGGAGCCAATGAAATCCGCAAAGTTAATCATCAATGGCTCGCAGTTCGGATACTTAACCTTCAGTTGCTTGCTGCCGGGTGAAAGGTAGCACCAGTATTCGGAGGTCTTGTAGTCACTCCGGCCTATGAGATTGCCCTCGAAAGTCGCCTGCGCGGTGGGAATGATTACCTTGACCAGCGCGCATACCTCGCCGTTGTTGTCCTTGCGCTGCATCTCCACGGTCATCGGCTCCATCTGCATGGAGAAAGACTTCACCCTTATCTCATCAGCGAGTACATTTGCCGCCAAGAGCAGACAAACCGCTATAATCAAGTACCTCATTGTTAACGCTTGAGTGGTTCTTATCATCGGTATCAGATGTCTTGTCAGAAGATGCCGAAGAGGCGGGTCCTGGCCTTCTTGTCCTTGGCGGCCTCGTATCCCTGCTCAGCGGCCTTGTCATACCACTGCTGCGCCTTCTTCTTATCCTTGGCCATCAGTTCGTAATATTGGCCAAGATAATAGGAAGACTCGGGCTCTCCCATCTCTGACGAGCGCTCGAGAAGCGAGACAGCCTTCTCAACATCCTTTTTCACTCCGGTACCGTAAAGATAGCAGGCCCCCAATTGGTACATGGCCTTGGGATTTCCCTTGTCCGCAGCCTTTGTCATCCAGCGGATATATTGGTTATCCCTCCTTTCCATATAGCGGAAACCGATCTTATACAGGTCCTCACCTGTCATCTCGGCATCATCCTTCAGCAGGTCGATCGGGAAAGATATCGAGACCTTATATGTGTTCTTGCCTATCAGGTTGTCAATGCCTGCCTTCTTGAAATTGACTTTCAGCGGCTCGAAGTCAGGATAATTGATCTCAATCTCCTTGCTGCCCTGTGGCAGATATACCCAGTATTCATTTGTCTTAAACATAGGCTCGCCCACCATATCACCCTTGACCGTGACATTATCAAACGGCAACAGGACCTTCAGCAACGCGCAGTACTGGTCGTTCGCGTCCTTTCGTCCGCTCGTCACAGCGGTGAGGTCATTCACATCAAACTCGATGTCGTTCAATATAAACTCATTGTCGCTCGAGCCATAGGAGGTGACTATTCCCAGCGTACGGTTCTTCTTTATCTTGTCTCCGATCTTGTCCTTGGCCTGAAGATGGCCCTGCTCGGCGGCTTTCCGATACCAATCCATGGCCGCATTCTTGTCCTTCTTCACGCCGTCCCCCTTTTCAAGGCACTCCCCCACAGCATACTGTGCCGTAACAAAACCGGCCTCGGCGCTCTCCAGATAATAGGCATAGGCCTTCTTCATGTCACGCTTGACGGGAGTGTCCGGAATATCCACCATACCGCGGGCCAAGGGATTTTTCCTCACGGCATGATAGGGATCAGAATAGATGAAGCCGAGCTGATATGCCGCCTTCGGATTCCCCAACTCATATGACTTAGTGAAGTACTCGAACGCATGGACATAATCGTTCTGAGTCAGCAGAGCGCCGCCCCTCTCATACAGTTCCTCGGCCTCGGCCGAGACCTCTCCGATGTGGCTGTCAAGTTGCTCGGTGAGTTCTCCGCTCGGCTCATTGATATCGATGCGGAATACTGATGCCGATGGCAAAGAGTTAACATTGTAGTCCCTGAACCGGATCATCAACGGTTCCTCCGACGGATACTTGATGTTGAGATATTTTGAGTTCGGTGAGAGGAAAACAAGATATGCCCCGTCGCGATGCGAGGGAGTTCCAACGACGTTTCCCTCGAATGTGACAGACTCATTTTTCAGTCCGACCTTAATCAGCACGCACTTGTTGCCGTTAAGGTCGGTCGGAAATTCAATATTCGTGCCTGTATCATCAATCTGTGTTATCTTCTCCACCTTCAGGTTCTGTGCCAAGACTGTCGCCGACAGCGACAACAGCACGCCCAGTATCATCATTGCTTGCCTCATAACATTCCCTATTTTTCAAAAATTCAAAATACTGTCTTTATCCGGTCTGCCTCAAAAATTAAGCACATTTACTTTTTTAAGAGTCTCTATTGCCTTCGCATCGCCTGCACGAGCCTCTTTTCGCAACAAATTCTCATTCTGCAGCACGTTGAAATAGTTTGCATTCTCTTTCTCCATCATCAATTTCTTCTTTTCGCCGATCATGGAGTATCTGCCTCCGACCTTATTGTCCGCCTCCTTGAACTTGGAGTTCATCTTCTCGACCATCTTCTCGAGTTTCTTCCACTCCATGATGTCTTTAAATTTAAAGCGATAGAACTCTGTCCCATCAAAAGCGACCAATATCACATCTTTCTTTTCATTATACTTATGGTCATTGGAATAATCAGTCGGGTATATTGTCATGGCGAACCAAGGAATCGCATCCCTATAGATATTCGGAAACGGTCGAGAATTTAAAACGGTTGGTATAATCTCACTGCCACCGATCGAAAGGATGCCATACCTGTTATTGTCTTTTACCACAAACCCCTTAAGATCCGTAACCCACTGGATCTCATCATATTGGCATGGAACCAATTCGAGACCATATTTGGAATAGACTCCTGATTTATTTCCTTTACTCACCAATATTGCAGGCAGCATTTTATCGAATAGCTCAATTTTCATGGGTATCAGTTTGTCATAGTCCTCAGACCTAAATTCAGCCGGTTCCTCTGTCTTGCCATCAGAACTCTGGGCATCCTCTGAAACCTGAGAACTCTGAGACGGCTGAGTAATCTGAGAAGTTTGAACATTGTTACCGGCGAGTCTATCCAACGCCTGTCTTGCCTTCTCATGACCCTGATCTGCCGCTTTCTGATACCATGCCTTTGCCTGGTCGATGCTTACGGAGACACCCTGTCCTTTCTCATACATCTCTCCGAGGCTGTACTGTGACTCAGAATATCCCTTGTCGGCAGCGCTTCCATATAGCCGCAACGCCTCCGCATAATTAACCGGCACGCCTAAACCCATCTGATACATGTACCCGAGATTGTTTTCACCCACAGAGTCTCCTGCGTCGGCAGCTTTTTTATACCATTCCACTGCCTTGGCGTTATCCTGCGCGACGCCCTCACCCGACTTATAGAGATAGCCTATATTGGTCTGCGCTGTGTGATTACCTTGATCAGCGGCTTTCAGCCACCAGTCATATGCCTTTTTCACATCTTTCTCCGAGCCTTTGCCTAAATAATAGGACAAACCAAGTTCAAATTGCGCTTCGGGAACGCCATCCTCGGCTGCCTTAGAATACCATTCAAATGCTTTCTTTTCATCCTTGGTGACACCCTTGCCGTTGGCATACATCCACCCGAGGCAATTCCGTGCATAACTGTTCCCGTTCTCCGCACCTTGGGTAATATATTTGACAGCCTCCGCGAGATTCTCTGCGACTCCCTGACCATTAAGATACATGAACCCAATCGCAGTCTGTCCGGCGGAACTTCCGTTGTCGGCAGCCTGCATATACCATTTAGCAGCCTCTGCATAGTCCTGCGCAGTGCCTATTCCGTACTGGCACATCCTGCCGACCTCGTACTGACAATCAGCGTCTCCCTGAGACGCACCCTTTACGTACCATTTGAAAGCCTCCGCCGGGTCGCTTTCCACTCCCTGACCGCTTTCGTACATCACTCCAAGATAATACTGGGCATACGGGTCATCGGGTATCGACCTGCAGAGTTCTATTGCTTTCGCATAATTCTTTTCCTTTCTGACATTTAAAATCCGGTCATGGATGGCAGAATTGGAAACCGGCAGGTTAAAGGGAGTCTCCTTTACCTCCTCAATATAAATGCCTCGCGGACGCACCAAACATTCGCTCCCCATTATGTTCAGTTCTCTTGCGAACTTCCAGTCAAATTGGGTGGTTACCAATATCAGCTTGTTGTCATCCTTGCTGACCATGTAATAGCCCCACCCGGTGGTGACATCCAGTTTCCGGCCACCGAAATCCTCCAAGGCGGCCTGGACATTGTCAATATCGTCTATTATCGCCTGAACCTGCTGCACGGTAGGGAGCTCAGTCAGATAGGGCTGAATCGCGGCTTCTGTATACCGTCCGTAGTCCTCAAGCGCTATGAAGAACTGTTCCTCGCGGTCTATTATAACCAGACCGTAAACCTTGTATGAATTCTTATCCTTCAGATTCTTCCATTGTGTCCGTGTAAAATAGACAGGCTTGTTGTCCTTAACACACATCAGCGAAAGATGCTTGGGGCGCGACGTATCATTGTCATCTGCAGCGAACGACGAATTCTTGGCAACCTCCGGCAGTTCCACGCTGAGTCTGTAGGTCTGGCCGCCGGCGAGCCCGTTTATGCCGTATTCACTGAAAATCACCGAAAGGGGAGTCAGGTCAGGGTGCTGGATTCTCAGTTTCTTCGACCCGTTTGTCATATAGACAAAATATTTGCCTTGATGACGCTCGATATCACCTATTATATTGCCATAGAACTTCATCAACGGCACGTCGACATCCACCACCACCAACGCACACTTTTCTCCATTGAAATCCTTACGCGAATTTACTGATGCCGTCAGATCAGATGAGTCAAGATAAAAAGACTTAACCGTCATCTCCTGTGCCACTCCGATTATCGGCGAAAGGATGGTGAGCAATATTGTTAAAACTATATTTTTCATTCCTTTATATCTATTACGGTATGAACATTTCTTTCCTGTGATTTCTGACGGGGGTCTATCATATTGAATGTGCCGCATACCACTAAAGCCTCATTCTCATTCACCTCATCAGAGAGCCATGACTCCGGGAATTGCGGGATAAAATAGTTCTCGCCCATTCCGAGCACCTTCCCTCTTTCAAATCCTCGGCAGACTTCCATAACATATTCCGCCTCCGCCTTGGTCATGAGTCTCTCGTCGGGATGCTTCCTGAGATACTCCTGCGTCTTGTTCCAATCCATTATAACCGGCATTAGGTTCTCATCTTCCACTCCTGTTGTGGGATATATGAACTTCTTTCCCCCGTACTCAATTACTATTCCCTGAACATCGACATGAAATAAAAAACCGTATGGCTGTTCCTTCCATTCATCATGGGTGATATAGTGCTGCTCACCCTTGAACTTGTATGCCACCGACAGATGCTTAGGAGTCTTGAACTCGGTACTCTCCACTCGCCGTTTGCTTTCAAACACTTTTTTCTGTTCTTCGTCGGTCAGTTTACATTTCAGTTTGTAGGTGCATGACTTTCCGACCGTCGGCACACCGTAGTCGGCAAACCGCACCTCGATGTCCTTTCCATCGCTTCCGGTGAGCGTCAGCGATATGGAGCCGGGGTCAAGATAAACCCAGTATTCGCCACTGACCTGCTCGATATTTCCGATGGTGTTGCCGTTTATCTCCACATTCTTGAGGGGCAGCAACACCTTGACAAGAGCCGCTTCCTCGTTGGAGTCAGTGACGCGGCGATATGTTACGGCCGATACATCAAACGGGTCCTGTTCAAAATTCTCGACTGTGAACGCACTTCCATCCAGGCATCCCATAAAGAGCGCTAAAGACAGTGAAACAAGAGTTTTTTTCATTTTCATATATCGCAGTTATAAAAGAGAGTAAAAGTTACGGGATAAAGAAGTCATCGAGGGTGAACACGCCGTCATTGGCCACAACCTGGTCGGGCTGCCATGTGCGCACATGTATCTGCGGCTGCTCCGGGTCGTTGAAGTCCCACAGCAGGAAGAGCCATCCCTCGTCGCTGTATGAGCTCGTCTGCCATTTCTGGTGTAGCGTCACGCCGTATATATTCTTCTTCGCGCCGTGCATCACAACCGATATATGGTCAAACTCGACATTCACCCTGCGGTTGTTCTTGAAGATACGTGAGAGTTTGTTGATATACTGTTCCTTGGACTGCACGGTATACTTTACATTCTGCTCGAGCCTGACTCCATCACCCTTATTGGCACGCTGGGTCACGACACTTCCGGTGATGATCAGCGCGTCATCGCTGTATATCTGGTTAAGTGCCTGCAGATTCTTCTCGTTGTAATAGCAGCGGAAGTCCTCGACCCATTTCAGAATCTCGCGACGCTGGCGAGTATCGGCCACACCTCCAGGACTGAACATGATCTTCGACACATCCTCCTGGAGTTCCCACGCCGGGCGAACGCCGGTGATCACTCCGGCTTTGCTAAGCGAAATGGTGAGCTCGCGGCTCAGCGAACCCTCGTACGACGAATCCAAAGGCTTCATCGTGATGGGTATCGCGCGGACCTGGTAGCCCTGAAAGTCATTCAGGCATTTTGAGATATTGCTTGACTTGTCGCACACGAAGCGTGCGTCCTCCCACAGTGCCGAGAGACGTGTCTTGGCCGCCGGCTCCATGTTGATCTGCGAGAGATTCAGGTCCGAGCCTGCCTTGCCAGCGCGGTCAATCTCCGTCAGCAATGCAGATATGTTGTTCTCCATCTTGGTCTTCAGGCTACCGGCGTCTATTGTTCCTGCGGAGAACTTGAATGTCACTTGCGCGGAGCAGTCAATGCCCCAGATCAGGGCCATGACCAGTATAAAAATATTGAGTCTTCTTACTTGTACCATACTATAAACTTGCAGTTCGCATGATTGTTCTCGTTGTCTGTCTGATTGGTCTTATGATTCAACCTGTTTGGTAAGTTCTTCGGAGACATGATCGCGAGTATGCCTCCCATCTCATCCATCAGGATGGAATATGCGTCATCGGGCACCTCCGAGGGAGACAGGCATCTCCCCGTCTCCCGTATCTTTCCCTCCTTCTTGAACGAAGAGAGAAAGCCCTTTATCTCCACCCAGTTGTCCTGGCCGCAAAGAGTCTCAAGCACACTCTTGTCAGCAGGAGCGAATGACTTCGCGCCCGACAGGGTTGAGGTAGCGGCAGGCTTTGACGATGCATTGTCAGCCTGTGCCGGAGTTGGTTTCGGTTTCACAGTCGAAGCGGGGTTCGGGGCCGGTTTCGCCGGCTCTGCCTGTTGCCGTCCCGAAGTCTGCGCTGCGGCATTGCCACTACGCCGTGATGAGGTACCCGCGCCCGCTACGTCTATCTTCTGCTTAGCAGAAAGAGTCATAGCGCGGTCAAGCGGAAGATACAGAAAGGCGACATTCCTTGTGCCCTTCGTATACCGCAGTTCCTTGACAATCGTCTGGATATCTCCAACCGTCAGATATTCCTTACCTTTCTCACCCCTTAGCTCGTTGATCGACGACAGCAACTCGACAAGGGCGTTCTGATATGCCATGTCCTTGTCATCGCTGTAATCCTCGCCGTAGATGTACGACTCGTCCATCTTGATCTCGTCCATCTGCCGCTCGATCTCCTCGGGTGACTGAGCAAAACAAGGGAAAGTTGAAAGCAGGGCAAGAAGCAACGAGAGGAATTTCCTATTTGTCATATTTAATCCTTTCACTTTCTGATTTCCTGACATAAGGGGCATAGAGGTCGTTGACGTTGTTGGCAGGGATGAAGAGGCTTGCGCGGGCCTTGATGCGACCGTTGCCGTTCATAAGTTCCGACGGCTTGCACTCTATCTTTATGACATGGTCATATCCCTGCTTACGGTTATACAGGAATAGCGCACCCTCGAGTCTGCCATCCTCATATTTCTCCACTCCCCAGAATGGCATACAGCCATCTTTCTCAAACTCTGACATCATCTTGCCGACGGTCGTCTGCACCCTTTCCTTGACGCCATATTCATGTTTGAGCACCGTCAGGTCTATTCCCACGTCTCCATATTTATCCGAAGGGAAAATAAAGAGGTCGGCCATAGACTCGGCCGGATACGAGGCATTCCAGACCGGAGCCAAAGAGGAATCGAGATATACATTTCCGGTGATATCCTTGCTGTGATAGGTGCCTCCGGGCAACACGAACATATCCTCTCCGTAGGATTCAAGCGCGTCCCTATCGACCTTCAATGGCTTTCGCCGGCCATCCGAGTTTTTTATCCGAGCTATCATCCTGTTTTCGGTCGCACTGCGGTCTCCGCCCTTTGCGGTTGCGTATGATACCGGAATCTCGACAGTGACGTTCTTGCCGTTGACATTCCATGTGGCCGACAGATGCCTGGAGTTGGAAGAAGATACCGTACATTCTGTCTCGGGTGTAACCTTCTTAAAATCCGAGATATTCCCCTTGACAATCCTGGCCATTACCCCCGACTTATCTGCATTTGACTTGGTCATCAGGTAGAGGTCGCGCTCTATCCTTTCGAGCAATTCCCTGTCCACACCCTTTTTCACATCATCAGAGAAAAGGGTCAGTCCTGAGAATGTTTCCTCGCCATTGTCTCTGACGATATGGACCTGGTATCCGTTCTCGACCATGACAGTGTCACAATCGAGCAGAACCGGGGTCTCGTCCAGACCACTGGATGTGATTGGCTGCGGCGTGTCGTCAATGCCGAATGAGCAGAGCAACACCGCGAACGGCAATGCCGCTGACATTTTAAAGAATCGCATCATGGGATGATTGTTTTGATTAGATTTCCACTGCTGTCATAAAGTTTGCCGCTTATCAGACTGCCGTTGTCGTATGTGGCAACGAAGTAATCGCCGGGATTGGCCTCCTGCGATGAGCTCCTGTCGACGCGATGTGTCGAACTGAAGGTCAGCCTACCCTTTCCGTCAGGCTTTCCATTTCTGATACCGCCTCTCCATGTGCCATAACCTAATGACAAGGAGCCCTCGCGCACCTCTGCCTTGGGTTCCTGACGCGGGGCAGAAGCAGCAGGCTCGTTCTGTGCGGTCTGCGGTTTTGAGGTCGTAGCCTCCTGCTTGGCCGGTTCGGTGGCCGGAGTTTCCGGTTGAGCGGTGGCAGGGATTGCTGCTTCGGCAACCTGATTTTCGGGTGCGGATGAATCGACGCTCAACGTATCGGCTGCCACCAGCTCCGAATCCTGTACATGCGCAGGCTGTGGCTCTCTGTTCATCAGCAGAATCACCGCTATTACAGCAATTACCGCAACAGCCGAGACACCTATGATTATCGAGAGGAAACTCTTGTCTTTCTTCTTCTCGTTCCTGCTGATAATCTGGGTTACGGAACCGCCGCCGTCGAGAAGGCCAATGTCTGACTTGAGGGTCTTGACTGACGAGGTGCGGTCCTCATCCGACTTGTTCAGGGCTTTGCAGATGCCCTCGATGACATCAGGCGAAGCCACGTCGGCAAGGGCAGTCCTGACTTCCGACAGCCTTATTTCAGCCGCACTCTTTGGAGTCTTGCCGGTGAGTGTGTAGAGCAGCGTAGCGGCCAATGCGTAGATGTCGGTGGCAGGATTAAACTCCTTTATCCCGGCATATTGCTCAAGGGGTGAGTAACCCTCGCTCACTCCCTCGACACCCTTGGGCGATGTCTTGCCGCCGCTCTTCTTGAAGTGGACGCTCAGCCCGAAGTCAATGAGGATCGGCGATATGCCGTCAACTCCACGATGCAGCATGATGTTCTCCGGCTTTATGTCGAGATGGTTTATCCTTGAGGAGTGCAGGAAGTCAACGGCGTCGAGAATCGGCGACAGTATGCCAACCGCCTCCGTGTAAGAAAGTTTCCCCTTCGACTTGACATACGAGGAAAGGCTCTCGCCGTTGATATACTGCATCACGTAATAGGCGGTGCCGTTCTCCTCGAACACCTCGTTTACCTTTACGATATTCTCGTTCTGGGTACCGAGGGCGTGAAGTTTCTTCGCCTCGGCTATAAAGTCTGCGAGACTTGACTTATATGTCTCAAGCTTGTCATCGTCAACTATGACTGCCGCTCCGTCGCGTTTGCATGACGCGGCGGGGAAATGCTCCTTGATGGCGAACTTCACCTCGGCCGGAACATTGCCGACCATTACCTCCCCGACAGCGAGGTATGTTATACCAAAACCACCCGCACCGAGGGTCTTCTCGATGCGGTAGGTTACGTCAGGCCCATGTAGTTTTGAGCCTTTCGGAAGTGCGTTGTTTATCTCTGCTGCCATTTCAAATAAGTGTCAAAATTGCGTTGATATGGGATTTATAGTCTCCCTTTAGGAGTTCCTCGGCCTTGGCCTTGTCTGTCTCAAGGCCTCCCCATCCGTTCTCATAGCACGACGCATACCGTTTTGCGGCATTCTCGGTGAGTCGGCCCTGGGCGTTCGCCTTCGCGTACCATTCGACGGCTTTCGCATAGTCCTGCTCCACGCCGCGGCCCTCATAATACATGTCGGCGAGCGCACATACCGCCGGACCATAGCCGGCCTCGGCCGCCTTGGTCATGTAGGCGACAGCATGTGCCATGTCCTTCTCGGCACCCTTTCCAGCCTCGTAGAGTGTACCTAACAGGTACATGGCCTGCGGATTAGTCTTGGCGGCTTCTGTAAGGAGTTTGACGCCTTTCTTCACATTGTTTTTGGCATATGCGGAATTTGCGTAGATCGCACCCTCCATCACCTTGCCGTCGGCAATCTTTGCCTTTTCCACCATCTTGAACTGTTTCAGAGCCTCCTCGAAATTCTTGTCTGCATATGCCTTCACGCCTTTCATATAGGCGACGAACGGCGAGTCAGGTATGGAGTCTGTGACAAGATTCTTGAATGCGCGGGTATGTCCCTTCGAGGCAGCCTCGGCATACCAGTAAAGGGCCTCGTCGTAGTTGACGTCAGCACCGTTGCCGTTGCGCAGGCACTCGGCCAGAGTCCACTGTGCGGTGTGGGCACCTTTGCCGGCTGCAAGCCTGTACCATTTCACGGCCTGCTCGGGGTTCTTCATAAGGCCGTCGCCGTTCATGTAGCAGTTGCCGACATAGTACATGGCCTGCGGGAATCCGGCGTTTGCAGCCTCAAGAAGATAGTTTGCGCCACCTTTCTTGTCAGCCTTTACCCCAAGACCTTCTACCAGCATCTTGCCGTAATAGAAAGTGCAGGTAAGGTCGCCGTTTTCCGCACCTTTCTTGAACCATGTGGCGGCCTCGGCCGGCTTCTTGCCGTTGAGGAGAATCATGGCGAGGTCCTTCTGGGCCGGGATACAGTTCTTTTCTGCGGCGGCAGTCAGATAGGGTATAGACTTGCTCGCATCCTTGGCTACTCCGATGCCGTTCTGATAGCAGGATGCGATCAGCATATTGCTGAACACGCTTCCTTTCTTGGCAAGTTCCTCGTTCTGCGTGAACAATGCCTTGTTGCCCTTCTCAATCGAGCGTTGGTAAAGTTGTGTGGCCTTCAGCGAGTCTGCGGCTATGCCGTGGCCCGTCTGGTAGCAGAGGCCCATGTTGCCAATGGCCTGAATGTTGCCCTGCTTGGCCGACTTGGCCCACCACTGCAGCGCCTCCTCATAGTTCTGATTAACATGGCGGCCACGGTAATACCACCCTCCTACCTCATTCTGTGCGGCGGCGTCACCCTTCTTGGCGAGGGCAAGCACATTCTTGATGCTGTCGGTGGCCTGCTCGAGGGTCTGCTGTGCCGACGCCTCGGACGGCATGCCACAGACTATGGCAGCCAGTCCGAGTATTGAAAGAATTTTCTTCATGTCGTGTGTTCTTAATGTTACTCGTGGAGGCCTGTCAGGCCATAAGGTCGTCTGCTATGTCGATATCGTCGGTCATGTCATCGGTCATGCCATCGGTGTCGACAATCAGATCCTCGTCATTATAGATATCCTCCAGGTCATCAGTGTTTTCGGTGATATCAGGTCCCATCTCAAGATTGGGGGCTGTCTCCGGCTCGATCTCGGCGATCATCACATCATCTGCATCGACTATGTATTCTCCGCTGATTGGCTCCGGCTCGACGACGATTGCGATGTCGTCACTCACATCACCTGCTACGTATACCGGTTCGGCCTTCACGTCTTCGGCCTCAATCCGTATGTCGTTGGGGTCAAAGTCAGTGGTTGACTCGGCCTGTGCATCCTCGTCGGTCATCTCTTCGGCAAGGAGCTCACCGTCAACGGTGATATCCTCAAGAGAAATGTCGCTGTCATCGGCCAAAGCCTCTGCACCTAAGGTGCCTGCAACACCGACTCCTGCCGCGGCGGCAAACCCCGCAGCCTTTCCGGCCATCTTCTTTGCTTTCCCGGCCTTTGCCGACTTATCCTTAAAACCCTCCGCGGGGTTGACGTTCAAATTCTTTGTATCCATATCTTGTTGTTACTTTGTTTATCTGTTAATTGCTCTCACTCTCCTGAAAACCTCTTCCTCTCTACCCGAATAATCTCTTGAAGAAACTGGAGATCTTCGAGCCTTTGGGCTCGACGTCGGCGTAGGTCTCACATGCCACGCCGTGAGGCTTATCGAGAGGTGTTGTCACGCTCACCGGAGCATCGACATCGATTATGTCTGACTCAACCGAAACCTCACTATCCTCTCTGACGACATCCTCCACTCCAATCAGGTAGGCGGTGTTGTTGTCGCTGCTGTTCCTGCTTTTCGACGCGATGATGTCCATCTTCTCTCTGTCGGTCCTGTCTGATGACAGGATCGCGAGAAGCGCGTCATCGTCGACACAGTGAAGCACACCGTCGCTGCAAAGAAAGAAATAGTCACCCGCCTCCACATCATTTATCTGGATTGTCGTGGCCGATGGCCTGTCCATACCCTTCTCGACATATCCTATGCAGCGCGTGATGATGTTGCTCTTCGGATGGTTTATGGCCTCCTCGGGCGTGAGGTTACCGGAATGAACCAAAGCATTCACAAGTGAATGGTCCTCGCTCTGATACATGATGCCGACACCCGGCCTGATCTGATAGATGCGGCTGTCACCCATATGGGCACAGAATGCGCCGTCGGCGTTAAAGCAGACGAAGGTCATCGTCGTCGCCATCTCGCGGGTGTCATGGCTCATCTGCTTGTACAGACAGGAATAGGCATACTCCAGCACCCTGCTGAAATCGGCATGGGTGAAAGGACGCGTCAGGTCAACACCCTGCATATAGCGCCCTATTGCATCGGCCACCGCGCGGCTCGCTACCTCTCCCTTTTCCAGACCGCCGACACCGTCGCAAACCACAAACGCCGGCCTGTAGCCCTGCGGCGTGTCCTCGTCGGGGTATCGGGCATCCTCCTGATTGGATCGCTTTCCTCTCTGTAGGAAGGAATATGGTTGTCTGAGCAGTATCTCCATCACGAGTCCTTGTCAAATCTGAACTTTGTCTTACCGAGAATCAGGCTGTCGCCGAAGTTGAGGGAAATGGAGTCGCCGACAGCCAGTTCCTTGTTGTTGTGCAGCACGGGATTGGCTGCGTTCTTTACTGTCAACTTAAAGGAATAGCCCTTGTCCTGATGGTCCACATATATCTCGACTGACTGCCTCGACATACTCGGGTCTCCCTTGATTGCTATGTCGGAGACGCGAGACTCATCATAGCGGCCCACGAGGTTTCTCCCCTCCTTAAGTTTGTAGTCCTTGTTCATCCAGCCTCGGCGAAGCAGAATCAGCTTTCCCCGGAATCTCTGGATAAGTTCAGACTTCACGATTGTCTCGGTCGGCTTGCGTGCTGTAAACTGCACACGGCCCTTGCACTTAGGACAGGCGGCCACGCCGACCCCTGGAGCATCAGGCGAGATGGTGAATTCTGACTCGCCGCAGTGGGGACACTTCACCGTATACGACTGCTTGATGTAGAAGTCATCGCCTAAGTCAACCGGCGGTTTCGCGGCATTTCCGGGGGCCCCGTCGACATTCGGTACATTATCGTCGCCGGGAGCATTATCCACAGGCTTATTCTTGATCTTCAGCACCGTCCTGCCTTTGCAATGCGGACATTTGATGACGCCCTGCCCCGCCTTTTCGGAGCGGATGGGAATCTTGACCTTGCTGCAGTGGGGGCATATGACCTCATAGGAAGTGCCGGTAAAGAAATCCTGGTTCAGAGATACCGGAGGTTTCTGTGAGTTATCGGGCGCGGGTCCCTGTGCCTGCTCCTGCGGCTGGCCAAGGACATCCAGACCCTTCAACTTCAGTTTCTTGACCGTGCCGCAATGCGGGCATGTGATGGAGTACACGCCCGACTTGGCCGGTATGTTTATCCTAATTTTCTTCTGACACTCAGGATTGAGGCATGTGAATGTCAGATGCGACGGTGCCTGTGCCATAATCTTATGCCATTAAGTCGTCAGCCAGCGAGTCTGCGCCGTATTCATCCACATTATCCATATCGCCGTCGTACGCGAGATAGACGTCATCGGGCTCGATGTCCTCCTGAGCGTCACCCACCGAGATGTTTCCGGGGACCTCAGCCAGCAGGTTGCCCTCGGCGTCCATGATGACGTCAAAGACATCGTCGCCATCCACATCGACCATGACGAAGTCATTGCCTGCGCCGTCGTGGAATGAGGCGGCGGTATAGTTCTCGCCATCAACGGTGTACACTGCACCGATCTCGTCGAAATTGACGACATCGGCCATGTCTATATCGTTGGGGTCAATGTTTTCCTCAGAGATTATGGCCTCGGCGATCTCATCGGGATTGACCACGTCGCCGGGGTTGTCGCCGACGTTCGTCGTGCCGGTGGCTGTTGGCTCGGTATTGGCGGCGGGGCCAGACGCAGAGCCACCCGTGGCATCCTGTGCCGGCGTGTCGTTTGCCGTGATAGGCTGCGGCTCAACTGTGTCTGACGCTGAAGATGGCGCGGCTGAGCCGGCGGTCGATGTGGCTGCGCCGTCTGTGGCTCCGGCCTCTGCCTCCGGTTCAAGGGTCTCCTCGAGTGTGAGGTCCTCTTCCGACAGCACTTCCTCGGTGCTGTCGATGTCCGATACCATGTTGGCGCCCGCGATTCCGGCACCGGCTGATGCCGCCGCTGTGGCCGCGAATGCAGCCGCTTTCTTGTTTCCCCCTTTTGATTTGTCCGAAGGGGCCGGATTGATTGTGGTTGTAGTGCTCATCTCTTCTCTCTTTTAGTTTTGTGTTGTAAAATTAATGGCCCGGCAATCACATGCCAAATGATTTGGGACATTCTGTTTGAACCTGCGGGATTCCTGTACGAATCTTTAATTCCGGCAGCTTACCATTTGCTTACAACCACGTTATACATGCTCTCGGGCGCTATCAGCTGCGGATGCTGCTTATCCTTTGAGTGTTTCAGCACATCTCCGTGGATATACTTGAAGAGCTCGAGTATGGTTATCTTTCTGTCGGCGTTCTTGTCGGACTTCCCCTTCAGGCCCTTTATCAGCGCCTGCGTGAAGAGACCGGCTCCGAGGAACGGATGCTCCGAGGAGAGTTCCTCGCTTCTGCAGGACACGAAAAACGCCTGGTCCTTGGCACCTTTCGCCCCCTTGGCCCAGCTGTCGTAGGATTTTGCGGCACTCGACATCGTTCCGGCATGACACGCGTCGATATAGCATATCTTCGCACTCGCGGCAGAACCGGCAAGAATCTGCACTATGTCGTCATACGATATTGCCTGGTCGTAGGCGCAGATTCCGCCCGGCATGCCGTGGCCGCTGTAGAAGAAGACCACCTGGTCGCCCTTCTGGGCGCGGTTGCATATGGCACGCAGTTTCTCAAGCACATTGGCACGGGTGACATTGCTGCTCGTCAGTATGGTTATGTCTTTTGTCTGCGTCTCCATCACCTCCTTGAACCGCTTCGCGTCCTTGGTAGTCTGGCTCAGGTTTATGTTCTCATCTCCATAATTTGAGACACCTGTGGCAAGAACGAATGTCCTTGCGTCTATGGCTGCCACTGTTACGACGGCCATTAGTAATGATATTAGTATTCTTTTCATAATGTTGGTTTATTTTGCTTTACATTTCGGACACTGCCCCTGCTCTATATCAAATTCCGAGATTCTCTTGCCACATTTGGGGCAGAGCATGAATTTCTCCCGCGTCTTCTTGACCTCTCTGGTACCCTTTGCGAAGTTGCCGAGCAGTATCTTCAGCACGGGAGGCACGCCCATCATGATTATCATGCGCTTGTTGGGGTCGGGATCCAGATGAAGAATCCACCCCACAAGTTCCGAAAGGCCCCAGACGGCAAACGCGCCACCCGAGATGATCCATCCGGCAATGTTGGCACGTTTTTCCTTACGGGCCTCCTCCTCGCGGCTCTGCTTGAGAAGATGCTGCAGATGCTTGAACTCGTACAGATAATTGTCGTCGGGATGCAACGCGCGTCTCGCAGTGAACACAAAACTGTTCGCGCCGTCGTTACCGAGCCGGATGATGTCTGATTCCTTGATCCGACAGGAGTACACGCGCTCAAACTCAAAATTGTCATTACGGATGAATGTCCCGTTTGACGACTGCAGATCCTCGAGCCGCCAGTCACCGTTGTCCAAGACTGTTATCTTGACATGCTTGCCGCTGACGGCAACCCTGTCCTCCGGCACTTTCAATGGAGATGCCGGATTGCGTCCTATTATTAATTCCTCTGACATTGTTATTCTTGCCTTAAATATTGATTCATGATTTTTTCCTTATATGCCTTTATGAGAGGCTTGGGTACATTCAGCGTATATGAGTGTCCATTGTTGTCAGACAGTGTCACTTTCTGTTTAGGTATGCTAATTCCTGAGAGAAAACTCTGGTTTATGATCAGGCTTCTGCCTAACCTCACGAAGGGCGACGGCACATCCTTGGGCCATGACATGCGGATATATTCCTCGACCCTCGACAAACCGAGAGTCACCAGATGCGAGTCACCCGACATGTATCTGATATGCGTGTAATTGCCATTAGCCTGAAAGAAGGCAATCTTCTGCATGTCTATGATGAGAAGTTCATCTCTTGAGTTCAAACATAGTTTATACATGGTTTCCGGTCTTTTTAGAAGTCCTTGTCCGGGACTACCGTTTCACATGACAGCCCCGTAACGCCGGCCCTGAGTTTCCCGCATTAGACTCTGCCATACCGTCTGATATTGTTGTTTTATATGGGTCTTCCTAAACTGTAGTGACTTACCCAAGTACAAAGTTATAAAAATTTTTGTGATTCCAACTTTTTTATACCAAAATATACCGATTTTTTCAGCATAATGAAATTTATTAACTTTGCAGTTGGAATCTCATGTACCGAGCGGATGATTGCGCCGGCACAGCGGGAATCAGGAAACAACGATAATAATATCCGTGTTATAAAAGAGACAATATGAATCTGACAATTAAAATCTGCCGTCTGTCGGCACTGGCACTGTCGATGGCAGCGACATTGACTATGACAGCACAGGAAAGAAAACTGCCGGCACCCTCATTCAGCGGAGGAATGCCCATGAACGAAGTAGTGGCACACCGCCACTGTGTGCGTGAATATGACCCATCACGCGAGATAAGCGACTCCATCCTCGGCCAATTGCTATGGATGACAGCCGGAGTGAACCGCCCCGATGCAGCCCCCGGACCGTTCGGCGCAGCCGCCAACCGCAGCAATCCCACCGCACTCAACCGGCAGGAAATCCACGTCTTTGTATTCGACAGGCAAGGCGTCTGGGAATATCAGCCCTCTACACATTCACTTTCGCTTGCCAAGGAGGGTGACCACCGCAGCCTGATAGCAGGAACCAAGGAGTTCACTCAGGACTTCGTGCTCGACGCCCCCGTCTCGGTTGTATTTGTGGCCGACCTGACCAAACTTCCCGAAGGCGAACAGACGAAGGCCATGGCATTAGTCGATGCCGGCATAGCCTGCGAGAACCTCACCCTCGCCTGCACCTCCGAAGGCCTCGCGACCGTTCCCCGCGCCACGATGGACACCGAGGCTATCTCCCGCCTCATGAACC
>WGUO01000027.1 GCA_014867205.1 Muribaculaceae bacterium | reverse complement strand
AATTAACAAAAATATTAAAACTTGTGTCGAGGATAACAGAATTTTGATTCTTGCCTTTAATAAGATTGTATCGATATACTGAATTTTCCGTTACATGTATGTACGAATCAATTATTATACATTAATGAAGAAGGATGTTAACGGAAGGGCTGTATTTGCCACTCGTTTTGGGGCGATTTCTCAATACCATTGGCGTTATATGACAGAGATTGAGGCTCGTTATTGATTTGCGTCAATGTATGATGTGTGTACTGAAATGTTTAAAACTTTAAGAATTAATATGTTTGATAAAATGATGTCCTTGCTCAGGCAGGGACAGTGGGTGAGGGGGATACATCCGGAGGTGTCGCGGCGGCTCATTTCAGTGGCCGACAGATGTCATGAACTCAACAGTCTGAAGCCTTCCGAGACTGCATTGCGGGAGCGCCTGTTGCGCGATCTTCTCGGGTCGATGGGAAAGGGGTGCATCATACATTCCCCGTTCAGGTGTGACTTTGGCCATAACATACGTCTTGGAGACAATGTGACCCTTAATTTCGGAATGACAATACTTGATGAGGCTGAGGTGCTTATCGGCAACCGGGTATTTATCGGCCCGAACGTAAGCATCTATACAATCATCCATGCCCTTGACCCTCAGCAGCGGAGTGAGGGCGTGATGCGTGCTGCGACTGTATGTATAGAGGATGATGTATGGATATGTGGAGACGTGACGATTCTTCCCGGCGTTACAATCGGACATGGTGCTGTCATAGGTGCGGGCAGTGTCGTGACGCGTTCGGTTCCACCTCTGAGCCTTGCAGCCGGAAATCCATGCAGGGTCATACGCGAGATTACAGAAAATGACCATATTGATGAAATTATGATGTGAGTTGCCTGTTGTCATCCCAAAGATTACCCATAATGACGCAACTTTACAGCGGTTGCTTTGTTATAGGTGTATAATCCAATAGTTTGGCGTCATGGCACATGACATATTCATATTGCTTTTAGGAGTCGTACTGCTTGTCGCGGGCGGCAATTATCTTACTGACGGGGCCGTTGCAGTCGCAAAACGCTTCAATGTGTCTCCTCTGATGATAGGCCTGACAGTAGTCGCCCTCGGCTCGTCGGCGCCCGACATCGCCGTGTGCGTCGAGGCAGCGGCCAGTCACCACACGGCAATAGCCGTCGGTGAGGCTGTAGGCGCCAATATATTCGATCTTTTGCTTGTAGTCGGTGTGATGGCAATTATACGACCATGGAAGGTAGGTGGCATGATGCTGCGGACAGATCTGCCCATGCTTGTGCTCTCCTGTGTATCCCTATGGATTGTAGCCAACACAGTATTGTTCGACGGGACCCATGACAATATGATAGATCGCTCGTCGGGACTAATGCTGGTCCTGCTGTTTGTCATATACATGACTGTCAATGTCAGGAGCGCCAAGGGGGCGGTAGTGACACCGGAGACTCATGGCGTCGCCTCGTCCTCACGGGCCGTAGCTGAGTCAAAGGGAAATATCAGGATTCAGGCCCTCTCATGGCTTATGATTGTTGGAGGTTTCGCAGCAATCATAATAGGTGGCAACTGGGTTGTTGAAGGAGCATCCGGAATAGCGCTGAAAGCAGGAATGTCCCAGGGACTCGTGGCGCTTACGGTTGTGGCGATAGCCAATTCACTGCCCGATCTCGTAACATCTGTCGTCGCTACCGTAAAAGACCAGTCAGGTCTCGCATTCGGCAACATTATCGGAAGCAGCATCATGAATATACTCTGTGCGCTTGGCATAAGTTCCACGATTTATCCCCTTTTGTCTGACAGCATAGGAATCGTGGATTACCTGACTCTTGCAGGCGCATCGGTCATGGTCTGGCTGTTTCCCTATCTTTCGCGCAACCGCAATTTGACGCGCCCGGAAGGAATTCTCCTTGTCGTGGCTTATCTGGCATACATGACATATCTGGTCCTTCAGGCGACAGGTACCTTGCATTACATCAAGTAGAAGCCTGTCGCTTAATGAAGATTATTCAGCCTGTCACAAGTCTCTTGAACAACTCATCAAATTTGTTTTCAAGCGCAACAGAGGGTGCCGCGTCTGTCGGAATTATACCCGGATGCGAGGGCGATGTCTGTATCACAGCACTTTTAACGGCAGCCATCCAGCGGTACTTCTCCTCGACAGGAAGGTCGGCCTGCGGTACATCCTTCCTTTCGAATACAGCCAACTGGGTGCGTAGCCGTTCTGTGTCTGCTGCCGGGCATAACGCGAGGATCCGACGCTCGTCAATATGAATGGATGTCTGCAGCCATCGGTGACGCTTGCACATCATCATCAGTCCGACATTCACGAATTCTCCGCGTTCGATATCGGGTACATACCGCAATGTGCAATATTCATATATTATCTTTTCATCCATATGGCTGTCAGAGTAGTTGTCGTTGTCTGATCGCTTCCTCAGTAAATCTCTTGCTCTCGGCAAGTCTTTGAATCAGAAATTCCCTATAGGCTTCCCTTCGTTGGCCTGCGGATAAGTCACTCTCCACCTCTTCAAGCCATTCCTGAGGAATGAGGTCGACGATTTTCGACAATGTGCGCGGAGTGATTGCCTGTCTCATCAGCCGGTCAGCCTCCTCGAGCCGGTCGGCGGCAGGCAGAAGCACGTGTGTCTTGATGAAAGGGAATGGGTCAAGTGCCGCCTTCTCAGGGTCTCGCCAGGAATGATGGAAATAGAGCGATGCACCATGGTCAATGAGCCAGAGCTCATTGTGCCAAATCATCATGTTCGGGTTGAGGCGTGTGCGGTCGACATTGGTGAGAAACGCATCAAGCCACACAATCTTTGATGCAGTCAGTCCGTCGACATGATTCACTGCAGGGTCGAATGTGGCAGCCCCGTCGAGGAAATGTAAGCCGAGGTTAAGGCCTTCTGACTTGCGGAGAAGTTCCTGTACCTCCTCATCAGGCTCGGTAATCCCGAACGCACTGTCAAGTTGCATAAGGACCGGCTCCGGGACATTGAATTTAAAAGCCTTTGCCACAAGAGTGCCTATGAGTTCTGAAATGAGAGCCTTTTTGCCGTGGCCGGCGCCACGCATCTTGACAACGTACCGAAAACCATCTCCCGCCTCGGCGAGGGCTGGCAGCGAGCCACCCTCGCGAAGCGGGAGAATGTATCTTGTCAATATTTCTTCACGGAGTTCCATATCTATATAACGTCTCCGCCGGATATTTGTAACAGTCAGATGTAAATATATCAGCTTTCTCTTATCTGTCAGAATTGGCGACCTTGATCTTCTTCTTTTTTGAAGTCGGGTCGCATGTCAGGCCTACACCCAGTTTCTTGAAAATCTTGTGGTCGACTTCTCCGAGCATAACTGTGCTGTGAACCTGACACCCCTTGAGTTTGGGAAGCATCTCGAGTGCGAGACGACATTGCTCGTTGATTGGACTAAGCACAGCAAGGGTAACGAGCACCTCGTCGGTGTGAAGGCGGGGATTGTGGCCGCGCAACCAGTCGAGCTTCATCTTCTGAATAGGCTCGATAAGATTCTGCGGGATAAGTTTTACGTTGTGGTCTATCCCTGCCAGATGCTTAGTGGCGTTTAGAAGGAGTGCTGCACTCGGGCCGAGCAGGTCACTTGATTTCGCAGTGATGATGGTTCCGTCAGCCAACTCAATGGCCGAGCAGGGGACACCCGTCTCGGAGGCACGCTCACGAGCCGCGCCTACACTCTTGCGGAAGTTTATGTCGATCTTCGCCTGATTGAACAGGAGCGCGATCTTGTTGACCTCGCTGTCATCGGTCTCGCCTTGTGCAAAACGGTCAAGGGCCGTGAAATATCTGCGGATAATCTCATCACGCGACGCGCTGCTGCACACCTCATCGTCGCTGATGCAGAACCCGACCATATTGACACCCATGTCTGTCGGAGACTTGTAGGGGTTTTCTCCGTAGATACCCTCGAATAGTGCGTTCAGCACGGGGAAAATCTCGATGTCGCGGTTGTAGTTGATGGCGGTCTTGCCGTATGCCTCGAGATGGAACGGGTCAATCATGTTGATGTCGTTCAGGTCTGCAGTGGCGGCCTCGTAAGCAATGTTGACAGGATGCTTGAGCGGAAGGTTCCATACGGGGAAAGTCTCGAACTTGGCGTAACCGGCCTCAATGCCGCGCTTGTGCTCGTTGTAAAGTTGGCTTAGGCAGACTGCCATCTTGCCGCTGCCGGGTCCGGGTGCCGTCACAATCACAAGTGGTCGGGTTGTCTCCACATAGTCGTTGCGGCCGAAACCCTCGTCGGAGTCAATCAGCGCCACATTGTTGGGGTATCCCTCGATGGTGTAGTGATAGTATGCGGTGATTCCCATGCGCTCGAGTTTCTCGCGGAAAGCGTCGGCACTGCTCTGCCCGTTGTAATGGGTTATAACTACCGAACTTACCAGGAATCCGCGTTTCATGAATTCCTCGCGGAGCCGCAGCACATCCATGTCATAGGTGATTCCGAGGTCATTGCGGACTTTGTTTTTCTCTATGTCCTTTGCGCTGATTACAATGACAATCTCGGCATGGTCGCTCAACTGGCTGAGCATACGGAGCTTGCTGTCAGGCTCGAAGCCAGGGAGCACACGGCTTGCGTGGTGGTCGTCAAACAGTTTGCCGCCGAGTTCAAGATAGAGTTTGTTGCCGAAATGGGCTATTCGCTCCTTGATGTGTTCTGATTGTATCCGAAGATACTTCTCGTTGTCAAATCCGATTTTCATGTCCGCAAAATTACAAAATATGCGCCATACACGCAAATAAAATAAACCTGCGGGTGATTCCGGACGTTATAATTGAAGAGTTCCACACTGGACTTTCATATTTGTATAACATCTTAATTATTAAAACTATGAATCACGAACACAATGGTGAGACTTTTGCTCTCCATCTTGGCTTTAAAATTGCCAAACTCGCACTTGAGGCTGCTGCCGTAGCCGCTGCTTTCTGTCTGATGAAGGAAGTTCATAAGGTACACAGGGCTATCGAGAGAAAAGAGGAGAGAAAGTAACACACCTGCGAGTCGAAATGATTCGCGTCAACCAGGTTGAGAAATGCCGGGCAGATGATTCATTTCATCTGGCCGGCTTTTACTATATTTAAAAAATCTGTCCTTAGGGAAAATTTACAAAAAACCGGTTGCAATTTTTGGAATTTTAGAAAAAAATAAAGAAATTTGCAACTTATGGAAAACAACTTCGACAACATCATCAGAGAACGAGCCGAACATGTGTTCGACGTGATGTCTCAACGGGTATCCGCAGAGGACCTGTCGCGCATTCGCGACGCGTTCGAGCTCGCGCGGATAGCCCATGCGTCGCAAAAGCGTAAGACCGGAGAGCCTTATATCCTGCATCCGATAGCGGTTGCGACCATTGCGGCCGAGGAACTGATGCTTGAGGCTAATGCCGTGATAGCGGCATTCCTGCATGATGTCGTCGAGGACAACAAGGATTACAGCATAGATGACATCAGAAAGCGATTCGGCGATGACGTGGCATTCCTTGTCAAGGTTGTGACGAAGCGCAAGAAAGATAAATATGACGAGTCTAAGCAGATAGACAATTACCGTCAGATGCTTGACTCGGTGCAGTATGACATCCGTGCTCTTCTTGTAAAGCTTGCCGACCGTCTGCACAACATGCGCACCCTCTCGTCGATGCGTGCCGACAAGCAGATGAAAATCGCAGGAGAGACTGATTATTTCTATGCACCTCTGGCTAACCGCCTCGGTCTGTATAATGTCAAGACAGAACTTGAGAACCTGAGTTTCAGATTCCGCTGTCCGCATGAGTATGCGGAGATTGAGAGTCTCATCAGCCGCGACGAGAAGGCCCAGGGAAAGAGGCTTGGGGTTTTTGCCGACGAGATACGCACGACTCTCGAGCAGGCGGGAATTCCGGTCCGGGTTCATGTGGAATACCGCAGGCCATACAGCATCTGGCGCAAGATGCATAAGTACGGCGATGACTTCAACCATCTTAAATACAGGCATTTTACCGAGATCGTGTTCCAAACGCCTGAAGGTGTTTCTGAAAAGGATATGGCACTGCGAGTCTATTCCGTACTTACTGACAGGTTTAAGGAGAAGCCGGGAGGAATATCCAACTATATAGACTCGCCCAAGGAGAACGGATACCAGAGTTTTCACGTCAAGTTGCTTGCAGATTTCGGCCGTTGGCAGGAGGTGCATATCAGCAGCGAGCGGATGGTGCGCGAGTCCCAGTTGGGCTGTGTAGCCGAACGCACGGAAGACAATATAACACTCTGGATAGAGAAATTCAAGGACATTCTGCGCGACATAGGGCGTCACCGCAAGAACGGCCCGAGTTTCATCGACAGTGTGGTGGCGTCATTCTATAATGACGACATAATGACCTTCACTCCCAAGGGGCGTGAGATTATTCTGCCGCAACGCGCCACAGTGCTTGACTTTGCCTATGAGGTGCACCAGTCGCTCGGGGAGAAGGCGAAATATGCACGTGTCAATGGTTTCCTCTCTTCCATAAAGGCTCCTCTGCGACGCGGTGACGTCGTGGAGATATTCACTGATGCTGAGAGTCATCCGAATCCAGACTGGCTTGACGCTGTGGTGACATATAAGGCACGCAAGGCCATCAGCAATTATCTTTCCTCCAGGCCTAAGCCGGAGTTCCGCCGCTGTGACTCATGCAGACCCATACCCGGTGAAGAGGTGATCGGTTTCCGGGAGGCTGACGGCAGCATAACGCTTCATAAACGTGACTGTCCGATTGCCGTAAGGCTTGCATCTCAGTTCGGTGACAATATCGTATCTGTCGATTTCAAGCCCGACGATACGCTTTATCCTGTAATAATAGTGGTCAAGGCGGTTGACCGCTACCATCTGTTTGTCGATCTTGTGGACTGCATATCCAACATCCTTCATCTCGCCATAGACAGCATCAATACAGAGACGGTAGATTCAATAGTCACCATGAAACTGTCATTCAGCGTCCATTCATTCGACGAGCTTCAGACCATCATGCAGAGTCTGCACGCCATACCCGATGTCGACGAGGTGAAGCGTATTTGAGAAGATGCCGTAAACTGAACTGTCAGATGATTAGTTCTGTCAGAGGTCGCTTGGGCACGTGATGCACACCGTCGGGCGTCCTGTAGTACCTGATGTCAGCGTCTGTCGAACCGTCAGTATCACTAATCTCTACGCTTTCCACGGGATATCCGACAGCGACAATATATCGAGGTGCGTATCGATCCGGAATCTCAAGAATCTCGCGTACCCGGGATATGTCGAACGACTTGATTATACAGCATCCGAGTCCGAGGGCGGCTGCTCCGAGAGTGATAGCCTGAAGTTGCAGTCCGTCATCGCAGAGGCATGACGTGGCAAGAGCGGTGTCGAGGCATTGCACGAGCAGGGCCGGTGCTCTCTCATCGCCTTCCGGACCCTCCCAGTCCTCAAGGTATCCGGCCCATTTCATATGGCGGTTTACCATGTGTGCTGTCTCCGGGTCATCGACAAGACAGTATCTGAGTGGCTGAAGGTTACGGCCTGACGCGCAATAGCGTGTAAGTTCCACAAGTGCCTGCAGTGTCTCCCTGCTTATCTCGCGGCTCCTGTCAAAGCGGCGTATGCTGCGGTCTTTCTCAAGTAATTGTCTGAGTTTGTCAAATTCCATGTCGGTTTGTCTTAAGGTTCAAAAATTAGTTTGGGGCGACGTGGCCTGGCGAGCCGAGCACGCGGGGCAGATTCCGGTAACGATATATGATACGTTTTCCGCACGGTAGCCATCCGGAAGATCCGGCTGACCCACATGCACGTTGTCAAGGCATGTCGTCATTCCGCATATGCGGCAGTGGAAGTGTGCATGCTCATCGGAGTGTCCGGTCGTTGAGCATAGTGAATGTCGTGCCGTGTCATGGCATATCTCATACTTCATTGAGCCTGAGCCGTCAGGAATCACATGAATTATATGCCGGTCAGCAAATAACGAAAGCGTTCTTGTGATTGAAGAGCGGTCCACTGTGTCAAGCATCGTCTCAATCTCGAGCGATGAGAGGGGTCGTCCCGATTGGTACAGTTTCCCAAGGATGAGAATACGCACGGGCGAAGGCCTTATACCGGCCTCCGCGAGAATCTGTGTCATTTCGTGCTTTTCTTTCGTAACTGCCATATTTTAAGGCGGTATAGGGTCCATAAGATTGTTATCACAGTGACACCGGTGTCGGCGAATACGGCTGCCCATAGTGTCGCAATGCCGAATGCCCCGAGAATCATCACAAGCAGCTTGACTCCGAAGGCGAAAGTCACGTTCTCTATAATAACGTGTTTTACTCTTCGCGATATATCTATGCCTTCTGAAATTTTTCGAAGGTCGTCGCCTGCTATTACGACTCCGGCTGATTCGATTGCAATGTCAGTGCCGAGGTTACCCATAGCGATGCCGATATTGGCTGCCGCGAGCGCAGGCGCGTCGTTGACACCGTCTCCGGCATATGCTACAGTCTGTCCCTCGTGTCTGATGTCCTTTATGATTCTTAACTTGTCATCAGGCAACAGTTCTGATTCATTGATGTCGGCGCCCACCTCCGCCGCGGCCTTCTCCACTGCTCCGGCAGAATCACCTGAGAGTATGCCTACCTGTTTAATGCCCCTTCTGTGCAATTCTGATATCGCTTCGCGCACTCCGGGCTTCACTGTGTCCTCGAGTTCTATCACGGCTGCAGGTTTACCGTCAACAGCCATCAGAACGGATGTGTCGTTCGAGACATACCCTGTAAAATCGATTCCATTTTTCTGCATGAATCTTGCGGAACCGATGCCGATGGCAAGTCCCTGGATTTTTGCAGTCATACCGTGTTCCACGGATTTGACATCTGATGCATCCGGCAGTGAGATGCCACGTGATCGGGCTTCCGCTACGATGGCGCGGGCGAGAGGGTGAGTGCTTTTCTGTTCGACTGAAGCTGTCATGCCGAGAATAACTTCTTCGGGAATATTGGCTATTGTCGTCACCTTCCCGACATGAAATTCCCCGGTGGTGACAGTTCCTGTCTTGTCAAACATTACCGTGTCGGCATTTCTCAGGGAGTCGAGGTTGTCGTGCCCTTTGAACAGAATCCCTTTTTTTGAGGCTATGCCTATTGACGTGAAGTATGTTAGCGGTATGCTCACGATCAATGCGCAGGGGCACGAGCATACCAGAAATACGAGCGAGCGGCGCAGCCATATCGACCATTCGAAGTTAAAGGCGGGATTTATCAAGCCTATTGTCCAAGGAATGATGAAGAGCAATACCGCAGCCGCAAACACCATCGGGGTGTACCAGCGCGTTATGCGCCGAAGAATGGTCTCAGAGGGTGCCCTGTGTGCCGAGGCATCCTCGATCATCTGCATGATTCGGGTCATCGAACTGTCGTTCCAGGCATGTGTGACCTTTATAAGCACCTCTCGGTCAAGGGGTATGATTCCTGATGTCACAGCCATTCCCTTACCATATGTTCTTGGCAGGCTTTCACCGGTGATTGCGGCAGTATTGAAGTCAGTGTCCTCGACAGAGATCAACTCACCGTCGAGCGGCACGTTCTCGCCCGGTCTGACTGCAATGACCATTCCAGGTTTCACCTGCTCGGGAGGCAGCGTGCGTCGCTTGCCGTTCTCAATCACGGTGGCATGTTTTGGCATTTTGCCGAGAAGCCTTTTGATCTGGCCCTTGACATCTCCTGACACAACATCCTCGAGTTTCTCGCCTATAGAGTAAAAGAGAAGTACGGCCACACCCTCCGGGCATTCACCGATGATGAAGGCGCCGACGCTTGCGAGGACCATCAGTGTGAACTCGTTGAATATGTCGCCGTGCCCCCATTCCCTTATGGTAGAGCGCAGGATCGGTAAGCCGACCGGTGTGAGTGCCACTACAAATGCAGTCAATCTGATCCAGTCATTTTCCCATGGAATCAGAAGTGTGGCAATGAACAGCACTAAAGTTATTGATTCGGGGATGAAATGGCTCCACCAGTGGCCGGTATGGTCATGATGTCCATTACTGTGGCCATGATTATGATCATGGCAGTGTCTGCAGGTTGTGTCATTCTTGCTCATATTTGCTCTCTGATTAAATTACAACACAAAATTACACATGATTCCCTGCACATCATGTGCGTGTTGATAAAATGAATGCCGCCATCGGCAGGTCTCGGGTGGCGGCATCTGTCTAAGATTAGGTTTTGTCTATGTTTAGATAAGATGTTCTGTCGTGACTAGGGACTTAACGTGAATTATCCGCAGTGCCAGAACTTGTTGACGAGATTCAGCATCTCCTGTCGGTTGCCTGAGAGGTCGGCACGGAGATGCTTGTCGTTGAATGACTTAAGTTTCTTGATGATGCCGTCGATCATCTGTGGAGAGAAGACTCCGTGTTCCTCGAAAACTCCGCGAACCGCATCAAGAGCCTTTGCTGACTCGGAGCAGCTTGCCGGCAGTGAGCGGAGAGACTCGAGTTTCTCGCGGTTGGCGTCGTTATGGATGTTGACGCTGACATAGAGGTCATCCGCTTTCCTGAGGGCCTCCGGGTCTTCAAATCCCTTGCGCGCGGCTGTCACCATGCCGGCGAGTAACTGGTAGATGTCAGCCGAGCCGTCTGCGCTTCGAAGCTCCACGGTCTGTTTCTGAGGTTTGCCGTGCGACGGAGCCTCGAGGGGATTTGCCTGCGAGCACATGTCGTTCTCGCCGGTCCACCCCAGAGGTACGCGGACGAGCACCGATCTGTTGCGGTCTCCCCAGCATATAGAGGTGGGTGCCTCCTGATGGGGCACAAGACGGAAGTAACTTGTAGGAACCTTGTTGCCCATGGCGGTGAGGGCGTCGGCGTATTCAAGTATACCGACGATAGCGCGCTTTGCGTCATCGCTGAGATGGCCGTCGCTTACCATCATGTTCTCTCCCTCTTTCATCAGCTTGAAGTGGATGTGGAGGCCGCTGCCGGCTTTCCCCTCGGTAATCTTCGGCGCGAAAGTCACGTCATATCCCTTCTTCATGGCCAGTGTCCGGATGATCCACTTTGCGAGCATCAGGGTGTCGGCTGCCTCAATGGCGTTGACGGGAAGGAACTCGATTTCATTCTGCTCGAATATCTTGTTGTTGATAGTGAAGTTGCCGACCTCGTTATGGCCATACTTTATCTGCCCTCCTGTCTGTGCTATAAGGTACATGCACTCCGTGCGGAAGTCATTGAATTTGGCAAAGGGGGCAGACTCATGATATCCTTTCTGATCAGTTGCCCCGAAGAGGCCCTGGTCATCGCTGATGACGTAGTATTCAAGTTCTCCCATTGCGTAGAACTCCATTCCGGTCTCCTGCTTGAACAGTTCGAGGGCCCGGCGCAGCGACTGCTCGGGCGACGAGGGGAGAGGCTTGCCTTCGTTGTTGAAGAACGAGCAGAGAAGTGACAGTGTCGGAATCTCAGCGAACGGATCGAGGAATGCCGTGGAGAAACGGGGAATTACGTAGAGGTCACTGTTGCCGGCCTCGATGAATGGGAATAGGCTTGAGCCGTCGACACGTTCTCCATATGTGAGGATTGAGTCGAGATATTCCTCGCTGTTGATGACAAAGTTGAGCGTCTTGAGACGGTTGTCATCGGCAGGGTACATGAAGTTGATCATTCTGATGTCATTGGCCCTGACATAATTGATTATGTCCTCCTTGCGTATCTCGGATGCGGGCTTTCCAAGGTACTGAACGACCTTGTTGGGACTGAACGAGAGGTTTGAATTCATGGTAAGATTGATTTAAGGTATTGTGTATTAGATTCGTATGTGCTGTTGTCGGGACAGTGAGGTGTTGTCTCCGATAACTTTTGGCAAATATAAGACATTTATTTTTAAAAGCAAACCTTTTTTCAGAAAATCAACTTCGATTAAAGCATGTATTCTTCACTCTACTCTCTTCGTCCTGCTCCATAAAAATGGCTGCATTATTCTTTATTGACAAGGCTACGCCTGTTTCAAACCTTATAGGTCTTAATTTTGTTTCAATATTGACGGAGGGTTGCGGCCTTAGGGCGGCTTGCTTCGGGAATCAAAGATTAAATATATGATATTATGGAAAAATTTGAAGATCTTATCAAATCTGACAAGCCAGTTCTGATTGATTTCTTTGCCACATGGTGCGGACCGTGCCAGATGATGCATCCAATTCTTGAGGAAGTTGCTAAGAATGTCGGTGAGAAGGCCAGAGTAATCAAGATTGATATTGACAAGAATCAGGAACTTTCGAGTGTCTATAATGTGCGCTCCGTTCCGACACTCATGATATTCAAGGACGGCGACCTGAAGTGGCGCACTTCGGGTGTTCAGCAGGCGGCTGTTCTTGAGGCTGAGCTTGCCAAGTATTATTGATTGGGATAGCAGTGGATATATATTAGTACAATCCAATATCAATGCGGTGTTTCCGGAATTTGGGGCACCGCATTTTTTGTGAGTAAACCTTGAACTGAAACCGCGCTCTAATGAATAAGTCTGCCTGTTGGCGTCGGGCATAAATCGTTTTAGATTATGAGGAATACATTAAATATTAAAGTACTTTTAACTTTTTTGCTTGTCATTGTCTCTGTCGGCTGTCTTAATGCCACCGGCTTTGAAAACGAGACACTCCGTTATGTCATTTCGTATAAGTGGGGCCTTATCCATAAGGATGCCGGTGACGCCACGCTGAGTCTGCGTCGTCATGGAGACAGATACACCGTGATGCTGACGGCAAAGACCAAGCCTTGGGCCGATAAGTTCTATAGCGTGCGCGATACCCTTAAGGGCTCGATTAAGGTAAATGGACTTAAGCCGGTTTCATACACAAAGATTACACATGAGAAAGGCAAGTATGCCCGTGACGAGATTACTTATGGCATTACCGGGCAGACAACTCATGGAGTCGCACGGCGTTTCCGCGAGAAGGATGGAGAAACGAAGATGACGGAAAAAAATCTTTCGGCCACGGGGCCTGTGTATGACATGCTGTCGGTGTTTTATTACCTGAGGAAACTTGACTATGCGCAGCTCAACAAAAATAAGATTTATACGGCTACAGTATTCTCAGGCAACAAAAAGGAGACTATAAAGATCAGAAGTCTCGGCATAAAGAAAATCAAACTCAAGGACAAGAGCGTTCGTGAGGCTTATCAAATCAAGTTCAACTTCACGCAGGAGGGAGGCCGTAAGTCGAGTGACGACATCGATACCTGGATCTCCACAGATTCCTCGCATATTCCCCTCTATCTTGTTGGTCGCTTACCCGTCGGCGAGGTCCGCGCCTACTTCCTCGGCAAGTGATAAAGAGAAAGATTGAAATTTCAGAATTGATAAAAGACCAGGTTCCTTGCCAAATGCTGTGGCAAGGAACCTGATCTTTTTGAGAGAGTCAGAGCCGGGGTTACAGTAGTCTGAAGGGGTCGGCGTCGCGCCAGGCGGGGAATTTCTCGCGGAATGAGTCGAGACGCTCGCGGCTAAGGGTAGCGTATATCAGTCCGTCAGGCTCGAAACGAACGCTGACATCCTTACCTTTGAAGTCGTAGACAGCCGAACTGCCGTCATAACTATAGTCTTTGTTGTCGGTACCCTTGCAGTCGACTGCGCAGACATATGCCTCGTTCTCGATTGCACGGGCAGGCAGCAGAGTGTTCCATGCGCCGACGCGCACCTCGGGCCAGTTGGCAACAACTATGAGTGCATCATATTCGTTGTTGACATTTCGGCACCACACCGGGAAACGGATGTCATAGCAAATAACCATGGCGAGGTTCCAGCCACGGTATCTGATCTTGAGCCTGTCATAACCACGCGAGAAAACCTTATCCTCGCCGGCCATGGTGAAAAGGTGATGTTTATCCTCGAACGTCTCGTCACCCGACGGCTCGATGAAAAAAGCCCGGTTGTAAAGCGAGCCACCGGAATCCGCCACGAAACTGCCGGCGATCGCCATCTTGTGTTCCGAGGCAAGTTTCTTCAGCAGGTCGACAGTCGCGCCTGTATTCCTCTCCGCGAGTTCACGGACGTCATCCTTATATTTCCCGACAGGGAAACCTGTGGAGAATGTCTCAGGCAGAATCAACAGGTCTGTCTCCGGGTGAATCCTGGCCATAGTATCCTTAAGGGTATTGAGGTTGGCCTCCTTGTCATCCCATTTTATCTCCATAGGGAAGAGGCATACTTTAAGGTCGGTTGCTTTCATGGATGTTATAATTTGAACTTTTGTGGATAGCGGGCTGCATCACGATACTTGGCGTAATAATCCTTGACAAACCGCATGTCATTTTCTATGTCGCCGGTGGGGGTGAACTCGTCATGAATCATGACGCATTTCCTCTTGTAGTCTATCACACCCAATTGAATCGGCACCTTTGCGCCGATGGAGATATATAGAAATCCTTTACGCCATTCGGCTCGTGGGCTGCGTGTCCCCTCTGGAGTCACTGCGAGATTTATATAGTCTGCTTTGTCAATCATCTTTATCAGCGACTCTGTCAGAGACCCTCCGGATCCTTTCTTCGGGACCGGTATTCCCCCCAATGATTTGAGCAGATACTTCAGAGGGAAGAAGAACCAGAATTCCTTCATCAGAAAATTGGCTTTTCTTCCCAGAGATCTATATGCAGACAAACCGAGGATAAAATCCCAGTTAGATGTATGGGGAGCCACACAGATGAGTGCCTTAGGTTGCCATTTTGCTGTAATGTCAACCTTCCAGCCGACCAATTTCAGTATGCGTCCCCAGATGTTCATTTTTTATGTCAGGCGTTTGCGTATTCCTTGTTGCGGGCTTTCTCCTCAGCCGGGAGTGCTGCATTGAAGAGCTTGAGGGATTGGTTGACTTCCTCGCTAAATTCAGTCTCTATCTTGTCGAAGAGCGAGCGGAAGAACGCCTTCTTAGCCTTTGCATACTCCTCTATGCTGCCGAATGCGCTTACACCACGGTCGAAAGTAACGTTGGCGTTGTCTCTGGCTTTACCTACGGCACCGAGTACCGTCTCCATTGCCTGTGCTATTTTGTCACGGTCCGCTCCCTTTACATTATAGTATGCCGAAATCATCTCGTCAATGATCGATGCGCCAAGGGCGTCTGCGTACTTCTTGAATTCTCTCTTGTTTGCCATAATTTTAGGTGTTTAAGATCTTGTGTCTATGGTATATGGATGCCAATTGTCCGCTGTGGCAGCCTATGTCATCCGAATTATGAAGCCGACCCGCGGCTTATGTTTCTAAGAATATAACGCGCAAAAAGAATAATCTATCATCTTTAGTCCTAAAATTATTTTTCAGTTTCCGATGTTTTGTTAAAAAAACAGCACGTGAGGACAAATTTAAAACCTAATTGCACGTTGCGTTTGTTTTTTATGCTGTGTTTTGCTATTTTTGCAAATGCATGTTCGCGTTAAGATTCAGAATTAATTCGATAACAACTTTTATGACAGCATATGTAAGCCTGATCAGGTCACATTTCGGAGCCTTTGGAGTGTTTATGAGGCGCATTCCGGTTCTTTTGACTATCGTTTGTGTCATGTCGCTGCTTGCGTCATGTCATTCTTCGCGCAAGGCGACATCAGGACAGGCTGATCCCAGGATTGGGCAGGTACACGTCGGCAAGATCGGCAAGACCCAGCGCAAGATCATAGAGGAGGCATATACCTGGCTTGGAACTCCCTATCGCTATGCTGGTGTGGAAAAAGGGGAGGGCACCGACTGCTCGGGGATGGTGATGAAGGTCTATGAGAAAGTCACTGGAGAGAAATTGCCGAGGAATTCAGCGAAACAGGCTGAATACTGCATTAAGGTCAACGCCTCGGAAGTCAATACCGGCGACCTTGTGTTCTTTGCCACAGGCAAGGATCCCGGCAGAGTGTCGCATGTCGGCATTGTCATCGACAACGAGAACTTCATACATGCATCGTCGTCAAAGGGTGTTGTAATATCGAAATTCACGACCGATTACTACAAAAGAAGGTTTCGAATGTACGGGCGTGTTCCCCGTACGCATGATCTTGTCTCAGAATCTAATTAACCAATGGTCTCAAAACAGTATACAGTAGGAGTAGATGTGGGGGGTACGAACACCCGTTTTGCCGCAGTCGACAAGGATGGCAATGTGATTTGCGAGGGAAGTTTCCATACCTATGGATTCGCGACAGCGGGGGAATTTGCCGCGCGACTGGGGGCAGATATAAGAAACATGCTCGTCAATAACGGCTTATACAATTCAACTCTCGGAATCGGTATCGGTGCTCCATGCGCGAATCCGTTGACAGGCGAGATCGAGGGCGCCACTGATTTGCCCTGGCCGTCACCGATACCTCTCGCACGACTTGTATCAGAATCCTCGGGTCTGCCCGTCAAGATTTCCAACGATGCGAACTCAGCGGCCATAGGGGAGAAATATTTCGGTGGCGCACGCGGACTTGACAACTTCATAATGCTTACACTCGGAACCGGCGTAGGCGCTGGAGTCGTTTGTGACGGACATCTGCTTTCGGGATCTCGCGGATTTGCCGGAGAACTCGGACACATTGCCACACCCGGAGCCAAAGGCAGGATGTGCGCCTGTGGTCGCGAGGGATGCCTACAGACTGTGGCGTCGGCCAAAGGGGTCGTTACAACTGCCCTTCAGATGCTTGACTCGTCGGACACACCGTCTGCGTTGAGAGAATTCAAACGCGGGGACATAACCGCCGAGTCTGTAGGAAAACTTGCCGAGGAGGGTGACCCTCTCGCTGTCAAAATACTCGGATTCACAGGCGATGTCCTCGGCGAGGCATGTGCATCTTATGCGGCATTCACGGATCCGGATGCGATAATTCTCTTTGGAGGGGTTGCCCGAAGTTTCCGTTTTATCGAGCCATCGATGCGGCAAAGCCTTGAGAAACATGCCCTGCATCTGTATCGAAACCGAATAAGGATCTTTCAGTCGGAACTTCCGGAAGGTCGAGCCGCCATTCTCGGGGCCGCCGCTCTTCCGTTTCAATAACATTCCATAGTCTACGTCATGAGAAACTCGAGGATATTGCAAGGATGTCTGCTTGCGCTAATTAATATCATATTTCCCTTTATGGCATCTGCTGAGGATGCCGCATATGTTCCCTCGGAAGAGGTTAGGAGGTCACAAAAGGCGTTTTCAGCCGAACGGTTCGGCATATTCATACATTGGGGACTCTACAGCATGTTCGGACAGGGGGAATGGTATCTTAATTACGGCCCGACGGCCGAAGAGTACGCCAAGGCTGCCAGAGGGTTCTATCCGGCGGATTTTAATGCCGACAAATGGGCAGCTGCAATCAAGGATGCAGGAGCTGGCTATGTATGCTTTACAAGCCGTCATCATGATGGATTTTCGATGTGGCACACCGCGCAAAGCGACTTCAATATAGTCGATGCGACTCCATTTGGACGCGATGTGCTCAAGGAACTCTCGGACGCCCTTGCGCGCCAAGGACTGAGTCTTCATCTCTATTATTCCCATATCGACTGGTCACGGCCTGACTATCCGTCGGGCAGGACGGGACTCACCACAGGGCGAGACATTTCTCTTCGAAACTGGCCTGTTTACTATGACTTCATGAACCGACAGCTCACAGAACTGCTGACCGGCTACGGACCCATACGAGCCATATGGTTCGACGGCTGGTGGGACCATGACGAGGATCCGACGCCATTTGACTGGCAGCTTGATGAACAATATGCGCTTGTGCACAGGCTCCAGCCCGGCTGCATGGTTGCCAACAACCATCATCAGAATGTTTTCTCCGGTGAGGATATCCAGATATTCGAGCGTGATCTGCCGGGAGAGAACACTGCCGGGTATTCCAGTCAGGACATCAGCCGTCTGCCCCTCGAGACATGCAACACCATGAACGGAATGTGGGGCTATAAGGTTGTCGATACAAATTATAAGGACACTGAGACGCTGATACGGTATCTTGTAAAGGCAGCAGGAATCGGAGCAAATCTCCTTCTCAACATCGGCCCGCAGCCTAACGGCGAGCTTCCGGCCGCAGCCCTTGACCGTCTTAAGGGAATAGGTGAGTGGTTGCGTGCCAACGGAGAGACAATATACGGCACCACTGCCGCCCCATTTTCTCCCCAGTCATGGGGTGTAGCCACCTGCAAGGACAACCGGATGTTTGTGCATGTCATGACTCCCGAAACTAATGATATTCTTGTTCCCGTCGCTGTCAATCCGAAACGTGTGGTTGAATTTACCGGAGGGAAACCTGTTAAGTATACCAAAGCCGGGAGCAGTATTGTATTACATCTCGATAGTATTACCCGGTCTACAGACCATATAATAGAAATCACATTGCGATGAGTAAGGCACGACTGGAAGTATGCTGCGCCGACATAAGAAGCCTTTACGCTGCTCGTGAAGGAGGCGCTGAGAGGATTGAACTCTGTACCGCGCTCTCGGAGGGTGGTCTGACACCTTCGGCCGGTCTTCTGGCTGCGGCTGTCGGCATGGAATTCCACGAGATAAATGTGTTGATAAGGCCACGCAAGGGAGATTTCCTTTACTCCAAGTCCGAACTCGATCTGATTGAGGATGATATACGATATTGTTCTGATCATGGTGCCACGGGAATTGTGTTCGGTGCTCTTGACGCAGACGGAAATGTTGATGCCCATACATTGCGGCGTATGCGTAAAGCCGCAGTAGACCTTGACTTTACGTTCCACAGGGCTTTTGACATGTGCGCCGATGCGTCAGAGGCATTTAAGGTAATTGTGGAAGAGGAATGCACGGCACTCCTGACTTCCGGGCTTGCGCCTACTGCGTATGAAGGAATCGATAAGATAGCAGAACTCGTACGGCAGGCCGATGAAATAATCTCCATAATAGCCGGATGTGGTGTTAACTCATCAAACTGTCGTGAGATTGTGGAAAGGACACGAGTCACTCTGGTGCATGCTACCGCGAGTCGCCTTTGCCCGAGTGAAATGCGGTTCAGGAGGGACTCGGTCAGCATGGGGGTTAAGGGAGTTGATGAATTCTCATTCAGATGCACATCTGAAGATGAAGTCAGGGCTATTATCAATGCCTTGCAAAGATGAAAAATAGAAAAATCTAACCATGAAAGGATTATATATAGCGGCAGCATTGTCGGGTCTGATAGCGGTTCCCGCAGCGACTGCTGTCTCAATGGCAGGGAAAACTAACGCTTCATTCGAGCAAAGAATGAGGCAAGACGCGCCCAAGGGTATGAAGGAGCGTCTTGATTCTCTGAATATGAGTGATGAAGAGTCGGAGGCGATGCGTTTCCTTTATGCCTATATGTCGCTCGCTGATATGTGCGACCGCACTCCGCAGTTCTATCTTGAGAATGTCAGGACTTCTATAAGAGCGCGTAATGAGATGCCTTGGGGGAGAAAAGTCCCGGAGCGAGAGTGGCGTCACTTTGTGCTCCCGGTAAGGGTCAACAATGAGAATCTCGATATGTCTCGCCCCGAGTTCTATGCCGAACTTAAAGAGAGAGTGAGGGGCCTGAGCATGTCCGATGCCATACTTGAGGTAAACCACTGGTGTCATGAGAAAGTAACTTACAAGCCATCTGACGCTCGAACGTCATCACCGTTGTCGTCGGTAAGCCAGGCAATAGGCCGATGTGGAGAGGAGTCAACCTTCGCTGTCGCGGCCTTAAGGTCGGTGGGGATTCCCGCACGTCAGGTCTACACGCCACGCTGGGCGCATACTGACGACAACCATGCCTGGGTCGAGGCATGGGCTGACGGCAAATGGCATTTTATCGGAGCCTGCGAGCCGGAGCCTGTACTTGACCTTGCCTGGTTCAATGCCCCGGCATCACGGGGTATGCTTATGAACACCAATGTGATTGGTGAATATGACGGTCCGGAGGAGGTGCTTGAGCAGTTGCCATTGATGACCGCCATTAATGTTACCTCGAATTATGCGCCTGTTCATGAGATCAAGGCTGTTGCGGTCGATAAAGATGGCAAGCCTGCCGAGGGTGCCAAGGTCGGTTTCGGGATATACAATTACTCGGAGTATTATCCTGTGGCATCGCGTGTCAGTGACCACAATGGGAATGTATCGCTACAAGCCGGACTGGGAGATGTAGTCCTCTGGGCAACCGATGGCAAACGGTTTGGAGTCGCCAAGGCATCTCCATCCGACACTTTGCCTGTGAAAGTCGCGATGAACCGTGACGACCGGTCTTCATTCATATTTGAATACGACCTTGTGCCGCCGTCGGGAGGCACACGACTTCCGCAGGTCACTGACGAGATGCGCAGGGAGAACAATCGTCGTCTTGCCCGAGAGGATTCGATTCGTAACGCATATGTAGCGACCTTCTGCACTCCGGAGCAGGCTGTCGCGATAGCGCGACGCCTGGGCGTCGACCAAGAGAAACTGACGAAAGTGCTTGTGGAGTCGCGTGGCAATCATGAGCGTCTCGTATCAATGCTTGAGTCATTGGCTCCCGAGGAGCGTGTTGTCGCGGTTGACATGCTGTGCGCTGTTTCGGAGAAGGACAGACGTGATATTTCCGTTGAGGTTGTGGTGGATCATCTTCGCCATACAGCCGGCGCTGAGAAATATGAAATGGGTCTTGAGCGAATCTATGTTGAGAATGTACTTAACCCGCGTATCGAGAACGAGGGGCTGACCCCCTATCGTGAGTATCTCTCACAGGAACTGATGAAGATACCGGAGTCCGAGCGTGCCGATGCCGCGTCACTTGCCGCCTGGACACTGCGAAATATAAGCCGTCAGGATATGGACACACGGCCATATCTCCGAATGTCGCCGGCCTCCGTCTGGGGCGTGCGCAGGGCAAATCGAATCAGTCGCGACGTTTTCTTTGTGGCGGCGGCGCGCACGCTCGGTTTTGCGACAAGATATGACCCTGTCACCGGTCATGCCCAATGGCTTGATGAAAACAACTGCTGGATCGATGCAGGTCTTGACGGCGAAACTTCTTCTGATATGAAACCGGGGGCAGTAATGGCTACCCTTCGTCTTGACTTCACGCCAGGCAAATATGTGGTTGACCCGAGGTACTACTCGTCGTTCAGCCTTTCTAAAATAGAGGGAGGAACACCCAGACAACTTGAGTATCCTGAAGACGCTACATGGAGCAATACCTTTGCAGAAGGTATTGCCCTTACCCCAGGACAGTACATGCTGACAACCGGACAGCGACTGGCTGACGGAAGCGTGTTGGCACGCAGCGAGGTGTTTGCACTTGCTCCGGGCGAGGCGAGGAACGTGCCGTTGATTCTGAGGAGCGATGACACTGCGCTTCAGGTCATTGGCTCACTTGACGCCGAGACAGTCTACCATGATCTCGGAACCGGGGCGGATAAGAGCATACTCTCGACAACGGGACGTGGCTATTATGTATTGGGATTGATCAGTCCCGGTCATGAGCCTTCGGCACATGCGCTCAACGACATCTCTGCTGTAGCCGAACAACTTGACGGAACCGGCAGAAAGATTCTGTTACTGTTTGCCGACGATGATGAGGCCACAAGATTTGACAAGGCACACTTCAGGGAACTGCCGGAATGTGTGGTCTTCGGTATTGACAAAGATGGAAGAGTCCGTCGCCAGATAGAGGACTCGCTGCACCTTGAATCACCCGAGAATCCCATATTTGTGCTTGCCGACAGTTTTAACAGGGTGGTGCATGTTACGACCGGATATAGCATAGGGCTTGGAGAGACAATGCTCAAAAATCTTCGCAGCGTCAGCGATTGACAGATTTTTTCGGAGAGAAGTTGAAGTTTCGACTATTTTTATTAAATTTGAAAATTCAATATCGGACGGGGTATGAATTCAGATTCAGACTGCGGCCAATATAAGAGATTGACACAACAAACAAATATAGCATATAACCATGAACACAAAGATCGCACTCAGTGCCGAATGGCCTGAAATGCCTGAATTTGAGCAGGGTATACGTCGCGCTCCAGATCGCGGATATACGCTTGACGAGAACAAGACAATGACGGCGCTCAAGAACGCCCTACGTTATCTGCCTGCTGAACTTCACGAGCAGGCGGCTCCGGAGTTTCTTGAAGAGTTGCGCACGCGCGGACGTATCTATGCCTACCGCTGGCGTCCGCAGGGTGACCTAAAGGCGAAGCCTGTTGATGAGTATAAGGGTAAATGTCTTGCCGGAAAGGCGTTTCAGGTGATGATCGACAACAATCTTTCGTTTGATGTCGCATTATATCCCTACGAACTTGTTACCTATGGTGAGACGGGTCAGGTCTGTCAGAACTGGCTCCAGTACCGTCTTATAAAGAAATATCTTGAGGAATTGACTGAGGAGCAGACGCTCGTAGTCGAGTCAGGCCATCCACTTGGACTTTTCCCCTCGCGTCCAGAAGCCCCGCGTGTCATCATCACCAACGCCATGATGGTCGGCATGTTCGACAACCTCCACGACTGGCATGAGGCGATGCAGCTTGGTGTCGCAAACTATGGCCAGATGACAGCCGGCGGTTGGATGTACATCGGTCCGCAGGGAATTGTCCACGGTACATTCAATACCATACTGAATGCCGGTCGCATGAAACTCGGCGTTCCGGAACATGGAGATCTCCGAGGTCATATCTTCGTCTCGTCGGGACTCGGCGGCATGAGCGGCGCTCAGCCAAAGGCTGCTGAAATCGCCGGTGCGGCCGCAATTATCGCCGAGGTTGACGAGTCGCGGATCAAGACCCGCATGGACCAGGGCTGGGTAAGTGCCAAGACTGACGATATCGAGGAGGCGTTCAGACTTGCCGAGGAGGCAATGGCAGAGAGGCGCCCCATCTCTGTGGCATATCACGGCAACGTGGTTGACCTTCTTGAGTATGCGGTCAGAAACAATAAGAAAATCGAGCTTCTGAGCGACCAGACCTCATGTCATGCGGTATATGAGGGTGGATATTGTCCTGTCGGACTCACATTCGAGGAGCGTACCGAACTGCTTCACAAGGATCCCGCTAAATTCCGTCGTCTTGTTGACGAGACTTTGCGACGCCACTACGAGGCCATCAAGACACTTGTCGCACGTGGCACATATTTCTTCGACTACGGCAACTCGTTCATGAAGGCCATCTATGACGCAGGTGTCAAGGAAATTTCCAAGAACGGCGTAGACGAGAAGGATGGTTTCATATGGCCCTCATATGTGGAGGACATCATGGGCCCGATGCTGTTCGACTTCGGCTATGGACCCTTCCGTTGGGTTT
Source organism: Muribaculaceae bacterium (assembly GCA_014867205.1). GTDB lineage: Bacteria > Bacteroidota > Bacteroidia > Bacteroidales > Muribaculaceae > Lepagella. The sequence continues at coordinate 23,353 of WGUO01000027.1, read as the reverse complement.
GCCTCAGCGGCAAGCACGAGGATCTCGTGAAGACCGACCATGCGGCAATGGAGTGCATAGACGTCAACCGCCGTGGCCAGGACCGCGATAACTACAACTGGATACGCGACGCCGAGAAGAATGCGCTTGTTGTCGGTACGCAGGCACGCATCCTCTATCAGGATGCAATGGGCCGTCTGAAGATCGCGCTTAAATTCAACGAGATGGTGCGCAATGGCGAGGTTGGTCCCATAATGCTCGGCCGTGACCACCATGACGTGAGCGGCACGGACTCTCCGTTCCGTGAGACCTCTAATATCAAGGATGGCTCCAATGTGATGGCCGATATGGCAGTGCAGTGTTTCGCCGGCAACTGCGCGCGTGGCATGAGTCTTGTAGCGCTCCACAATGGCGGTGGCGTTGGCATCGGTAAGGCCATCAACGGCGGTTTCGGAATGGTCTGCGACGGATCGGAACGAGTTGACGAGATACTTAAGAAAGCGATGCTCTGGGATGTGATGGGTGGAGTCGCACGCCGCAGCTGGGCCCGCAACGAGAACGCCATGAGCACAGTGCGCGAGTGGAACGAGACCCAGATGGAGAACGGTTTCTACATCACCGAGCCGAATCTTGCCGACGAGGAATATCTTGCTGAAATAATTAAGAAATAAGGTTGAATCAGACTATGAGACAGATTATTGAGTGCGTGCCCAATTTCAGCGAGGGACGCGACCGCGCGGTGATTGACGCGATTACCGCAGAGATAGAGAAGGGCGGCGAGGTTCGACTTCTTGATGTCGATCCGGGAGAGGCCACCAACCGTACGGTGGTCACCTTCGTAGGTGAGCCCGAGGCTGTGCTGGACGCCGCTGTTCGTGGAGTGCGCAAGGCTGCCGAACTGATAGACATGCGCCAGCATCATGGCGCGCATCCCCGCATGGGTGCCACAGACGTATGTCCTCTTATCCCTGTTAGCGGAATCACGCTTGAGGAATGTGCTGTTCTCGCACGGAAACTTGCCGAGAGAATATCGAATGAACTCAACATACCCACATACTGTTACGAGGCCGCTGCATTCAAGCCGGAGCGGAAGAATCTGGCCGTGTGTCGTGCAGGTGAGTATGAGGGACTTCCAGAGCGCATGGGCTGTGAAGGGAAAGGCTCTGATTTCGGAGACCGCCCGTTTGATGAGGAAATAGCACGTACCGGCGCCACTGCTGTCGGTGCCCGTGATTTCCTGATTGCTGTTAATTTCAACCTCAATACAACTTCGACCAGACGGGCTAACGCCATTGCTTTTGATGTTCGCGAGAAGGGACGCCCGATGCGCGAGGGTGGCAAGGTCAACGGCAAGCCGATGAAGGATGAGAACGGAAACACAATCATGATTCCCGGCACATTGCCTGGCACGAAGGCAATCGGATGGTTTATCGACGAGTACGGAATCGCACAGGTGTCGATGAACATCACGGACATGGGACGCACCCCGCTGCATGTAGCCTTTGACGAGGTGAGCCGTGCGGCAGCTGCGCGAGGCATCCGCGTAACCGGAACAGAAATTGTCGGCCTCGTCCCGAAGCGTGCGATAATCGATGCAGGTAAGCATTATCTCCGCATGCAGCAGCGCTCGCTCGGTATTCCCGAAGAGGAAATCATAAAGATAGCAGTCAAGTCGATGGGACTTGACGAACTTAAGGCCTTCCGTCCCGAGGAGAAGATAATAGAGTATATGCTTGAGTCTGGCAAGGAGACAAAGAGACTTGTCGACATGACGTGCCGCGCCTTTGCAGACGAGACAGCCTCGGAGTCTCCGGCACCCGGGGGAGGTTCTATTTCGGCATATATGGGAGCCCTTGCGGCGGCACTCGGCACAATGGTGGCCAACCTGTCGGCACACAAGGCAGGCTGGGATGATCGCTGGGAGGAATTCTCCAATTACGCAGAGCAGGGACGCAACATACTCGACAGACTGATTGATCTTGTCGACGAGGACACAGAGGCGTTCAACCGAATCATGGCAGTGTTCGCAATGCCCAAGAATACTGCCGAGGAGAAGCAGGCCCGTGCCGCCGCTCTTGAGGCTGCCACCCTCTATGCTACCGAGGTGCCGCTTCGCACTATGAAGGCCGCCTGTGAGACTTTCGATCTGCTTGAGGCTATGGCCAAACATGGCAATCCCGCATCTGTCAGTGATGCCGGAGTCGGTGCGCTTGCTGCCCGTAGTGCCGTACTCGGTGCGCAACTGAACGTGCGCATCAATGCTGCCGGACTCAAGGACCGTGTGGCCGCTGACAAGATCCTTGATGAGGCAAAGGAAATCGCCGCGAATGCTATTCGCAGGGAAGCCGAGATTCTTGAGACTGTCAATTCCGTGATCGGCAAATAATTCAAGATGTCACAACTAAGGATAATCAACGCAAACCTGTCGACACCCCTCGGGCACACGGCCCGCAGGGGCGCCGACATGGCTGAACTATCTCATATAGAGAATGCGGGCATAGTGATTGACGACGGTATAATATCTTATGTCGGGCCGATGTCTGATATGCCTGACGTATCAGGTCCATACGAGGAGATTGATGCGGCAGGGAACGCTGTTCTCCCCGGATTCGTTGACTCACACACTCACCTGATCTTCGGAGGGTATCGTCCCGATGAGTTCGAGTGGAGGCTTAAGGGTGACTCGTATATGAGCATTATGGAGCGTGGCGGCGGTATCCAGTCTACTGTCAATGCAACTCGAGGTGAATCGCTCGATTCTCTTGTTGACAAGGCTCAGTGGTTTATTGACCGCATGTCGGAGATGGGGGTGACCACAGTCGAGGCAAAGAGCGGCTATGGACTTGAGACTGAGGCGGAACTGAAGATGCTCGACGCGATCAATGAACTCGCAGGCCGTGAGGGTCAGAAACTGCGTGTCGTCTCAACGTTTCTCGGCGCACATGCAGTGCCTGCCGAGTACAAAGGCCGTACCTCGGAGTATGTGGACATGATGATTCGCGAGATGATTCCGGCCGCCAAGGGGAAGGCAAGATTCTTCGATATCTTTACAGAAAAGAATGTATTTGAAATCGAGGAGTCCCGTAAATTGCTAAATGCCGCACGTGAGGCAGGTTTTGAACTCAAACTGCATGCTGACGAGATTGTCACTCTGGGTGGAGCTGAGCTTGCAGCCGAGGTTGGTGCCGTTTCGGCAGACCACCTCTTGCATGTCAGCGACGAGGGTGTACGGCTTATGGCAGAAAGGGGAGTGGTGGCCACATTGCTTCCTCTTACAGCATTCGCGCTTCGCGAGCCATATGCACCTGCGCGGAAATTTATTGACGCCGGCGCAGCAGTGGCTCTCGCCACTGACCTCAATCCCGGCTCATGTTTCTCGGGTTCCATCCCTCTTACCATCGCGTTGGCATGCATCTACATGAACATGTCGATAGAGGAGACAATAACCGCGCTTACGCTAAACGGCGCAGCCGCATGCGGACTCGCTGACGTCACAGGCTCAATTGAGCCTGGTAAAAGCGGTGACGTGGTTATATTGAATTTTGATACTTACAAGTCGCTCCCCTATTATGTCGGTATGAACTGCGTCAAGACTGTGATCAGTCAGGGACGGGTTGTCACACAAAACAGATAGAGCAGACGACACGATACTTAAAACTGATTAAAATTTGTATATCATGAATGTACTTGAGACATATGCGATAGGGTCAAGCAAACTGACTTATGACCTTATCGAGAAGATACTTAAAAGCAATGCGCGCCTGACTCTGTCGAGCGAGGCACGTGAGAAAATACAGCATTGCCGTGATTTCCTCGACAAGAAGACCGATGAGACATCCTATCCAATCTACGGAGTCACCACCGGCTTCGGCTCACTCTGCAGCAAGCACATCTCGCGCGAGGAACTCTCCACCCTGCAGGAGAATCTGGTGAAGAGCCACTCCTGCAGCGTCGGAACCCCTGTTGACCCTGTTATTGTCAAACTGATGCTTCTCCTCAAGGCTCACGCCCTATCGATGGGATTCAGCGGAGTCCAGGTAGAGACTGTCGAGCGCATCCTTGACTTCTACAACAACGACGTGATACCGGTTGTCAACGACCGTGGCTCGCTTGGCGCCTCGGGCGACCTTGCGCCGCTTGCAAACCTTTTCCTGCCGCTGATCGGCGAGGGAGAGGTGTTCTTCCAGGGACGTCGCATCAAGAGTGCCGACATGCTGGCCCAGCTTGGCTGGCGTCCGATCAAACTGAAGTCGAAAGAGGGGCTTGCACTACTGAACGGAACCCAGTTCATGAGTGCGAACGGTATCAAGGCCCTCATCGACGGTTGGCACATGGTGAACTGTTTCGACCTGTTCGGTGCGATGTCACTTGAGGCTTTCGATGGTCGCATTGAGCCATTCCTCGACTGTATCCAGCAGGTTCGTCCTCATCCGGGTCAGATAGAGACTGGTAAGGTGTACCGCAATCTCCTCAAGGGCAGCGAGATTATCAAGCGTCATAAGGATCACGTCCAGGATCCTTATTCGTTCCGTTGTATCCCACAGGTTCATGGAGCGGTCAAGGATGCCATGATTCATGTCACCAATGTGCTGCATACTGAAATCAATTCGGTGACAGACAATCCCACTGTATTCCCCGATGAGGATATGGTAGTTTCTGGCGGAAACTTCCATGGCGAGCCTCTTGCCCTGGCTTTCGACTACATGGGTGTCGCACTGCATGAACTTGGAAACATCTCCGAGCGTCGCGTTGCCCAGCTGATACTTGGCCTGCGTGGTCTGCCGGAGTTCCTTGTCGCAAAACCGGGTCTTAACTCGGGCTTCATGATTCCGCAGTACGCCGCGGCATCGATGGTCAGCCAGAACAAGATGTATGCCTGGCCGGCATCGTGCGATTCGATTGTCAGCTCAAACGGCCAGGAGGATCTTGTCTCCATGGGCGCTAATGCCGCGACCAAACTTCATAAGATAATAGATAACCTTCGCTATATCGCCGCTATTGAGCTTATGAATGCCGCTCAGGGACTTGACTTCCGCCGCCCGCTGAAGTCTTCGCCCTACATAGAGAAGGTAATGGCCGAGTTCAGAAAAGAGGTCCCGTTCGTTGAGGATGACGTGGTCATGGAGGACTACATCGCCAAGACTATGGAATTCCTCGATAGATTCGATGTTGATCTCGAGGAGGTAATGGACTGATAATGCATAGATTTCTCTAACCTAATAAGCTTAGGTATGAGGTGATAGATATGATTTGTTTAAGCCGGGGAAACGCTGATTCCAGCGATCCCCGGCAATTATATTTTGAGATGTGCGTTTTTATAAAATATAGCGACAAAAACTATGGATTTGGAATTATTGAGAAGTAGACACTCTGTCAGAAGTTATTCGGTCGATAGCCTTAATGAAAAAATTATAAACAGGCTCAGGAGTGAGGTTACGTACATCAACACTCATGAGGCGGGACTTAACTTACAGTTGTGTTTTGACGACGGACAGCCCTTTGCCGGTATGGCGCGTAGTTACGGCATGTTCCGTAATGTCCGTAACTATCTGGTGTCCGTAATAGATCCTACGTTTGCCGCTGCCTACGAGAGGGCAGGATTTTTTGCTGAGCAATTCGTGATGGAGGCAGTAGAAGCAGGATTGGGCACATGTTTTGTCGGCGGCACATTCTCACGCGATCATGTAGGTGCGAGAGTGGAGGTCTATGAAAAGATACCATTTGTGGTTACATTCGGAATCGCAGATGAAAGGCATACGTCGTTTATGGCAAAGATGGCTGCCCGTATGTCACATCGGAAGTCGTTGGCACCACGTGAGTTTTTCGATGGCAGTGATGAGGAATATGAGGAGGCAAAAAAAGATTTTCCATGGCTTGAAACCGGTCTGGAGGCGATAGCATGCGCTCCCTCGGCATTAAACAAGCAGCCAGTCCGGATTACAGCCAAAACCATTGATAATAAAAAGCAGATTATTGCCTATACGGTTGATCCTGCCAAATATGCTGTTGACCTCGGCATCGCAAAATTCAACTTTTCCTCTGTTGTGCCGGGTATGTGGGACTGGGGAGAGAAAGGAGTGTTCTACCCGGATTGAAATAAAAATGTTTCCTTGGCGTTATTAAGAAGTTGATAACAGAACACCATAAGTACGTATGAATAATTTTGATGACAGCCTGAAAGAACTGATGGGCGAGATGCCGGAGGTGGTTCGACTCAGAGCGCAGATGTCTATGGCCATTGCCAACCGTATTGAGACTTTGATGAAGGAGAAGGGACTGAGCAAGAAACAGTTTGCCGATGCTCTCGGTCGACGCCCGAGCGAGATTACCAAGTGGCTGAGCGGAGAACATAATTTTACTATAGCCACATTAGCGCGTCTTGGCACATTCTTCGGCAAACCGGTCATAAAGGTTGACCCCCTTGAAAAGAAGGCCTGATTATCTTGCCGGATAACGATATGCGCCTTCTCGCCTAATAGAGTGCGCAGGGATGCTGGCAGCCTTGGCCTCGCCGATAAGCGCTGCCTCACGCTTGCGCCTTACTGAAGCATGAATTACAATCTCCTGAGGTCTGATTCTCTTTGTTATCTCCTCTAATTCCTCGCGGTTACCGCCTCCTATTACCAGAATATCGCATGTCAGGCATGTATCCACGCTCATTCCATGAGATGGACCATCTGCGACGATAATATCCTTCCCTGCTAATGTGCATCGGCTGAGTGCCCGGTTTTGCATAGAGACAGTGTTCTCTTTTCCATTTACTCTTGAAAGTAATGTGACTTCATAAATGCCTCTCTGAATGATGAAGGCATCTTCCCGGTCCGCTTCGGACTGTATCGGGACTGATATGACCAATGCACATCCGAGCAGAATGCAACTCCACTTCTTCCAACGGCGTCTGTTTCCGTTGAGCCACCAGGCAGCCACAATAAGGAAAATCAGCCATAATACCAGCGTTAATGTGGTTGGTGAATAGTTTATGGCTGTACCCTCACCCGAGATCCAGTCAAGAATCGAGTATAGTCCGTTGAGGGCCCCGTCAAGTATGTTACGAAGAATGTTTATCTCCAATCCGAAGCCTGAGAGGACAAGATAAATTATTGCGGTCACAAGATAGGCAGGCAATAGTGGTAGCACCAGGATATTGGCTGGAAGAAACATCACGGGCACCATGCCGAAACTATAAGCCACAAGACACCACGTAGCCACAGTTGCAACAAGTGTAGTAAGCACCGCAGTGTATATGGCATAGATACAGTGATGCTCATGATGATCGATTGGAGTGAGCGGATTTACGAAAAATATCAATGCTGCGACACACATGAAACTGAGCTGCAGCCCGACATCAAGCACGGCGCCGGGGTTGAAAAGAAGAATCACGAATGTCGCTGTTAGCAGAGCATTCCATGCGGAGTTCTTACGTTCCATAAACATGCAGACCATTACCGACATGGCCATAAGCGTGGCACGCACGGTCGAAGGTGCCCATCCGGTGATAAATGCATAGAATAACAGAAGTATTGTGGAGACAAGAATCCTGTATCTGTATAAGCCGATAAGATTCATCGGGAATAGAATCCAAAGTAAGATGCCGGATATAATGGCTACATGCATTCCGCTGAGAGCAAGCATATGCGAAATACCGGCATCGGCAAAAAGGTCACGCGTATTCCGGTCCAGATATGCTCGATCGCCAAGCAAAACAGTAATCAAAAAATTCTGGGTAGTCTTATTGAGATGAGTGTGCTCTATCGCGGCCTCAAGTCTGTCGCGGATTGATGATGCCACTCCGGTAAATGTCCGGGTATGGCCCGTGACGTCTATATCACCTTCATTGGAGTCGATCTGATAATATATCCCTTCCCGATTTTTGCTTTGGGCATAACCGGTGTTGAAATGGTTATCGGAGTCAGTGATTTTGTCCAGTTTGCCAAGCACGAGAATATCATCATCAGTCATAGCCGAAAGTATCTCAGACCTCAAGATGATTCTCATATTGTCAACGCTCTCCTGTCTTCCGGCAGAATCAACGAGAGCATAGACTTCTACAATTGCCTTGTCGCCCGATGTAGTATGAGAAACTCCGTTGATATGGCCCCTGATGGCGATAATGTCTGTCAGTCGATCATCTGCAAGTTCGCAAGGACTGTTTATGTCTCTATCAAATATCCCGACTGCTGTGAATGCCAGAAAAATCCATACATGATGATATGGGTTTCGGGTGAAACTCTTGACGGGATCGCGCGAGACAGAGGAGAGGAAGAGGTAAAAGAGAACGGCGGCGGCAAGCAATAGAATAGCGACCCATAGCGGCACACCTGCTGTTGACAGAAGGATTCCTGACACCAGGCCGGTGAGCGGTATGAGCATAGGCGCATACATTGCATTATCTGTTAGGCATGAATATCTCAGCAGAAAGGTCTGCCTGCCGGTAGAGCATGTCAAGACCATTCACGACTGTCGCCCCCGATTCCTCGGAAAGACGCATGAACTGAGTCATGGCCGGATTGTACACCAGATCAAAGCATATGTGGCAGTTGTCAAGAAGATCATACGGAATGTCGGGAGCCGATTCGATGTTCGGATACATGCCCAGTGGGGTGGTATTGACAATGAGACCGGTAGCCCCGATGAGTTCGGGAGTGATATCGGAATAGGAAATTATTCCACGTTTTGACGGATGGCGGGATACCAGTGTCACCCCTATGCCGATACGTCCAAGAGCATATTCTACGGCCTTTGACGCTCCGCCAGTGCCGAGCACAAGCGCCCGGGTTATGTCGGGCCGTAGAAAAGGCCTCAACGAATCGAGAAAGCCGCGCCAGTCAGTGTTGAATCCATGCAGACTGCGATGTCCCTCGGCGTCATGGTCAATGCGTATCACATTCACGGCCCCGATCGCTGCGGCATCCTCTGAGATGCTGTCAAGCATCGGCAGCACGCTCTGTTTATAGGGAATCGTGACATTCAGGCCCCTTAGACTCGGATGTGAATCAAGCAGGTCGTGTAGGCAATAAATTGACTCAATAGGAAATAGGGAATAATTGCCTGGGATGCCCTCACGCTCGAATTTCTCAGTGAAATAGCGAGCCGAGAACGAGTGGCCCAAAGGATATCCGATAAGTCCGAGATTAACCGGTCCAGACTTTACCATATGATGATTCTTTGATTTTCAGGACGATACATCGTGTCGCCCTCCTTGATTGAGAAAGCGTTCAGGAACGGCTCTATGTTGCGCAGAGTGACATTCACTCTGTTCTCAGCAAGAGAATGGGGGTCACTCTGGGTTCTGACAAGAATCTCCTCGGGCCGGATGTTGCCGGCCCATACACCGGCATAGGCCAGATAGAAACGCTGCAAAGCCGAGAAACCGTCAATAACATCACTCTCGCCGCATGAGTCAAGATATGCGGTCAGGGCAACTCTCAGTCCTCCCTGGTCTGCTATGTTCTCACCAAGAGTGTAGGTGCCATTGGCATGAACACCTGGTGCGACCTCCACTTCGTCAAACTGTTTTACGAGTCTTTCGGTCAGTTTCTTGAATTCGGCCTCGTCTTGGGGTGTCCACCAGTTCTTAAGGTTGCCGTTGAGATCATACTTGCGGCCGCTGTCGTCGAAGCCATGAGTCATCTCGTGACCGATCACAACACCGATGGCACCATAGTTCTGAGCATCGTCGGCTGTAAAGTCAAAGAATGGAGGCTGCAGGATGCCGGCCGGGAAACATATCTCGTTGGAGAGAGGGGAGTAGTACGCATTGACAGTCTGGGGTGTCATGTGCCACTCCTGCTTGTCGACCGGTTTGTCCATCTTTGAATAGTTGTCTTTGGTAAACCATGTGGATGCGGCAAGCACATTCTCCATGTATGATTTCTTTGGGTCGATATGCAGTTCCGAATAGTCTTTCCATTTGTCGGGGTAGCCTATCTTGACCTTTAGGACAGCAAGTTTCTCAAGAGCCTTATCCTTGGTCTCGGCACTCATCCAAGTCAGAGACTTGATATGCTTGCCAAGCGCGTTGCGGAGATTCTCCACAAGTCCGACCATGTATTCCTTATTCTCAGGCGGGAAATACTTTTTGACATATAATTGCCCGACTGCCTCACCGAACATGGAGTTAGGTAACGCCATGGCTCTCTTCCATAGCGGCTTTTTCTCCTCGATACCCGACATGACTCGGCTGAACATCTCGAAGTCATTGTCATAGAACTCATCGCCGAGGAGAGATGAAGAGGAAGATACGGCACCATATGCCATAAGGTCCTTTATCTTGCGTTCAGAGAGTTGCGTCACATAACCGTTGATGAATTCCATATATTTCGGAGACGAGATATTGGCACGCCGAACCTCTGCAAGTCCCGATATTCGGAAGATTTCCTGCCAGGAAAAGTTCGGATAGGCGATCTCTATTTCCTCTATGCTTCGTATATTGTAGGCGAGTGATGGGTCGCGTCTTTCCTCGCGTGTCTTCTTATGGAGTGCATATTCGGTCTCGACCTCAATCACGGTATCGCGTATTCTCTCCGCGTCAGGCTCGGAATAACCGGCAAGCATCATAAGGCGTTTGATATATGCACGGAAAGCCTCCATTATCCGCTCATTGTTCTCATTCCTCTCCAGATAATAGTCGCGGTCGCCCAGAGTGAGGCCTGCTTCAGAAATATGGAGTATGTTCATGTCTGAGTCTCCGGGGTCAGGGCCGACGCCATATCCGAAGAATGTCGAGTCAAGGCCATCAGCGAGCCATGCGATGGTCTCTGACATCTTGTCACACGAAAATTTCTCGATTCTTTCAAGAATGGGTTTTAACGGGGCCGCTCCCTCGCGGTTCAGCCTCTCTCTGTCCATACCCATGGCATAGATGTCGCTTATCTTCTGGGCAATTGTGCCCTCAACCTTCGCATCAGGATCTTCCGCCAGGTTTTCTATAAGGTCACGAACATTATTTCTCGCCTCCTCAGCGAGTATATTGAATGTGCCAAACTGTGCGTACTCGCCTTCAAGCGGGTGTTTCTTCTGCCAGCCTCCGCATGCGTATCCGTAAAAATCATGACGAGGGTCTACCGATTTGTCAAGATTGGTCTGATCTATTCCGTGTTTCATCTCCTTTATTGATTCAGTTTTTCAAGATTATCAGAAGCCTCCTCCCATGCCGACATGGCTTTCTCGAGTTCGTTCTGAGTATTTTCATAACCAGAGAGTGTCTCCGGCGAGGCATCGCCTGCGGCTATCCTGTCTTCGAACTGCTTGAGTGCCTTTTCCAGTCTCTCTATGTCAGCCTCGGCATTCTTAACCGCTTTCTCGGCTTTGCTCAGTGCCTTGGCTCTTTCCTTTTGCTCGGCATAACTGAGCTTGCGTTCCGCCTTTTCATCAGTAGAAACTTCAGAGGCAGGAATGGCTGCATCGCTTACGGGTCTCTTCTCAGACTTGCTTAGTTCGAGCTGGCTCAGGTTATCGAGATTTTTCTTACGCAGGAAGTCGTAGATTCCACCGAGATTCTCGCGTACCTTCCCACCTCCGAACTCATAGACTTTATCGACGAGACCGTCAAGGAAATATCGGTCATGGCTGACCACGATGACCGTACCGTTGAAATCTTTAATTGCATCCTTAAGAATATCTTTTGTGGTGATATCGAGATGATTGGTTGGCTCGTCAAGTATAAGAAAATTGACAGGCTCCAGAAGCAGCTTTATCATGGCGAGGCGTGTTTTCTCACCACCCGACAGCACCTTTACCTTCTTGTCCGATGCCTCACCTCCAAACATGAAGGCACCTAAGATATCACGGACCTTGGTACGCATGTCGCCGGTTGCAACATTGTCAATAGTCTCGAATACTGTCAGTTCGCCGTCGAGCATCTGCGCCTGATTCTGCGCGAAATATCCGATTTTGACATTGTGTCCCACCTTGAGGGTCCCGGTAAAAGGAATCTCGCCCATTATGCACTTGACAAGAGTCGATTTTCCCTCGCCGTTCTTTCCGACAAAGGCTACCTTCTCACCGCGGCGAATGGTGAATTCGGCATGGTCGAAAACCTGATGGTCTCCATAGGCTTTGCCTACATTCTCGACTATAAGGGGATAGTCGCCTGAGCGTTCAGCGGGAGGAAACTTAAGCCTCAGCCGGGAGTTGTCAACCTCGTCAACCTCAATAGGGACAATCTTCTCGAGTTGCTTGATACGGCTCTGTACCTGGATGGCCTTGGTGGCCTGATAGCGGAATCTCTCGATGAATGCCTCGATGTCTGCGATCTGCTTCTGCTGGTTCTCATAGGCTCGCATCTGCTGTTCGACCCTTTCATGGCGCAACTCCACAAACTTGGAGTAATTCACTTTATAGTCATAGGCTTTGCCACAAGAGATCTCGATGGTGCGGCGTGTCACATTGTCAAGAAAGGCGCGGTCGTGACTGACAAGAACCACGGCCTTAGCCTTGGTCTGCATGAATTGCTCGAGCCATTGTATGGACTCGATATCGAGGTGGTTCGTAGGCTCGTCGAGGAGCAGAACGTCGGGACGTCTGAGCAGAATCTTGGCAAGTTCGACACGCATACGCCAGCCGCCCGAGAATTCGCGGGTAGGCCGGTTAAAGTCATCTCGGCTGAAACCGAGGCCAGTGAGAGTGGATTCTATCTCCGCATCCATGCTCTCCGCGCCCTGCATCTCCAGCCTTTCGTTAAGAAATGTCAGCCTGTCAATGAGTTTATGATACCTCTCCGATTCATAGTCGGTTGATTCGGCGAGTTCGACGGTAACGCGGTCAATCTCCTCGCGGATGCCGATAAGGTCGTTGAATGCCTTTCTGGTCTCATTGATGAGCGTGGTGTCATCGGCGATATTCATCTGCTGCGGCAGGTATCCGATAGTCACGTCGTTGGGTTTGCCGATGCTGCCGGAGGTGGGTGACTCCAGACCGGCCAGAATCTTGAGCAGTGTGGATTTCCCGGCTCCATTCTTTCCGGTCAGGGCAATCTTGTCATTGTCGTTGATGACAAAACTTATGTCGTTGAAGAGGGGTCGGGCAGAGAACTCGACACTTAGGTTATTGATTGATATCATGCTTCAAAATTACTCAAAAAATACATTATTGGCAAGTTTTTGCCGAATGTAGGCTTTGAATGTACTCATACAGTTTCCTATAGAAAGGATGCCGGGAGAGGGTGCCGGAGTCACCGATGATTATCAGTTTCATGCGGGCACGGGTCATGGCAACATTCATACGCCTCAGATCTCTAAGGAATCCTATCTGGCCCTCAGCGTTTGACCGGACAAGAGAAATAACCACCACGTCGCTCTCCCGACCCTGATAACCATCGACGGTATTGACCGAGATTAGATGCCGCAGTGGCTTGAAGAATGGCGAGCGTGCAATCAGACCACGCAAGTAGCGCACCTGTGCGCGATATGGAGAAATCAGGGCTATGTCGATACTTTCATCTATTATCCGATCGGTTCCGATACGCTCAAGATAGTCGTGGAGTGTCTGTATGGTCAGCAATGCCTCGTCAATGTTGATGCGTCCGTGCGACTCTCCGGCAATTGCCTCGCGGAATGATAGGTTTTCCTCTTTTTTATCAGTGTCCGAGACCAGTTGAGAGGAGTCAATCCACTCAATAGGAGTGTCAAGGTCAAGAATACCGCGATATCGCACCTCGGTGGCGGCCTTCATTGCTCCGCCATAGAACCAATCGCTCGAAAAGCGCATTATATCTTCATGCATGCGATACTGAGTGCAGAGAAGAACCACAGTCTCAGGATGCCATTCTACAATTCTTTCCATCAGCGACACCCCGAGACCCTGCCGCATGGCCTCATAGCACTTAACGGTAGGAGGGAGCTGACAGTGATCGCCGGCCAGGATTATGCGCGAGGCTCTTTTTACAGGAATCCAGCTTGCCGCCTCCAGGGCCTGAGCCGCCTCGTCGATAAAAAGCGTGTTGAAGCGGATTGAGTCGAGGAGCCTGTGCTCGCTGCCTACGAGAGTAGATGCTATGACTCGTGCCTCGCTGAGTATATCTGTGTTGATGCGCAACTCGAGTTCAGTGGCCCGGCTCTTAAGTGTGTCCATGCGACGGTGCCACGAATCGGAACGCTTCTTTGTTGCACGCATCTCTCGGATGGCCTTACGGATGCTCCATAGATCCGGATAATCAGGATGTGACTCGAATCTACGTTCATAGGTAGAGGAAAGCATCTTGTCGTTGACGCGAGTCGGATTCCCTATTCTCAGAACGTTGACGCCTCTGTCAGAGAGACGCTCGCAAATGAGGTCAACAGCCATATTGCTTTGAGCGCATACGAGCACCTGGCTTTCGCGGCGCAGAGTCTCATAAATTGCTTCGACAAGGGTAGTGGTCTTGCCCGTGCCAGGAGGACCATGTACGATAGCTACATCCTTGGCAGCAAGCACTTTGTTAACACCCTTTTGTTGTGCCGGATTCAGATATGGAAATCCCAGAGGGGCAAATGAATGTTCAGCGGCTTGTCTGTGTGAGTATATGAGGTCACGAAGTTCGCCGAGTCTACCCTTGGCGGCCGCAGTGCGGTCGAGGGCGTCGAACATGGCTCGATACGTAGTCTCGTCGAAAGAGAGCATGACTCCGTAAGAAGTGTCATCTGATAGTCTGCCGAGATTGAAACTCTCCGGTATCTCCACAACCATTCGGTCTCCGTCGACAAAACTGATAACCCCGTTAGTCAGCATTTGGGGTTTACCCTTATCCTCTGATGTCTTGAACAGCATTACAGGTCGCCCATATTCAAAATTATGGTCTAAGTCAGAGTCAGGAGCACGCATGATCTCCAGAACGCGGTTGTTAAGTGCATTGTGGTAGGAGCGGCCGAATGAAACGGGATACCATGCGTTACCGCGCTCGGTGAGCCGCTCGACACCTATCCGGTCGGCCACGTCACAGAAAGCCCGTTTCTCCGCCTCATATTCCATCTGGAGCAGATGCCGCTGCTCTGCCAGGAATGACACTGCCGATCTTGTCTTAACTTTTTTCATAATCGGTTGCAAAATTACCAAATATTGTGTAGGATTGCAATTTCTGGCTAATTATACTGATGTACTTCAGGATCCAATACCTAATGTAAGGTATTGGCAATCTCGCATAAAATAGGTAACTTTGCAGCGACGTGGAACACCGGCTTTCCCGGCCTCCCAGCTTTGTAAAGACAATGACAGCATTATGATAGACAGGCACAGTTCGTATAAACCGGAAAATACTATGCGTGAACTGATTCGCGACAATAATCTGCTGCTTATGACCATCAGCAGGTTTGACATTGCGTTCGGATTCGGTGACAGCACCGTGCGTGAGACATGCGATGCCAACCGTGTGGATACGGATACCTTTCTTGCGGTATGCAATCTGCTTAGCGGACGTGAGCATGAGAATTATCCGGTATCCTTGACTTCGCTAATTGGCTATCTTGAGAGAGCTCACAACAATTTCATCGAGATATCGCTACCTAAAATCAGGCATAAGATAATCGAGGCAATCAATTATTCGGAGACTAATGAGGTTTCGTTTCTGTTGATAAAGTTTTTTGACGATTATGTAACTGAGGTGAAGTCTCATCTAAACCATGAGAAAGAGGTAGTTTTTACCTATGTCGAGAAACTTCTTGAGGGCGAGCCTGACGATTCCTTCCGGATATCCAGGTTCTCTGTTGACCATGACCACATGGCGGCCAAGCTTAATGAACTTAAGGATATATTTATCTATCACTACTCGCAGAAGGGTAACGCACTGCTTAGCTCCGTGTTGTTTGACATAATCAACCTTGAGAAGGACCTTATGAGTCATTTTGAGGTTGAGAACCATCTGTTTGTTCCGGCGGTTGAGACTCTTGAGAAAAAACTTGAGTCCTCGGGAAGCGGAAACGTGGATGAGACCCCCGACAGACCCGACACCCGGCTCGAGACACTTGGCCAGCGTGAAAAAGAGATTATCTGCTGTGTGGCAAAAGGAATGTCAAACAAGGAGATCGCAGACCATCTGTGCCTGTCGGTACATACCGTAGCGACCCATAGGAAAAATATAAGTTCTAAACTGGAGATTCATTCCACTGCCGGCCTTACAATTTTCGCAATACTTCATCATCTTGTCGAGCTCAATGACCTGAATCCACACGACGGGGCGAAGAACCCTTGATTATGGTTTGTACGTCTGAGATTTTGGTAAACATGTTCCGATTAATCTTTGTAATTTTGCGATAAACAAATCAGACATGAAAAGACTAATAGGATTATTAACCATTTCGATTATGGCATCAGGAATCATGGCACAAAATCAGACACTCCAGACTTCGGGCGGCGGTATGAGGATTGTTCAGACAGCGGGCAGAGACGCTTTGGGAGATTTTGCTCCGGAATTCGCACACCTTAACGACGATATCCTTTTCGGGGAGGTGTGGAGCCGCAACGACCTCCTCTCGCTTCGCGACCGCAGCCTTGTCACAATGACATCGTTGATTTCGCAGGGTATAACAGACAGTTCGCTGAAATATCACCTTCAGGAGGCAAAGAAGAACGGCATCACCCGAACAGAGGCGGCCGAGATAATAACCCATATTGCGTTTTACGCGGGATGGCCAAAGGCCTGGGCAGCCTTCAGACTTGCAAAGGAGGTCTGGAGTGACGATATTAAGGGAGATGACGCCAAGGCTGAGTTCCAGCGCCAGATGATATTTCCCATCGGTGAGCCCAACACTGCCTATGCACGATATTTTATCGGCAATAGTTATCTCGCTCAGATCTCGACAGATCAGATACCCTTTGCCAATGTTACATTTGAGCCGGGATGCCGTAACAACTGGCATATCCACAAGGCAGCGAAGGGTGGAGGCCAGATGCTTGTCGGAGTGGCAGGCCGCGGATGGTATCAGGAAGAAGGAAAGCCGGCCGTCGAGATATTACCCGGAACAGTAATACATATTCCCGCAAATGTAAAGCACTGGCATGGAGCGGCAAAAGACTCGTGGTTCGCGCATCTTGCATTTGCAGTGCCGGGTGAGTCGACTGAAAACATCTGGCTCGAACCGGTCAATGACGAGGAATACCTGCATCTTGGCAAGTAATGTCTGTTGTATTAATATAGAAGGAATGTCTGTTGTATTAATATAGAAGTAAAGGAGGCCCGAACGGGTCTCCTTTTTCAGATAAAACAATCTCAATAAACAATCAATATCTATATGTCGTGTAATTTCTATCGAAATCTGTTATGATCAATATGATCAATATGCGTAGTCGTGAAGTTGCTCGCGGAGTTTCTTGCGCGCGCAGAAGATTCGGCTCTTGATGGTGCCGATGGGGAGATTAAGCTTCTCGGCGATCTCGCTGTATTTGTATCCGGCGACGAAAAGATTGAATGGCACGCGGTATTCATCGGGGAATGCGTTTAGGGCGACAGAAATCTCCTTGACAGCGTAAGAGCCTTCGGGTGTGTCAAGACCGGAGTCCTGACATATGTTAAGGTGATAGAGGTCCTCGGTCTGGTCGATGACTGTAGCCTTGCGAACATTCTGTCGGTAATTGTTGATGAAAATGTTGCGCATGATCGTGAAGATCCAGCCCTTGAAGTTGACGTTGTCAACATACTTGTCCTCATTGTCGAGAGCCTTGAGGGTAGTATCCTGAAGCAAATCCTCAGCCTGCTCGCGGTTGGTGGTGAGCTGATAGGCGAAGTTGAGTAAATTTCCCTGAAGTCCTACAAGGCGTTCCTCAAATGATTTGTTCACTTTCATTTTGTTTAGTTTTAGAAGTTGATTGTTATTGTGTCTGTTTATTGTACATCTAATAAACAATAAGCCGGATTAAAATGTTCTGGAAAAAGTGTTAAAATCGAAAATTATTATAAAATATTCTGTATGCTGTTGAACAGCAATTAATTAATAATGGAGTCCTCTTTCTGTAGTGGCAACGTACACATTCTGAATTTCGGAATTTCAGGATTTGACAGGACTTTACGCCTATTAAAATATTCTGAAATGTATCCTTATGGATGAAATATGAATAAAAAGTGTTAATTTTGCACTGTAAAAGAGAAAACAATGAGATTCGATGAGATACTGACCAACGACGATGTGCTCGATGGTCTCTGGGACATGCACTTCGACGAGTGTACCCCAATACAGGAGAAAACGATACCGGCAGTAATGGAGGGGCGAGACCTGATGGCCTGCGCACAGACCGGCACAGGCAAGACCGCAGCCTATCTTCTGCCTGTAATTAACAGTCTTGCCGATGGCGGTTACCCGACGGATGCCGTCAACTGCGTTGTGATGGCTCCCACGCGCGAGTTGGCGCAGCAGATAGACCGGCAGCTTCAGGGCTTCGCATATTTCATGCCTGTCAGCGGTATCGCAATATATGGCGGCACCGATGGCTTCACCTATGACCAGCAGCGCAAAAGCCTGAAGGCCGGTGCAGATGTCGTGATCGCTACTCCGGGGCGTCTTCTGGCTCATCTCAGCATGGGCTATGTCGATCTTTCGAAAGTCTCGTTCTTTATTCTTGACGAGGCAGACCGGATGCTTGACATGGGGTTTTATGATGACATAATGCAGATTTACTCGCATCTGCCCAAGAATGTCCAGATTCTTATGTTCTCGGCCACAATGCCTCCCAAGATACAGCAGATGGCCAACAAGATACTTAAGGACCCGGTAGAGATTAAGCTGGCTGTCTCAAAGCCCGCAGAGAAGATCAAACAGTCTGCCTACATATGCTACGAGACTCAGAAACTCCCATTGTTGAAATCAATATTCAGGGAGACTCCGCCCAAACGTGTCATTATTTTCTCATCATCCAAGATCAAGGTAAAGAATCTGGCGCGTGAACTACGCAAGTCCAATCTAAAGATAGGGGAGATGCATTCAGACCTCGATCAGGACAAGCGCGAGGACGTTATGCTTGATTTCAAGGCCGGCAGAATTAATGTGGTTGTGGCTACGGATATCATATCGCGAGGCATTGATATCGATGACATTGAGATGGTAATCAACTATGATGTTCCCCGCGATGCGGAGGACTATGTTCACCGTATCGGACGTACCGCCCGTGCAGACCGTGACGGGAGTGCCGTGACATTTGTGGCTAAGGAGGATTTTCCACGTCTCGCACGCATAGAGCGCCTGCTTGAGAAACCGGTGCCAAAGGCTGAGGTACCTGCGGATTTAGGTGAGACTCCCGTCTATGGCGGTGGACGCAGTCGAGGCAAGGGCCGAGGCCGAGGTGACAGAGGCAAGCGGAAACCGCAGGGCGCTGAAGTCAAGGCCAGTGAGTGTCCGGATGGTGGGAAGAAACAAAAAAATGGAAATGGCAAGCGCCATTTCCATCGCCACGGCAACCGTCGTGGAAAGCCTCAGGGCAACAGCGCGAATTCAAGCGCCTCAGCCACAGACTCGACAAAGTGAAAGTCGAGACCCTCGATATATTCGGGTTTTATTTCCTCGATGTCCTTGCGGTTCTTCTCGCAAAGCATGACAGTCTTGATCCCGGCGCGTTTAGCCGCCAGGATCTTTTCTTTTATACCCCCTACGGGCAGGACCTTTCCGCGCAATGTTATCTCGCCTGTCATTGCGAGATGGCTTCGCACCTTACGGCCTGTGAAGGTCGAGGCAAGAGATGTGACGATTGTCACGCCGGCCGAAGGACCGTCTTTGGGCACTGCACCCTCGGGAACATGCACGTGGGCTGTTCCGAACTCGAGCGCGCTCTGGGGGATGCCGAGTGCCTCGTGATTGGCCTTGATGTATTGCAGGGCAAGCATCGCTGATTCTTTCATCACATCTCCAAGATTGCCGGTGAGCACAAGCTTGCCCTCCTTGCCCGGAGCAATTGATGACTCTATGAAAAGAATCTCGCCACCGGCCTGAGTCCACGCGAGGCCAGTCACGACGCCGGGAATGTCGTTGTTCTCATAAACGTCGCTAAACGTCTCGGGCTTGCCGAGATATTCCTTGGCGCTCTCAACGTCAATAATCCTCGGATACTCCTTGTCAGAGGCTTTGAGACACGCAAGCTTGCGAAGCACATCGTTGATTTTCTTCTCAAGTCGGCGCACCCCACTCTCGCGGGTATGAGAGGTGATGATTTCCATAAGTGCCTCGTCGGTAAACGCAATCTCATCCTCGGCAAAACCATGTTCCGTGAGATTCTTGGGTATAAGGTGTCGCTGGGCTATCCGGACCTTCTCCGCCTCGGCATAGCCGCCAATCTCAATGAGTTCCATACGGTCGAGAAGCGGGGAGGAGATTGTCGAGAGGCTGTTGGCTGTCGCAATGAAGAGCACTTTGGAGAGGTCATAGTCCTGATCGATGTAGTTGTCGTGGAACTTGCAGTTCTGTTCAGGGTCAAGCACTTCAAGCAGAGCCTGCGATGGGTCACCCTTATAGTCGGCTCCGATCTTGTCGATTTCGTCAAGTACCATTACGGGGTCACTGGTGCCGCATTTCTGCAACGCTGTGATTATTCTGCCGGGCATAGACCCGAGATAGGTGCGTCGGTGTCCGCGAATCTCAGCCTCGTCGTGAAGTCCGCCGAGTGCGACTCGGACATACTTGCGGCCCAGGGCGGAGGCAACAGACTTGCCGAGTGATGTCTTGCCTACTCCCGGAGGTCCATACAGGCAGAGTATGGGAGCCTTGGTGTCGTGTCGCAACTTCAGCACCGCCATCTGCTCCACGATACGCTCCTTGACTTTCTCGAGACCGTAATGGTCATTGTCGAGAGTCTTGCGCACATAATCGAGCGTGAAGTCAGCATTGTCGCAATGCAGCCATGGCAGACTGAGGAA
Source organism: Muribaculaceae bacterium (assembly GCA_014867205.1). Classification (GTDB taxonomy): domain Bacteria; phylum Bacteroidota; class Bacteroidia; order Bacteroidales; family Muribaculaceae; genus Lepagella. The sequence continues at coordinate 2,568 of WGUO01000027.1, read as the reverse complement.
TTCATCAATATAGGCATATTGTATCGAATAGTCGACTGTGGTCGGATTGAACCTCTGAAGTTTGCGGAGTTCCTTGTCAAAGCGTGCCCGTGTCTCTTCGGTCCATTCCTTGTCGTTGGCACGCTGCCTGAGAGCCTCGATGTCGTCATCATCAGTCTCCCCAAGCTCATTCTTGATCTGCTGCATCTGAAGACGCAGGTACTCGTCGCGCTGACGCTGTCCCATCTCCGACATCGTCTTCTGATGGATCTCGCTACTTATCTCGAGATGTCTCTTTTCTCCCTCGAGCATCTCAGTGAACTGTCTGCGCTGGCTTGAAAGATCGTTTATCTCGAGCAACTGATAACGCTGGTCGGCGTTGAGTGGAGAGTTCTGCATCATGAAGTAGAGCTGACGGATGCTCCCCTGATTGAATGAGTTGTACATCTCCTTGAGGCGCTCGCGATCCTGTTCGCTAAGATGGTTGGCTATCTCTCCATAGACTGAGTCCAGTCTTGACTCGATTTCCTTTTCCTCCTCGACCGACGGGTCGATATGGCCTGGAAACGAGAACACTACATCCCCACGCATATAGGGTGTGCGGCGTTTTAGGTTGACGGCGATGGCACGAGGCCCGATTATAGCGGTTATCGCGACCTTGCCGTCAGGCATATCCTCCAGATTATTAATTATGCCGACGCATCCACGGCTGAACATAATGTCCTCCTGCTGAGTCTCTTGGGAATCCGCAGGCATTGAGTCTGATGCCAGGAACAGAAATACTTTCTCTTTAGACTTCAGAGCCTTGCGGGCTGTCGCAATAGAATCAGGGTGCTCGAGCAGCGTGCCGATCTGCATATACGGGAAGAACACCTCGTCGTCAAGCGGAAGGAAAAGTATATTTTCCTCGCACATGCCTTCGAGTGGGTCGGGCTCGGTCTTGTCGGGGTCCATGTATATAGGGCCGCCGTCATAATTCACTAATTGTGTCTCGTCAAGACTACTCTTTTTTGACATCTTTTTTGTAATTTTGCTGTAGAATATGGCTTGTGCCGCAGCACGCGGTCACATCCGCAATAATCAAGTTGCAAAATTACATAAAAATTCTGATATGCGAAAGTCTGTATTCCGGTTCAAGCAGTTCGACTGTATGCATGGCGGGGGCTCGATGAAGATAGGTGTCGACGCCGTCCTTGTCGGCGCGTGGGCAGATGTGTCGGACGCGGGCAGTATTCTTGATGTAGGCACCGGCTGCGGAGTGATAGCACTGATGTGTGCCCAGCGGCAGCCGGGGGCAAAAGTTACCGCCATTGACATAGATGAGGCCTCTGTTGCCGAGGCGAGAGTGAATTTCGCGGCCTCCCCCTGGGCAAATCGCCTTTCGGCCTTAAATGTCGATTTTGTGGACTTTAAGATGAGTGAGGTTGATCTGATAGTGTCCAATCCACCCTATTTCGACTCGGGGATAACGAACCCGGGCACTCCTCGACTTGTCGCCAGACATGAGGATGGCTTGTCGCCGGCAGTTATTCTTGAAAGGGGAGCGTCAATGCTGTCTGACACGGGTAGGATTGCTATGATAGTGCCGGCGCTACGCTTTGATGAAGTCTGCGATTCTGCTAAATCCGCAGGGCTGTCGCTCCGAAGAGCCGAAAAGGTCAGAGGTCACGAGAAGGCGCCTGTCAAAAGGGTGCTTCTCGAATTCTGCAATACAACCGTCCCGTCACTTGCGTTTGACGGGATACCAACGCTCACACTTGAGGAGTCGCCGGGATTGCCTACAGCCGAGCATCGGGCTTTATGCCATGATTTCTACCTGAAATATTAAATTACCAGGTTGAGCGTGGGACGGGATATTTTTTGTGCATAATGAGCCTTTTTGAGCGAAAAATTGAGATGATACAGCAAAATTCACAAACTTTTTGACTATATTTGCAGATAAACCCTTAAACTGCTTGTGATGTTGTATGTCTAAAGGGTGTAACAGTAAACAAAATGCATATGAATAGATTCTTATTGGGTATGGCCCTGATAGCCGTCGCGTTGCCCGGCGTGTATGCCCAGGATGAGTTTGATGATATATATTATAATCCCAAGACTTCGGGCAAGGGAAATAAAAAAAGCAACAAGAAGTCAAACTATATCGCAAATTTCAGCGATATGGATGTAGACGATTACAACCGTCGCGGATTCTATTATGAGTCAGCCGTCGATACTATTGGCCAGACTGCAGAGAACGCGGAGGACTTCGTCTATACCCAGCAGATCCAGAAGTATTACAACCCGACTATCGTGGTTGATAATGCCGATGTGCTTGAGGATCTTCTCGAGAACTCATACGGCAATGTCGATATCGTGATAGACAACGGTTATCCAACTTTTACTTCAATCTATACCGGTTCATACGGTTGGGCTCCTGTCTACTATAACTGGAGTTACCGCCCGTCGTGGACGTGGAGTTACGCATGGGGGCCGTTCAGCTGGTCATGGAACTGGGGTCCGTCCTGGACCTGGACACCGGCCTGGGGCTGGGATTATTATCCCGGCTGGGGTTATGGTCCGTCATGGGGTTGGGGCCCTTCGTGGGGC
>WGUO01000026.1 GCA_014867205.1 Muribaculaceae bacterium | reverse complement strand
ATTGAATTTCAATAATTTCAAAGTACTCTTATGATTTTTTAGTGGACACTAATGTTACAATATCTTCACAGACCGAAATTCCATTTTAACTAATTTTTTAACATTTTTAACACCTGCGACTTCGGTATTGTGACATTGATGTAACTTGCGCATTGTTTTTGCTTGACGTTTGATTAACATATGTTAAGTTTATCTATCAGAAATAACAAGAAATTGGTTTAGAATAAAATTATGGAGGCTCCCGTAATTCTATTATCTTTTTTTGTCCGGACAAGTATTATTTCTTTGCTGCCATGCGGAAGGCGTCCATGATGATGTGGGCGCCCTTTGCTTAACGGGTCCGGGATAATTCATACAATATCCCAAACTGCCTTGATTTGACTTATGTAAAAAAAAGAAGCCATAATAACACTAATTCATCATATTTACTTTACGCTTGATTAAATTATGTTAACTTTGCCAGACAAGACTAAGCAAAAACCTAATTTTTTAAATCAGATAGTATGAGTAAAACAACGACCATTCTGTCATGCGTGCTTGCAGGCGCGGCCGTAGCGGGCATGACAACGCAGGCACAGATCCTGAACAAGAGGGGTGGTTCCGGCACGCATCGGACGCACGCGACTGCCAAAGCAGCCAAGACACCGGTCCGGAGTGCTAAACCGGGCGTTCAGGTGCTCGGCATGAAGCCTTCGTTTCCCCGTGGCCTCAAGTTGCAGACGTCACCGTCTAAACCGAGTAATGCAGCCAAAGGCGCGGGCCGGGCTGTCGCCAAGATTCCCGAGATGCACGGCAACGTGCTATGCACCGACATCTGGGATGACACCGCTCTGCCCGCAGGCATGTACAAGATCGGCGAGACTCCCACGCTGATCTACCAGGGCCCGAACTTCAACGCCGGCGCAGTGGTGAAGGGCGACTATCTGTTCGGATGCCGCACCGACCGGTTCGGCGACGAGCTCAACATCTCGCTCGGGGTCTACGAGATGGCCACGGGCGAGAATATCCTCAGCACCGGAGGCGTCAACTCCAACATCGCGCCCGGCGGCATGGCGTATGACCCCGTATCGGGCGACGTCTATGGCCTTGGGCTCAACATGGCCATGGACAGTTTCGAGCTCTCACGTATGACCTGCTCGATATATGGCGGAATCACTCCCCTGGGAATTGCCGAGATACCGGGCAACTGGGTGGCGTGCGCCTTCGACTCCAACGGCCAGATGTATGGCATATCATACGAGAAGGAGGCAGTGGGCGCCGGCTTGGTGACCACAAAATCCACACTCTGCAAGATAGACAAGGCGACGGGTGACATCACGGAGATCGGCGTGACCGGCGCACTCCCCGAATATACATCAAGCGCGACAATCGACACGAAGACCAACCGGATGTTCTGGAACGTGGTCGGTGCCGATATGAGAAGCTGGATGTATGAGGTGAGCCTGGAGACCGGCGAGGCAACGCCCCTCTACGAGATCTCCACCGGCTCGCAGATAGTGGGGCTCTACGTGCCGAAGCCTCTGTATGACGACGGTGTGCCAGACGAGGTGACCGGACTTCAGATCACATTCCCCGAAGGCGGACTGAACGGAAAGGCCGTGATGAAGGCACCCGAGATTTTGTTCGACGGCTCTGACGGCAGCGGCGAGATGACCATACACCTTACTGTCAACAACTTTGAACTTGCATCAGCACGTGCCGCATATGGAGCCGACGTCGAACTCGACTTTTCTGTGTCACAGCCCGGCCTGTACGACTTCACGGTCTACGCCTCAAACGATACAGGCAACGGTCCTACCGTCGAGATGCCCGCGGTATTTGCCGGCAAGGATGCGCCCGAATCCCCGACCGTCTCACTGCAATATGTCAACGGCAACATGGAGCTCTCGTGGACTCCGGTAGTCACAGGCGTCAACGGCGGATATATTGATGCCGACAACATTACATACACCGTCACCCGATATCCCGGCTCTGTGACAGTGGCGGAGGGCATCAACGTGACGACATTCACGGAAGCGATTCCCGACCCGGAGGAGATGACATCCTTCTACTACACTGTTACAGCCGAATATGACGGCATCAAGTCAGAACCCGGGACGTCAAACCAGCTTATCCTCGGCTCTATAATACCCCCCTTCATCTCCGACTTCGCCACCAAGGGGCTTACCGGCTGGACCATAATCGACGGAAACATAGACGGCCGATCATGGGAGATTGACGAGGAGGGAGGCGTATCATGCAAGTTCAACACCGAACTACCCATGGATGACTGGCTGATAACACCTCCGGTCAGGATGCAGAAGGGCGAGTCGTACGAAGTGGCGTTCCTCGCCCGCTGCCGCAGCGAGTTCTATCCCGAGCGCCTTGAGGTGAAATACGGCAGGTCGACCAATCCCAATGACCTGACGGAGGTACTGTTCGAACCCACTGAAATCGGCTCGCCGGAATTCAAGCAGTACAGCGCGGTGATAATTCCTGACGAGACCGGCGACATCTATATCGGGTTCCACGGCATATCCCCCGCCGACACCTATTATCTCTTCCTCGACGACATCCAGATCTCAGGGGCAGCCTCAGTGCAGACACCCGGCATGGCCACAGGCCTGGCCGTAAAGGGCGACGACACGGGCGCACTCAAGGCTATGGTGTCGTTCCACGCACCCAAGCGTAATCTTGACGACTCCGCTGACCTCACCTCGCTTACAAAGATTGACGTTTACCGAGGTTCCGAACTTGTCAAGACATTCGATTCCCCGGTTCCGGGCGAGTTCCTCTCTTATGAGGAGACACTTCCTGCCGAGGGTGCCTATACATACACAGTGGTCGGCTCTAACGAGTACGGCGAGGGGCTGAAGGCCACCGCCACCGGATATGTGGGCATCAATCTGCCGGGCGCCCCGGCCGAGGTCAGCATCATCCGCACCGACAACGACGGCGAGGTAACGGCTACATGGACTCCTGTGGAGAATGACAAGGATGGCCTGCGCCTGAACGGGCCTGTCTCCTACACCATATACAATACAGACAATCCTGAGAAGCCGGTCCTTCTGGCCGAGAACCTGTCGGCTCTCTCCTACACCTTCCAGGCCTGCGAGCCCGGCACCCAGAAGACGGTAAGGGTCTCGGTATCGGCCGTAAACGCAGCCGGCAAAGGCGCAGAGACCAATTCTCTCATGATTTTCGCGGGTACTCCCGCCAAAGGCCTTCATGAGACAGGCGATCTGCAGCACGGCTGGATAATCAACCCAATAGAGGGTGGCGTCTGGGGTCTTGCCGGCGAGGCACAGCTCGGCATCCCGGCCCAGACCGGCACATACTATTTCGTATGCCAGGGCCAGTATGACGGCTCAGGCGCTGAACTTATCTCGGAGATGGTATCGCTCGACCAGACAGTCAACCCGGCACTGACATTCTATGTCTACAATATAGTCTCCGGCGACGGCACCATTGACTCCAACGACGTCAAGGTCTATGTAAAGAACATCCACGACAGCGAGTACACCGAGTGTCTCGACAAGACTGTGGCCGAGCTATGCGGTCCCGAGAACGACGGCTGGCATAAGGTGACGGTGCCCCTCTCCGCATTCAACAATCAGGATATCGAGTTCAAGATCACCTGCATATCGCATGAGTACACATACTCTCTGGTCGACAATATCTTCGTCGGCACTATTCTCGGCAATGATCTTGCGGCCACAGGCATCACGGCACCGGCCAAGACAGGCACCGGCCAAAGATTCAATGTCAGCGTCAAGGTGTCTAACTACGGCATCAACGCTGCAGATGACTACACCGTACAGCTCTATGCCGACGACGAGCTGGCCTCTACACTCCAGGGCACTCCCCTCGCGTCAGGCGAAAGCACCGACATGACGTTTGAATGTGTTATGCCGGCCATCGCCAAGGCTCCTGTGGATTACTTCGCGGTGATTGTGTATGAGGGCGACGAGAACCTCAGGAACAACGAGACTTCAGCAATAAGCGTAAGCCCGGTGGTGTCCAAGCTTCCGGTTCCCGAGAACCTGACGGCTCAGACAGGCGACGCCTGCATTAACCTCGCGTGGGAGGAGCCGGTCATCGAGGATGTCGAGGAGACTCCCGTAACCGAGGACTTCGAGGATGCCTCCTCATTCTCCGACTCGTACGGCGACTGGGTATTCATCGACGGCGACAAGTCAGCTGTCGGCGGATTCGACGGCATCACCGTGCCGGGAATCACCGCAGGCCAGAGCAAGGGCTCGTTCTGGATCTGGGACAGCACACAACTCGGTACCGGCAACGCGACATTCGACGCACATTCGGGTAGCAAGTATCTGTTCGCATTCTACCGCGCAGACGACGGCACTACCGACGACTGGGCCATCTCGCCCGAACTCTTCGGCGGCGCACAGACTGTCTCCTTCTTTGCCAAGAGTTACTCATCATCATATCTTGAGAAGATTGAGGTCTACTATTCCACCGGCTCTCTCGATACTGACGAGTTTGTGAGACTCGACGGCGTGGGTGGCGACGTTCCAAATGCCTGGACAGAGTATAAGGCAGAGTTGCCTGCCGGAGCAAAGCGTTTCGCCATACGCAGTTGCGCGACCGGCTCGCTGATGCTGATGGTCGATGACGTGACATTCACGCCTGCCAACATTCTGGCCAATCTCTCGCTGACAGGCTACAATGTCTATCGCAACGGCAAGAAGATCAACGACACGCTTCTCGAGGAGCCGGCGTTCACGGACACTCAGGTTGAGCTTGACGTGGAATACACATATGTTGTGACTGCAAGTTATGCCGGGAAGGGCGAGTCTGCGGGCAGCAACAGCGTTACGATAGCATATTCGGGCATTGACACACCTGTGTCCTCAGATGTAAAGATCGCAGTCAGTGGCAACATGATCGTGATCAGAAATGCCGAGGGGCTCGACATCAGCGTGGCCCGAACAGACGGCGCACAGGTATACACAGGCACCGGACGTAGTTTGACTGAAATTAAGGTAGAGCCGGGCATCTATATCGTGAAGGCCGGCACACGCATCGCTAAACTGAACGTAAGGTGATCAATATCCCGGTACCGGGACAAGATCACTGAGGGTAACAATCCGATTTTAATCCAAGGGGCGCGTCATTGCCGACGCGCCCCTTTCACATTCTCATCCAGGACTTTTCGAAGCGTCTGCGCGTCAAAGGTCAGGTTGCGCAGGCCATCTTTGCCCTCATCCATCCTGATACTTATTGATATTGATATTGTACCCTTGCGCGCCATTTATTTAAGTATTAATTTGCTTTTGATTGTTTTATTTAGTAAATTTGACAATCATTAAAATCAGTTATAATTATGACTGTGTTCCATATATTCATGACCATTGCGACAGGTGCGTTCATCATTTTTTCCGCGTGGGCTTTTCATCGCATGAATAAACTCGAGGAAGATCGAATAAAACGCATATACAATATTGATGTTGACAACGATGATGATAGATTGTAAATGCCTTAAAAAGCACCATAAACAGTCCTAAATCGTAGTCTCCCCCAGTCGCTTCGCTATCTCCGCCGCACGTGGCCGCCGCTGCTCGCGCAGTCCGGTACAGAAATCTTGGGAAAGCGGCAAAAACAGATAAAACAACCTTGGGAAAGCGGCAAAATAGAACTATCTTTGATACTGCAATTTTTATTTTTTTCTGAATGAAAGCCACCAAGGAATATGTGGAGAGGAGGTTCGCGGAGTTCAACCGACTGATGTTCGGAGGCAGGCTTCCGCTCCCGCCAGTGAGACTATCTGACGCCGGCTCGTTTCTGGGCCAATGCGTGTCAAAAAGACGAAAACTGCCCGACGGATATGCGGAGAATTATGACTTCGAACTCCGTATCAACACGCGCTATGACTTGCCTGAACACACACTTGAGGATGTCATTATCCACGAGATGATACATTACTTCATAGCCTACAACGGACTCAGGGACTCATCGCCGCACGGTCGACTCTTCAAGGCACTCATGCAGGCGATCAACACGGCGTTCAACCGCCACCTGACCATCTCGCACAAACTGACACCCGAGCAGAAGGAGCAGGCCGTCTCCACGCGCAGGATTCTCCACGTCATCGCGGCGGTATATTTCCGGTCGGGCCGGACAGGCGTCAAGGTTCTCCCCCGGGTGGTCTCGAAAATACTGGTTTATGACAATAAGGTAGGAAGGCATCCCGATGTGAGGCAAGTTGAATACTATCTGCACGACAACCCCTATTTCAACCGCTATCCCACCTCAGCCGCACTCAGGGTACACGACATTGACCGGGCCACGCTTCAGGAAAATCTGTCAGGAGCCCGCAGACTGCGCCTCGACGGCAACCGTATAATCGTGTGCCGGTAAAAGACAGTGAGACAGCCTTCAGTGCTACTGTTAAAGTGTATAAGCGCTCAGAACAAATTATTTATCAATTTCGTTTTAATGGCAGACAACACTATAGGGCTATTAAAAAAAATTAAACTATGAGAAGAAAAAACACACTGCAGGCAGGCTTGCGCAAGTTCATATGGCTGCCTGTCATCACTGGTCTTATCAGCATCGGTCTCGGAATATGGTGCCTCTACTCGCCCGGCACATCGCTCGAGGTATTCGCATATGTCTTCGCGGGTTGCCTCTGTGCGGCCGGAGTGCTCAACATGGCACTGGCATTCGGCAACTCCACTGTAGGCTGGAACTGGGGCTGGGCCCTCGCTATGGGTTTGCTTGAACTCTTCTGCGGAATCTGGATGTTCACGTTCCCGGCTCCCGTCCTGACATCGGTATTCGTGTTCTTCATCGGAATCTGGATTATCGTGGCTGCCATCAACTCACTGTGCGAGTCATTCATGATGTCGGCATTCTCGCCTGCATGGACGGTATTCTCTGTGCTGCTTCTGATCGCCACGATCGTTCTGGCCTTCATATTCCTGGCAAATCCCATCGCAGGTGGAATAGTGGTATGGCTCTGGATCGGCCTCTCGCTTATATTCTTCGGCACATACCGTCTGGTATTCGCTGCCTCGCTGCGCGGCATCAACCGCAATCTTGAGAATTTCTGAGACAACCCGACTATTTAGCCTGCCCCTGCATTTACCGGATAAATCCGGTGCTGCAGGGGCAGTTTATTTATCAAGGTCACCTGCGCCAGAACGATGGCAAGAACAGCACAAGGAAAGTGAAAAGCTCAAGACGCCCGACAAGCATCACAGCGGTCAGCAGCCATTTCACAGCCACGGGCAGGAAGGCGTATGAGCCCCCGGCGCCAGTGACGCCATAGCCGAGTCCGTTGCATCCCATGCATGAGCATACCATAAAGAACGCGTCGGTCAGCGTAAAGCCGCCTAACGTTATCAATCCTGTAGATATCACAACCCCGAGAATGTATAGTGACACAAAGGCTGTGATACGGGATGTCTGACTGCCGTCGAGCGCGCTGCCATTCAGACGCACCACGTATGTGCGCTTAGGGAAGATGGTCTTGCGCAGCTCGTTGGCAAGATTCGTCCGGAGCACAAGCAGACGGTCTATCTTTATGCCGCCGGACGTAGACCCGGCACAGGCTCCGCAAAGCATCAGGAACACTGTGACAAACAGCGCGAATGGTCCCCATCCTTCGACAGCGCTAATCGAGAAGCCTGTCGATGTGATTGCAGATATGACATGGAAAACCGGATACACGATAATCTGCACCGCAGTCATCCCCCTGGATTGCCCAGAGGCGACGACATAGACAAGCAACAGCACGTATGCGACACCTGTGACACAAGTGAACCCGCGCGCCACAGAATTACGCGCCACAGACCGAAGGCCATGTCTCGACACATTGTACATAACGGCGAAGTTCATGCCGGCCAGGAACATGAATACTGCCGTGACCACCAGAACATAATCAGACTGCCAATAGCATATCCCGGCATTACGGGTCGAGAAACCTCCGGTCGCTATAGTGGCAAACGCCTGGCACACGCTGTCGAACAGATCCATCGGGCCGGCCCAGAGCAGTATCGTGTCGGCGACTGTCAGCGCGACATAGACTCCCCATATCGACAATGAGGTCTGGCGTATGCGGGGATGAAGCTTGTCATGAGTTATGCCCGTCGCCTCGGCCTCAAACATCGATATTCCCGAAGCCCTGTTTAGCTCAGGCAGAACCGCAAGCATGAAGAGTATGATTCCGAGTCCGCCGATCCATTGTGTCAGAGAACGCCAGAACAGGATGCCGTGCGACTGGGCCTCTACATCAGTCATCATGCTCGCGCCGGTGGTGGTGAGCCCGGAGATAACCTCGAACATCGAGTCGGTGAATCCCAACGGCCGCGCGCTCATCATGAAGGGTATTACCCCGAACAGGGCGAACACTATCCATATCACCGAGGTTATGATGAAACCCTCGCGCCTCCTGACGGTGTGCCGGTGACGGCCGGCGAACAGTTCGGCGCAGCCTCCCGTTGCGCCGGCGGCTGCCGCCGCAACTGCGAAACCTCGCCAGTCACTCTCTCCGCAGGCGATGCATACAAGCATCGGGAGCAGCAGTATCAGCGACTCTATCAGCACCAGACGACCCGTTACCCTGACTATCGAGCCCACTCTAATTGATGACGCCATCACATGAAATATTTCCTTACCTTATTTAGAGCACCCGGCACATAGAACACCACCACATGATCGCCGGGGCGCACCTCGGTGCATCCCTCGACGAGCAGCCCCCGACCATCGCGTATTATGCCTCCGACAGTAAATTCCTGCGGAAGCCTGAGGTGCGATATCGGGCCTGATGTTATGCGCGAGCCCTCTGCCGCCACAATCTCCGTTATCTCGGCGAACGCCAGCGACATGAACTGCGCTGTCGACACCCTGCAGTTGAGAAGCACACGCAGTATTCGGCCGGCATTGAGAAGTTTCTTGTTGATTATCTTGTCGATGAGGAGGCTTTCGGCCTCGGGGACATATTGAAGTTCCTCTATCCGGGCCACTGTCTTGCCTACTCCATGCTCGCGCGCGACCATACATGACACTATGTTTGTCTCCGAGCTCCCGGTCAGGGCGAGGAACATGTCGCAACGGCTGATTCCCTCCTCCTTGAGCGCGGAAATGTCGTTTGCCTTGGCATTGACGACCGTCACCCCCGGAAAACCGGAGGCAATGGCATCACATCGCTCAGGATCAGGATCTACCACCGTGACCTCATATCTTTCGGACACCAGTTCAAGCACTTTCTCGGTGACGCGTCCGGCGCCGCTTATCATGATGCGCCTCACACGCGACTGCTCCTTGCCAAAGAGTGCCGGAAGGGCCCCGAGGTTCTGGGGAATCACCGAAACATAGACCGTGTCGCCCTCGACGAGACGGTCGTCGCCTCTCGGAATGATTATCGTGTCGCCCCGCTTTAGCGCTACGACATGAAACAGACGCGGACTGTTGGGCACATCCCGCAGCAGGTGTCCGCACATAGAGCCGCCACGTTCCATACGCACACCGACGATAACAAGATTGCCGCCATGTATCTCAAGCCAGTCACTGGTCCAGTTGTGCTCGATAAAGCGCTGTATCTCCAGAGCGGCCTGCTTCTCCGGATAGATCGTGCTGTCTACACCGTTGCGTGCCAGCATACGGCGGTTGGCGTCGGACTCGAACTCGGGGTTGTCCACACGTGCCACGCAACGGCGTGTGCCGCAGTCTTTCGCTATCTGGCACGCTATAAGGTTCACCGTCTCATCCGGCGTCACAGCCACAAAGAGGTCCGCCGTGTCCGCGCCACATTGCATCAGGTTCGCCCGCGACACGGGGCTTCCCTCGAAAGTGATGAAATTGCTCGACGAGTCAAGTTCGGCGAGATGACGGCGGTCAAGTCCGATCAGCACAACGTCCTGGTCCTCGACCGACAGTGTACGCGCCATGTGTGTTCCGGTCTCCCCGTCGCCTGCGATTATTATCCTCATATAATATAAACCTAATCGCGATTATACAAAAATCAGTTAGACAAACCGGCCGGCAAAACACGGAACCCGACAGTCCGTGTCATGCGGCTTAACTGCAAAGATAACGAAAATCTCCCGTTCCACAGCTAACATTAGACTTAAATTATCAGCGAAGCCGGAATGCGATCGCATTCCGGCTTCCCGAATAATGAATATGTCAATTATAGACTGTCTCTAATAAACCATTGTCTACCTGACGGTAAGTTTTACGGTCTTCTGGCCGGCGCGGACTATGTAGATGCCTGGACGGAGGGCGAATCCGGCTATGTCGGCCAGTTCGGCCTCTCTTACAAGTACGACTCCCGAGAGATCCGTGATGGTCAGTGCCTCGCCGGTAAAGCCTGCGACATGTACCATGCCGGGAGTGCTGTATATGCGGCCCTCGCCGTTCTCAACACCCTCGATGCCGCTGACACCGCTGATTGAGTATCCGCAGAAGAGCGCAAACTCCTGGTTGTTGGCGAAATTGCTGTCGAGATAGAGCTCGACCCAGTCGCGGCCGTTGAGAGCCTCCGGCACACTGAGCGTCGCAGACGTCCAGCCTGCCGCACCGCGTGCGAAGTCTCCGATGGTGATCGGAGCATCTGTGTCGAATCCGGCTCCAAGCAGCGAGAACTGCGCCGCATAGACGCCACCCCAGTAATTGAGTGTGAACTTGACATCACGCTTGCCCTTGGTCGAGAACTTCGGAATGGACAGGCGGCTCTTTGCCGAATCCTTGTAAGGATCGCTGATGTAGCCAATGAACGCCACGCCGCTCTCGTTGGCGAAGAGCGCATGAACTGTGGCAGGATCGTCGGCCATCCACGATGTACCTTCGTACTCTTCACTCGGGCGCTGTATGAATACCGGCTCGTAAGTCTCGTAGCCGTCAGGGAATGTCTCATTCATGGGGAGCGTGTAGGGGGTGCCGAGAATTGATGTCACGCTCGCGATGTACTCGCTCTGTCCGGCATCATTCATCGCCATCACACCGAGCATATAATACGTGAGCGGAGCGTTATCCTCAACAGGCACCTCAACCTCGCAGACATCCTGCCCTATACCGTCGAGGAAAGTCCATCCGTTGCCGTAATACCACAGCGAGTAGTAGAAGGAGTCTCCGATCGGGCCGTTGCTGTCGTCGCCGGCCTCGACCGGAGGAGTCCATGTCAGTCTGACCGACATGTTGTCCTCTGAGATCTCCTGCTTGAGATTCTGCACGATATAGGGCTTGACAAGGCCGGTGTAGAGCATCAGCCATGCATCCGAGCCCTCGCGGCCGTCTATTGCGCACTTCACGGCGATAGTGTTGAGACCCTGATGCGTCGGTATCTCTACAGTCTGCTTAGAACCGGGGGCACCGGTCACTGTCACTGCCGGACATGCCTCGCCCTGGTCGGGATGATCCTGCACATATTCACGGGCCACCACGGTGGCGGTCAGCGTTGACGATGCTGAGATGTCGCTGCCGTTGGCAGTCTTGCTCGGCATGGTGAATGTCACAGTCGAGGTCAGGGCGCCGTTCTCGCCGGCCACAGCCGCGAGGTCATTGACAGCCACAGGCACGTCAGCGGCACGCTCGGTAATCGCGATATCCATGTCGGAGATATGCATGGCCACATCGTGGCAGCGCGTGCGGATTCCGATGTAATATGTTCCGGCCTCCTGCACGGCGAAGTATTCCTCCATAATCTTGCCGAGCATATAGTAAAGCCTTGTCTGCGGAATCACCACCTGGGTCATCGCCTCAAGGGTAGGCTCCTTGCCGAGAAGCACCTCAATGGTGCCGGTGTTGTCGCGGTCGTGAATCAGACCGGCCTCCATGCGGAACTTATATGCCTTGTCGGTGTTGTCGAACGCCATGGGCGGGAAAATCAGCAGATCATCGCCATCGGCACCCGACGCGAACGACGGGAAGCCCATAGTTTCCGAGAAGTGCCACATCCTCGGGTTGCCCTCACTGTCGGTCTTGCCGTCTATGTCGATAACCTTGAAGAGCTCGAATTCCTTCTCCTCCGGACGGAAATGAATCGAGGGGTCAATCTTAAGCGGCTCTCCGTAGGTGATGAAATTTGAGGCTCCGGCCTCTGAGTCCAAGCCATCGAATGTGGCAACGACAGTCACCGTATAGCTGTTGAAGGGCTCTCCCTGAGGCAACGCGATATCATACTCCGTATCCTGTGTTGTGCCGATGACCCTATCGTTGAGGCGCACGGTATATGTCACAGCCTGCGGGTCCACATAGCCATCATGCACACCGGCCGTCACGGCATCCCATGTCACCTTTTCCTCGGTCAGGACTATGTTGGCGGGAGTCTCCGGATAGTCGGAGCCAATCCAGCGCTGGAACGTCGCCGGTATCGAACGTCCCGTGGCATTTGCCACGTCAAACGCGAATGTATGGAAGCCCGGAGCGAGATTCTCGACATTGACAGTCAAGGCTGCACCGGCCGTTCCCTGGCCTGTGGCTGACTCATTGCCGTCGACAAGCAGTCTCCAGTCGAGTGTGCCTGCGAGCGGGTCACCACCCTGGGTCTTACCCGGAAGCATGAAGTCAACGGTACCCGATGTCGAGCTGCCAGTGAACTCCGAGCCGACATAAACCGGAGAGGCCGGCGCGCCGGGCAGCGCGTTGGCGTCGGAGGTATACATGAAGATGTATTCCTCACCGTTGCCGCAGTCCATGAGTTTCTCACACTTCTTGGCAACGGGGTCTATCGAGTACATGGCTGACGTGCCATCCTCGAAGTATGCGTTCCAGACATATGTGCAGGAAGTCGGGTCGTAGACAATACCCGTGACCGTGCCGGTCAGGCCCGGCAGATTGAGCGTGAATATCGTCTCCTGCTCACCCTCTATGTTGACCTTGACGAACTCGCCGCCACGTGTCACGCCATAGAAGAGGTCATCCTGCACATTGTAGCAGAGCGAGGTGCAGACCAGACCCTCAGGCACTTCAGTTATCATCTCAGAGGCGTCGATGTCGGTGGCCGGCGCGGAGTTGAATCCGTAGCCCTGGCCGTCAGGGTTGAATCCGTAGCCATAGACGCGGTCGTCAAACTCACGGTAGGCGGAGGTAAAATACATATTGGTCCAGTCGGAGCCGTCGCGCCGCAGACTCGTGAAGTCATATATCTCGCCGCTCTCGGGGTTGAGCTCGACCATCTGATAGAAGAGTATTCCCCCCATGAACGACATGCGGCTCAGGCCGTAAAGGCGTCCATTGCGGAGCCAGCCTCCGGTCAGGGCCATCGACCACCCGGTGAACTCATCCTGCCATAGGAATGTGGCACCCTGCGTGGGGTCGACGCGGTACATGCCCTGCTGCAGCGCCTCTCCCTGGAAGAAATAGAGATAGCCGAAGAGGTTCGACGAGAAATGCTCCGGGATCTGAGCCCGGTTCCGGTCAGTTGGCGCGATGTTAAGACGCGGTGCGACGCGCGCCTGATCAGTAGGATAGAAACTGCCGTAGGATGCCGGCAACGGCTGTGCCGGCTGCGTCTGGACAGGCTTGGTCACGGACGCCTGAGCCGATACTCCGCAGAGCAGCAACGGCACAAGCATGGTTTTCGAGGTTAGATTCATATAAACTGTTTTTATGATGGATTCACTTGCGGACACGCTCCTTCAAAAATGTCAGTGCCGAGAGCATGCCTCATTGACAAAGGTAACTGTTTTTTTCCAATTTTAAAAAAATTTACTTATTTTTGTAGAAATATAAGGCAATTGCGCACAAGTGCCTTAACATATGTTTATTTGCTTATGGTTTAATGTTTAAAGTTTAATGCTCAATATTCAGGTTTACGGTTTAGGATTTAGAAAGCGTTCTCCCATGTTCTGTTCTGCAGCCAAGGGAGCGCAACGTGCATCCGGTCCTAAACCTTAACCCCTAATCTCCAACCCCTAAAACCTTTCATGCAATGAATCTACACCGAATCCTGACATCCGCATTAGTCATCGGGTCCGCCATTGCTCCTGCAGCTGCCCAGTCGCTGACTCCCCAGCCTCCTGTGCTCACCATCGAGTATACCCTCGAGGGGGAGTCGGGCACAGTGGCAGGCATTGTCACGGCACCGACACAGACAACCGACGGCGCTGACCTCGCCGCAGCCGATCTGATGACCATAACGGTGAGCCGCTCCAACTGGTCGGCCGGATCTGCCACAGTGACCGTAATCGAGGGCGTGGCTCCCGGAGAATCCAAGACATTTACCGACACCGCCGAGCCCATGTGGCAACTGGGAACACAGTACACCTATACAGCCGTGGCCACCCTCGGCACATCAACAAGTTCCCCGGGCTTTGCGTCGCTCACGCCGGGAGTCGCATTCACGTTTGCCAACGGCGCAGTCACGGCGACTTCACGTGCAGTCGATGCCTCTTACGTGGTCGACCTCTCGGCAACTGTGCCGACACAGACATCCTCATACCCAGTCGAGCCGATATCATTCGATATGACCGCGCTTGAGTTCCACCGAGTCACCGACCGCAGCGGATGGCCTTACGAGACCGAGCTAATCGGCTCGATATCCAACCCGGTGAAGGGCGAGACATACACGTTTGTCGACGAGTCTCCTGAAATCAACGCCACAAACTATTATATGGTAAAGTGCCTGTCGCCTTACGGCAGGTGCGAGTCGCAGGTGCAGGTTTCGGTGGGAAGTGACATACCCCGCGGCCCCTATCCCGTGGCTGCCGAGCCTGTGCAGGGTGGAGTCAGAGTATACTGGACTGCTCCGACCGAGGGTATGAACTACGGCACGTTCGACCCCGCCGGCGTATATTATATGGTTTACCGCTGCTGGGGGTCCGCCGACAGCGAGCGCGAGCTTATAGCTGACCACGTCACGGCCACCGAATACACTGACTACGGCACCGATCTGGAGACTCCCCTCGCGGTGAGATACGAGGTGGTCGCCGCCAACGAGGCCGGTATCGGCGGCTCCAACTATTCGTCGTATAATTATGACATGATAATCGGGCCTGCCGACAGACTGCCGTTTATTGAGACATTCGACGGCGGCGCAGACCATATCTGGTCATTCGCGGGCACTTCATATTACTGCAGTCTCAATGTCGCCGAAACCGCGGAATATGGACCTGACGACAAGGAGGTGTCTCCCCATTCGGGCACCGGCCTCGCCTATGTAAACTACCAGTATGCATGGGGCGGAGCGGCAAGCAACGACATGACCTCATATGAGATAGACATAGAGAACGCCGGCAAACTGGGCGCATCGTTCTGGTATTACGCAATTCCCGACAATGATGTCAGCATCGAGCTGCAGCTTTCGCGCGACGGCGGCGAGTATGAGACTGTCAAGAGCATCGCGGTGGCCGACGGCGTCACTAATCCCGAATGGCGCCAGGTGCTCGTGCCTATCGAGGACACGGCAGGCGTCAAGACCCTGAGACTCCGTTTCCATACCGCCTTCAGCGAGGTCAAGGGGGCTGCCATACTTGATGACATCCGACTTGTAGACTATCCCGCTGTAGGCACAATCGATGTGGCCTATGACTCTGACAACTGCACCGCTACCCTATCCTGGCAGGATCCCTCGACCGAATATGCCGTGGCAACCGGATATGAGGGCATCGTCAACGGCGAGTCTGTCGGGGAGGTGGAGATGCCTTGGGTGTTCGCCGCTCCCGAATACAAGACCAACTACACCCTGCAGGTCAAGACCATTTACGAAGGCATCGTCTCTGAGGCAAGTCCCCAGGTCACAGTGTCGGTTCCGAGGCCACCTTTCACTGAGTTCACTGTCGACCAACATGTGTTCTCAATAGTGCAGGGTCTCGAGGCTGGCGACAACCAGATTGTCATCAAGCGGTATATTGGTTCAGATGGCCTCTACAAGGCGCCTGAGTGCGTGACATACGACGACGTGACATACACTGTCGTCGGTATTGGCGCGAACGCCTATGCCGGCAACGAGTCGCTTGTATCGGTTACTCTCCCGGCTACAATCCTGACAATCGGCGACGAGGCCTTCTCGGGCTGTGGCGCGCTTATGGCCATCGGATTCCCCGAAGGCCTGACCGAGATTGGCCAGAGGTCGTTCCAACACTGTGTGGCGCTTCGTAATGTAAGCCTGCCTGCCGGTGTCGCCGTGGCAGCCGAGTCATCCTTCGAGGGATGCACGGCGCTTGAGACCCTCTCGCTCGGCGATGGCCTGACTTCAATCGAGAGCAGGGCTTTTGCCGACTGCTCGTCGCTCCGCAAGGTTACCTTCACCGCACTCACACTTCCGATTGTAGCCGAGGATGCCTTCACCGGCATTGCCGACGACTGCGCCGGAGTCTGCCCCGAGGAGATGACCGACGGCTATGCCTCGATTCCGGGGCTGGCCCCCATTCACTTCCCCACCGTGGACATATCCGCAATCATGCGCGATGCAGCGGAGGTTGAGTTCTTTGACCTTCACGGTGTTCCGGTCAGCAAACCTGCCCCGGGATGCGCCGTAATAGCACGCATAACCTCAGCCGACGGGTCAATCCGAACCATCAAGATCATTATGTAACACCTTCCAGCCCGTATATTCTGGCGCGTCGCCAGAACATACGGGCATAAAAAAATCCCGGGACTCTGCAAAGTCCCGGGATTTTTTTACTATGTCGTATTCCTATCAGCCTATAGGATTGATTTCCTCGACGTCGATGATGTCCTCGGGGGAATCAGTCAGCTGCAGGGCGGCAAGTTCCTCCTTGTTAGCCACGACGAGTTTCTGATACTCGCGGAGACCGGTACCGGCGGGAATCAGGTGGCCGCAGATCACATTCTCCTTCATGCCCTCGAGGGTATCGGACTTACCGTTGATCGCTGCCTCGTTGAGCACCTTTGTGGTCTCCTGGAAGGAAGCGGCCGACATGAAGCTCGATGTCTGAAGGGCGGCACGTGTGATACCCTGAAGAATCTGGCGAGATGTGGCAGGCACGGCGTCACGCACGGTCATAGTGCGCAGGTCCTTGCGCTTGAGCGACGAGTTCTCGTCACGGAGCTTGCGCTGGGTGATGATCATTCCGGCGCGATAAGTCTGGCTGTCGCCGGCATCGGTAATGTACTTCTTGCCCCAGATACTGTCGTTCTCGTCCATGAAGTCACGCTTGTCTACCACCTGCTGCTCAAGGAAGCGGGTGTCACCCGGGTCGATGATGTTGACCTTGCGCATCATCTGGCGCACGATAACCTCGAAATGCTTGTCGTTGATCTTCACGCCTTGCATGCGGTACACATCCTGCACCTCGTTGACGATATACTCCTGTACGGCGGTCGGGCCCATGATATTGAGGATATCCTCGGGGGTGATGGCACCGTCGGACAGAGGTGTTCCGGCACGCACATAGTCGTTCTCCTGAACCAGAATCTGCTTTGACAGCGGAACGAGATACTTCTTCTCCTCGCCGAGCTTGCTGGTGACGGAGATCTCTCGGTTGCCACGCTTGATCTTGCCGATCATCACCTCACCGTCGATCTCCGATACGACTGCGGGGTTCGACGGGTTGCGGGCCTCGAAGAGCTCGGTGACACGGGGCAGACCGCCCGTGATATCGCCGGCGCTGTTGCTGGCACGCGGTATCTTCACGAACACCTCGCCCGGAGTCAGGTGGTCACCTTCGTTGATCATAAGGTGAGCGCCCACAGGCAGCGAATATGTGCGTATCATCTCGCCGGCGTCGTTGTAGAGGTGCGCCGAGGGTACTTTCGCACGGTCCTTCGACTCGATGATGATCTTCTCGTGCAGGTTGGTGCCCTCCTCGGTCTCAACGCGGTAGGTGACGCCCTCCTCGACATTCTCGAACTTGACGACACCACCCTCCTCAGCGACGATCACGGCGTTGAAGGGGTCCCACTCACAGATCATTGTGCCGGACTCTACCATCTGGCCATCCTTGCAGTAGAGGCGCGAGCCGTAGGGTATGTTGGCGTTCATCAGCACGATGCCCGACTTGGGCTCAACAAGACGCATCTCTGCCATACGGCCAACGACGATGTCGACTCCATCCTTATCCTTGACGGTGCGGAGCTCCTCGATCTCGAGACGTCCGTCGTGACGTGTGGTCACATCCTTCTTTGCAGCCACGTTACCGGCGACACCACCGACGTGGAACGTACGGAGGGTCAGCTGCGTACCGGGCTCGCCGATCGACTGTGCGGCAATCACGCCGACAGCCTCTCCTTTCTGCACCATACGGTGAGTCGACAGGTTGCGCCCGTAGCACTTGGCGCAGACGCCCTTCTTCGACTCGCAGGTGAGCACCGAGCGAATCTCGACAGCCTCGATCGGAGACTTCTCGATACGCTCTGCGGCTGCCTCGGTAATCTCCTCGCCTGCGCGGACTATTACGTCCTCGGGGTTGTAGGGGTCTACTATATCGTGAACGGAGACACGGCCGAGGATACGCTCCGAGAGCGATGCAACGACCTCCTCGTTATTCTTGATCTCTGTGCAGACTAGGCCGCGGAGGGTTCCGCAGTCCTCCTCGTTGATGATCACATCGTGGGCCACATCGACCAGTCGACGGGTCAGATAACCGGCGTCGGCTGTCTTAAGCGCGGTATCGGCAAGACCCTTGCGGGCACCATGCGTCGATATGAAGTACTCGAGCACCGACAGACCCTCCTTGAAGTTCGCAAGAATAGGGTTCTCGATGATCTGGCCACCCTCGGCGCCGGCCTTCTGCGGCTTGGCCATAAGGCCACGCATACCTGAGAGCTGTCGGATCTGGTCACGCGAACCACGGGCACCCGAGTCAAGCATCATATACACAGAGTTGAAGCCCTGCTGGTCTTCCTCCATCTGCTTCATCAGCGTCGAGGCCAGACGGTCGTTGACATGTGTCCAGATATCGATCACCTGGTTGTAGCGGTCGGTACCGGTGATGAAACCCATAGAGTAGTTGTTGAGCACTTCCTCGACCTGCGCGTGGCCCTCGGCCACGTATTCGGCCTTCTCCTTCGGGATGATGACATCGCCGAGGTTGAAGCTCAGGCCTCCGCGGAACGCCATGCGGTATCCCAGGTTCTTGATGTCGTCGAGGAACTGGGCGGAACGGGTCACACCGCAGGTCTTGATGACGTTGCTGATGATGACGCGCAGTGACTTCTTGGATATGATCTCGTTGACGTATCCGATCTCCTTGGGCACAAACTGGTTGAAGAGCACGCGGCCTACTGATGTGTCTTTCTTGAGCACCTTGACGGGCTTGCCATCGACTATGTCGTCAACAAGTATGGTGACGGGGGCGTGAAGAGTAACGCGCCCCTCGTTGTATGCTATCTCAGCCTCCTCTGGGCCGTAGAACACTGTTCCCTCGCCCTTGTCGCCGTGACGCAGTTTGGTGATGTAGTACAGACCGAGCACCATGTCCTGTGATGGCACGGTGATAGGTGCGCCGTTGGCGGGGTTGAGAATGTTGTGTGCGCCGAGCATCAGCATCTGGGCCTCAAGGATAGCCTCGTTGCTCAGAGGCAGATGGACTGCCATCTGGTCGCCGTCGAAGTCGGCGTTGAATGCCGTACATGCCAGCGGGTGAAGCTGGATTGCCTTACCCTCGATCATGCGGGGCTGGAAGGCCTGGATACCGAGTCGGTGAAGCGTCGGGGCACGGTTGAGCAGCACGGGGTGTCCCTTCATGACATGCTCGAGGATATCCCATACGACAGCCTCCTTACGGTCCACTATCTTCTTTGCGCTCTTGACTGTCTTCACGATTCCGCGCTCGATGAGCTTGCGGATCACAAAAGGCTTGTAGAGCTCTGCGGCCATGAGTTTGGGAATACCGCACTCGTGCATCTTGAGCTCGGGGCCTACTACGATGACCGAACGGGCCGAATAGTCGACACGCTTACCGAGCAGGTTCTGACGGAAACGGCCCTGCTTACCCTTGAGCGAGTCAGACAGGGACTTGAGCGGACGGTTGACATCGCTCTTGACGGCCGACGACTTGCGGCTGTTGTCGAGCAGCGAGTCAACGGCCTCCTGCAGAAGGCGCTTCTCGTTGCGGAGAATAACCTCCGGGGCCTGGATCTCGATGAGTCGTTTCAGGCGGTTGTTTCTTATGATGACACGACGGTAGAGGTCGTTGAGGTCAGAGGTGGCGAAACGGCCGCCGTCGAGCGGCACGAGAGGACGAAGCTCGGGCGGAATAACCGGAACGGCCTTGAGGATCATCCACTCGGGACGGTTGCGGTTGGACGACGCTATGAACGAGTTGACGACCTGAAGTCGCTTCAGAGCGTCGGTCTTGCGCTGCTGCGAGCCGTCGGTGTTGGCGCGCTCGCGGAGCTCGGCGGCAAGCGTCACGAGGTCGATATCCTTGAGAAGGTCGTAAATCGCCTCCGCGCCCATCTTGGCCACGAACTTGTTGGGGTCTCCGTCCTCAAGCATCTCGTTGCCCTCGGGGAGAGCCTCAAGCACCTTCATGTACTGCTCCTCGCTGAGAAGCTCGAGGCGCTCGAGCTGACGTGCGGGCTTGCCCGGCTCGAGCTCGACGGACACGTCGGTCGGATTGATCACGACGTAACGCTCATAGTATATTATGTCCTCGAGTTTCTTCGAGGGTATTCCCAGCAGATAGCCGATCTTGTTGGGGAGCGAGCGGAAGTACCAGATGTGGGCCACCGGCACCACGAGCTCGATGTGGCCCATACGCTCGCGGCGTACCTTCTTCTCCGTCACCTCGACTCCGCAGCGGTCGCAGACGATGCCCTTGTAGCGGATCCGCTTGTACTTGCCGCAGTGGCACTCATAGTCCTTGACCGGGCCGAAGATCTTCTCGCAGAAGAGGCCGTCGCGCTCCGGCTTGTACGTACGGTAGTTGATGGTCTCGGGCTTGAGCACCTCGCCGCTCGACTTCTCCTTTATCTCCTCGGGAGATGCAAGGCCGATCGTGATCTTGGTGAAATTGCTTTTAATCTTGTTGTCTCTTCTAAAAGCCATATGTTGTTTCCCTGTTTTATCCGGCTTGCGGCCGCGGACCTAAACGTCCGCGACCGTTGCCGGAAGGATGTTTTCTAATTTTGTTCTTAATCGAGGGTGATGCTCAGGCCCAGACCGCGGAGCTCGTGCAGAAGCACATTGAGCGATTCGGGGATTCCGGGGGTAGGCATCGGGTCACCCTTGACAATGGCCTCGTAAGCCTTGCTTCGGCCCACCACGTCGTCTGACTTGATGGTCAGGATCTCCTGCAGGATGTGTGCGGCGCCGAATGCCTCGAGCGCCCAGACCTCCATCTCTCCGAAACGCTGGCCACCAAACTGAGCCTTACCGCCGAGCGGCTGCTGGGTGATGAGGGAGTACGGGCCGATCGAGCGGGCATGCATCTTGTCCTCGACCATGTGGCCAAGCTTAAGCATGTAGATCACTCCCACTGTGGCGGGCTGGTCGAAACGGTCGCCCGTGCCGCCGTCGTAGAGGTAGGTCTTTCCATAGCGCGGAAGTCCGGCCTTGTCGGTCCACTCGTTCAGGTCGTCGAGCGATGCGCCGTCGAAGATTGGAGTGGCGAATTTCTCGCCAAGCTCACGGCCTGCCCATCCGAGCACGGTCTCGAAGATCTGTCCCAGGTTCATTCGCGAGGGCACACCCAGAGGGTTAAGCACGATGTCGACCGGAGTACCGTCCTCGAGGAACGGCATGTCCTCCTGACGCACCACGCGCGATACAATACCCTTGTTGCCGTGACGTCCGGCCATCTTGTCGCCCACGCCTATCTTACGTTTCTTGGCGATGTAAACCTTGGCCATCTGCATGATGCCCGAAGGAAGCTCGTCGCCTATCGTGAGGTCAAGTTTCTTACGGCGGAGCTCGCTGTCGATCTCTTTCGACTTGCGCATGTAGTTGGTGATGAGCTCACCGACCATCTTGTTGATACGCTCGTCGGCAGTCCAGTTGGAGATATGGACTGTCTCGTAGTCGATCTTGCCGAAGTTCACGCCGTCGAAGGTGCTTCCCTTGGCCACGATGTCCGAGCCGATATAGTCCTTGACGCCCTCGGATACCTGGCCCTTGAGCAGTGTCTGCATCTTGCCGACCATCACCTCGCGGAGTGCGTCCTGACGCTCCTGATACTGTTTCTCAAGTTCCTCGCACTCGGCGTTGACCGTGTTCTTCGAGCCTTTCTTCTTGACGGCCTTTGAGAAGAGATTGCGGCCTATGACGACTCCCTTGAGCGACGGAGATGCCTTGAGCGACGCATCCTTGACGTCGCCGGCGCGGTCACCGAATATGGCGCGGAGAAGTTTCTCCTCGGGTGTCGGGTCTGACTCTCCCTTAGGAGTGATCTTGCCGATCATGATGTCGCCAGGCACAACATATGCACCTACGCGGATGATACCCTGCTCGTCAAGGTCCTTTGTGGCATCCTCGCTGACGTTGGGGATATCTGAGGTAAGTTCCTCCATGCCTCGCTTGGTCTCGCGCACGTCGAGAGTGTACTCGTCAACGTGGATTGAGGTCAGGATATCCTCGCGCACCATACGCTCGTTGAGCACGATTGCATCCTCGTAGTTGTAACCCTTCCAGGGCATGAACGCGACCTTCAGGTTGCGGCCCAGCGCAAGCTCACCCTTCTCGGTCGAGTAGCCTTCGGTCAGGATGTCACCCTTCTCGACGCGCTGGCCCTTGTTGCAGATAGGACGCAGGTCGATTGTGGTGCTCTGGTTGGTGCGGCGGAACTTGGGAAGCCTGTATTCCTTTACGGCAGACTCGAACTGTACGAATTCCTCGTCCTCAGTGCGGTCGTAACGTATGCGGATCACTGTGGCGTCGACAAACTCGATGACACCCGGGCCCTCTGCCATGATCTGGGTGCGCGAGTCGCGGATCAGCTGGCCCTCTATACCGGTGCCGACAATCGGCGCCTCGCTGCGGAGCAGAGGCACTGCCTGGCGCATCATGTTCGATCCCATCAGCGCGCGGTTGGCGTCGTCATGCTCCAGGAAGGGAATGAGCGATGCCGCGATTGAGGCGATCTGTATCGGCGCCACATCCATAAGCTGGAGCTCTGTAGGCGCGACGATCGGGAAGTCGGCGTCAAGACGGGCCTTCACACGCTGGTTCACGAACGAGCCGTCATCGTTGACAGGCGCGTTACCCTGGGCGATTGTCTGTCCCTCCTCGATCTCGGCAGTGAGATAAACCACGTTGTCGTTGTTGAGATCCACGACTCCGTTCTCAACCTTGCGGTAAGGCGTCTCGATAAATCCGAGATTGTTTATCTTGGCATAGACGCAGAGCGACGAGATCAGACCGATATTGGGGCCTTCAGGTGTCTCGATCGGGCATAGACGGCCATAGTGGGTATAGTGTACATCTCGCACCTCGAATCCGGCGCGCTCACGTGACAGACCGCCGGGACCGAGAGCCGACATGCGTCGCTTATGCGTGATCTCGGCCAGGGGGTTGGTCTGGTCCATGAACTGCGAAAGCGCGTTGGTGCCGAAGAATGTATTGATCACAGCCGAGATAGTCTTGGCGTTGATAAGGTCAATGGGCTTGAACACCTCGTTGTCGCGCACATTCATCTTCTCGCGGATCGATCGGGAGATTCGGGCCAAACCCACACCGAACTGGTTGTAAAGCTGCTCGCCGACAGTACGCACGCGGCGGTTGCTGAGGTGGTCGATATCATCGACATCGCTCTTGGCGTTGATCAGCTCGATCAGATAGCGGATGATGGCGATGATGTCCTCGCGGGTCAGCACCTTGACATCCATGGGCGTGTCGAGGCCGAGCTTCTTGTTGATGCGGTAGCGGCCCACCTCTCCGAGGTCATAGCGCTTCTCGCTGAAGAAGAGGCTCTGTATTACCTCGCGAGCAGATGCTGCATCCGGTGGATCGGCGTTGCGGAGCTGGCGGTAGATGTATGTCACAGCCTCCTGCTCGCTGTTCGACGAATCCTTCTGAAGTGTATTGAAGATGATGCTGTAGTCGATTGCGCTGACGTTGACCTTCTCGAGCAGAATCGATTTCACGCCGCTCTCGAGAATGGCGTCAATGTTGTCGTCGGTGATCTCCTCGCCGCGCTCCACAACGATGGCGTTGCGCTCGACGGTGGTCACCTCGCCAGTATCCGGGTCGACGAAGTCCTCGACACTCGTCACCATGACGCGGCCTGCAAGCTTGCGGCCACGTACCTCCATCAGGTTGGTGCGGTTGACCTCAACCTCCTCTGCCAGGTCAAATATCTGTATGATGTCCTTGTCAGATTCAAAACCGATAGCGCGGAGCAGCGTTGTGACGGGGAGTTTCTTCTTGCGGTCGATATATGCATACATCACGTTGTTGATATCCGTGGCAAACTCGATCCAACTGCCGCGGAACGGGATGATACGCGCCGAATAGAGTTTTGTTCCATTGGCGTGCATGCTGTTACCGAAGAATACACCGGGCGACCGGTGGAGCTGCGACACTACGACGCGCTCGGCACCGTTGATGATGAACGTGCCCTGGTCCGTCATGTAGGGAATTGGACCGAGGAAGACATTGTCGATTGTGGTGTCGAAATCCTCGTGATCAGGATCCGTGCAATACAGCTTCAGTTTGGCCTTAAGGGGCACACTGTAGGTCAGGCCACGCTCAAGACACTCCTCTATTGAATATCTGGGCGGGTCTATATAGTAGTCAAGAAACTCCAACACAAAGTTGTTGCGGGTGTCTGCGATCGGGAAATTCTCTGCGAACACCTTGTACAGTCCTTGGTTCTTGCGCTGTTCGGGGGGCGTGTCGAGCTGCAGGAAATCCCTGAACGACTTCAACTGGACCTCAAGGAAGTCAGGGAAGGGCAGCGGATTCTTGATCGACGCGAAGTTTACACGCGGCTTTTCGGTTAAATTTACTGACATTTGTAGTAGTTTAAGTTTCTATGGGCTTAGCAATTTCGCTCATAACTGGAAACGGGCGGCATTTGCGATGACGCATCCGGGTTTCCTCAGTGTCACGGAAATTGCACCGAAGCAAACGCCATGACACATAAAAAGTGCCTGAAACAATCAATGCATCTTAACGAAACATAAAAAAAGTTTCAAGGCTTACCGGCTTCGAGACATTCCACCCCTTCTGCATCAGTCACTGACACCAGACATCAGGTTCATATCCGTCACCGGGAACTGTCTCACGCGGACTCGACCGCGTGTATAGGATTGAAGAGAGGGCGAGAAGAGACAAATAATTGCATAAATAGGTTAAGAACGCCATGCAGACGTTCCTAACCTATTTATGGATTCGGGATTATCTTATTTGAGCTCAACCTCGGCACCAGCCTCTTCGAGCTGCTTCTTCAGGCCCTCGGCCTCTGCCTTGGGAAGACCTTCCTTGATCGTGTTGGGAGCGCCGTCAACGAGTTCCTTAGCCTCCTTCAGGCCAAGACCGGTCAGCTCCTTAACGAGCTTAACGACAGCAAGCTTGCTTGCGCCGGGTGCCTTGAGCACAACGTCAAAGTTAGTCTTCTCCTCCTCGGCAGCTGCACCAGCTGCGGGACCGGCTGCTACAGCCACAGCTGCGGCTGCGGGCTCGATGCCGTACTCAGTCTTAAGGATCTCAGCGAGTTCGTTAACTTCCTTTACTGTAAGGTTAACAAGCTGTTCTGCAAATGCTTTCAAATCTGCCATTTTCGTATGTATTTTTTTTGATTTTTAAACTTGGTGTATTATGCTTCTTTCTTGGAGAGTGTCTCGAGAATGCCATGAAGCTTGTTGGCACCCGACTGGAGCGAACTGATGACGTTCTTGGCAGGCGACTGCAGCAGTGCCACAACGTCGGCGATAAGTTCGTTCTTGCTCTTGATGCTGGCGAGGGTCTCCAGTGATTCCTCACCCACATATACTGATTCCTCTACAAAAGCTCCCTTAAGCATGGGGAGAGTGTCCTTCTTATCGCGGAACTTCTTGATAAGTTTCGCAGGAGCATTACCCACATTGCTCAGCAGCAGAGTAGTCTCGCCGTGGAGCATGTCATAGAGTCCGGAGTAATCTGTCTCGCTTGCCTCGAACGCCTTCATGAGCAGAGTGTTCTTGACGCAAAGCATCTTTACCTCCGCGCCGAAGCATGCGCGACGCAGAGCGCTTGTCTTCTCGGCGTTCAGACCCGAGGTCTGTACAAGATATACACTGTTATAGTTCGCGAGCTCTTCGCCAATCTTGGCAATAATTAACGCTTTATCTTCCTTTTTCATTTCGTCTTCGTTTTAAAGATTATTCAGCGACCGACTTAGGATCGACCTTGACGCCCGGTCCCATCGTGCTCGAAAGATAAATGCTCTTGATATATGTGCCCTTCGAAGTGGCGGGCTTGAGCTTGATCAGCGTGTTGATGAACTCCTTGGCATTGCCCGACATGTTCTCAACCGGGAAAGACACCTTGCCGATTGAGGCATGGATGATACCTGTCTTATCTACCTTGAAGTCTATCTTACCCTGCTTTACTTCCTTGACAGCCTTAGCGACATCCATTGTCACTGTACCGCTCTTGGGGTTAGGCATAAGTCCGCGGGGACCGAGAATACGGCCTAAGGGACCGAGCTTACCCATTACGGAAGGCTGAGTGATAATCACGTCAACATCGGTCCAACCCTCCTTGATCTTCTGGATGTACTCATCAAGACCAACATAGTCGGCACCGGCTTCCTTAGCGGCAGCCTCTGCATCAGCATTGCACAATACGAGCACCTTGACCTCCTTGCCGGTTCCGTGGGGCAGCGACACTACGCCGCGTACCATCTGGTCGGCCTTACGGGGATCAACGCCGAGTCGCACGTCGATGTCGAAAGATGCATCAAACTTCTCGAATGAAGCCTCTTTAACCTTGGCTGCTGCCTCGCTCAACGTGTATGCCTTCCCGGGTTCAATCTTCGATAAAGCTAACTTTTGATTTTTTGTCAGTTTTCCCATTTTCTTGAAGATTTTTAGTTGTTTTCAGGGAAGTCTCCCTTCACGGTGATACCCATGCTTCGTGCAGTGCCTGCTACCATGCGCATTGCAGAATCTAAAGTAAAACAGTTCAAATCCGGCATTTTATCCTCAGCAATCGTCTTGACCTGATCCCAGGTGATCTCTGCCACTTTCTTGCGGTTAGGCTGTGCGGAGCCGCTCTTGATCTTGGCGACCTCCTTAAGCTGAACCGCTACAGGCGGAGTCTTTACGATAAAGTCGAAACTCTTATCCGAGTAGTAAGTGATGACTACAGGGAGTACCTTTCCGGCTTTATCCTGGGTGCGGGCATTGAATTGCTTGCAAAATTCCATGATATTAATACCCTTCGAACCCAGAGCGGGACCTACGGGTGGAGACGGGTTTGCAGCACCGCCCTTAATCTGTAATTTGATCTGTCCAGCAATTTCCTTTGCCATTGTTCTACTTTGTTAAATTGATTGTTTGTTGCAGTGAGCCGAGGTGCGGCGCGTAACATCGCCTCCCTATTCTCTCTCAACCTGCGAATTCTCCAACTCCAAATCTGTCGGGCGGCCAAAGATCTTGACCTCCACCTTGATTTTCTTTCTGTCAGAGTTGACCTCCTTGATCACGCCGCTGAATCCGCTGAACGGGCCGAACGTGACCTTGACAGGCTCTCCCACCAGATAATTGTCAACCGATTCTGCAACCGGCTGGCGCATCTCGTCGGCAGTACCCAGCATTCTTTTCACCTCAATTTCGCGGAGGGCCATAGGATCTGAGTTCTTGGCGCGACCGCGTAAAAAATCAATGACATTAGTTGTGTTGCAAAGCTCGTAAATCACCGCACCGGTCAGGTTTGCCTCAACAAACACATAGCCCGGATAGAGGTTACGCTCCTTCAGCACTTTCTTGCCATTGCGTGTGGTGTAAACCTTCTGCGTCGGGATCAATACCTGCTCGACATAAAGCCCAAGATCCGTATTCTTGATGGCTGCATCAAGAATCTCCTTGACCTTGGCCTCTTTACCAGAAATGGCACGTAACACGTACCATTGCTTCTTTATTCCAGCTTCAGCCATTGATGTCCTGTTCAGAGGTTTAGAAATTAATACTGTAAATCAACTCCATCAGCAAAGAGAAAACTTTATCAACCGCCCATATGAAGACTGACAATATGACGGAAGCTATCAATACCAGCACAGAGCTGTTGACCAAAGCTTTCTGAGATGGCCAGGAGACTTTATAGACGAGTTCGTCGTAGCTCTCCTTTATATCCTTAAATAATTTCATTGTTGTCGTTTTTGGCACGGGAAGAAAGACTCGAACTCTCGACACCCGGTTTTGGAGACCGGTGCTCTACCAACTGAGCTATTCCCGTAAGTAAGGGGACAACCGGGACGGCTGTCCCCTCTGTTATTGTTTCGACTTAAATTAGTCGTCGATTACACCTGTGATCTGGCCAGAACCTACTGTGCGGCCACCCTCACGGATTGCGAAACGCAGACCGTTGTCCATTGCTACCGGAGTGATGAGCTTAACGTCGATCTCAACGTTGTCGCCAGGCATCACCATCTCTACGCCCTCGGGGAGTGTGATCTCACCTGTAACGTCGAGTGTACGGATGTAGAACTGAGGACGGTACTTGTTGTGGAACGGAGTGTGACGACCACCCTCTTCCTTCTTAAGGATGTAGACCTGAGCCTTGAAGTGATCGTGAGGCTTAACCTGTCCGGGATGGCAGATTACCATACCACGCTTAATCTCGTCCTTGTCGATACCACGGAGAAGCAGACCTACGTTATCACCGGCCTCACCCTCGTCGAGGATCTTGCGGAACATCTCGACGCCTGTAACAACCGACTTCTTGTCAGCACCAAGGCCGAGGATCTGTACCTCATCACCAACCTTTACGCGGCCGGCCTCGATACGACCAGTGGCAACTGTACCACGACCTGTGATCGAGAATACGTCCTCAACAGGCATAAGGAAGGGCTTATCAACGTCGCGCGGAGGCAGGGGAATCCAGTTGTCGACTGCATCCATGAGCTCGAGAACCTTCTCAACCCACTGGGGCTCACCCTCGAGGGCGCCAAGAGCAGAACCGCGGATAACGGGAGTGTTGTCGCCGTCATACTCGTAAGCGGAAAGAAGCTCACGCATATCCATCTCGACGAGCTCAAGCATCTCCTCGTCGTCAACCTGGTCACACTTGTTCATGAAGACAACAAGACGGGGAACGTTCACCTGGCGGGCGAGAAGGATGTGCTCGCGGGTCTGGGGCATCGGGCCGTCAGTAGCGGCAACCACGATGATCGCACCGTCCATCTGGGCAGCACCAGTTACCATGTTCTTCACATAGTCGGCGTGTCCCGGGCAGTCTACGTGAGCATAGTGGCGGTTTGCTGTCTGATACTCAACGTGTGCGGTGTTGATAGTAATACCACGCTCCTTCTCCTCGGGAGCGTTGTCGATTGAATCGAATGAACGGAGCTCGGAGAGACCTTTTTCTGCAAGCACCTTTGTGATAGCTGCTGTAAGAGTAGTCTTACCGTGGTCCACGTGACCGATCGTACCGATGTTCACGTGCGGTTTGGTTCTTTCGAATTTTTCTTTAGCCATAGTCTTGTGCTATTATATTGTTTTTGTTAATTTTCACCTTCTCGAGGAGAGGGATTGACTGGAGCCGATGGCGGGATTTGAACCCGCGACCTCTTCCTTACCAAGGAAGTGCTCTACCCCTGAGCTACATAGGCAATTTTGAGCGGAAGACGAGGTTCGAACTCGCGACCCTTAGCTTGGAAGGCTAATGCTCTACCAACTGAGCTACTTCCGCATCATTGAGTGGGTGGAGATGGATTCGAACCACCGAAGGCGTAAGCCAGCAGATTTACAGTCTGCCCCATTTGGCCACTCTGGTATCCACCCGTCTGAGCCTCTTGTCGGATTCGAACCAACGACCCCGAGATTACAAATCACGTGCTCTGGCCAACTGAGCTAAAGAGGCGTTCGAATTCGCGTCGCACCTGAGGCGTTTGCGAATTTCGAGTGCAAAGTTATAATATATTTTCGACCTATGCAAACAATTTCTGCAAAAAATCGTTATTTTTCCTCACTTTTTATGAATCCGGGGCTTTATCCACACTCCTTCATCACTCCACAGTCACCGATTTCGCGAGGTTTCGAGGCATGTCGACATCCTTTCCTTTGTTGATGGCTATATAGTATGACAGCAACTGCAGGGGCACCGACGTGATGATCGGCGTCAGGCACTCGGGCATCTCGGGCACCTCAAGCACATGGTCGGCTATGTTGCTGATCACAGTATCGCCCTCGGTCACTATGGCAAGAATGTTGCCGCCACGGGCCTTGACCTGCTGCACGTTGCTCACTATCTTCTCGTACAGATGGTCCTGTGGCGCTATGATGACCGTAGGCATCTCCTGGTCGATCAGCGCGATCGGGCCATGTTTCATCTCGGCCGCAGGATAGCCCTCGGCATGGATATAGGAAATTTCCTTAAGCTTGAGGGCACCCTCGAGCGCCACAGGATAACTGTAGCCTCGTCCGAGGTAAAGGAAGTTGCGCGCATATGTGAATATCAGCGACAATCGCTCTATCTTACTGCTGAGCTTCAGGACTTTTGTCACATACGAAGGAATCTTGAGAACGGCCTTCCCTACCTCGGCGATCTGATCCTCGGTCATCGTGCCACGCAACTGCGCCACCGCAAGCGAGAGAAGCGTAAGCACCATCACCTGCCCGGTAAAGGCCTTGGTCGAGGCGACTCCTATCTCGGGACCGACGTGAATATAGCATCCGGCATAAGTCTCCCTGGGTATCGAGCTTCCCACAACGTTGCTGATACCGAACACGAACGCACCGGCCCTCTTGGCGATCTGAATGGCGGCAAGCGTGTCGGCCGTCTCCCCGCTCTGCGATATGGCTATCACGACATCATCCTCGGTTATTACCGGATTCGAGTATCTGAACTCGCTGGCATACTCCACCTCGACCGGGATGCGGCACATGTCCTGAAGCAGATACTTGCCCAGAAGCCCGGCATGCCATGAGGTTCCGCACGCCACGATGATGATTCGTTTGGCGGTCATGAATTTCTCGCGGTTATCGTTGACGCCGTTTATGATGATGCGGCGACCATGCTCCACCACACGGCCACGTATACAGTCACGCAGCGTGTCGGGCTGCTCGAAGATCTCCTTCAGCATGAAGTGGGGATACCCCCCCTTCTCGAGCTGCGATATCGACATCTTGAGAGTGGTCACGTCGATCTCAGCCTCGACATTGTCGAGATTGGTGACCTTAAGAGGCTCCCCGCGGCGTATTTCGGCTATCTCGCCATCCTTGAGATACACGCACTCCTTGGTGTACTCCACAAAGGGAGTCGCGTCGGAGGCGAGGAAGAACTCTCCGTCGCCCATACCGATGACGAGCGGGCTGCTCTGACGGGCCGCGATTATGGTATCAGGGTTATCCTTCTCGACCACAGCGATGGCATAGGCGCCTATCACCTGCTTTAGTGCCTGGCGCACCGCCGAAAGCAGCGAGCACCTGTTGGTGACGCGTATATACTCTATCAACTGGGCCAGAACCTCCGTGTCGGTCTCGGAGTGAAACTTACAACCATGCTGCACCAGAGCATCCTTAAGGACCTTATAGTTCTCTATCGTCCCGTTATGCACTATCGCGATATTACCGTCCTCGCTGAAATGCGGGTGCGCGTTTGTGTCGGAAGGCTCTCCGTGAGTAGCCCAGCGGGTGTGGGCTATCCCGACCTTTGACTCCAGGTTCTTGTCGGCGCAGAACGCCTCCAGATTGCTTACCTTGCCTTTTGCCTTAAATATATTTATCTTGCCGTCAAGTCCCACGAGAGCCACGCCGGCACTGTCATATCCTCGGTATTCCAGTCTATGAAGTCCCTTTATAAGTATATCATAGACGTTTCCGTCGCCGAGATATCCTACTATTCCGCACATATTATATTAGAATTGTTGGGTTGCTGACGTGCGACATTTTGCCCAAAAGGCGGCAAATTAACCTAATATCCTAACATTAAATAAGTTAGCGGTTTATAAACACACCAATTTCTTGCAAGAGAGTTGTCGCACTTTTAAAAAAACGAATTTTTCTCGACAAAAGTATAAAAAAAACCGCAATTACACAATAAGCAGAGTTAAGGCGGAGCCGTGCTGACGACTCCGCCAGTAAGTTAGCGGCCGGGAAATACCCGTATCTCACACCCCGACATCTGCCTTATCTTCTTTCCTCAACATGTGCGAAAGAATCAGCCGGGGCATTACACAAGTTCTATCACTTGACTTGTTTCTTATTTCACATTTATGTCAACAGCCTCACCCGCGCCCTGCGAGATGACTCCGGTCGTATCTGAATCGGGAGTCTGCTCGATCATTCCGACCACGTTGGGATCCTCAAGATTGGCGCCTTCGCCCACCGGCAGGGGAAATCCCTGGTATTTTGCATATTCGTTGACCTTCTTCTCATTCTCGGCTCCAAGCTGCGAGATGTCAGTCTGAGCGAGAGCCGTGCGGAACTGGTCAAGATAGGTATACTTGGCGTAGAGGGCGGCAAGATTGCCTGCAGCCCTGACTGCCTCGGTCGTCGAGTCATTAGGCTGTGCATTGATTGCGTCATAATATGACTGCGCCTCCTCGGCATACTTCCCGCAATAGTCGATCATGGCGGTGTAATCATCCTGAGTCAGAGTCTCGTTGGCAGACAGCCTCTGGGCAACCGATTCAGGCGTGGGGGTCTTGCTGCCGCACGAGGCCATCACTAATACCAGCGCGAGTGCCATAAGGCCCTTCATTACTAATGATAAATTCCTTTTCATATTTCTATCGTTTTATTAATTTTTTTCTTTAAAAATTATCACCTAATGGCGAGACCGCTGGCTCGCGGAGCCGGTACAGAAGCATCTTACGCAACTGCGGGTTGTTGTCCACTATCATCGAGAGTTCCCAGTGCTGTCCGGCCTCGTCGCGCAGCATCTGCGACGTGTTGTCGACCTCGCCGATATTCCATGTCATCAGCACAGTCTTGATCTTCAATGCCTTGAGTTTGCGGACCAGCATCTGATGGTCGGCATCGCCGGTGATCAGCACCACATAGTCGAACTTGCGGAACGTCGCGAGTTCATATGCCTCGAGGGCGAACCATACGTCAACGCCCTTCTCGAGCACCTCGGTCTGACCGTCGCGCTCCACCTCGCGCAGATGCTTGTAGTGAAACACCACGTCGTTCTCGATCAGCGTGTCCTCGAACTTCCGCTCATTATACAGCAGATGCTTGTCATATGCCTCCTTGACCCTGAACCGGCCACGGAAATAATGAGCCTCGGTGATCTGGCAGTCAGATATGTTCAGGCCCTCCTGCATGGCGAGTTCAGATGTTATATATTCGAACAGCGAGCTGACGCGTATGATTGACCGGTCGCGCGCCTTGAGCGCGCGATTTATCTTCGCGTAGTAGCCACCGTCGATAAATACTCCTATAGAAAGAAAATCCAGCATAAGTCTATAGTTTAACGGGAGTCTTTGTCGTCAGACTCCTCTACCTACTATAATGCCCGCACATTAAAAAAGTTCGCCATCCCGGCCGGGATGGCGAACTAATTTTTATTCAGCGGCGGCCACATACTGACCTACCCTGTCTTAGTGTCTTATTTACCTGTCATAATGTCTTATTTGTCGGCAAGGCGACGCAGAATCTCGGCCAGGAGCTCGTAGAATTCCTGTACGCTCTTGATGTTGGCCTTCTCGCCCGGCGAGTGGATATCCTTGAGGGTAGGGCCGAAGCTGACCATGTCAAGGTGCGGCATCTTCTCAAGGAAGAGTCCGCACTCGAGTCCGGCGTGCAGCGCCTCTACCTTCGGGTCGTTGCCGAAGAGCTTGCGGTAGCTCTCCTCTGCGACCTTGAGCACAGGCGAGTTGGTGTTAGGCTCCCAGCCCACATATGAGTCATCGAACTTGATGTCTGCTCCAATCATGCCGAAGAGGGCGCTTACACGGTCAGCGATCTCGTCACGACGCGAGTCGACCGACGAGCGCTGATGTATCGTTATCTCAATCTCGTTGTCGCGAAGCATTTTGACAGAGGCCAGGTTGTCTGATGTCTCCACCAGTCCCGGTATCGCGGCCGACATTGTCTGCACTCCGTTGGGGCATGCGAAAATCGCTGCTATCAGGTTATGCGCCATCTGGCTCTCGATAATCTCTGCCTGAGGCTTGCACTCGCGCACCTCAAACTTGAAATCGGGATTCTCCACGGCGTCAAACTCGGCATGCAGCGTGGCGCTGAACTCAGCGGCGAACGCGGCGAAGGCCTCGGCGTCATCACGGCTTACGCATACCACAGCCTTGGCGTCGCGCGGAATGGCATTGGCCAGGCCTCCTCCGTCGATGTACGACAGCTCGAGCGGCGTGCGACGGTCAGCCTCCCAGAGGAAACGGGCCAGCTGCTGGTTGGCGTTGGCGCGGCCAAGATTGATCTCCATGCCCGAGTGTCCACCCTTTAGGCCGCCGAGTTCCACCTCAAAGAATACGCCGTCGGGAGCCGACTGGCGTGTCACGGGAAGTGTGCATATCGTGACCTTGCCGCCGGCACATCCGATCACGAGCGAACCCATCTCCTCTGAGTCGAGGTTAAGCAGGATGTTGCCGGTCACGAATCCCTTCTGCAGTCCGTTGGCCCCGATTAGGCCCTGCTCCTCGTCGACGGTCAGCAGAGCCTCGAGCGGTCCGTGCACCAGGTCCGGGTCGATCAGGCAGGCCATGGCCGTGGCGCAGCCCAGGCCGTTGTCAGCGCCGAGCGTCGTGCCGTTGGCACGCACCCACTCGCCGTCGACTATCGTCTCGATAGGGTCGTTCATGAAGTCGTGACTGCTCTCGGGTGTCTTC
The DNA here is from genome assembly GCA_014867205.1 of Muribaculaceae bacterium. GTDB lineage: Bacteria > Bacteroidota > Bacteroidia > Bacteroidales > Muribaculaceae > Lepagella. Next base: position 12,485 of record WGUO01000026.1, on the reverse strand, counting down.
TCGGCCACCATGTCCTGGTGCCCCTGAAGTATTACTGTCGGGGCGTTCTCATGTCCCGTGGTTGCCGGCACGCGCATCATCACGTTGCCGACCTCGTCGGTGTGAACCTCTATGTTGTGGCGTTTTGCCCAGTCCACCAAAAAGGCCTCCATCTTCTTGAGATGATGGGTCGGGCGGGGCACCTTGGTGATTTCATCAAAAATCTCCCAGACAAGTCCGGGCTTAAGATCTGTGATTTTCATATATCGGTATTTATAAGTTGGTTGGTCGAATGTTACTTACTCTCCGCACTCTTGAACTTGCGGTATGCGGCCGCCATGCGCGTGTGATATCCGCGGCGCGCATAGCTCGCCCCGTTGTATTTGCGGGCGAATCCTGCCCAGTTCCTGGCCTTGAGGTCGGCAAGCATCCCGGTGTTGGTGATGAACTTTGCGAAGAGCTCAAGCTGCGAGAACTCGGACTCAGACATAAGCCTAACCATTTCTCCAACGCTCTCGCATCCGCATTGTTTATAGTTGAAGCCGCCGATCTGGAACATTCCCCAGAATGTACCCATGTTGGCGCCGTCAACATTCCTGCGCCGCGCGTTGACGAGCTGTGTCCATTCGCGCAGGGCATATCCGGACAGTCCCGGGGGGACCTTGGCGTCCTTGTCTCCCTTACGGTTGGTTCCCTTGCCGGCATGGGCGCGGTACATGGCCGCATCGAAATTGACCACCGGCACTCCGGGCGCGTAGAAGCCCTTCATCTGCTTGCCGGCCTCGATGAGCACTACGGCCTTGATGGCCGCCACCTCCACGCCGAGTTCGTCGGCGACTATGCGGAAATCCTCGTCGGTGAGATGGGTGTAGCGGGAATCCTTGTCGGCCGCGGGCAGTGAGTCCGCGGGGAACCTGGCGACCCTGAGGCTGTCGGCCTCCAGTAGGGAACTGCCGGACCCGGCATCAGCCGCTCCCGGCTCGGTCGCCACGCTCTCGCCGCATGCCGCTCCTGTCCACACTATGGCGGGCAGGAGTAGTAATGCGGGAAGTTTCATGACCTGGCGACTTTTTCAAGCACAAGTGCCAGATGTTTCCAGAATTTCTCTACTGTAGGAATAAGAAGTTTCTCGTCGGGTGAGTGTACGCCGGTCATTGTCGGGCCGAAGCTCACCATGTCGAGGTTTGGGTGTCTGGTCAGGAAGAGACCGCACTCAAGTCCGGCATGTATGGCCTTGATGGCCGGGCGCACACCGAACAGTTCCTCGTACGCATCTGCCGAGATCTTCATTATGGGCGACTTCATGTTCGGGGCCCAGCCGGGATAACCGTCACTGTGAGTCACCTTGGCGCCTGCGAGCTGGAAATGAGCCTCTACCTGTCCGGCGATGTCGTTCTTGCGGCTCTCGACCGACGAACGCTGCGATGTGGTGATACGCACCACGTTGTTGTCGAGCATCTTGACCGCGGCAAGGTTGGTCGATGTCTCCACGAGTCCCTCTATGTCGCGGCTCATCGAGTAGACTCCGTGAGGTGCGGAGTAGATGGCGCGTACCATGGTGATCGAGGTCTTGGAGTCCATGCAGAATTCCGGGCGGTCGCATGCCTCGATCTTGAATGCCATCGAAGGCTCAACGCCGTTGTACTCGTCGAGTATCTCGGACTGGTATCTCTTAAGGTGATGCTTGAGTTCCTCGAAATGGTCGGTGTGGACGCCGAACACTGCATGTGCCTCACGCGGAATCGCGTTGCGCAGGTTGCCCCCCTCGATCTCGCAGACTGTGATGTCCCATTTCTGCGAGCACTCCCAGATGAAGCGCGCTATGATCTTGTTGGCGTTGGCGCGGCCGAGGTTGATGTCAGAGCCTGAGTGGCCGCCGAGCAGGCCGCTCACCGAGATGCGCATGTACACAAAGTTTTCGGGCGTGTAGCTGCGCTGGTATGTGAATTCGGCGGTTGTATCGATGCCGCCTGCGCAGCCTACGAATATCTCGCCGTCATCCTCTGAGTCCATGTTGATCAGAATCGAGCCAGAGATCATGTCCTTGCCCAGATTCTGCGCCCCTTCGAGACCTATCTCCTCATTGACCGTAAAGAGGGCCTCGAGCGGACCATGCACCAGGTCGGGATCAATCATGGCGGCCATGGCTGCGGCCACACCTATTCCGTTGTCGGCGCCGAGGGTAGTGCCGCGGGCCTTAACCCAGTCGCCGTCTACATATGTCTCGATGGGATCCTTCATGAAGTCATGGTCGCAGTCGCTGTTCTTCTCGGCCACCATATCCATATGTCCCTGCAGAATAACTACGGGCGCGTTCTCATAGCCCGGTGTGGCCGGACGCTTCATCACCACGTTGCCGACCTTGTCGGTCTTGGCAACGACCCCATGGTCGGCTGCAAACTTAAGCAGAAAGTCGCGGATCTGCTCTTCATGGCACGACGGACGTGGAATTTTTGTCACTTCATCAAAGCACTTCCAGATCAATTCCGGTTTAAGGTCTTTTACTTCCATAGTAATATTTTATTTAATAATACATTAGCGTTCCAATCCGCAGACTTCGCGCCACGCGCAGGGCGCGACTCCGCGGCAGCCACGTCGGCTGCTGTAGCCACAGCAGCCGCGTGCAATTTCCCAAAGTTAACAAAATATTCTCACATAACGCCAAGATTTGGGATTTTTTATGTAAATTTGCGCCTAAAACATGGCCACGGCTCTCCTCCGAAGGCCCTCAAATATTAAAAAAAGTGAAATTAACGCTTCTCATTATTATATTATTGGGAATATCATTACTTTTGCTTTGCTTTTGTCTGGGAGGCGACAAAGGCGCTCAGGGCCATGCCTGCCGTCACCATGTGCCGGCTCGCAAAAAGCCCTCCAACCCCTAACCCCGGAATATTACTTAACACCATAAAATGAAAAAAAATTACAGCACACTCGCCGCGCTCGCGCTATCGGCCCTCGTTACGGTCGGTGCCGTCTCATGCGGCGGCGACAAGAAGGATGCCGCGGCCCCTGCCAAGGCCAGGGCCGAGAAGAAAGCCTCGGTCCTTCCCAATTACCGCTATGTTGACCTTGATACTATTCTAAGCCGCTACAATCTCGCCAAGGACTATAACGACGAGATGCTCCGCATGCAGAACAATGCCGAGAGCCAGATGAAGCAGCATCAGAACAAGATCCAGAATTTCGCGACCACCGTTCAGAACAAGATGCAGAACAACGGCTATCTCTCGGAGGCATCGTACAAGCAGGACGAGCAGAAGATGGCCAACATGCAGAACGACGCGCAGCGCAGCATGCAGAACCTCCAGGCCAATCTCGCCCAGGCCGCCGAGCAGGCCCAGAAGGCCATCAACGACTCGATCAACGCCTTTATCGAGACATACAACAAGACCCGGGGCTATGACGCGATCCTCTTCAAGGCCGCTACCCTCTACATCAACCCCGAGCTCGACATAACCGACGAGGTCGTGGAGGGCCTCAACGCACGTTACAACAAAGTCAAGAAGTAAGACGGAGTCTCCCCTTACGCAGGGTTCTCCCGCATTCCCGGGGACTTTTCCGCAACTCTTAGGATACACATTTGTTTAGGATATGGGAGCGCACGCGTTCCCATATCGCTTTTAAAGTCTAAGCAAACATCAAGGCATGATTGAGGACAACATAATCAATAAGGAGCAGAACGAGAAGACCGTGCTCGTCGGCCTCGCCACACGCGCCCAGAGCGAGGCGAAGACCGAGGAGTATCTCGACGAGCTCGCGTTTCTGGCCGAGACCGCAGGCGCCGAGCCTGTGACACGCTTCACCCAGAAACTCGACTACCCCAACCCGCGCACATATGTAGGCACCGGCAAGCTCGATGAGATCCGCCAGTACGTCGAGGAGAACGAGATAGGACTCGTAATCTTCGACGACGAGCTCTCGTCGAAACAGGTGGCCAATATCGAGAAGGAACTGAAGGTCAAGATTCTTGACCGTACCAGCCTGATTCTCGACATCTTCGCCAAGCGCGCGCAGACGGCCACCGCACGCACCCAGGTCGAGCTCGCGCAGTACCAGTATCTGCTGCCGCGGCTAACCCGGATGTGGACCCACCTCGAGCGCCAACGCGGCGGTATCGGTATGCGCGGCCCCGGTGAGACTCAGATCGAGACAGACCGACGCATCATCCTCGACAAGATCTCCCACCTCAAGGAGGAACTCGTCGCAATCGACAAGCAGAAAGTGGTGCAGCGCAAGAACCGCGGCAAACTCACACGTGTCGCACTCGTCGGGTATACCAACGTCGGCAAGTCGACGCTGATGAACCTGCTGAGCAAGAGCGACGTGTTTGCCGAGAACAAGCTTTTCGCGACACTCGACACCACCGTGCGTAAGGTCGTGATAGAGAATCTCCCATTCCTGCTCTCCGACACGGTCGGATTCATACGCAAGTTGCCGTCGCATCTGGTAGACTCGTTCAAGTCGACACTCGACGAGGTCCGCGAGGCTGACGTGCTGGTGCATGTGGTCGATGTGAGCCACCCCAATTTCGAGGAGCAGATCGAGGTCGTCAACAAGACTCTTGCCGATGTCTGCGGCGCCTCCGATAAGCCCATGATAATGGTGTTCAACAAGATTGACGCCTTCACGTACACCCCCAAGGATCCCGACGACCTCACGCCCCTGACGCGCGAGAACATCTCGCTCGACGAGTTCCGCCGCACCTGGATGAGCCGCATGGACAACAACTGTGTCTTCATCTCGGCCAAGGAGCGGATAAACATCGACGAGCTCAAGGCCCTCCTGTACCAGAAGGCCAAGGAGATACACACCGCGCGCTTCCCCTACAATGACTTCCTCTATCAGAAATATGACGAGGATGCCGAACTGCAGTGACAAATACATCCCCATGTAAAGAATCCATGACATGAGTGAGACAAGTCTACGCCGGCGCCCGCTTGAATGGTGGGAACGCCGCAAACTGGAAAGCAACGGATGCCGCGCCCTGGACTGGAGCACGGTGCGCATATGCGACGCCACAGACCTTGACGCCCTGAGAGACGTCGAGTTCGCCGGTGCCGTCTCTGTCGGCGTGCTGCGCCGTGAGAACGGGTCGGGAATCGAGAGCGCCCGGCTCGAGAACTGTGTGGTGGGCGATTATGCAAGAATCCGCAACATCGGCATTCACCTGAAGAACTGCGTTATCGGCAGGAACGCCACCATACGCGACACAGCCTCGGTCGAGTTTGAGCCGGAGGCAATGTGCGGCGTGGGCATCGAGGTTGCGGTGCTCGACGAGACCGGCTCGCGCCCTGTCACAATCTATCCCGGGCTTACCGCGCAGACCGCCCTGCTTATGGCCCGCGAGCCCAAATGGGCCGAGCGTCATCTCAAGCCGCTGGTGGAGCCTCTGCTTGACTCCCTTGTCCCGTCCCGCAGCATCGGCGACGGCGCTACTGTAGAGGGCTGCGGCCGCCTGCTCAATGTCAGCATCGGCCCGGAGGTACGCGTGATCGGCGCACGTTCGCTCCGCAACGGCTCAATAGTCAATAACGCCGCTCCCGGCAGATGTCTCGCTTATGTCGGCGACGGGGTTGACGCCGAAAACTTCATCATCGAGGACGGAGTGGCCGATTCCGCAGCGATAATCCGCAACTGCTACATAGGCCAGGGAGCGATACTTGAGAAGGGCTTCTCGGCGCATGATTCCCTCTTCTTCGCCAACTGCTCGCTCGAGAACGGCGAGGCATGCGCCCTGTTCGCCGGCCCATACACCGTCAGCATGCACAAGTCATCGCTGCTGATCGGATGCCAGACCTCGTTCATGAACGCCGGCAGCGGCACAAACCAGAGCAACCATATGTATAAGCTCGGGCCTGTACACTGGGGCATTCTGGAGCGAGGCGTCAAGACAAGTTCCGCCTCTTACCTGATGCTGGGGGCCAAGATAGGCGCGTTCTCACTGGTCATGGGCCAGCACAAGACACATCCCGACTCGTCGCAGTTCCCGTTCTCCTATCTTTTCGGCGACGACCGGGGCGCGACGGTGGTTGTGCCGGGGGTGATGCTGCGCAGCTGCGGACTTATGCGCGACGAGAAGAAATGGCCGGCGCGCGACCGACGCACCAAGCGCCGGCTACCCATGCACGACCGCATCGTGTTCGATGTGCTCAACCCCATGACTGTCGACAAGATGCTGTCAGCCTCTGAAGTCATCGAGAAATTGCTGGCCCGTCCGGCCGACGATGACCTCTATATCCGCTACCGGGGCATGAAGTTCACCCGCGCCTCACTCGACCGTGCCCGTCACCTTTACCAACTCGCCATATACAAGTATCTTGAGGGACGCGTCGGTGCGGACGGTTTCCCTGCCCGCACCGAGGGTGAGATTCCCGAGGAGTGGGTTGACATCGCCGGACTTCCCGTGCCACGCTCCAGTCTGCACAAGGCCATGGAGGCTGAGTCGCTCCGCGAGATGGAGGAGGTCTTCGATGATGTCAAGGAGAACTATGCCGCGCTTGAGCGCCGCTGGATTGGCGCACGCTTTGACGACCGATGGCGCCGCCCGGCCGAGGTGGTCGCCGACTATGCCCGCGAGTTCGACCGCATGGTCGAGGAAGACCGCGCGCGTTATCTCGAGGACCTCGCTGCCCAGAATGAAATGCTCGCCCTCTGACACATCGACCGGCTTCACAATAGTCATAAAACATAAGTCACCCCCTCGACCGAGGCGGTGACTTATGTTTTATGTACGGTTGTCTATTACTTGCCGAAAGCGGCGAGCGAGGCACGGATTGTCGCGAGCTTCTCCTCGGCGTCAGACTTCTTCTTACGCTCGACTGCCACTACTGCCTCGGGGGCGTTGGCCACGAATTTCTCGTTAGAGAGTTTCTTCTCAACACCGGCCAGGAACTTCGTATAATATTCCAGATCCTTGTTGAGTTTGGCGATTTCCTCCTCGACGTTGACCTTATCGGCCAGAGGCACGGAGTATTCCACCTTGCCCACGATGAACGCGGCGGCAGCCGGGTTCTTCTCCTCGGCCACTGTAATGGCGCTTATATTGCCCATCTTCGCGATTATCGAGTCGAGTGCCGGGTCATGCTGAGCCTGCACGTGAAGCTCGAGCGGCTCTTTCTGCGCGATCTGTTTCTGCTTGCGCACGGTGCGGATGCCGGCCACAACCTCCTTGAGGTGCTCGAAGTCGGCCACCAGTTTCTCGTTGACTGCAGAAGGCTCGGGAATCTGCGCATACATAATGCTCTCTCCATCCTTACGCTCGGCGAGATGCTGCCAGAGTTCCTCGGTGATGAAGGGCATGAACGGATGCAGCAGACGGAGCAGCATGTCGAAGAAGTGTATCGTCGCGTCATAGGTCGTCTTGTCGGCTGGCTTGCCGTATGCCGGCTTGATCACCTCGAGGTACCATGACGAGAACTCATCCCAGAATAGACGGTAGAGCGCCATCAGGGCCTCAGAGATGCGGAACTTGCCCATCAGGTCGGCCATCTCGGCCATTGTGGCGTTAAGGCGGGCGTCGAACCACTCGACGGCGAGACGTGAGCTCTCGGGCTGCTCCGAGTCCTCTACCTCCCAGCCCTTGATGAGGCGGAAGGAGTTCCATATCTTATTGCAGAAATTGCGGCCCTGCTCGCAGAGCGAGTCGTCATACATTATGTCGTGTCCGGCAGGAGCCGCGAGCATGATGCCCATGCGCACGCCGTCGGCGCCAAACTTCTCTATCAGCTCGAGAGGATCGGGAGAGTTGCCGAGCGACTTCGACATCTTGCGGCCCAGCTTGTCGCGCACGATACCGGTGAAGTACACGTTGCCGAACGGCTTCTTGCCGGCGAACTCATATCCGGCCATGATCATTCGCGCCACCCAGAAGAAGATGATGTCGGGGGCTGTAACCAGGTCGGAGGTCGGATAGTAGTACTTGAACTCCTTGTTGTCAGGCTCGAGGATACCGTTGAAGAGCGATATCGGCCAGAGCCACGACGAGAACCATGTGTCGAGGCAGTCGGGGTCGCGCTGCAGGTCGTCGAGCGTCAGCGAGGCATTGCCGGTCTTCTCGATGGCCTTCTCAAGAGCCTTCTCCTCCGACTCGGCAACGACATATCCGCCACCGGGCAGATAGTATGCCGGGATGCGGTGGCCCCACCAGAGCTGGCGAGATATGCACCAGTCCTTGATGTTTGACATCCAGTGACGGTAGGTGTTCTTGAACTTTGCGGGCACGAACGCGATGTCGCCATCCTCTACGGCGGAGAGAGCCGGCTTGGCCAGCGACTCCATATTGACGAACCATTGCATCGAGAGCTTCGGCTCGATCACGGCGTCGGTGCGCTCGGAGTGGCCCACCTTGTTCACATAGTCCTCTACCTTCTCCACGAGGTCGGCGGCGGCGAGGTCCTCCATGATCTGGCGCCGGACATCGAAGCGGTCCATGCCGACATACATGCCGCCGGCCTCCGAGATCGTGCCGTTGTCGTTGAATATGTCGATCGACTGCAGGTTATACTTGTCACCGAGCATGTAGTCATTGACGTCGTGGGCCGGAGTGACCTTGAGGCAGCCCGTTCCGAAGTCCATCTCCACATAGTCGTCCATGATGATGGGCACCGAGCGGCCCACTAACGGCACGATTACGCGCTTGCCCTTGAGCCATGAGTAGCGCTCGTCATTGGGGTTGACACAGACAGCCGTATCGCCAAGGATAGTTTCCGGACGTGTCGTGGCGACCACGATATATCTGTCGTCGCCCTCGACCATATATCGCAGATAGAAGAGTTTGCTCTGCTCCTCCTTATATATCACCTCCTCGTCAGAGAGGGCTGTGAGTGCCTGCGGGTCCCAGTTGACCATGCGCACTCCGCGATAGATGAGACCCTTGTCGTAGAGGTCACAGAATACGCGGATCACACTCGCCGAGCGGGTCTCGTCCATAGTAAAGGCAGTACGCTCCCAGTCGCACGAGGCGCCGAGCTTGCGAAGCTGCTTCAGGATGATGCCGCCATACTTGTCGGTCCAGTCCCAGGCGTGACGCAGGAACTCCTCGCGGCTAAGCGAGTGCTTGTCAATACCCTCCTTGGCAAGTTTCGCCACCACCTTGGCCTCGGTCGAGATCGCAGCATGGTCGGTGCCAGGCACCCAGCAGGCGTTCTTACCCGTCATGCGCGCGCGACGCACCAGGATGTCCTGGATCGTGTTGTTGAGCATGTGGCCCATGTGCAGCACGCCGGTCACGTTGGGCGGCGGTATTACTATGGTGTACGGCTCGCGCTCGTCCGGCTCCGAATGGAAGAGTCCATGCTCCATCCAGTATGCATACCATTTGTCCTCGACTTCCTGAGGACTGTATTTAGTCGCTAATTCGTTCATGATTTATCCTATGATTCTGACCGCGCGTCGGCCTCTCAGCCCTGCAGTCGCGTTATAACGTGCAAAATTACAAAAAAAATCCGTAAGTGACAACACAATGCTCTCACCTCAAAAAGAATATGCATTTTTATGCTGAAAAACATATTGCCCACCTATTGCGGATTGACGCAAAAATTGTAAATTTGGCGCGGTGAAAAAACTTACAGGCCGCGCTGCCGAATCAGCACTCTGACCCGGGGGCGTTACCCGAATGAAACAACAACCTTTAAATCTAATAAAATGAAGATCGGTATTCCAAAAGAGATCAAGAACAATGAGAATCGCGTGGGCGCAACTCCCGCAGGCGTTAAGGAACTCGTAGCCAACGGTCATGAGCTGTATGTACAGCACACCGCCGGCGAGGGCAGCGGTTTCGCCGACGATGAGTACGTAGCCGCAGGCGCAACCATACTCCCTACCATCGAAGATGTCTATGCCACTGCCGACATGATCATCAAGGTCAAGGAGCCCATCGCCCCGGAGTATAAGCTTATCCGCAAGGGCCAGGTTCTCTTCACATATTTCCACTTCGCGTCTGACCGCGAGCTGCTCGACGCCATGCTCGAGAGCGGCGCCACATGTATCGCCTATGAGACCGTGACCGACCGCGACCACCGTCTGCCGCTGCTCATCCCGATGAGCGAGGTTGCAGGCCGCATGTCAATCCAGGAAGGCGCACGATTCCTTGAGAAGCCCCAGGGCGGACGCGGCGTGCTGATGGGAGGCGTGCCCGGAGTAAAGCCCGCCAAGGTGCTCGTGCTCGGCGCAGGTGTCGTTGGCCGCAACGCAGCCCTCATGGCCGCCGGTCTCGGCGCTGATGTCACCATCACCGACGTCAACCTCACCGTGCTCCGCCACTGCGCAGAGGTTATGCCCAAGAACGTCAAGACTCTTTACTCATCTCGCCACAACATCGAGCAGGAACTCCCCACGACCGACCTCGTGATCGGTTCAGTGCTCGTGCCCGGCGCAAAGACACCCCACCTTGTCACAGCCGACATGGTGAAACTGATGCGTCCCGGCTCAGTTATGGTCGATGTCGCTGTTGACCAGGGCGGATGCTTCGAGACAACCCACCCCACAACCCACTCCGAACCAACTTACATGGTCGACGGCGTTGTGCAGTATGCCGTTGCCAACATCCCCGGTGCAGTGCCCTACACCTCTACCCTCGCCCTGACCAACGCCACAATGCCCTACGCAGTGCGTCTGGCCAACCTCGGCTGGGTTGAGGCATGCAAGCGCGACAAGGGTCTCGCCGACGGCGTCAACGTCGTTGACGGCAAGATCACATTCAAGGCCGTAGCCGAGGCATTCGACCTCACCTACACCCCCCTTGAACTCTGACGCACCCCAACTGATTCCCCCCTAAACCCGATTGGAGTTCTGATGAGACTCAATTCACAATTCAAATCCACATGACAGAAAATTAACACTAACTACTGTCACTAATACTATCGGTCCCCGCGCCCACCCCGGCCGCGGGGACCTTTTAGTTTATATCAACCACCTAGTCACCTATGTGCCGTCTTACTGCAATGCTATTGACGCATCGACAGCCGTGATGCAGCATGGCCCTTTCATTGACTTTATGCCAACAAGCCGTGAAATAGTCATAGGTTAACTGTTCTTTGATTTGCGAATTCTGATTCTGTTGATTATCTTTGTGAGTGTAAAAATCTATCAATTTTTAGCCTTCCGATTACGATGACAAAAGAGGAACTCAATAATATCATACTCCATTCAGAGGTGTCGCAGGTGCAGTTCAAGGAACGCATCGACGATAATTACAGCATCGGCACGGAACTGGTTGCTTTCAGCAATTCCCGTGGCGGCAGGCTACTGATTGGCGTCAGAGATAAGACCGGAGAAATGAACCCTCTGAGTTATAACGAGACACAAGATACCAATCAGAAATTATCGAATATAGCCACTCAGAATGTCGATCCTCGTATCGGCATTGAAACCGATTCTGTTGCGGTTGACGGTGGCAATATCATTGTCGTGACCATAAAGGAGGGCATCAATAAACCGTATAAAGATAACAAAGGTATAATCTGGGCCAAACAAGGCTCGGACAAGCGGAGAATTGTCGATAATAATGAGATTGCCGAGATGATGGAAGATTGCGGCACCTTCATTCCTGAGATTTCTGCCGTCGATGCCACCGTTGAAGACTTGGATTTGGACACATTCAAGGAGTATCTCCTCAAACGATTTGAGAATCCCTTACGCCTCAGCGGCATCATGCCGGCTGATTATGATTCTAAGACCCTTGATGAAATAATCGGTGCTATCTCACGCAATATCACACTTGACAGATTGTTGACAAATCTCCGGCTCATGCGAGCAGACGGAAGACTCACTTTATCAGGACTGCTGTTGTTCGGCAAGTCTCCTCAGTTGTTCCGGCCTACGCTTACCGCAAAATGCATTTCATTTTATGGCACCAGCATAGGAGGATCCCGATTCCGCGATAAGGTCAATGACGCTGATATGGAAGGCAATCTTCGCCATCAATATGATACGATAATGGCTTTTTTCCGCAGGAATCTAAGATATGTTCAGCCGGGAGATGAATTCAATACCCAGGGTGTGTTGGAAGTCTCGGATATAGCCCTGTCGGAGTTGGTAATGAATGCATTGATTCATAGGTCGCTGGCACGCACTGCACCGATACGAATCTTCATACTTGATGACAGGATTGAGATCCACAGTCCCGGCAATCTGCCCCGGGGATTAGCAATTGATGACATAGAGAAAGGCACGTCAATGCCACGTAACGAGCAATTGTTCTACCATGCCAACTTCCTGTTGCCTTATTCTGGAGCCGGTACGGGCATTCTACGTGCCGTTGACGAAGGTCTGAAGATGGAGTTCAAAAATGACGAAAAACTACATGAATTCGTAATCACCATACCTCGCCAGACATTTAACACATCATATGAATCATTTGGAGACCGGGACAATAAGAAATGTCACCAAGTAGAGGAACCAAGTAGCCTGCAAAAGGAACTAAGTAGCGAGAAAAGTAACCAAGTAGACAAGAAAAGTAACCAAGTAGACAAGAAAAGTAACCAAGTAGACAAGAAAAGTAACCA
>WGUO01000025.1 GCA_014867205.1 Muribaculaceae bacterium | reverse complement strand
GTACTCGGTGGTGCCGGGGTCGGTAAAGGTCACGCTTCCGCCGTGAGCCACGGGCGAGGTGCCGTAGATGAACTTGCCGTCCTCACCTACCTTGCCGCCGGTCCAGTCCTTGACAAGGACGCGGAGCTGGCCCTTGCCGCCGGGAGCGGATACGGTGATCGAGCCGCCGTTGGGAGTATAGCTCTGGCCGGTCACGAGGTCAACGTAAGTGCCGGCGGGCACGCCGGTGAATGACGCTCCGCCGTTGATGGCGACGAGAGCGTAGCTGTCCTTCCATGCGCGCTTGAACGCCCAGCCGCCGTTGGCATTGCAGCCCTCGAAAGTGTACTGGCCCTTGCGGAGCGCGGGCACTGCGGCGCGGATCTGGTTGAGGCGGCGGATATGCTGCGCGAGGTCGGCGTTAAGGGTCTGTGCCACATTGCCCGACGCGGTGTAGACGCCGAAGTCGGAAGCCGACACCTCACCCTTGAGGTACTCGCCGAAGTATGCGCGGCCTGACTCGGCGAGCGCCAGCTCGGGACCCTTGTCGATGGTCTTGCCCTTCTGGAACTCTACCTCAGAGCCGTAATAGATACAGGGGATGCCGCGGAACGAGAACATCAGCGAGAGGTTCTCGGCCCACTGCTCGGTGCCGCCGTTGAAGCGCTGCGAGTCGCTGGGCTGCGGACCGTAGTCGTGCGAGTCGACATAGACGACATTCCATGAGGCGTCATTGTAATACTTGTCACCCTCTTCGGCGATGCGGACAGCCGAGCCGGCGCTTGTGAAGTTATAGTGCATCGGGAAGTCGATGACGTTGAAGCCGGAGGCATCCGAGTAGTCGGGCTCATGCCATGCGCCGTTCTTCATGAAGACGTTGTCGGAGTTGTGTACGGTGCCGGGGTCCTTCTCACAGGTGAGCATGTTGCCGAGGGGAGCCGCGCCCTCCTTGACGAACTGCTGCGACCACCACTCGGCGTCATACTGCTTCCACTCGCTGACGAGCGCGGGGTCGGACTTCCATGTGTAGTAGTGGCTGGAGAGGACATGCTGGTCGCGGTAGATGACACTGCCGAAACGCGAGCAGCACTCGCCGAACATATAGAATGGTGCGCCACCGAGGCGCTTGTCCTTATACTTCTCGCCGAGTTCGATGAACTTGGGGATGAAGTAAGCGTTGAAGGTCAGCGGAGCGATGTGGCCCGTGGTGTCGATACGGAAGCCGTCGACGCCCATCTCCATGAACTTGCCGTAGCACTCGACGATATACTCATCGACGGCCGGGTTCTCGGTGTTGAGGTCGACGCAGTCGCCGGCTATCTGTCCCCACCAGCGGTTGGGCTCATCCCAGTTCCAGCCGGTGCCGAGGTGGTGCCAGTAGTTGTTGGAGTCATGGTTCTGGCCGTCAGTGTTCTTGAGGTATTTGAAGCGCTCGGAATACTGGGTCTTCGCTCCTTCGTTGGGGAGGTCCCAGTAAGCCATGCCGCCGAGTTTCTCCTCGTCGGGGATGAGGCAGCGGGTGATGTTGGCCTGCGAGCGGATGTCCTGGTCACGGTCGAAGAGGTGGCAGAGGCGGTTCTCGCCGAAGTTGCCGGTGTGCTGCAGCACGACGTCAAGGATAATCTTGATGCCCTTGGCGTGGGCTGCGTCGATGAGGTCCTGGAAGTCGACATCGTCGGCCGAGCCCCATTCCTTGCGGCTCTCGTAGCGGAGGTCAACGCGCGAGAAGTCCATGGCGTGGTAGCCGTGGTAGTCGAAACCGGAGGCGTTCTGGACAACCGGGGTGATCCAGATGGCTGTAAAGCCGAGGGCCTTGATGTAGTCGAGTTTCTCGATGAGGCCCTTGAAGTCGCCACGCCAGCAGGGGTCATTGTTCATCTTCTGTTTCTCTACGCCGTCCCAGCAGAGGACATTGTTTTTCGAATCGCCGTCGTAGAAGCGGGTGGTCATCGCGAAGTAGATAGTCTCATCGCGGAAGTCCGAGCGCTCACCGACGAAGGTCGCTGCCTGAGCAGAGACCGCGGCGGCGCCGAGGGCGGCAGCCACCACGAATCTTGTTGATTTCTTCATGGGAAATAGTTAGAAATTGATGTTGGTTATAGTTAGTTTAAAGTTCTATCAGCAGGGGCCGGCCGAGGGCCGGCGAGGGGCGGCGGGGGCGCCCGGAAGGCGCGGGCCGGCAATCGACGCCGGGCGGCAGCGCAACGGCGGCCAGAAGGCCACCGCACCCAACGCCCGGCTCCGCACGAAGGAGGAGCCGAAAGCCACGGCGAGCAGCGCCCTGGAAGGCCACCGCACCCAACGCCCGGCTCCGTACGAAGGAGGAGCCGAAAGCCACGGCGAGCAGTGCCCTGGAAGGCCACCGCACCCAACGCCTGGCTCCGCACGAAGGAGGAGCCGAAAGCCACGGCGAGCGGCGCCCTGTAAGGCCACCCACAAGGGGCTACTGCTCGCGCCGGGTGCAAAAACTGGCACAAATTTAGCAAAAAATAGTATTACTGCCACACAAATATGTTGTAAAACATGTTTTAGGTGGAGAGGTGTTAGGTGTTAGGCGGGCGGAGGGGGAAGTAAACCAGATAAACCAGGCCTCGAAAATCCTCACGCAGAGAAGCAGAGGAGCAGAGGCCGCGACTCTTCCGGCGGCTGGTGATGCTACGCACTGGCATCCGCGAGGCCGCAGAGAGGCGCGGAGGGGGAAGCAGGCCTCGAACCAGATAAACCAAAGTATACTTCATAACTCATCACTCTGCCTTAATACTTACTCTACCTCTCCGCGGCCTCCGCGCATGCCGTTGCGTAGCCCCCCGAGTCGATGCCCGCGCCGGCTCTGCCTCTGCTCCTCTGCTCCTCTGCGTGAGATTTCCGTGCAGTCCGCGGATTAATCTTCAGTGTTCAGCTGCTCGCCGCGGTAGACGTTCAGGTCGACGTCGCCGCGGATGCCGGGCACGCGGCCGCGATGATCGTACTGCCAGAAGGTCCAGTCGGTCTGGCGGGCGTTGTCCTCGCTGAACGAGCATATCCAGAGCGGCAGGCCGCGGAACTCGGGCGTCATCAGGTATTTGCCGTAGCCGTCGCGGTTGGAGTAGAGCATCACAGGGTGGCCCCGCATGTTGAGATATTCTATCATGAGCTGCAGCCGGGCGCGGACCGTGTCGACCGGTACGCCGCGGGCGTTGCCATTGTCCTCGACATCGATGGCCAGGCCGAGGTCGAGCTCGCGCAGCCCGACCGAGCGCAGGAAGTTCACCCCCTGCTCCACCCCGTCGCGGTCGAAGCGGAAGTAATGATAGGCGCCCACCTTTAGCCCGGCATGGCGCGCCTTCTGGTAATTGAGGACAAAATTCGGGTCGCGGAACGACGACCCCTCCGAGGCCTTGAGGATCACAAACTGATAGCCGGCGGCAGCCGCGGCGTTGAGGTTGGCGTAGCCGTTATGGGCAGAGAGGTCGAAGCCC
Source organism: Muribaculaceae bacterium (assembly GCA_014867205.1). Taxonomy (GTDB): domain Bacteria; phylum Bacteroidota; class Bacteroidia; order Bacteroidales; family Muribaculaceae; genus Lepagella. Next base: position 46,091 of record WGUO01000025.1, on the reverse strand, counting down.
CGCACCGGGAACCGCTCCGGGTCGACATAGGGAGGCGTGGAAATGTACTGACGCCATGCCCACCATGCGGCCCCCGCCAGCAACAGGCTGACAAGCAGAAACCAGCACGCCACTATCAGATCCTTACGCGGTGGAAACCTCATGACCCTCACTCTACTTATTAACGATAATCGTACATACGCCGCTCAAACTCGCTGTCATCCCACCAGTCATCGATTGGATAGCGGTCAGTGTCACTCTTTTTGACACGCGGCTTCGGTCTATATAACACAAAATCGGCTGTTTCGGTCAGAAGCTCGTAATCTTTGCACCTCATAAACAAATAAACCTCGTCATACTTGTCGGCATTGTGGAAAGCCCCACTGTCGGCGGGACCGGGATGGATGAAGGCATCGGACGCGGCTCCCCACGTGCGGCCCAACGGATTGAACCTGAGCATAAGGATGAGAGGCAGGTTCCCCCCATCATCATCACCGTATGGACTGGAGATGGCATCATATATGGGAGCCCGCAAGAGGCGCTTGTTCCACTCATGCGACGGCATAAGCTCCGGCCACGAGCAGCCCATGACCGGCTCGGCCCCCGTCAGGTGGTAAAGCATCGGCGCGTTGCCGACAATCAGAAGCCTCGTGCCGGGCGAGACATGGGCCTTGAGCCGCGTCACCAGCGAGTCGAGACGGGCAGCCCGCCCGGGAGTGGTGCGGATAAACCTGAGGCTCGGCGAGCTGACCTCGGCATAAGGCTCGGAGACACGGACATCATCGAAATAAAAGCCGTTGGCGACGAAATAAGAGACCGACGACCAGAGCAGGATCACCGCCACGGCCGCCTCCACCCCGCCGCGCACGAAGCCGGCCGGCAGCATGCGGACCAGGCCCCGGATCCCCACCGGCAACGCCAGCATGAACAGCACGGGACCCAGGTTGCCCATGCCGTGGTCAGAACCTAACGGCACTATCAGGGTCATCAAAAGCGAAACGACCGACAGCAGGCCGAGCGGGAACCCGGCGTGGCAGCGGTCAAAAACAAGAGTAACCAGACAGCCGGCGATCGACAACGCCTCAATGGCCATCAGGAAATCATACCTATATATAATACAGCCCGCGCGCCAGAACAGGTAGAGAGCCGGGACAACGCGCACCAGCCACGCCGACCAGCGGGCAATCCCCCCCCCGCGCCCGACAGCCGCCGGACACTTCTCCCGGCGCCACGGCACGAACCGAGGCCACAGAACCACCGCCACCACTCCATACGCCACAATATGGACCGCAAGCTGAACAGCCTTCAGCCACACCTCCATGTGCACCGTAAAGAGGGTGTTCAGATTATGGGTAGTGTCGCTGAGATCTGAACGGGCACCCGACACCAGCACCTCGACCGCAGTCAGGATATCGTCGAGATGCCCTGCCATAAAGGCCCCCACCACGACAGCCAATATACCCGACGACCAGCCGAAGAGCCATGTAAACGAACCAAGCGCACGCCACTGCCGCCTGAAACAGAACACGATGACGAGCACGAACAGGACATCCAGAAGATTCGGGAGGCGAGTGAAGGCATTGATGCCGCACACCAACCCCGACAACATGATAAGCCAGAACGAGCGACTGAAGCTGAAGTCATCACGCGACATCTGGAGCAGCCTGACCGATACGAGCAGAAGGAGGATGGTGAGGGGGTCATTGTGCAACGCCTGCGGATATATCTGCATGCCGATCAGTATGCACACCACCGAGAGCGCGATGATGCGCCGCGGCACGCCCGCCTCAAGCCCCATATACCAGACACAGGCCACAGAGCCGAGATTGACCGCGATACCCGCCAGGCGGAGCGCGAGCAGCGAGCCTCCCGTGGCCGCAGACACCGCTCCACCCACAAGTCCACTCAGATAATACATGAAATTTTGGCTCACCAGCTCAGGGGCGCTGAAGATATGGTCATAGAACGTCATGTAATACCCGGTGTCGCACACATCTACACCATAAAACAGCGCGGGCAACTGCAGCAGCAGCCCAAGGAGGAGGAGCACCGCAAGGCGGTATCTGTCAGTGACAATAAGTTTCATGACGCAAGCGTTATAAGTAGCAGCAATTAAAGGATTATCTCACAAAGTTAATAAAAAAATGCAAACAGGCGATAAAAAAATATCATTCGGGGCGATCGAGGTCCAGGCATACCTGTGGCTCGGGATACCGGTGGTGATATTTCTGTTCGGCTGGATGCGGACATGGGCGGCGGTGACAGCGTCCGCGGGCATAGCCCTCGCATTAGTGCTGACGGCACTTGCCGAGCGGCGCCCGGAGCCCGAATCCCAAATAGACAAAGGCCGATGGCACGCCGTCTCGCTGACACCCGGCTATTGGGCGGCACTCGCCGCGCTCGCGGCGCTGGCTGTCGTGGCCGGCTGCGGCGGTTTCGTGGCTCAGCACTACGACCACGCGTGGCGCAACGCCGTGCTGTGCGACCTGACCACCCAACATTGGCCCGTCACATACACCGACAGCCCCGACGGCCAGCCCCGGATGCTCTGCTACTACCTCACCTACTGGCTGCCCACGGCACTCGTCGGCGACGGCGCCGGCAACATCCGCCCCGCCTACTACTTCCTCTACCTCTGGACACTCTGGGGCATGGCCATCGCCTACTCGCTGCTCGTGAGCCGCGCCGGGGGGCGCAGCCGCTGGTGGATGCCGGTGGTGCTGATATGTTTCGGATGCCTCGACGTAACCATAGGGCGCCTCATCTACCCCAACGGACTGGAGGAATGGCTCGGAATACCTCGCTATGACGGGATCCCGGCCTATGTCAGCTTCACCTTCCTGAGCCAGATAGAGATGATATTCAACCAGGCGCTACCCTGCTGGGTGGCGCTGCCCCTCATCTACCGGCTGCGCAACAGGCCCGGGCTGCTGCTCGTGCCGTGCGCGCTGCTCTTTCCTTACGCGCCTCTCCCCTGCGTCGGCATATCGGTGGCCATGCTTTGGCGGCTGATACGCGGAGGCCGCGCCTCGCTGAGCCTCGCCAATATCGCGACACTGCCGGCACTCGCCATGACCGGCCTGTTCTTCCTGGCCAACAACAACGCCGCCGGCACGGCCGCCAACCCGGCCTTCGCCCCCTGGCAGACAGCGGTCTGCGCGGTGATATTTGTCGCGACCGGCTACGCGATATGGCTGCCGCTGACATGGCCGCAGCTGCGGCATGACAGCACATTCGCAATAATCCTCGGCACGTCGCTGCTGCTGCCCTTCATCGCCTTGGGCGACTCGCCCGACCTTGGCCATCGCGCCACGATACCCGTCACGATGATGATGACCTACGCGCTGGCTCTTGAGGTGGGCCGGTGGAAAAGACTGGTCAAATGGCGGCGCATCGCGATACCCATCGCATTAGTCATCGGCCTGATACCAACCATCGAGCGGTGTGTCGCGATATATGAGCGACACCAGGAATACCGCGCAGGGATACGCGACACGAGACACACCTACATCAACCACCACCTCGACGAACCGGAGAGGAACCTCTACTACAACAACTTCGTGGCCGAAGGCGACAGCTTCTACCGCCGCCACCTGATGAGGGAATGATGAATTATGAATGATGAATGATGAATGTGGAGTGAGGAGGGGATTTTGCGGGATTGAGGGGGATTTAACGGGATTAATCTTTAATCTTTAATCTTTAATCTTTAATCTTTAATCTTTGAAACTTCAAGCGTATGTGTGGCTGATGCTGCCGGCGGGGCTGTTCGCGGCATGCTGGCTGACGCCGGTCGTGTCGGTGCCGCTGTTGGCGCTGACAGGCTGGTGCGCCGTACGCGCCCTGCGCGGCGGGAGCCGTGCGGAGGGCTACGCCGACGTCACACGCGACAGGCAATGGTGGTGGCTGCTCGCGCTGACCGCGGTCTACGTCCTGGTGTGCGGAATAGGGGGTCTCGTGGCGCAGATGCCCAACGACCACGCATGGCGCAACGCCATATTCTTCGACCTTGCCCGCAATGACTGGCCCGTCACATACCCCGACGGACCCGACGGCACACCACGGATGCTCTGCTACTACTTCGGGTTCTGGCTCCCCGCCGCCACGGTGGCTAAGTCCACCGGCACGATACTCGCCGGCGACTTAGTTCAGGTCCTCTACGCCACATGGGGAACATGGATCGCCCTCAACATGCTCTTCAGCATGACCGGCGGAAAGGCCAGCGTTACCATCGTGCTCCTGTTTATCTTCTTCAACGGCTGGGACTGGCTGACAAGCTACTTCTTCAGCGACGAGACATTCAGCATGGCCGACGACCCCTGGGCGCCACAACTGATGTGGCTCAGCACCACCAACCGGACATTCGGTGCCTCGGCCAACGCCGTGTTCTACAACTTCATCTACAACCAGGCGATACCGATGTGGGTGATCATCACGCTGATGCTGCACGAGCGCGAGCACACCGGACGGCTGATAGTGCTGACCGGCATCGCTCCCATCTTCGCCCCCATCCCGGCCCTGGCCCTCGGAGCCGGCACAGCCGTGATCGTCATAATGCGCCTCGCGAGACGGCGCACACTCCCCTCCCCCCTTCCGACACTGACCGGACTTCTCTACGGGGGAGCCATCTCCGCATTCCTGCTGGCCAACAACGCCGGGGGAATGGTGCGCATGATGACCTACAGAGGCTCGACATGGATGCTTCTGGGATGCAGCCTCCTATACTACCTGCTCTGTTTCGGGGCCTTCCTGCCCTTCATATGGCGCGACCTGCGCCGGAGCCGGGGATTCCTGACGCCCCTCTTCGCAGCCTACGCCGCCGCGGCAATCCTCGGACCCGCAATCGGCATCGGCACGACGCCCGACTTAGGCTGGCGCATATCCGTGCCACTCGTGATACTGACAAACATACTGATATGCAGGAAAGGGGCGGAGATGCGCCTGATGCGCATCCCCGCCCGTGTGGCGTTGATAATCGTAGTGGCCGCCGGGGCCTTCCAGCCGATCTACACACTCGCCTTCACCGTTCACAACGAGATACTGACCCACCGTGGCGAGCGCGAGCGAAAATACACATTCATGATGGGGCACATCAGCGACCCGGACTACAACATGTACTACAATAACTTCGTGGCCGAAGGCGACAGCTTCTACCGGCGCCACCTGATGAGAAGCCGGAGCAACAGGAGCGCGAAGAGGAAGCGGGTGAGCCACTTGAGCCCATGCACCAGGCGCGAGAGCCACGACTCGCGCGCCGGAGCCGGGGCCGCCTCCGACTGAGCCGGAAGCGAGACGCGGACAGTATCGCGCAGCGTGCGGAGCACCGTGTCGACACGCGTGCGGACCCGCGAGCGGAAGCGGTAGACGATACGCTCGACGGTATCGCCGCGCACCTCCTCGCGGACCGAGTCATGCACCAGCAGCGTGTCGGCGCGCAGCCGCGAGTCATAGACCGTGTCGCGCACCGCACTCGTGACCGGCACATAGACCCGGCGCGTGCAGCCGATGAACATGCACGCCACGCCGAGCGCCACCAGCAGGGCGCCCGCAAGCCGGCGAACACGCCGCCGGCATAAAAAAGACTTCAGACTTGCCATGACTTTTTTAGCGCAAAAGTAGGCAAAGCTGCCACGCGGAAGGCTTTATCCATACACCATCCATACACCGGGCGCGCCGATAAACGCAACTTTTCGCGGCATGTGGCCATGAATCTGAATTTTATTTCTTAAATTTGCAAAAAATTTACCCACAGCAACAATGGAACGCAAAGTAAGAGTAAGATTCGCCCCGTCGCCGACAGGGCCGCTGCACATAGGAGGCGCGCGCACCGCCCTCTACAACTACATCTTCGCCCGCAAGCACGGGGGCGACATGATACTCCGCATCGAGGACACCGACAGCCGCCGGTTCGTGCCGGGCGCCGAGGAGTATATCAACGAGTCGCTGGCATGGCTCGGCATCGGCATCGACGAGGGAGTGCGCGAGGGCGGAGCCTACGGCCCCTACAAGCAGTCGGAGCGCCGCGACATATACCGCGAGCACGTCAAGAAACTGCTCGACGCGGGCAGGGCCTACATCGCCTTCGACACCCCCGAGCAGCTCGAGGCCGCCCGGCAGGAGACCCCCAACTTCCAGTACGACGCCACGACCCGCGGCCGCATGTGCAACTCGCTGACGCTCCCCGCCGACGAGGTGCAGCGCCGCATCGACGCCGGCGAGCAGTATGTGGTGAGGTTCCTGATCGAGCCTGACCGCGAGGTGAGGGTCAACGACCTGATACGCGGCGAGGTGACCGTCAACTCGTCGATACTCGACGACAAGGTGCTCTACAAGAGCGCCGACGACCTGCCGACATACCATCTGGCCAACATAGTCGACGACCACCTGATGGAGGTCTCGCACGTGATACGCGGCGAGGAGTGGCTGCCCTCGGCCCCGCTGCACGTGCTGCTCTACGAGGCATTCGGCTGGAGCGACACGATGCCACAGTTCGTACACCTGCCCCTGCTGCTCAAGCCCGTGGGCAACGGCAAGCTCTCGAAGCGCGACGGCGACAAGCTCGGCTTCCCCGTGTTCCCCCTCGAATGGCACGACCCGAAGTCGGGCGAGACCTCAAGCGGATACCGCGAGAAGGGATACCTGCCCGAGGCCGTGGTCAACTTCCTGGCCCTGCTCGGCTGGAACCCCGGCGACGACTCCGAGGTGATGTCGATGCAGGAGCTCATCGACAAGTTCAGCTTCGAGCACTGCTCGAAGTCGGGCGCGAAGTTCGACTTCAAGAAGGGCATCTGGTTCAACCACGAGTACCTGATGGCCACCCCCGACGATAAACTCGCCGAGCTGCTTATGCCGATGCTCGAGGCCGAGGGCATCACGGGGTTTAGCCCCGAGTACGTGGCCCGCGCCGCCGGGATGGTCAAGGGACGCGCCAACCTGCTCGGCGACATCCTGGAGCAGGGAGACTTCTTCTTCAAGGCCCCGGAGACCTACGCCGAGAAGGACGTGCGCAAGCGCTGGAGCGAGGACACACCCCGCATCATGGAGGAACTCATCGGAGTGCTCGAGGGAATCGACGACATGACGTCGGCCAACGCCGAGGCAATCGTGCTCAAGTGGATTGAGGAGAAAGGCTACCACCTCGGCAACGTGATGAACGCCTTCCGCCTGGCCGTGGTGGGCGCCTGCCGCGGCCCGCACATGTTCGACATAACCGAGCTTATGCCCAAGGAGGAGGTGATAAGGCGCATACGCCGCGCCATAGCCGAGATCAGACAGTAAGCGGCACAATCCGCATCAACGCATATGCCACGCGCGTGCATGACCGGTCATGCACGCGCGTGCCGTGTATGGATAAAGTTGTCATATGCTAAAATAAACAGCAGGTAAAATACGTTTTGTCAGAGATGAAGAAAGCGCTTTACACCCTGTCAATGATACTTATGCCGACGGCGATACAGCCGGCGGCGCAGGCACTTGCCGTGACCCCCGACCACTACGCCGCGAGCTCGCGACTCGCCGAGGGCCGCTGGGCGCGTGTCAGGACAACACATGCGGGCATGAACATCGTGACCGACGCCGAGCTGCGCAGGCTCGGGTTCACCGACCCGACCAAGGTGCATGTCTACGGACTCGGAGGCCGCGAGCTCAGCTACGGACTCAACGGGAACAACCACGACGACCTGCCGCAGCTCCCCTCGGTGCGCACGGCCAAGGGAATCGTGTTCTTTGCCACCGACCACTTCACATGGAAAAAGTCGGGCATCGGCTCGGCCACTCCCTACTCGCACACGATACACCCATACAGCGACGACACATACTACTTCCTGAGCGACCGCGCTGCCGACGACGCCGCGCAGCCGAAGGCCGAGACATCGGCCACGGCCGCCGCCGAACCCATCTCGACATTCATGGAGCGGCTCGTGCATGAGCAGGAGATAGAGCCGATGGCCGACTCCGGCTCGCAGGTTTACGGCGAGGACTTCCGCTCGAAAAAGAGCCAGACATTCTCGCTGCCCACGCCCGGCAACGCCGGCGACAATGTCACCGTGGCCGTGCGGTTCGCCGCCAAGAGCGTCGGCGCCGCCTCGTCGCTGGCACTGACGGCCAACGGCAAGAAACTCCCCGCCACCAACAGCGACCGCATCAACAGCTCGAGCATGGACAAATACTGCGATACGACCACCACCATCAAGGAGGTGGATGGATACAGCGGCGACAAGCTCGACCTGACGATCGACTTCACCTACGGCGGCACGCTCTTCAAGGCGCGCCTCGACTACATAGAGGTCTTCTACGAGCGCGACATCGCGCTGAGCAACGGCGAGATACACTTCTACGGCGACTTCCGGGCCGGCGACGGGGCGACCGTGAGCGGCTGCTCGGCAGCCACCCGGATCTGGGACGTGACCGACCCGGCGCAGCCCCTTGAGGTGGAATACTCGCTGAGCGGCAACAAGGCATCGTTCACCATCACCGGCAAAGGGGGATACCGCGAGTTCGTGGCCTTCAACCCCGAGGCCGTGACCCACACCGCCGGTGAGGGCGTCAGCGTCGAGAACCAGGACCTGCACGCCATGGAGACCCCCGACATGCTGATAATCAGCCACCCCGAATACATGGAGGGGGCGCGGCGCATCGCCGCGCTGCACGAGCGGATGGACGGCATGCGCGTCGCCGTGCTCGACCCCGAGCAGATCTACCGCGAGTTCTCGGGCGGCAAGCCCGACTTCCAGGCCTTCAGACGCCTGCTCAAGATGTGGCATGACCGGGGCGAGAGCGCCGACGGACACCGCATCGGCTACTGCCTGCTGATGGGCCGCCCCTCGGCCGACAACAAGATGCTCCTTGCATCGACCAAGGCAGGATACAAGCCCATGCTCATCTGGCAGTCATACGACGGCCTGAGCGAGCACTACTCATACTCGAACGATGACCTGATCGGCATGCTCGACGACTGCCGTGAGACAGAGTTCCAAATCCAGAGCATGAACCTCACGATACCCATAGGACGCATCCCCGTGACCGACTCTAAGGAGGCCCTGGAGATGGCCGCCAAGTTAGAGAAATACTGCGAGAACCCGACCTACGGACCCTGGCGCAACCGCATCATGCTCATAGCCGACGACGATGACAACGCCCAACACCTCGACCAGGCCCAGGCCGTATACAACGGCATGCGAAGCCAGGGCAACGGCACGAACTTCGTGTACGACCGGCTCTACCTCGACCAGTACCCGAGGGTAATGACGGGCCTCGGCCCCACCTACCCCCAGGCCACGGAGCGCATGATGCGCAACTACAACGACGGCGTGATACTGACCGACTACATCGGCCACGCCAACCCGACGAGCTGGGGCCATGAGCACCTGTGGGACTGGGGCTCGATCACCTCGATGACCAACAAGAACCTGACGTTCATCATCGCGGCCACCTGCCGCTTCGGGCAGTGGGACCAGGAGGAGCGCACCGGAGCCGAATACCTGATGCTAAACCCCGACGCCGGCGTGATCGGCATGATGGTGGCCACCCGCACTGTGGTCATATCGTCGAACGGCCAGCTGAACTCGGCCTTCTCCAGGGAGTTCTTCAAGCGCGACGCGGAGGGCCGCGCCCGCCGTCTCGGCGACATATACATAGCCGGCAAGAACAATACCAAGTGCACCAACTCACTGAAGTTCGCATTTATGGGCGACCCGGCGATACGCGTGCCCAGCCCCGAGCTCAACGTGCGCGTGGAGAGCATCGACGGCACTGACATGACCGCACCGGAGGTCGCGCTGCCCGAGGTCGGGGCCCTCTCGACTGTCAAGGTGGAGGGCTGCGTGACCGACGACAGCGGAGCGCAGGCCGGTGACTTCAACGGCACCATCACACTGCAGCTCTACGACGCCGAGCGCGTCATCACCACCCTGGGCCAGGGCAGCAACGGCCAGGTCAGGACATACAACGACCGCGACCGACTGCTGGCACAGACCACAGCCAACGTGACCGGAGGCCGCTGGAGCGCGGTGCTCCGGGTGCCCCCCGAGATACAGGGCAACTACTCCCCGGCCATGATAGCCGGATACGCCTGGAGCGACAAGGGCCGCGAGGCAAACGGCACCTGCGAGAGCCTCTACGTCTACGGATACGGCGGCGACTCCGACGATACCGAGGGGCCCGTGATAGAGAGCTACTACGCCAACAACCCCGAGAACGGGCCCGGGGCGAAGGTCAACGCCAACCCCGTGATATTCGCGACACTCCGCGACAAGTCGGGCATCAACATCTCGCAGTCGGGCATCGGCCACTCGCTGACAATCACCATCGACGGCAGCGAGGTGCGCAGCGACGTGAGCGGCTACTTCACGCAGGATGCAGACGACGCCGACCTGGGGCGCCTGGTTTACCCGCTGACAGGCGTGACGCCGGGACGCCACACGCTGACCCTGACAGCCTGGGACAACGCCAACAACGTGTCGAAGGCCGACCTTGAGATCAACGTCGGTGCCGCCGTCGACCCCGCGATACTCGACATCACCGCCCTCTTCGACAACGAGACCTCGGGCGTCGACTTCGTGATCACCACCGACCGTCCCAACACCAGCATGGAGTGCTCATTAGGCATCTACGACCTGTCGGGCCGCAAGGTGTGGAGCAGCGACAAGACACTCAGCAGCGACCTGGACAGCGTGATAAGCACGCGCTGGGACCTCTGCGACTCATCGGGAAGCCGCGTGCCGCGCGGAATCTACATCTACCGAGCGACCGTCGAGACCCCCGAGGGCACCTACACATCGAAATCAAAGAAAATAGCCGTGGGGGCACCCGCACGATAAGCCGACATGAACCAGCTTCAGAACATCATACTGCCAGAGCCGACGCTCAGACGGCTGCCCTGGTATCTGGCCTACGTGGAGATACTGCGCAACAAGCGGGTGAAATACGTGTCGTCGACACGCATATCGCGCGCGCTGAGCGTCGATGCCTCGCAGATAGCCAAAGACCTGTCGTTCCTGGGCGTCAAGGGGCGCACCCGCATCGGCTACGAGGTGGAGGACCTGGTCAGCGCGCTGAGCGACTTCCTGGGCTTCTCGCGCAGCCACCGCGCCTACGTGCTCGGCACCGGCAGCCTCGGCAAGGCGCTGATACGCGACTCAGGCCTCTCCAACTACGGCCTGGAGATAACGGCCGGGTTCGACGTCAACCCGACGATGATAGCCCGCAAGGACCTCGGCGTGCCCATCAGGCACATCGACGAGATATACGACGCGATGCGCGAGAGCCCCGCCGACATAGCCATACTGACCGTGCCGGCCGAGGTGGCCCAGGAGTCGGCCGACATAGCCGTCGGGGCCGGAATAAAGGCCATATGGAACTTTACACCCTACCGCGTCAAGGTGGCCGAGGGGGTGGTGATGGCCAACACGTCGATCTACGCGCACCTCGCGCTGATATACACGCGCCTCGACTCCCTCAGACAGCAATGAGATGAAGATATTCGCAATAATACACAACTACGGGCCGGCGGCCCCGGCCTCGGCGGCCGGCGAGGGCGAGACGGCATGGTACGAGATGGCCGACTCGTCGCTGCTGCGCACCGGCAACCCGATGTTCGTGCCCGACTTCGACACGGAGTTCCGGGCATTCCCGAGCATCGTGCTCCGCGTCGGCAGGCTCGGCAAAAGCATCGCCGCGCGGTTTGCCGACAGATATATCGACGGCTGGACGATGGGCGCGGCGGTCATCGCCATCAACAGGCTCGCCGCCCTCAGGGAGGCAGGAATGCCCTGGAGCGCGGCGACATCGTTCGACCGCAGCCTGCTGCTTGGCAATTTACAACCGATTGACACGTTCTATAACAACGGGACGATACGCGTGGAGTGCGGCGGCGAGGCCCTTGACTACGAGACCGCACTGCTGCGGCACGCGCCACAGGCGCTGATCGAGATGCTCAGCGCCGACAATACACTGAAGACCGGCGACCTGATACTCGCCGGCCTGACCGCAAGAGGACTCCCCCTCGCCCCCGGCATGAACCTTCACGCCGCAACTGAAACCGACAACATGAATCTGATAGACATAAACATAAGATGAGGAAACAAGTTCTTATCACACTGGCCATGATGGCTATGACCGCCGGTGCCACCATGTCGGCGGCCTTAGACCCTGACCTTGACTATAAATTCGCCCAGAACTCCCCGCTCCGCACGGGCAGATGGGTCTGCATCTCGATCGGCGAGAGCGGCATTTACGAGATAAGCTACGAGCAACTCCGCGCCATGGGCTTCAGCGACCCGTCGAAGGTGACGGTGTTCGGCGCCGGAGGCGCCAAGCGCGAGGTCGACCTGCTCCGCAACGGATACCGCGTGTCGGAGGACACAGCCCCCGCCGTGAGAGTCATGCACAAGAACGACAAACTATATTTCTACGGACAGGGCACAGTGGAGCTCGCGCTCAACTATGACGCCGCCTCCGAGAAACTATCGCACCGCTACACGTCGACCAACATATACACCGACCGCGCACACTATCTGCTGACCGACTCACAGCCCGTCCAGGCGGTCGAGACCCTTAAGGCCGACACTCACCAGGGGGCAGAGGAGAAAAACACCGGCTACGGCTGCTACTACTACGAGAAAGACCTGACGCAAGGCGCCTATGGCAACGTCGGCCAGGTGTTCTGGGGCGAGACCCTGTCGGTGTCCAGTCCATTCGCGCACACAGTGGAACTCCCCTACTGCGTGGCCGGCGCGCCGAGCGTGCTGTCAGGCAGGTTTGTGGTGCAGAACGGACTGGAGGGCAACCTGCACATGGGCCTCAACAATGTCTACCGCCAGCAGTCGCTGAGCCGCTCGGTGTTCACCAGCACAGACCTCGATAACTCGATGCCCGACTGCAAGCTCACCGTCGACGGCGACCACATAGGGCGCGGCACCGTGGAATTCAAGATCACAGGATGTCCTGAAGGCGTCTATCTTGCCCTGGACAACTGGTCGCTGACCTACCCGCTGTCGCTGATCCACACCGGGAGCGACCCCGGATTCACGCAGCAGTATGCGGCATTCGCGCCCACCGGCTCGTCACTCTGGCGCCACCCGGTGCCCGAGAACGTGACCGTCTGGGACGTCACCAGCCCCCTGACTCCGACGGCCCTTGAGGTCGACGGCGGATACTTCTACCACACGACGCCCAACAAATGCCGCGTGATAGCGTTCGACACCGCCAAGCCCCAGATGCAGATAGGCGACGACGCGCGCGTGGTGGCCAACCAGGACCTGCACGCGCTGCAGACAGAGCCGATCGACATGGTGATCTTCACGACCGACGGCCTTGAAAGCTACGCCAGGCGCATAGCCGCGCTGCACGAAAGCCTTGACGGCCAGAAAGTGGCCGTCGTGCGCCAGCAGCAGGCCTACGACGAGTTCACCGACGGCAACCCCGACCCGCTGGCATACCGCATGATAGCCAAGATGCTCTACCAGAACCCCTCGCACCGCCTTAAGAACGTGCTGCTGATGGGACCCATATACTCCGACTACCGCAACATCCGCAATGTCTACAACCGCTCCGAGGGCCACATAGCCTACCAGCAGTCTAAGGCCGACTACTCCAAGCACCCGGCCTGCGTGATGGACTACTACGGATTCATCTCGGACCGCGCGGCCTACTCCAACAGCCTCGAGTCAGACCCGATCAACGTCGGCGTCGGCCTGCTGCCCATCAGCAGCGACGAGGAGGGCGAGCTTGCCGTGGCAAAGGTGCGCGAGTACCTGGAGAAACAGGATTTCTCGGGTATCGTGAATGAGATCATGACCATAGGCCTGAACGGTGACTCGCATATCCACGACAACCAGGCGACCGGAATCGGAAACCTCTTCCAGCAGATACAGCGAGAGGTGTTCAGCTCCAAGTTCGCATGGAACAACATATGGATCGAGGGCGTCGGCCTGGTCAAGGCCCCCGAGCAGATCCACCAGGGCCTGAACCGGGGCAAGCTCCTCACCACCTATTTCGGACATGCCGACATACGCGGATTCGGAGGCTTCACGGCCAAGGACGTGCTGAACATGGAGAACCCCGAGCTCGGCTTCCTCTTCCTGGGAGCCTGCGACCTGATGTTCCCCGACAACAACCAGCACGGCGTGGGCGACATGGGCGTGATCCGCGCCAAGCGCGGACTGATGGGCTGCATAGCCTCGACACGCCAGGTGATGTCGAACTTCAACGAGAATCTGGCACAGAACTTCGTCCGCTCGCTCTTCCAGGACTTTGACAACAGCGTGCGCACCTCGTCGCCCACCATCGGCGAGGCATACGCCCGCTCGAAAGACCGCTCGAACAACGAGTCCGAGATATGCTACATGCTGATCGGCGACCCGGCACTCAAGGTGCCCGTGGCCCTGGGCAAGGTCGAGGTCAGCATCGACGACAAGGCCCACCGCGCCGGTGAGGTGGTGACTGTGACCGGCCGCCTGACCGACAAGCAGGGCAACCTCCGCAGCGACTACAACGGCTACGCCACACTCAAGCTGATGGAGCCCCCGGTGACCATACCGGCAACCGACGACAAGATGGTGCCCTTCGAATTCAACGACCTGCCCATGCACATCGTCAAGACAGAGGTCAGGAACGGCGAGTTCAGCGTCAACCTGCTGCTGCCCGAGGGCTGCAACCGCTTCATGTCGGCCGACGCCGAGAACACTACTAAGCTGCCGCTGCTGGTGGGCACCTATGACCCGACGACCCGTCTCGGCGCATCAGGCGTAGCCGAGGTGGCACTCGATGTGGAAGGCTCCGCGGCTCCCGACGACATGGTGACAGACACGGAGGCTCCCCAGGTATCGGTGACATATGACAACACGCTGCGCACACTCAGCATCGCGGCGGCCGACAACGTTGCGCTGCTGCCCGGCGTCGGCGCAGGATGCGGCGTCAGCGTGGCCGTAGACGGCGAGAACATGAGCGTGGCTCACGAATACAGCGACGGAGTGACCGTGCAGTCATACAACACGGCACTCAGCATGGGGCGCCTCGCAGCCGGCAGGCACACTGTAACGTACAGCGCGACCGACGTGGCCGGCAACCGGCTCCCCGACAAGACACTCGAATTCGAGATCTCTGACGTCAAGCCTCTGGAACTCACAGCCGACCGCAACGTGGCCGTAGGCGAAATCACATTCACCACCACCGGATACGACGGCAATGACCTCACCCTGACCGTCACAGACCCCGCAGGCAACATAGCCGCCGGCGAAGATGCCGGCAGCGGAAACATCACACTCGACACCACCGGCCTGAGGCCCGGCGTATACCGCGCCTGCATGCGCCACGAGTCGGCGCGCGGCGCCATCATCAACTCCAACTGGGTCGAGTTTACCGTAATCGATTAAACCTGTTTAGATGACAATTAGGAAAAGCACAGTCGCGGCACTGACGGCACTCCTTGCCTCAGGCACAGCCGCCGCGCAGAACGACATAAAGGACAACGAGTTCAACCCGGTGAACACCGGCGTGACCACACTGAGCATCACCCCTGACGCGCGAGGCAGCGGCATGGGAAACCTCGGCGCGGCCACCGACCCCGACATGAACTCACAGTTCTGGAACCCGTCGAAATATGCCTTCGCCTACTCGCAGGGGGGCCTGGCGCTCTCGTACACCCCGTGGCTGCGCAAGATCGTCAACGACATATTCCTGGCCGACCTGTCGGGATACTGGAAATTAGGCAGCGGCGACAACCAGGCCCTCTCGGCCTCGTTCCGCTACTTCTCGCTGGGAGAGGTGACCACAGGAGCCTACGAGGATGTCGGCTCGAACGTGCAGACAATCAACCCCTATGAGTTCGCCTTCGACCTGGGCTACTCGCGCAAGCTGTCGGAGAAATTCTCGATGGGCGTCGTGCTCCGCTACATCCTCTCCGACCTGTCATATCAGGACACGCAGACCGGCGAGCAGTTCAAGGCCGCCTCGGCATTCTCGGTCGACCTGTCGGGATACTTCACGACATTCCCCATGATAGGCCGCAACGAGTGCCAGTTCTCCTGGGGATTCGACATATCGAACATCGGCACGAAGGTCAGCAACGACAACGGCGTGACCAACGCCTTCCTGCCGACCAACCTGCGCCTGGGCATGAACTTCATGTTCCCGCTGATGGACTACCACACGCTCGGCATCGGACTCGACCTGAACAAGCTGTTAGTGCCCACCAAGCCGCGCCCCAAGGACTACGACATGGAGACGCAGGAGGGCCAGGACGCATACTGGGCCGCATACGACAAGTGGAACTCGATGTCGCCTATCACCGGCATCTTCAAGAGCTTCACCGACGCCCCGGGCGGATTCAAGGAGGAACTTCAGGAGATACAGCTCTCGATAGGGGCGGAGTACAACTACAACCAGCAGTTCTTCGTGCGCGCCGGCTACAACTACGAGCATCCCAACAAGGGAGGCCGCTCATACTTCGCGTTCGGAGCCGGATTCTCGCTCAACGTGGTGCAGCTCGACGCCTCGTACATGCTGGCCACGGCGCAGAACTCGCCACTCGACCAGACACTGCGCTTCACGCTGACATTCGACATGGACGGACTGCGCGACCTGATGGGACGCCGCAGAAAATAATGAGGAGGAGATGATACGCATAGGACAGGGATATGACGTGCACCGTCTCGCCGAGGGACGCGAGCTCTGGCTCGGAGGTGTGCGCATAGAGCATGAGCTCGGACTGTTAGGCCACAGCGACGCCGACGTGGCGATCCACGCCCTCTGCGACGCGATGCTCGGCGCGCTGGCACTCGGCGACATCGGCAGGCACTTCCCCGACAGCGACCCGCGATACAAGGGGATAGACAGCAAACTGCTGCTCGCACACGTCAACAGACTCATAGAGTCGAAAGGATACACACTCGGCAACGCCGACATCACCGTCATGGCCCAGAGGCCGAAACTCGCCCCGCACATCGAGGAGATGCGTGAGACCCTCGCCGCGACACTCGGCACGGACACCGGCAGGGTGTCGGTAAAGGCCACGACCACCGAGCGGCTCGGATTCGAGGGCCGCGAGGAGGGCATCAGCGCGCTGGCAGTCGTGCTGCTGACAAGGCGCGGCTGAGGCACCAGATCCAAGTCAACGCCATGCAGGATGTGATATACCATATCATAGTGTTCGCCGTGGCGGCACTCGCGGCGGTCCACGGGTTCAGACGCGGACTGGCCCGGCAGACACCGGCAGTGATCGGCCTGGCATTCGGCATAGTCTGCGCCCGCCTGCTCGCCCCGGCGCTCATAGGCACACTGCAGGGCGCGCTGCCGATGGTGCATGGACATGTCGAGGAGCAGTTCGCCTACGACACACTCTCGACCGGAATAGTGTTCGGACTGATATATGTGCTCTTCGCCACCATAACCTCATTCTTAGGCAAAGTGCTGACACGCGACGACCGCACCATACTCGACAACATGGCCGGCGCGGTCTTTGCCCTCTTCAAGTATATGCTGGTGCTCTCGATAATCTACAACCTGGGTGTGGCCGTAAACCCGCGCTCGGCACTGCTCAGGTCGGTGCGCTCGGACGACGGAAACGTCGTCGAGGAGGTGATGCTCCTCTCCCCCGCCCTGCTCGGCGGCCAGGATGTGGAGGAACTCTCGCACCGCATACAGCTCGAGGAGGCTAAAAAAATATCCTGACAAAAAATAAAACACGCCTCACGCGTGTTTTTCTATTATATGGGGGTGTGCCCCCAAGCCACCCCGGAATCCAGACATGAAAGACAAGAGGCCCGGCGAGGCCCGTAACCCGAAATAAAGAAAGAGACAAGATATGTTAAAAGTCAAAGACCTCCACGCCGAAATCAACGGCCGCGAGATACTCCGCGGCATCAACCTCGAGGTACGCCCCGGAGAGGTTCACGCCATAATGGGCCCGAACGGATCGGGCAAGTCGACACTCTCGATGGTGCTGGCCGGCAACCCGGCGTACACCCCGACAGCGGGGAGCGTAGAGTTCTACGGCAAGGACCTTCTGGCCATGGAGCCTGAGGTGCGCTCGCACGAGGGTCTGTTCCTCGGATTCCAGTACCCGGTGGAGATACCCGGCGTCTCGATGGTGAACTTCATGCGTGCGGCGGTCAACGCCAAGCGCGAGTACTTCAACCAGCCGCCGATCACGGCCACGGAGTTCCTGAAGATGATGCGTGAGAAGCGTGCCGTGGTCGAGCTCGACAACAAACTTGCGTCGCGCTCGGTCAACGAGGGATTCTCGGGCGGCGAGAAGAAACGCAACGAGATATTCCAGATGGCGGTGCTCGAGCCGCGCCTCTCCATACTCGATGAGACCGACTCGGGCCTCGACATAGACGCGCTGCGCATCGTGGCCGAGGGCGTCAACAAACTCAAGACCGACAACAACGCGACAATCGTCATAACCCACTACCAGAGGCTGCTCGACTACATCAAGCCCGACTTCGTGCACATCCTGTACAAGGGGCGCATAGTGCGCACCGGAGGCCCCGAGCTCGCCCTCGAGCTCGAGGAGCGGGGATATGACTGGATCAAGGCCGAGATCGACGCCGAGGAAAACAAGGAGAAGTGATATGGGAGCACTTGACCAATACATAGCGCTATACCGCGACCACCGCGCGCTCATCGACGAGAACAGCGCGGAGCCGCTCAACGCGCTGCGCGACGAGGCCGCCCGGCGGCTCGACGCAATGAGCCTGCCCCCACGCGGCAGCGAGAATTTCGAGAACATCGACCTCGACAGGATGCTCGCCCCCGACTACGGCATCAACCTGCAGAAACTGAACATCGACGTCAACCCGGAGATGACATTCCGCTGCGAGGTGCCGGTCACCACAAAAGCGCTGATGATGATCAACGACACGTTCGCGGCCGGCGCCGAGGCGTTCGACTCGCTGCCCGACGGCGTCGACGTGGGAAGCCTGCGCGAGTTCGGACGCATCTACCCCCGCGAGGTCGGGGAATACTACGGCAAGGGAGCCGACATGGACAACCCCATTGTCGCGCTCAACACGATGCTGGCCCAGGACGGGCTCTACCTGCGCGTGCGCCGGGGTGTGCGCCTCAAGGAGCCCCTGCAGCTCGTCAACATCCTCTCGGCCGCCATGCCCCTTATGGCCGTGCGCAGACTTCTGATCGTGATCGAGGATAATGCCGAGGCCACGCTGCTGGCCTGCGACCACACGCAGCGCGACGACAAGGACCTGATGGCCCTGGAGACCGTCGAGATATTCGTGGGCCGCAACTCGCGGCTCGACTACTACCACATCGAGGAGTCGACAGAGCGGACAAGCCGACTCTCGGCGCTATACATGCGCCAGCAGCAGGACTCGCAGGTCAACATAGACGGCATGACACTCTTCAACGGCACGACACGCAACGAATACTACTGCCGTTTCGAGGGGGAGGGAGGCGGCCTGCGCCTCTACGGCATGGGGATCGAGGACCACGACCGCGTGATATCGACCTTCACGCACATCGACCACGCCGTGCCCCGCTGCAAGAGCGACGAGCTCTTCAAGTTCACCGTCGACGATAACGCCAACGGCGCCTTCACCGGCCGCATACATGTGGCCGAGGGGGCTGTCAAGACCGAGGCATACCAGGCGAACCGCAACTTAGTCGGCGCCGGCGAGGCAAAGATGCAGTCAAAGCCCCAGCTCGAGATATACAATGACGACGTGAAATGCTCGCATGGCTGCGCCATAGGCCAGCTCGACCCGATGCAGGTGTTCTACATGCGCACCCGCGGCCTGAGCGAGCAGCAGGCCACACTGCTGCTGCGCCAGGCGTTCATGGCCGACGTGATAGCCGCCGTCGACCTGCCGCAGCTCCGCGAGCGCCTGCACCTGCTCACCGAGCGCCGCTTCGCCGGCCTGGAGTCTGCCTGCGGCACATGCGCCCACTGCCGCCGCGACAACTGCCGCCACGGCGCCGACAACAAAGAGAACCACAATGATTGACGTAAACAAGATACGCGAGGAATTCCCGATACTGGGCCGGGATGTCAACGGCAAGCCGTTGACTTATCTCGACAACACGGCGACTTCGCAGACTCCGCTGCAGGTCGTCGACGAGATAACACGCCTCTACGAGAACACGAAGGCCAACGTGCACCGCGGCGTGCATCACCTCTCTCAGGAGGCCACAGAACTCCAGGAGGCGACCCGCCGCCGCATCCGGGAATACATCAACGCCCGCGAGACCGAGGAAATCATCTTCACCAGAGGCACGACCGAGGCGATAAACCTTGCGGCCGCATCCTACGGCTCACGCTTCAGGGATGGTGACGAGATAATCCTGACCGTCATGGAGCACCACTCGAACATCGTGCCCTGGCAGCTGCTCCAGCGGCATGCCGACGTAAGGATAAGGGTGGTAGACATAAATGAGCGCGGCGAGCTCGACATGGAGCAATACCGCTCGCTCTTCAACGAACGGACCGTGATGGCGGCCTTCTGCCACGTGAGCAACGTGCTCGGCACTGTCAACCCGGTGAGGGAGATGATAGCCGAGGCTCACGCGCACGGCGTGCCGTGCCTTGTCGACGGCGCCCAGGCGTCGCCCCATCTGCGCATCGACGTGCAGGACCTCGACTGCGACTTCTACGCCTTCTCGTCGCACAAGATGTATGGACCGACAGGCATAGGCGTGCTATACGGACGCAGGAGCCTGCTCGAGGAGATGCCTCCCTACCAGGGGGGCGGCGAGATGATCAGGCACGTGTCGTTCGAGAAGACGACATATGCCGACCTCCCCTTCAAGTTTGAGGCCGGCACACCCGACTACATCGACATAGCGGCCTTCGCCAAGGCCATAGACTTCATAGAGCGTGTCGGCATGGATGAGATCGCCGCGCACGAGCATGACCTGCTCGAATATGCCACGTCACGGCTGCTCGAGGTGCCGGGACTGAGGATATACGGCACCGCGCCCGGAAAATCGGCCGTGATTTCCTTTAATGTCGGCGAGATCCACAACTACGACATCGGGCTTCTGCTCGACCGTCTCGGCGTGGCCGTGCGCACCGGCCACCACTGCGCCCAGCCGCTTATGGAGCGCCTCGGGATTCCCGGCACGGTCCGCGCGTCGTTTGCCGTCTACAACACACGCGAAGAGGCAGACCGTCTCATAGAGGCACTGCGCCGCGTACTCGATATTCTGTCATGACATAATGCCATGACACAGCGAAAGCGCCGCTCCGGCAGACCCGGAGCGGCGCTTTCCATATATCAGGCGATGCCTATCTCTTTTTCTTGCCGGCCGGCTCGTCGGCATAGCGGTCGGGGAACTCCATATGCACCCGGGGGTGAGTCATGGCCCACACTATCAGCGCGATACCGATGAGTATGAAGGGAATGCTGAGCATCTGACCGAGGTTCATGCCATACTGCTCTATCATTGCATACTCCGAAGCGACCTGCACGTTCTTGACATACTCTATAAGGAAACGGGGCACGAAGATGCCGAGGAAGAATATGCCGGTGATGAGCCAGGGACGCTCCTGGGCGTTGCGGCGCCAGTACATCCACATCAGCAGCGCGAAAAGCGCGAAATAGCACAAGGCCTCGTAGATCTGGGTGGGATGCGCCGGGATGGTCTGGCCGTCGCGCACGAAGACAAATCCCCAGGGGAGATCGGTCGGACCGCCGTATATCTCGCTGTTCATCAGGTTGCCGAGGCGTATGAGACCACCCACGAGCGCGATGGCGATGACAATCTTGTCGAAGACCCACGAGGCCGGCTTATGGCTTACAAGCCATGACCAGAGGAAAAGCGCCAGGATATTGGCTATAGTGCCGCCATGACTGGCCAGGCCACCCTCCCAGATGCGGAGGATCTTCTCGGGATGCACCGAATAATAGTCCCACTCGTAGAAGAACACATGGCCGAGGCGCGCGCCGATGATAGTGGCCACGACAACGTAGGCCAGCAGGCTGCCGAGCCACTTCTCCGGGGCCCCCTCGTGGCGGAACATGCGCGCCACCAGGGAGTAGCCTACCGTAAAGCCCACGGCGAACGCCAGCCCGTACCAGCGCACGGAGAAAGGACCGAACGAGAAGAGGACCGGATCAGCGTTCCAAACTACGGCGCTCAGCATCGCTCACCTACGATTTCCGCAGTGTCCTCGGCGATCATCATCTCCTCGTCGGTGGGAATGACGACCACCTTGACCTTCGACTCGGGGGCCGTGATGAGCACCTCCTCGCCGCGCACCTTGTTGGCCTCGGGGTCGAACACGACTCCGAGATAGCCGAGGTGACGGCAGATCTTCTCGCGGGTGGCTGTCTGGTTCTCGCCCACGCCGCCGGTGAACACTATCACATCGACGCCGTCGAGCACGGCGGCATATGCGCCGATATACTTGAGGATACGGTACTCATACATGTCCATGGCGAGGCGTGCGCGCTCGTCGCCACGGGCTATGCCTGCCTCGATGTCGCGCATGTCGTTGGAGATGCCGCTCACGCCGAGCACTCCGCTCTCCTTGTTGATGACCTTCTGCAGGCCTGCGGCGTCGATGCCGGTGCGCTCCATCAGGTAAACGAGCGCGCCCGGGTCAACATCGCCCACGCGGGTGCCCATCATCAGGCCCTCGGTCGGCGTAAGGCCCATCGAGGTGTCGATGCTCTTGCCGTCGCGGATGGCGGTGATAGAGCCGCCGTTGCCGATATGGCAGGTGATCATCCTGGTCCCCTCGGGGCTGATGCCGAGGAACTCGCAGGCACGCTTCGACACGTAGCGGTGGCTCGTGCCGTGGAAACCGTAGCGGCGTATTCCGTACTTCTCGTAGTCCTCATAGGGAAGGGCGTACATGTATGCCTCGGCGGGCATCGTCTGATGGAAGGCGGTGTCGAACACGCCTACCTGGGGCACACCCGGCAGCAGCTCGAGGATAGCCTCGATGCCGATGATGTTGGCCGGGTTGTGGAGCGGTGCCACGGGATAGCACTCCTTGACCTTCTCGATGACCTCGGGAGTGATGAGCACCGACTTGTTGAAGTACTCCATGCCGTGCACCACACGGTGGCCTACGGCCTGGATCTCGTCGAGGCTGCGGATCACGCCCTTGTCTGGGTCGGTCAGCACCTTGAACACCTGGCGGATAGCCTCCTTGTGGTCGGGCATCGAGACGGTCACGGTCTCCTTGGTGCCGTCGGGAAGCCTGAACTTTAGGAACGAGTCGGGAAGGCCGATCTTCTCCACGCCACCCTCGGCGAGGACTGCCTTGTCGCAGCTGTCGATAAGTTTATACTTTACGCTCGAGCTGCCGTTGTTTAAAACCAATATCTTCATTTCGGTAAACTAAATCAGTTGATAGCCTGGTTGCATGTCACGATGATGGTGTTGACGATGTCGTCGACGGTCGCGCCGCGCGAGAGGTCGTTGACGGGAGCGGCGAGGCCCTGAAGGATAGGGCCGACAGCGCCGGCGCCGGCGAGACGCTGCACAAGCTTATAGGCGATGTTGCCGACCTCGAGCGAGGGGAACACCAGCGTGTTGGCACGCCCGGCCACGGGGCTGCCGGGAGCCTTCATCTGGCCGACAGCAGGCACAATGGCGGCGTCGCTCTGGAGCTCGCCGTCGAGAAGCAGCGAGGGGTCCATCTCATGCGCGAGTCTCGTGGCCTCTATGACCTTGTCGACACGCTCATGGCTCGCGCTTCCCTTGGTCGAGAAGCTGCACATGGCCACGCGGGGCTCAAGGCCGGCGATGTTCCTTGTGGTCTTGGCGGTCTCGATGGCGATCTGGGCAAGTTCCTCGGCGGTGGGGTCGGGAACCACAGCGCAGTCGGCGAAGACGAGCATGCCGTCGTCGCCGAACGGGCAGTTCTCGGGGAGCAGCATGATGAATGCGCCGCTGACCACCGAGATGCCGGGCTTGGTCTTGAGCACCTGGAAGGCTGCGCGGAGCACATGTGATGTGGGGCTGAGCGCGCCGGCGACCATGGCGTCGGCGTCGCCGCGCTTGATCATCAGGCAGCCTAAGTAGAGGGGATTGCGAACCTGCTCGCGGGCCTGCTCGATAGTCACGCCTTTCTTCTCGCGAAGTTTCTTGAACAGCTCGGCATAGGGCTCGGTATATTCAACATCGTCGGGATCGACGAAATTCGCCTTCTCAATGTGCTGGAGGCCGAGCTCGAACGCCTTGGCCAGAACCTCATCCCTCTTGCCGATAAAGGTCACATCAGCGATCTGAAGCTCAATAACGCGGTTGGCGGCCTGAAGTGTGCGAGGCTCCAACGATTCGGGAAGCACCAGACGGCGGCGGTTGTCCTGCGCGCGTTTGGTAAGTCTTTCAAACAGTGTCATAATATTTTGATTTAAGCAGATGTCTAAACATGGGGCGGCGTCAGGCGCACAGCCGGGACCGGAGTCCGGCAAATGACGGCACCGGCAAATCCGCACGTCACTATTTTACTCCCAAAATTACAAAAAATTTCCGTGTCTGACCAAAAATTTCTAACTTTACAACCCGAAACTTTCACGCCGGCGCGGCCGCCGGCGAATCCGGAACGCCCATGAGAGTTGTCAAAAGACTGTATCTGTTTATATTAAAAAGTTTTCTGCCCCTGTTCGCGATGACATTCTTCATCGTGCTCTTCATCGTGCTGATGCAGTTCCTGTGGCGATACATC
Organism: Muribaculaceae bacterium; assembly: GCA_014867205.1. GTDB lineage: Bacteria > Bacteroidota > Bacteroidia > Bacteroidales > Muribaculaceae > Lepagella. Next base: position 21,475 of record WGUO01000025.1, on the reverse strand, counting down.
GACGACCTGGTGGGCAAGGGACTCTCAATGGGGCTGTTAGGCGAGCTTTTCTTCTATGCGGCCCTGAGCATGGTGCCTATGGCCCTGCCGCTTGCCATACTGCTGGCGAGCCTGATGACATTCGGCAACTTAGGAGAGAAATCGGAGCTCACGGCCATCAAGGCCGCGGGCGTGTCGCTGGTCAAGACAATGAGCCCGCTGATAATACTCATCTCGCTGATAGCCGTGGGGGCATTCTTCTTCCAGAACGATGTGCTGCCTCGCGCGCAGGTCAAGATGTGGACACTCCTCTTCTCGGCGCGGCAGAAATCGCCCGAGCTCGAGATTCCCGAGGGTGCCTTCTATGACCAGATACCGGGCTACAACCTCTATGTCAAGTCGAAAAACAAGGAGACCGGCATGCTCCGGGGCGTCATGATATATGACGTGTCGAAGGGTGGCGACAACTCGACGATACTTCTGGCTGACTCTGCCCGGCTCGCCTTCACCAAGGACATGCGCTACCTCTACCTGCACCTCTACAAGGGGGAGCAGTTCGAGAACCTGCGCGAGCAGCGCACCAGCGACCGCAATGTGCCGTTCCGCCGCGAGACATTCCTCGACAAGGAGGTGCTGATACCCTTTGACGCCAACTTCAACCGTCTGGACGAGGGGGGAATGCGCAACCAGTATGTCGGCAAGAACATCACCGAGCTCAGGCAGACGATAGACTCGCTGCAGGTGCGCATAGACTCAATCGGCACGGAGACCCGCAAGGGTTTCGAGCGCGAGGCCTTCCCGGGGCTGGCGCGAGGCATGATTTCCACGCACGCCGCGGGCGGCGATATCTCCGGCTTCAGCACGCAGACCGCACCGGCGCCGGCGAAAGCCGGAAATGAGAAAAAGACCGTGCCGCTCAACCTCGACTCAATATTGCGCGCAATGACGCCGAGCGAGCTTGACGCCACCTTCGGCTACGCGACCAACATGATCAAGATGCGCAAGAACGAGATGGAGTTCCGCGCGATGCAGATGCACGATGAGAAGAACCGCTTCAGGCGTCACCAGATAGAGCTTATCAAGAAGTTCACCCTGTCGGTGGCCTGCATCATCTTCCTCTTCATCGGCGCCCCGCTCGGGGCCATAATACGCAAGGGTGGACTCGGCACACCGCTCGTTATCTCGGTCCTGCTCTTTCTGGTCTACTATATCATAGACAACACCGGCTACAAGCTGGCCCGCGACGGGCACTGGGTGGTATGGGTCGGAATGTGGCTCTCGACATTCGTGCTGCTGCCATTGGGAATCTTCGTGACCTACAAGGCGATGAACGACTCGGCTGTGTTCAATCCGGACCTATACCGCGAGTGGCTGCGCCGACGCCTCGGACTGCCCGAGACACGGCAGGTGCCGCTCAAGGATGTCGTGATAAACGACATAAACGCCGGCAAGGGACTTGCCCTGACCGAGAACCTGCACATGCAGGCCATGGAATGGCTCGCCACGCACAGCCCGCGCCCCGGGTATGCCGCATACTGGAACGGAATTTTCGATCCGAAAAAAATCGACGCAATAGACGAAAGTACCGAAAAACTCGTTACTTATATGTCGGACTCGCGCGATATAAAGGTAATCGACGCGCTCAACCACTACCCGGTGGTGCGCTCGCTCTGGATAATGAGGCCTTTCGCACCGGGTCGAATCAGTACGGCACTGAAATGGCTCGCACCTTTAGGGCTGATTTTCTATCTGTTGTCACTACCCTACTCACGCAGGGTATACAGCGAGATACGCAAGACAGCCGAGACAGACCCGAAACTGGCCGCACTGCTCCATAAAGATAAATAAGATGAGATTTTTTTCAAAATGTTAGTATTAAATGTTAAAAAACCTTAATTTTATGAATTGTCCGAACAATCTTCCGGTTTCATTGGTTAAACATGAAGTTAGAAGATAGATTTTTGTTCATTAAGTTAAGGAAGCAGTCTGATTCTGGACAAATCACACTGCCGAGAAAACGGCCGCTCGTGAGAGTGGCCGTTTTTCAGCCTCAGGGGGGAGGAGGCCTGGGAAATTGGGATTATTGCAATAAAGGGTAAGGATAAGAGCGTTATAAAAATAAATTTTAATATTCAAATAATTTTTTGTAACTTTGCGTGCTTAATATGCGCGGATACAAACGCGCGGACAGTATACTGCAAAAAGAATATGTACAGAGATACAACATGCGGCGAGCTTCGCCTTGCCGACGCAGGCAAGCGGGTCAGGCTTGCCGGGTGGGTTCAGAGAGCCCGCAAAATGGGTGGCATGACATTTGTGGACATCCGCGACCGCTACGGAATCACACAGGTTGTGTTCAGTAATGAAATCAATGCCGGGCTTGCGGAGCAGGCCAACCGTCTCGGACGCGAGTTTGTGGTCCAGATCGAGGGCGACGTGGCCGAGCGCAGCTCGAAGAACTCCAATCTGCCGACAGGAGATGTAGAGGTGATAGCCTCTTCGCTCAGAATACTCAACCGCAGCGAGATACCGCCGTTTACCATCGAGGACAACACCGACGGCGGCGATGACCTGCGCATGAAATACCGTTATCTCGACCTTCGGCGCCCGTGCGTCCGCACCAACCTCGAGTTGCGCCACAAGATGGCGTTCGAGATTCGCCGCTATCTCGACTCTCAGGGATTTCTTGAGGTAGAGACCCCTATTCTGGTCAAGTCGACCCCCGAGGGCGCGCGCGACTTCGTGGTGCCCTCGCGCATGAACCCGGGCGAGTTCTACGCGCTGCCCCAGTCGCCTCAGCTCTTCAAGCAGCTTCTGATGGTGTCGGGCTTCGACCGCTATTTCCAGATCGCCAAATGCTTCCGCGACGAAGACCTCCGCGCTGACCGCCAGCCCGAGTTCACGCAGATCGACTGCGAGATGAGTTTCGTGGAGCAGGAAGATGTCATCGAGACCTTCGAGGGTCTTGTAAAGCATATATTCAAGTATGTAAAGGGCATAGACTTCACAGAGCCTTTCCCGCGCATCACGTGGGCCGACGCGATGGCCCGCTACGGCAGCGACAAGCCCGACGTGCGCTTCGGCATGGAGTTTGTCGAGCTCACCGACCTGGCCAAGGGGCACGGGTTCGCGGTGGTCGATGACGCCGAGCTGACGGTGGGCATCGCCGTTCCGGGCTGCGCCACATACACCCGCAAGCAGCTCGACGAGCTGACAGAGTTCGTTCGCCGTCCGCAGGTCGGCGCCAAGGGCCTGATGTGGGTCAAGTTTGAGGAGAACGGCTCGGTCAAGAGCTCGGTAGGCAAGTTCTTCAGCGAAGATGAGCTCCGCGCATGGGGCGAGCGGGCCGGCGCCAAGGCCGGCGACCTGCTGCTCGTGATGAGCGGCGAGGCAATGAAGACCCGCAAGCAGCTCTGCGAGCTGCGCCTCGAGATGGGCTCGCGCCTCGGACTCCGCGACCGCAATGTGTTCGCGCCCCTCTGGGTGGTGGACTTCCCGCTGTTCGAGTGGGACGACGAGACACAGCGCTACTACGCGATGCACCACCCCTTCACATCGCCTAACCCCGACGACATACCGCTGCTTCACAGCGACACCGGCAAGGTGCGCGCCACGGCTTACGACATCGTGGTGAACGGCACCGAGCTCGGAGGCGGCTCAATCCGAATCCACGACGCCGAGCTGCAGGACACGATGTTCGAGTTGCTGGGCTTCACGCCCGAGCGTGCCAAGGAGCAGTTCGGATTCCTGATGGACGCATTCAAGTATGGCGCACCCCCTCACGGCGGACTCGCCCTTGGCTTCGACCGCTTCGTCTCGATACTGGCCGGCCTTGACACGATCCGCGACGTGATAGCATTCCCCAAGAACAATTCCGGACGCGACGTGATGAACGAGAGTCCATCGCCCATCGACCAGGCGCAGCTCGACGAGCTGCAGATAGCCCTGGCCCCCGCCAAGGATAAATAAATACCGCCCAAATTGAGCCAGAAGAGGAAAATGACCGTACAGGACATAGCCTCGGTAATAGAGGAGTTCGCCCCCCTGCCGCTTCAGGAAGACTATGACAACGCCGGGCTGCAGGTGGGATTCCGCGACCGTCACGTCAGCGCAGTGATGCTCTGCCTTGATGTCACCGACGAGGTGCTTGAGGAGGCCATAAGGCGCAAGTGCGACATGATCGTGTCGCACCACCCGCTGATATTCCGCGGGCTGAAGAACCTGACCGGGGCCGACGACACGCAGCGCATAGCCATACGGGCGCTTGAGGCCGGAGTGGCAATCTACTCGGCGCACACCAACCTCGACTCGACCTGGAACGGCGTGAGCCACGAGATGGCACACATGCTCGGAGTGACCGGCATCGAGGTGCTCTCACCCCGCGCCGGCGACCCCCGCGCCGGACTCGGCGTGATAGGCGACATCGAGCCGACACCCAAACTCGAGTTCCTGCGTAAGGTCAAGGAGAAGTTCGGCGTCAAGGCCCTGCGCTATTCCACGCAGTCGCCCGCACTCGTCATAAAGAGAGTCGCTCTCTGCGGCGGCTCCGGAGCCTCCCTGATCAGGGACGCCATCAGCGCCGGCGCCGACCTCTATGTGACCGGAGACGTGAAATATCACGACTTCACGACATACGGACTCGACATGGTCATCGCCGACATCGGACACTATGAGAGCGAGCTCTGCTCGATGAGGATATTCTCGAGGATAATCCGGCAGCAGTATCCCGACCTGGTTGTCTATTTCTCAGACGAGCAGGCCAATCCCGTAGGAATCATGTGACACCGTGGCAATCACCCCGGCTATTAACAGAAAACAGTATTGAAATAAAATATGGCAGAGAAGAAAAACGAAAAAGAACGCACCGTCGAGGAGCGCCTCAAGGCACTCTACCAGCTCCAGACGCTTCTGTCGGAGATCGACCGCATCAAGATACTCCGCGGCGAGCTTCCCAATGAGGTCAAGGACCGGGAGGACGAGATAGTCCGCTACCAGACCCGCATCCGGAAGTTCGAGGACGAGATCGCTGACCTCCGCTCGCTGATATCGGCCAAGCAGGCCGACATCGAGGTACGCCGCGAGAAGATCGCCCGTTATGACGAGCAGATCAACAACGTGCGCAACAACCGTGAGTTCGCGTTCCTCGAGAAGGAGAAGGAATACGAGACCCTCGAGATACAGCTCGCCGAGAAGAACATCCGCGACGCCAACACCAAGATCGAGGAGAAGACCGCCGAGATCGAGCGCAACCGCGAGGAACTGAGCGACAACGAGCACATACTCGAGCAGAAGAAGGTCGAGCTCGAGGAGATCGTATCGGAGACACGCCAGGAGGAGGAGAACCTGCTGAAGAAGGCCAAGGACCTGGAGCCTGACATCGACGCCTACACGCTGGCCGCGTTCAAGCGCATCCGCAAGAACGCCCGCAACGGCCTGGGCATCGTGACCGTGCAGCGCGACGCGTGCGGCGGCTGCTTCAACCGCATCCCGCCCCAGCGCCAGCTCGAGATCAAGATGCACAAGAAGGTGATAGTCTGCGAGTATTGCGGACGCATCATGATCGACAGCGCACTGGCAGGCATCGAGGAGACCCCGGCTGCCGCCCCGGCGCCCAAGAAGCGGTCGACCCGCGCCAAGAAGACCGTCTGACACCGGCCTGACGATATTTACACGCTCAATCCGGGGGACGCGTCACCGCGCCTCCGGGTTGGGCGTTAAAACGATTTTAAGATGTACTACATAAGCAAGACATTCGAGTTCAGCGCCGCCCACCGGCTTGCCCTCGACTACGAAAGCCCCTGCTCGCGGCTGCACGGCCACAACTGGAGAGTCACCGTGGAGTGCCGCTCGCGTGAGCTCAACGCCAACGGGATGGTCGTGGACTTCTCCGAGATCAAGCGCCGCGTGATCGACGTGGTCGACCACAAGATGCTCAACGAGGTGCTCGACTTCAACCCGACTGCCGAGAACCTGGCCCGCTGGATCGCAGACAGCATACCCCACTGCCACCGCGTGGAGGTCGAGGAGAGCCTGAACAACCGCGCCATCTACGAGCGCGACGAATAAGAACCGCCAGATGAGAAAGATAAACGAGATATTCTATTCGCTGCAGGGCGAGGGGCACCACACCGGATACCCCTCGGTGTTCATACGCTTTGCCGGCTGCAACCTGAGCTGCCCGTTCTGCGACACGAGCCACGATGACGGAATCTTCATGGACGACGACGCCATAGTGCATGCCGTAAAGCTCTACTCGGCCGACTGGATAGTGCTGACCGGCGGCGAGCCGGCACTGGCCATAGACTCCGACTTCATACACCTGCTGAAGCGGGCCACCGGCAAGAAGATCGCAATCGAGACCAACGGAACACGGCCGCTGCCCCCCGGCATCGACTGGGTGACCGTATCGCCCAAGAAGGGCATCTGCCTGACCGACGCGCAACGCGAGGCCGGAGTCGCCGACCCGGCCACCGTGGCTGTCGACCGCGCCGACGAAATCAAGGTGATCGATGTCGGCCAGGACCTGGAGCCATACTTCGCGCTGCCATGCCGGGGCGACAGGACACTCATGTACCTGCAGCCCTGCTATGTCGAGGACAAGGCTATGCGCGAGGCCAACCGCCTACGCACCGTGCGACGCGTGCTGGCCGACCCCCGATGGACCCTCTCGGTGCAGCTGCATCGCTTCTTAGGCATACCCTGAAACATCCATCCCAACCGAATTGAGATATGAAAGACAGCATAATAGTGCTATCAGGTGGCATGGACTCCGTGACGCTGATGCACGACTACAAGGAGCGCATAGCACTGGCCGTGACATTCGACTACGGCTCCAACCATAACGCGCGTGAGACGGCATGCGCGCGGCGCCAGTGCGAGATGCTCGGCATCGAGCACCTGGTGATTCCGCTCGAGTTCATGGGCCGTTATTTCCGCAGCTCGCTGCTGTCGGGAGCCGACGACATACCCGAGGGCCACTACGAGGACGAGAACATGAAGAGCACGGTGGTGCCGTTCCGCAACGGCATAATGCTGGCCGTTGCCTGCGGCCTGGCAGAGAGCCGCGGACTTCAGCACGTGATGATCGCCAACCATGGCGGCGACCATGCCATATACCCCGACTGCCGCCCCGGATTTGTCGACGCCATGAGCAGGGCCATGAGCGAGGGCACTTACGAGGGAGTCACGCTGCTCGCCCCCTATACAGACATGACAAAAGCCGACATCGCGCGCCGCGGGGCGGAACTCGGTGTCGACTTCTCTCTCACATATTCTTGCTATAAAGGCGGAGAACGCCACTGCGGGCGGTGCGGCACATGCGTGGAGCGCCGCGAGGCATTCAGCGTGGCCGGTGTGCCAGACCCTACCGACTACTCGGCATAGCCCCTGATGACCGGACTCTCGACGTCAACGCCATACCTGGCGGCGAACTTAAGGATGTTGACGGCCAACTCGTGGCGCAGGTCCTCCGGACAGTAACGGAAATAAGCCTCGGCGGCACGCACATGCGCCGCATCGGGCATCGGATACTCTCGGCGTTCGGGCAGTCCGAACACGCTGTCGGGCAGATCCCGGCGCTCATCGGTATTTAATTTGTCATCCATAATCTGATTGTTAAATATTTTTTGTATCTTTGTATGTTATAACAATTGTGAGCCACCGGGGGTTTTACCGGTATCCCCAATAACCGGAAATCACGACGCACAAACGAAAGCACCAATCAAGGCTATGTGGAAATTCAATCCCATTCTCAAGACAACCATATGGGGCGGCGACCGCATCATACCCTATAAGGGTCTCGACTCCTCACTCACCGGCATAGGCGAAAGCTGGGAGATCAGCGGGGTGGCGGGCAACGAGACCACCGTCAGCTCAGGGCCGGACAAGGGTCTGACCACCAACGGGCTGCTGCACAAATACGGCTCGGCGCTCCTTGGCGAGCGGAACTACCGCAGGTTCGGCGACCGGTTCCCGCTGCTGATAAAGTTTATCGACGCCCGTCAGGACCTGTCGGTTCAGGTGCATCCCGACGACGAGATGGCGCACAGGCTGGGCTTCGGCTCGGGCAAGACCGAGATGTGGTACGTCATCAAAAGCGATAAGGGTGCGAGGCTCGCCAACGGGTTCAGCCGCCCGGTCGACCCGGCGGAGTTCGACTCGCTCGTGGAGTCGGGCCGGATAGAGGATATGCTCAACTACAACGACATCAGGCCGGGCGACGTGTTCTTCATACCGGCCGGGCGTGTTCACGCCATATGCGCCGGGGCGTTCGTGGCCGAGATACAGCAGACCAGTGACCTGACCTACCGCATCTACGACTATCACCGCAAGGACAGCGAGGGCCGCGAGCGCGAGCTGCACGTCGATCTGGCCCGCGAGGCCACCGACTTCGGCGACACCGACGGCCGTCGCGTCGAATACAGGGCTGTGGCCGACGTGCCGGTAAATGTGGTCAGGTCGCCTTTCTTCTCGACCAACGTGCTGAGCATCGACACCGAACTGCTGCGCGACTACTCCGAGAGCGACACTTTTGTCGTCATCATCATCACCGAGGGGGAGGCCGACATAACATGCGGCGACGAGAAGATGCACGTGCGGCAGGGGGAGACCATCCTCGTGCCGGCCTGTGCCAACGGAATAATAATCGAGCCGGCCGGCAAGACCACAATGCTCGAGACATTCATCAACTGAACATGAGAACTGAAAAAGAACTTGAGGGAGTCACGCTGCTCGGCAACCAGGGCACCGTATACTCCGACAACTATAACCCCGGGGTGCTCGAGACATTCGAGAACAAGCATCCCGACAACGAGTATGTGGTGCGTTTCGACTGCCCGGAGTTCACAACCCTCTGCCCCAAGACAGGACAGCCCGACTTCGGGCACCTGCTCATCTCCTACATACCCCGCGAGCGCATGGTGGAGAGCAAGAGCCTGAAGCTCTACCTCTTCAGCTTCCGCAACCACGGCGACTTCCACGAGGACTGCGTCAACATCATAATGAAAGACCTGTTCAGGCTGATGGACCCGCGCTACATCGAGGTCGAGGGGCGCTTCATGCCTCGCGGCGGCATCAGCATACACCCGTTCGCCAACCGGGGCGACGCCGAACACGAGGAACTGGCCGCGTCGCGCCGCCGCGACATGCTCGGCAAGTGGTAGAGAACAGCCTCCCGCCAAACCAACACTATGTCTAATTATAAACACAACAGAAAATGCATTATTACCTTTTCCTTAATGGACAGAAAATAGGTCCTATGACCGCCCGTCAGATCTTTGCCTACGATGTCAACCCCAATGTATCTGTGAGCAGCGACGGCATCAACTGGAATCCGCTTTACACCTACCCCGAGCTGATGGAGATCTACCACAGCCAGGCCTCGACCCGGCCAGCCGACTCCGACATCAACTCCAAGAAGATACTCTGCGGCATCATGGCAATATTCTTCGGCACTCTGGGCATACAGTATTTCATCTGCGGCAAGGTTACCGGCGGCATCATCACCATCCTGCTCAGCCTCGTGACCTGTGGCGCCTGGGAAATCGTGACCCTTATCCAGGGCATACTGATGCTCTGCATGAGCGACGCCGACTTCAGGCGCAAGTACATCGACTCGCCGTCGACACTGCCGCTCTTCTGACAGCGCCACACTCTCTGCGGCCCGCAATAGACCCGTAATACTTCTCCCCTAACCTCGACACGACAACTTCAATGCTTCCACCTACCGACAGAAAGACAGTTCTATCGGGCATGTTCCGCGACTGGTATCTGGAATATGCCTCGTACGTAATACTCGAGCGTGCAGTGCCGCACATCGAGGATGGACTCAAACCCGTGCAGCGACGCATCCTGCACACCATGCAGCGGCTCGACGACGGACGCTTCAACAAGGTGGCCAACATCGTGGGACGCACCATGGCGTTTCACCCCCACGGCGACGCCTCGATCGGCGACGCGCTGGTGCAGCTCGGTCAGAAGCACATGCTTGTCGACACGCAGGGAAACTGGGGAAACATACTTACCGGCGACTCGGCGGCCGCGCCCCGTTATATAGAGGCGCGCCTCTCGGAGTTCGCCATCGAGACCGCCTTCTCGCCCAAGATCACCGAGTGGACACCGAGTTACGACGGCCGCGACAAGGAGCCGGTGACGCTCCCGATGAAGTTCCCGCTGCTCTTAGCCCAGGGCGTAGAGGGTATCGCCGTCGGCCTCTCCTCTAAGATTCTGCCCCATAACTTCAACGAGATCATCGATGCCGCCATAGACTGCCTGCACGGACGCCCGTTCCGGCTGCTCCCCGACTTCCAGACCGGCGGCCTGATGGACGCCTCGAAGTATAACGACGGCGCCCGGGGCGGCTCGGTCAAGGTGCGGGCCAAGATCGAGAAACTTGACAGCAAGACGCTCGTCATTACCGAGCTTCCGTTCGGCAAGACAACCTCCACGCTGATATCGTCGATACTGTCCGCGATGGAGAAGGGGAAGATCAAGGTGCAGAAAGTCGACGACAACACATCGAAAGATGCCCGCATCATTGTCTACCTCAAGGATGGCTCGAGCTCGGACAAGACCATCGACGCCCTCTATGCCTTCACCGACTGCGAGGTGTCGATATCGCCCAACTGCTGCGTGATCCGCGACAACAAGCCGGAGTTCCTGACAGTCACCGAGTTGCTCCGCGACTCCGTGACACGCACCCGCAGCATACTGCACCGCGAGCTTGAGATCGCACTCGGCGAGGCCCGCGAGAGCCAGCTTTTCGCCAGCCTCGAGAAGATATTCATCGAGGAGCGCATGTACAAGGACCACGCCGTCGAGGAGGCAGCCGACATGGAGGGCGCCATACGCCGCGTCGACGTGCTGCTCGACCCCTTCAAGCCCACGTTCTTCCGCGAGATTACCGATGATGACCTCATCAGGCTCTGGGAAATCAAGATGGGCCGCATACTCAAGTTCAATTCCGCAAAGGCCGACGAGAAGATCGCGCGCCTCGACAGCGAGATAGCCCGCATCAGCCACGACATAGAGAATATCGACGAGACCACCGAACGCTGGTACATGCACCTCAAGGAGAAGTATGGCGCGGCGTTCCCGCGCCTCACCACCCTGCGCAGTTTCGACTCGATCGAGGCATCGAAGGTCGCCGAGGCCAACCGCCGGCTCTATTACGACGCCGATGGCTCGTTTATCGGCACCGGCCTCAAGGAGGGCGAGTTCCTGTTCACCTGCTCCGACATCGACGACATCCTGGTGATATACCGCGACGGCACATACAAGATAGTCCGTGTGGCCGACAAGCTCTATGTCGGCAAGAGCAAGAGCAACAAGATAATACACATCGGCATTTTCAAGAAGAATGACCGCCGCACGATCTACAACGTCATATACCGCAACGGCAAGGGGGGCAACTACTACATGAAGCGGTTCTACATCACGGGCCTCACCCGCGAGAAGGACTACGACATCACCAAGGGCCTTCCCGGCTCGCGCATAGAGTGGCTCACTGCCAATCCCAACGGCGAGGCTGAGACCGTCAAGGTGATTCTTGCCGACGAGCCCAACGCGCTGGGACGCCGCCCCCGCAACACCGAGCTGACCGTCAACTTCGCCGACCAGCTCATCAAGGGCAAGGAGTCGCTCGGAAACCTTGTCACCAAATTCCGCGTCAAGAGCATCTATCTGGAGAAGCGCGGAACGTCGACGCTCGGGGGCCGCGAGGTATGGTTCGACCGCGACGTGATCCGCCTGAACTATGACCGTCGCGGCGAGAGCCTCGGCATTTTCCAGGGTGACGACAAGGTACTTGTCATAACTCGCGACGGCGAGTATTTCACCTCCTCTTATTCCGACACCAACCATTATGAGGACAACATACTCCGCATCGAGAAATTCGACCCGGAGAAGATATGGACTCTCGTGCTGTTCGACAATGCGTTAGGATATCCCTACCTTAAGCGGTTCAAGTTCGAGGCCAACGTCAAGCCGCAGCGTTTTGTCGGCGGCGACGAGGGTGGCGAGATATTGCTGCTGACCGATACACCGCATGCCATACTCTCGGTGACATTCGGCGGCGATGATGCCGCACGCCCCGCGCTTGAGGTGGACTCAGATGAGTTTATAGCATTGAAGTCATTCAAGGCCAAGGGTAAGCGTCTCACCACCTTCACCGTCGCGGAGATCACCGACATAACTCCCGAGCCCCCAGCTCCCGAGGAACCTGAGGATGTGAATGCCGAGGAGGTGGCCCCTGAGGAGACAGAGTCAGGCGAGAGTGCCGTTGAGGAAACAGACACTCTTGCCGAGGATACCGGATATGACAGACAGCCATCGCTGTTTGACGAACTCGACTGAGTGCCATGAAAGTACTGGGGAAACTATTGATAGGGGCCGCATTATTGATGGCACCGGGGATAATGGCCCAGGAACCGGAATCGTCGGGGCTAATGGCCCGGGAGCCGGAATCGCGGCCTGTAACGTCGGTCTACAGTATAGAGATCGGCGGCGCGCGCGACCTCTCCACCTATTTGTCGCCGCTCTATTACTCGGGGATGGATTACGGTGTGAGCGGCAGCTGGACCAAGGCGTTCAACCACTGGTCAGACCGCTGCCAGATGCGTTTTGAGGCGGGTATAGATTTTCAGGACATGCTGAACCCGACGAAGACCGCGCTGATGTATGGGCTGACCGCCCGGTTCGGGTGGGGACTGTCATGGCGCAAAGAATTCGCGCCGGGGTGGCAGGTGACTGTCGGCCCGATGCTCGACCTTTACGGGGGTGCGCTCTATCTCACGCGCAACGGCAACAACCCGGTCACGGCGCTTGCATCCGTCGGAATCGACACGGCGGCATCGCTGAAATGGCGGTTCCACATCGGGCGGCTCCCGGTCGAGTTGCTCGACGAGGTACGGATACCGACACTCTCGGCCTTCTTCAACCCTGCGTATGGAGAGACCTACTATGAGATATACCTTGGCAACCACAGCGGACTGGCGCATTTCGGCTGGTGGGGCAATGCTTTCGGCATAGACAACCTGCTGTCATTCCGCATGAACTTCGGCCGCACCGGCATGACAATCGGCTACCGACTCGACCTGCGGACATTCCGCGTGAACCACCTCGAGACGCAGGTTCTCCGCAACGCCCTGGTCATCGGCGTCATCCCCCACGGCTTCTGACAGAATTCCATATCAAAACCGACGTATATTCTACCGTGGAACAGACACTTTGCGGCACAAGCCGGGAGTTTTCACAATATATATACCGGGATCCACACCAATTGACATCTCATGCAAGACTTTGCCCGAAAAGAGCACACGGCCATTAAGATCAGATATTACCACCGGTCCGTTATCCATGCCTGATATTCTTATCATGCCCCCGCGCGTCTCAACCGTTGTCTTCGGTTCGCCCGTAGAATCATCCACTCCAGTCCCGCTGCCCTTGTAATATATGTTGTGTACCCGTGTCGGGATTCCTTTCCCGGCACTGTTACAGGCAACTGCCGTAAATGTGTACGTGCCGCCCTGAACAGGATTCAAGTCTATGGGAATTTCCACGCGGTTTCCTGCTTCGGCAACAGCTGAACCGACCAAATGTCCGTCGACCGACACCTCTATGTCAAGTGGTCCCTCAATAACTTGATACCCTGCCTCACCGACACTCGCGGCACAGTGCTCAGGGGCTACCAGAGTCACGGTTCCCATCTCTGATTCCTCGAAAATATCAACCTGCACGTCAATGCATTTATCTGGTGCCATTGGATTCCAGCGCGGAGACGGATTATACATGCCTTGATAGGCTCTTCCATCGGGATATGACAGGAGTTCTGTTGCCGTACCGGTCTGAGGGTCAATCTCGCAAAGTTCAGATGTCATGACATACTTGTCGTTTTCCTTGTTTACATGATGGAACACTGCATAGAGCCTACCTGTCTCATGGTCGCAATACAAGGAGTTGGCATCATAAGAGCCAAAGCCTGTCAGATAACCGGTATCTCCGATTTCCGACACCTCGCCTGTGTGACGGTTTATCTTGGACAGATAGACCTCACCATAATAACGCCGTATAATTTCATCCTCCAAAACTTCAATCTCACTGCCGGAAGTCAGCGCAAAAAGATTGCCATCGTTATCAAAGCAAAGACTATTGATATACTTGTTCCGGTCGAAGTTAAGCGGGACCGAAGAATAACGTAACGGTGGCTCATACTCAGAGCCTACTACGATTACAGAGAGTTCGCGACCCTCCTTACCGTAAAATATCCCATAGAGGTCACCTGTCACATGGTCAAAAGCAAAAGAGATAGGCATGTAATCCTCAATATTCTCGCACTCCTGCTCGATAGTGTAGAATTCATACTCCATTTGCCAGGTAGACGGGTTATACATTGATATCTGAGTTGTCCAACTGATGAACGGGTACTGATAATGAATGTAATAAAATTCGCCATCAAAAGCAGCAATACCGGAGGTAAGAATACGATCACTCAGCATGACATCCTCGAGTCCATTTACCATATAGACACCGATCGGGTCAGAATCAAGATAACTCGGATCATCCCAGGACGGCCACTCATGCGAGTCCAGTTTAAGGGCCACAAAACTCGGCACCTCAGGACTCTCGTTATCTCCGGCACGTACAAACTGCTGCGACAGTATCCCTGTTAGACATCCGACAACGCCAAGTGTCCTGACAAAATAGATTTTCTGTAAAAATCTTCTCATATCTGAATAATTAAAAAATAGTTTTTTTTGAATCTATGACCTCTCCGTTTTGTAATAGCGACACAACGTATAATCCCGAATCAGGACGTTGAATACATACAGAATTATTGTCAGATCCACAACTCATATTCTCTACCTGCATACCATACTTATCTGTCAATATGATATTAACATTATTAGTTTTATCCAACACCTCATAACAAATCTTTACCATTTCATTTTCCAAACTAATATCTTGTATTCCTCCAATAGTATTTGGACTACAGGAATCACTATATGGAATATCTGTAAGTTCTTCCACGGACCATGCAGAAGGGTTCCCAATCTTTCCGGTCAAAGACAATCTATATAATCGCGGGATACAATTCCTTTTTGTAAAACAAATTAAAACAGTAGAATTAATATCGTTGAACAAATGAGTACCATATCCCTCCGACCTTTTATATATTGAAAGATTTTTTGGAGAAGACACGCATAAATGACAATCCTTCTCATTCACAGTAATTGTCAATAAACCTTCAGACCATACTATCGAAGGTCTATCTATCATTTGGATTTGTGATGTAACAATGGGCAATTCTGAGTCGCCTATTGGATTTAAGCCAAATTGAACCCATCGGGAAGTTATATCAAAATTATTATTACTCAATATATATTTCGCCATTCCTACAAGTTCTCCGAAATTATTAAATTTGGACTTTGACTGCAATAAACAATCATAATATTTTGCTACATGCGAATATGACGGGCCATAACCATCTATACTATTATCCTTTATAGCAGAGAAATTTCCTATACCTGTCCTGGTTGCTCCCAAATATGTTAATACCCCGCTTTTACCATTTCTAATAAAACTTTCGCTCAAGCACTCTCCCTCAATCTTTTCTTCCGTATCAAATTCATTTGAAAAACATGCAATAGTCGTTATATTTGAGAATCCGGAATTTACCAAAGTTCTTGCATTTTCACAAGAATATTTATCATTATTACAAAACTTCCACCCATTATAGTCGCCATGTGACATCATATTTACAAATGAATATCCTTTTCGCAAACATTCTTGAAGAGTAGTGGATTTCAATTCTATGCTAAGTTCACCATAATAATGTGAATTAGACTCATACAAACGAGTAACGTCGCCTTCCCATTTATCTTTAAAGTGTCTAGAATATAAAGTCTCACCATAATCGCTCCCATCATATTCCCTACTACGATTATTCGCCTCTCCTTGATATATTAAATATGATCCACAGCATAGAAAACTTGATTTCTCTGGAATCTGGATTCGATTCTGGTGAGAATTGAACTCGTAATCAATAATCCTTTTACAATAAGAAATAGTTTCTTCTGAATTTTTAACCGGAAGTCTGGTCACAAATAAATTGGAACAATAATCTATTCCATCATCAGGCTCTCCATAGATGTCGTTCTCATTAGCATTCCACTCAAAATTACCTCCCATACATCCATAATACATATCCACAGGAACTGTTTCTATCCTCTTTCCATCTGAGATCTCACAATATCTGGTCGGTACTATTGTTACATCTCCACCAAGCATAGCAAAACGAGTTCCATTGTAATATGCCTTTTGCAAATACTTTTTTATTTTTACAACTAAATCACTACCTTTAAACAGGCTATCTATATCCTCTATGCTTACAACATGGGTCTTGATGCCTTTAATAGTTTTCCAGAAAGCCAATTGATTAAAACTTGGTTTTAAAGATTCTGATGTAATTATTATATAGTCATACCTATCGTTACTCAAAATTTCAGAGTTACTGACATTATTCTCATCTAAGGATAAAGATGCGACTGCTACATTGTTAATTGCAGACTCTAATAGAAAGTCAAGCCATTCTGTACTAATGTTGACTTCCTGTTCAAATGAGAGAATTTCTTCATACTCTATTTTTAGATCAACCTGAGTCCCAATCAGCCATAAATTTTCCTTATCTAATTTAAAGGGAGAGAATAGGAAATGAAAGAATGTCATTCCTCCTTGATTAGACGTATAGACATGTTTCCATTTGGCTTCAGATTCATAGTTGCAATATTTGCTTTCGTCCGAAAGAATGCTACTATTAAGGCCACCCGTATTTTCAACAGGAATGATAGAATAATTCGAAAGATGAAAACTGGCATCACTAAAAGAATGATTACCAGGGACTACTATACTTATACCATAGGCTATATCATCTATAGAATCATTAGTTATCAGGTTGGTTAAGGGATATTTTTCACTTGAAAGGAGCGCCCCCTTATCCGAATCGAATTTTTGCAAAAAATCACTCTTTTGCAAACACACGGAAGTACGATACACATTTCCAGCACATATCATTGCAGACAAATGCGATATTATACAAATAATAAAAAATAAAATTCGCTTCATACCGGTAAATAAATTAAAACTACCTTAAAATTGTCTATGACATATGCATTGACCGTTAATGCAGTTCCATGAAACACTATTTTTGGGGCTTCGCTGGTCATCCTCCCATATGGTCATTTAAAACAGCCACCCTATATTTTTGACAAAAATAAATATTTTTTGCTATAAAAGCAAATTTTTACTACCAAATATTAAAATAAGTTTAACAAAATCAAATTTTATAATCAAAACAGTGACATTTTACTTCCAATAACTATCAAAAAGAGTCTACTTTTTAGGTCCGGTACAGGACGGAATCCCTCAGGATTGAAAAGTGTATAAAAACACCCCAATTTGGGGTTGAAAAGTGTGTTGGATAATAACAATTCCGCGATAAGACACTGATAATATGCGGAGTATAAAATGATTTCGTAAAGAGCCTACCTTCCGAACCAATAGGTGTAGGCGATGCGGCACTCGGACTCGTCCATGTGGTTTGTTTCGAATATCGGCTTACGCGCCATGTTGTTGACTCCTAAGTTGCCGGCTACCGACACACTCATGTTGCGGGCGCACCAAAACTCGACACCGATAACCGGCGCAACGCCGAATCGTCTCCATACGCCGTTATCGCCGTAGAGGTCGAATTCAGGCATGTAAGAGGGACCGTTGCTGAGACTGCCCGCGAATCCCCACGAGAGTCGCACCCCGGTAAAGACCCCTATGCCTAAATTCTCGTTGATATCCCAGCGGACACCGAGATGCACCGGAAGTTGTATCGCGCCACGACTCAATGTATACGAGTCATGCAGCGCCACCGCACCGTTGCCATCGTCACTCCATACTGACACAGGCACAGAGGCGTTGCCGTAGGATAAAAACAGACCCGACTCAACGAACCAGCGGCGATGCCACATAAACCGGGCGGCGACACCGGCAGAGGCGCCGAGTCCGATCTCATCAGGGTCATGCGGACTCATGTCTGTGGACTTTTCGCAACTGAAGATATCGAAAGAGGCCCTCGGCCCCCATAAAAACTCACATCCTGGTTTACCGGATTCTCCGTCATCCTCCGGCATCTCCTGACCCGATGCCTCTGGCGCCAATATCATCGCTGCGAAGACGAGCATAGCAAATGTCAGTGGATTCCTCAGACTCATAAGGAAAAGATTTTTAAGTTTATAATTGCATTATGTATATTTGAGGCTTATTGCGTTAATTTCAAAAGTTCATCAGCAGGTGTAAGGAGTACCCAAAGCAAAAAGAACATACAAATGTACAACACCGCAGCCATAGCCAGAATATTGGCGAGGTATCTCCAACATTTCTGTTTTACAGCTGCAATACATGCTCCGGCCAAGGGGATAGTTAGAGTTATAATCGTGGCAATAAGGCATATTTTACCGCTTTCAGCATAATCATTGCTAAAAAATAACACATAAATGTCATACAAGCAAACAATTCCCGCTGGAATGGAAAACCACAATATTTTTTCTTTTGTTTCCCTATCTAACTGTTTCATCTATCATGGAATATTACAATATTATCGGTTGATACGGTCTTGATATTTGATTCTCTAATGGTATATCTCAATAGGAACAAACTATTCCTTTGGGGAAAGTATATATTCAAAGAAATCAGTTATATTGAGATACGCTATAAGAGTTATTGCTAATATAATAGCAAGATATCCCCAGCACTTCTGCCTTATAGCTGCAATACAATAGCCTAAGATAGGAATTGCCAACATGATCATTAAAACATAGTTTACAGTTGACACGGAAAATAAATTCCATCTTAGAAACAAGTCAAGCATTACAGTTACCACCGTGATGAACAAAGGCAAAAATAGCCACCTCAACCTACGTTCCGTCTCTTTATCAATTTGTTTCATCTAAAAGAACATTCAGTCAGCGCGCGTTTTTAAGCAGTTTATATTAGTTGTTGCCGTAGCTGTTTCACACATTGGCGCCGCAACTGCAATCCATATTATCATCTCTGAATACGATGCAGTTCTGTATAAGTGCGCCGCAGGCATCGGTTGAGTAGAATGAGTAAAACTTGTAGGGGATGCCTTGCAGCGACACTTATAGAATCTTGTTGGAGTAAGTTTTGATGCTGCCATGTGAACAGCATCCAGCCAAGATGCAGTTCCTGTCAGAGTGAGACGTATCCGATGTAGGCACAGTCGGCGGCTACGAGTCGGATCTGGCAGTCTCCCCCGTGCGAGAAGAGGTAGGTTATGAACTCTGACTCGGTGAGGAATGTGCCCACCG
Source organism: Muribaculaceae bacterium (assembly GCA_014867205.1). GTDB lineage: Bacteria > Bacteroidota > Bacteroidia > Bacteroidales > Muribaculaceae > Lepagella. The sequence goes on along the minus strand of WGUO01000025.1, from coordinate 2,123 downwards.
GGGCCTTAACCTCACCCTCGATGCCTCTACAGCGTGTATCCGACACTGACATAGGGCACTATGCCGGAGAACAGAGACAGATAACTGCCCCCCCAACGAGAATGTGGGCGTGACACCGACGCGGAACATGAAGCCGTTCTTCCTCTGGAGTCTGTAAAAAGCCGGTAAAAATCGGGCTGGCTCCTTGAATGGAATCAGCCCGAAAATTGCTGTGGCGAGACAATGTTTTTTAGAGGCTGTTGATTCTTCCTGCGAAGAGGATAGCCCCTGTGGTGGTCTCGCGGACCAGGAATATGAACGGACGGTCGACCGTGAGTTCAAACTTATCGGATGACATATCCCCGCTGGTGGCTATCGTGGCGGCGGCAGCCACCGAGCCTTCCTCGTCGACTTCGATCCTCACTCCCTGCTTATATACTTTGAGATATTGCGGAATGCGGCTGATGTTGTCAAGGCCAAGATCGCTGTCAAAGGGAGCGAGGATGCCCATCCTTTTCAGAGACCCGACCAGGTCGATGTCTGACTCCACCTCGAACCTCGGCATCTTCAGCTCGACATCGGCCCGTGTCAGGTGTCTGAGTTCTGACAGCATCTGATGCAGTCTCTCCTTTGAGAGCATGTCCCCGTTTCCGTCATTGGGAACGGCCAGAACCATCTCGAAGTTGCCGTTGCCGTATTTGAGCCCGACCCAGGTGTAGTCCTCGGTCGGCAGCACGGCTGCCTTCCCGGAGAACTGCATCTGCATGGGTTCTGACTCCGAGCCGTCGGCGTTGTGGAATATTGCCGGGCGCGTCCTTGCCTTGTCAAAACGGTTCTGCCACTCTCCCTTGAAGTAGACGGCATTCACTATGGCGAACGTTGTCTTATCGTCCAGCGGCTCTTTCAGGAACTCGGGGATCATGTCTGATGTCTTGCCGCTGACCCAGCCGTTGATGTCTGCGCGTCCGGCCTCGCCTGCCGGCGATATGTTCCGGCATTCAGCTCCGAAACTGTCGGAGAGCACGCCTGAGAATGTGTCAAGGAAACCCTCCACAGGGTCTGCCCATGCGCCGTTGGCGAGCGAGCATGTCACGTTCCCGTCTACCTTGGGGAGGAATGACGACAGGCTCCTGCAGTAATCGTTAAGAATGGCGAGGTCGGCGTCTGTACCCTCAAGCCCCATGGCGCTCATGATCTGGTCTCTGGAAAGGCCGCAGTCTCCGTTGGCGAGCATGGCGGCCGTCATGAACGCGCTGAACGGCGAGATGACGAAATTGCCCTTCTTCTCTTCCCCGACGGCACTCAGAAGGTCAATGCCGAAGCTGTTGCCGTTATCCACCATCGCACGGGTATCCTCTGTAAGCGGTATCCTGACCGGCTCGGAAGACTTTGCCCCCTCCACGTCGCCGTCATTGCTGCATCCGGCTGTCAGCAAGGCTGCGCTAATGGAGAGCATGCATGCCGCGAAAACTTTTCTTTTCATAATCTTTTGGTGTTATGTGTTGTGATTAGTTATTAATTTTCCATTATCTGTTGGGTCTGAATCCATACACAATAGACAGGTCCCTGAAGGAGTCCAAACTATTTGAACCGGGCTCATACAGGAAGTAACCGTTGTTCTTGCTTGTCAAGCCCCATATGCAGTTGAAATAGTTATAATATACCTTTTTCTTTTCCTCTCCCTTGACAACGGCAATCTCCTCTTCCCCGACAACATATCCCCCGTCGATTACCCATGCGTGGCCCTTAGTGGATATTGACATACTGTCTCCTCTGCATAGGACGGGATTGCCCGATATGAGTTCATCCGCAACTTTGGATGTGGAGAAGCGTTCCGACTTTTGGTTAGTGTATCCCATTTTTTGAAAAGCTGGTACATATCTTAAAATTGGTGTAGAGGTACCATCGGGATTTGAATAATCACTGTTAAGATATTTTGGTCTTCCGAGTATTTCAAAAAGCCTCGACCACCCGTCATGATACAGATAGGAATACATTCCAGTCCAGTCGAAAGTATATCCATCTGCCGCAGCCGGCCACTTGTAGTATCCCATTATGGTGCCGACGGCGAGCGGTCCGCATCCTACACGTCTCTGTTCATAAAGCGGCGCTCCGGAATTACAGTATTTGTTATAGGGAAAGTG
>WGUO01000024.1 GCA_014867205.1 Muribaculaceae bacterium | reverse complement strand
TGAATTTCAATAATTTCAAAGTACTCTTATGATTTTTTAGTGGACACTAATGATATGGAGCCTATTGTAATATTGTACTATCAAGCCTTCTTACTCTGTCTGTAGGTGTCAACGGAATCCGTCGGGATTCTGCAAGATATGCTTTTTCATAGGGAAAATCGATATAACCCGTTATAGCTTTTATCGGTAAATGTGTCTCACAACCCGATATTACCGTTGCTCCACAAACACAAAATTAATTCACTATGGGCCGACTGCCAAATAAACAGAAATAAAATCCCAAGCCCATCCAAAGGGAGATGTCAGACGGACGCGCGAGCCTCTGGCTGGAGTATTATCTCGGCCGGAGCGAATCGCCCGTCTATGACGATGACGGCAACCATGTCGTATATGAATCCGTGGCGATGAAAGAAAAACTTAAATACAAGGTGCAGCCCCTGCGTTCATCTTGACGCGGATTAGTGGTTGGACATCGGGAGGGATACCCGGTGTCCTTTTTCTCACTGTTGCCCAATCCAATGAAAATGATTACCTTTGCAGATATAAAAAACTAAACCCGATAGCTTGACGAGTCAGGGGCTACCGGGAATCAACACTGCAAAGATAACACTTTCAGTACAAACTGACAAATGTACCGATTCCAATACAATAAATAATTAGCGGGCAATGACAAAAATCACAGTTAAGGATACTGAGGTCAATGTTGTGAAAGTCAACGGCGAAGATTATATCTGTCTTACTGACATGATGCGTGCCAAGGACGGAGACTTCTTCATCACCGACTGGTTGCGAAACCGCAATACCTTGGAGTTTATCGGTATTTGGGAGAAAGTGTATAATCCGGATTTTAATTATGGCGAATTCGCCACAATTAGAAATCAGGCAGGTCTTAACAGCTTCAAGATAAGTGTAAAGGAATTCGTTGCCCGAACCAACGCGGTCTCCTTGCAAGCCAAAGCAGGACGATATGGCGGCACATATGCCCATAAAGACATTGCGTTTGAGTTCGCAATGTGGATAAGCCCGGAATTCAAAGTATATATTGTCAAGGAGTTTCAGCGTCTCAAAGAGGAAGAGCAGCGTCTTATCGGCTGGTCTGCCAAACGCGAGCTGTCAAAAATAAATTATCGAATCCACACAGATGCCATAAAGCACAATCTTATTCCTGCTGAAATTACCAAGGCCCAAGCGAGCATCATCTATGCGAACGAGGCGGACGTGCTGAATGTGGCGATGTTCGGCATGACGGCAAAACAATGGCGCGCCGCCAATCCCGATCTCAAAGGAAACATCCGCGATTACGCTACAATCAACGAACTTATCTGCCTGTCAAATATGGAGAACCTCAATGCGATTTTCATTGAACAGGGTATGCCCCAATCCGAACGATTGGTAAAGCTGAACCAGATAGCAATTCATCAAATGAGCGTTCTCGAAAGTGGCGACAATGATAGAAAATTGTTAAAATAAAAAAAGCAAACATTATGAGAAATATCCTATTGATTTTGTATATGGCATTTTTGCCAATGCATATAATAGCTAATCCACAAGATACAATTATTGGCCGACCGTTGAAGTCTTTTGACCTTTCAGCATTCTGCTCATACAATAGTTTTCATCCGAGCGAATATCTGACAGATAACAATTGGAATATTCTTTGTGTCTTTGTTCAGTCTGGTTCTGCCGCTAAATTGGACTCACTTGGTATTCCTTACAACAAAAGTCAACTTAGATTACTTGAAGTTGGCGATCTTTTGATATGCAATAACGAGAATTATACTACAAAAATGCACATTTTTGGGAAAAGCGAGACACAACAAATCCGCCGACAGTCAAAAGAGTTTGCCGACAGAATTTTCCCTATAATTGAGCCGGAAATCAAAGAACTGGTTTCTGCCTATGAAAATTCCGGATACTCAAGACAGACTTATAGCCTTGTTTTCTCATATCTCCTGGACTCCTATATATGGGACGATGAGCGGTTAGGCTCACCAATAAGCTGTGAAGACCACGGGACTTGGACCGGGGCTTATTGGGCGATGTATGAGAGCCGAAACCATGATAAAATAGGGACTAACGGCTATGGCACACTGATGCAGAACTGGACTGATAACTTGGGATATTGGCTCAGCTCAAAAAAAATGATCGCATTTGCAAAAGAATTAATGCAAGCTAATGGGAACCGCATCGATAACCGAGACATAATACAATCAATTGCCGGTTGGGGTCTTACAGATGAGAATGGCAATATTCTCATACCTGTGATGCGCAAAAATAACGGCGATAACATTGACAAACTATGCAAAAGCATTACAGACAGGCTTAGTAATGGAGTGAAACAATATTGTATATCATGGGCTCCGGCTCATAACATTTCTTCTCCGAAACTGGGTCAAATCATATTTTACCATGAAGTGATGTGGGATTTGCTTGACATTCTTGAATCAAAGGATATTATCTCAATGCCGGCAATCCTGAAAGGAGAAGAAGTCGGTAAAGAGCACTTTGGTGACATCTGTTTCATTGTCTTAGATTCCGCTGCTGAGTGAATTTCAACTTAGCAGTTGTCAAGGATTATCTTTTGCCATTATAAAGCAGGCTTTTGGACGCTTTGAGAGACAATGGCGGTACAAAAAAGGGGGAAAATGAGCCTTAAAACGCTGATTTTTGCCTATCAACGAAGGTTCTTTAAGGGTTTCTATTACCTTTGTATTTGGAGTGGGGCAACTCTATCCAAAACATACGAAATAAAGAAGCGTATCCGCGCTAATTCTTGACTTTCTGAAATCTGGTAAATTTCTATATACATCCGCAACTATGCTGATTATCAGCAATATTTGCAGATTGGAGCCAGCTGTCGATGTGAAGATTCATTACGTTGATGTGCCTGACCGTCCGGTTAATAAAGTGATTGCCATGCACTTCGATGGCTGGGTATGGAGAGAACGACCACATACCTTCCACGGATGCCCTTATTATAAAGTCGAAAGCACAACGAAGGTAATGCCGCACAAGATGTACGATGAACGAATCCGGGCGCATCAGCCTCAGATGTATGCGTGGGAGCGTCAGATGGCTGATGGCGTCACGCTTACTGACCTGAACGAGAAGCATATCAGAGGGTGCATCCGGCTTGGCGTTAAGGGCGGTAGAATCCCCGCCAGAGCAATGAGTGCGCCAATAGACGCCACATTGGCGAAATGGAATTTGCTGAAAAATGGGAATCCAACCAATGGAACGGTGATGCTTTTCTCAAACAATATCGAAGAGTATCCGCAGTTTCGGCTTCGGATGGCCCGCTTCTTGGGTAACGATAAGAATGAGTTTATCGACAACCAACGTGCCGAAGGCAACTTCTTCGACCTGCTTGACGCAGGTATGGCTTTCTTCTTCAACATCGTCAATGGGAGAAACATAATCTGACAGGGAGTATCGCAATCTACGATGACCGTATAGAGATTGCCAACCCCGGCATATTCCCGCCTCAAATATCACCCAAATCTATCAAGGAGCCGCATGAATCCTATCCCTATAATCTAAAGATTGCCGAAGCTCTATATAAGTCAACCTATTAGGAAAGTTGGGGTTCCGGAGCCACGCGTATAATGGATGCCTGCCGCGAACAAGGCGTAGAGGATCCCACATGGCGTTGGGACGGAGGGTTTGTAATCGTCACCTTCAAACGACCTCGCAAAGCATCCACTGAACAAGGCGCGAATACCCAACCTGTTTCCTCAAAGCAACATACCACTATCATACCAGTACTGCACCAGTTCCATACCAGCTCAGACCTTGATTGAGAACGGCACGGATGAATTTATGACAGCATTAGAACTTGCAGACTTGTGTGGTTTAAAGGACATAAGACATTTCCGTAAGTTCTATCTTAATCCGGCATTGGTAGACGGAGCGATAGAACGGCTCTACCCTGATACCCCCAACCATTCTCAACAGAAATACCGCCTGACAGAAGCCGCAAAGGAATGGAAGAATAAGAAAATCCCAGAGAAATCAAAGAACTTACCAAAGAAATAGTGGAAGTTCATCCGACCGAAACCAGCCATAATCCGACCGTTTTTATCGCATCCGACCGAAATTTAGGTCGGATGTGTGTTTATCAGCTGTAATCTGACCGTTTTCATTCCAAGGTATCTGTGTAAAAATCGGTCAGATGTCAAGGCAGTCGGTCATCTGAATGACAATAGGGGGTATCTGTCTGCCCATGCGGCACGCGGAGACAAATACGTTACAGTTGCCTTTTCTATATGGAGCCTATTGTAATATTGTGCTATCAAGCCTTCTGACTCTGTCTCCAGGTGGCAAGGGAATCAGTCTGGATTCTGCAAGGTAGAATTTTCAGTTAACGCTTACGACCTAATTTCTCTTAAATTTATCACTGTCAGCTGAAGTAAGTAAAATTTTTTGTATATTTGCACCGTGGATCTCACGCAGACAATGGTTTGTCTATCTCTCCAAGGCTTGAACCAAACCATTATCGGGAGGGAGCTACACCGGTCATGAGGAGTTATGACCGGACATAATTCGGAAAGCGTATTTACTTGACGCTCATTCTTGACTGTCTGAAATCTGGTAAATTTCTATGTCTTCGTCTTGAATGTGGCAAACAGTAGATGCCTTGTGGGTATGTATATATCAATGTTGACTGCGTTCCGACGCAGTCAGCAATGGTGTCATATTCTGCGTGAGGTTTCTATCGGTTTGCCCGTTCTACGAAGACAGGCATACCAGAGCCTCAGACAGTGAACGGGCAACAGTATGATTCCTCACGTTTCTATTGTATTACCCACTGCTGATGAGGATTAGGCAGAATTATCCCACTGTCTCATGAGAGTATCATATCTCTTTCTCTTACTGGCTGCGGCGGCAATACCCTCTTACATGGCCGGAGCCACAAATTCAAGTTCTGAAAACATAATTACGGTCTCACCACAGCCTGGAACTCATTTTGATCCAACAGCTTTTGATCGGTTCACGGTCTCGATAGCCCCCGGCTACGAGGGCAGAATCTCAGTTAATGACGAAGCAGTCTGGTATGGCCAACTGATCCCGACAGTCTCATCAGGTTCTATCACATTTCCACTCACCCCCATACCGTCCACAAATCAAACTGAATATTTTCTTATATTGGAACAAAACCTTCCGGAAGGTGACTGGACTCTCGACATTCCCGAGGGTTATTTCCGCATCGACCCGGTCACTGTCGAGGAGGGACGACCCGACATTGACCCTGAGGAACTGCTCGGCCTCCCTGTCTATGGCGCATGGCATAAAGCGGGCTCCGAATGGACCGGGCAGCCGATGTTCACAATCCACGACGACGACACCCTCGACGGCAAAATCCCGTCATCAAACCCCTCCCCCTGGATGAAGGGGGGATATTACAGCACACTCTATCCGCTCCTCGAGAGCCTCGGCCTGAGGGGATGCCTCTCGATGGAGGGTTGGCGGGCCGGCTTCATCGACAACCCTCCGACGCTCAACACCAACGGTCTCATCGCCAGGCGTCTCCAGGATGAGAAGGGATATGAGATCCAGTCTCACTCGATGACGGCAAGGTACCAGACAAACAGCTGGTGCGTGGACAGTCTTGACAGCGGACTCGCCGACAGGATTCTCGCGGAGTCAACCTACGCCGGACTGCGAAGCAACAACACCACATCAGTCTATGACCGACAGACCGGGAAGTCATATTACGCGAGCAGTGACAAAAGCCGATGGATCGAGACTCCCACCCCCTGGATCAAGCCCTATGTGGCGGACTATGACACCAAGAGAATTGTGGCATACAACCCCTCCTTCCCCATCGACTACTAGTGGGGCGAGTGGTTCCGCGTCGCCGGGAGCCTCGGAATTCACGGCAACGCATGGGTGACGCCCGGTCCGACGGCCTCTCACTCCATCGTGCCGCTAATCAACGGGGTATGCCCCCGGGGGTTCGAGTCTGACGGCGTCACCTTCTACAACCTGCCCCCGCTCCACTCCACGGCGACCCGCCTGATGATGGAGGGTCAGGCCGCGCCGGGATACAAGGGGGAGCAGACTGCCGACAACACATACAGCCAGGCCCACTACGACTTCTTCAGGCGTCAGATCGACGAGGCCGCCGAGAAAGGGGCCTGGATTGTCATGGGCCTGCACGCATACCGTCCCTGCTGGGTCAACAGTCTGCCGGGGGCGCTCGTGTCGGAGGGCGGGGACTATCCCGACGAGTGGGTCTATCCCATGTCCGGCAATGACCCGCTCAACGGTGACCTCGAGCCGTCGCCCTCGTTGGGGATATCCTCCTGGAGCGAGTGGTACCCGTGCCCCGGCACACGCCTCGCAATGCTCTATGACCTTCTAAAATATGCCAAGGAGAAGGGAATGATCAACGTAACCACTTCCGAGGGTTTCAACCGGATCGGCAACACTTTTGCCTCGGGATACTATATCGACGGAATACAGCTTGGCAATGATTTAAAGGAAGGAATCTTCGGCACACGCCCGGAATATCCGCATTATGTCAAAGGAGCAAATGGAGAGGAATCGTACTATAATTACGCGGTCACCCATCACATCCACAGCAATTACACCGTATTCTCTGAGATTAAGGGTATTCCCAATGAGAATACGACTAACGGCAAGATTCGCGCTGTCTCGGTGGAGGGCATAGTGCATGAGGTCAACTCTATAGATCAACTTCCCGGCGGCCTCTGGATAATCGACGGCCGTAAAGTGCTACGATAAAAACTTTTAACACATTAATGGTTTAGAGCCGACAAAATTATATTCAGAAGTATCTTCCTTACCCCTATTAGGAATAAGACAGCTAAAATTTTCACACCAAATTACATTTTCTGTAATTTGGTGTGAAAATTTTTACTACTTTTGCAACTCGGGATTCATCACAAACCCAATCTAACATCTTAAATTCTCATTAAGTTAGTAAGCAATCGAAATCCACAGATAATGGAATCTTCCCTAAGGGTATGCCTGAGTTGCCTTATGGGCGCCGTCGCCATGCTTTCGGCTGGGGCCTCGGTCTTCGACACTGATGTCGAAGACTTTCTCACAGTCTTGCCCATACCCGGAGAGTATATTGACAACTCTTCTTTCGACCGATTCACCATTACGTTAAACCCGGCTTACACCGGAGAGTTATCCTTTAATGACGAGGCAATATGGCGCGACCAACTGGTTCCGAGAGTGATATGCGGCACCGACACCATAAAGCTTATTCCTGTCCACACCGCAGGCGAGCCAGAGCACTATCTCGTACTGGAGCAGCCTCTGCCCGTGAGCGAATGGATTCTGGAGATTCCCGAGAACTATTTCCGCATCGACCCGCCGTTCAGAGAAATTGACAATACGGAATATGACGTCAAGGACCTGCTTAACCTCTCGGTCTTCGACGCATGGCATAAAGAGGGAACAGAATGGACCGGGCAGCCGATGTTCACAATCCATGACGACGACACCCTCGACGGCAAAATCCCGTCATCAAACCCCTCTGCCTGGATGAAAGGGGGCTATTACAGCACCCTATATCCGCTCCTCGAGAGCCTCGGGCTGAGGGGATGCCTCTCGATGGAGGGTTGGCGGGCCGGGTTCATCGACAACCCTCCGGCGCTCAACGAGAACGGACTCATCGCCAGGCGTCTTCAGGACGAGAAAGGATATGAGATCCAGTCACACTCGATGACGGCAAGGTACCAGACAAACAGCTGGTGCGTGGACAGTCTCGACAGCGGACTCGCCGACCGTATTCTCGCGGAGTCAACCTACGCCGGACTGCGAAGCAACAACACCACATCGGTCTATGACCGCCAGACCGGGAAGTCCTACTACGCCAGTCCAGACAAGAGCCGTTGGATCAAGACGCCGGCTCCCTGGATCAAGCCCTATGTGGCGGACTATGAAACTAAAAGGATTGTGGCATACAACCCCTCCTTCCCGATCGACTACCAGTGGGGCGAGTGGTTCCGCATCGCCGGGAGCCTCGGAATTCACGGCAACGCATGGGTGACACCCGGTCCGACGGCCTCGCACTCCATCGTGCCGCTCATCAACGGGGTCTGTCCCCGGGGCTTCGAGTCTGACGGCGTCACCTTCTACAACCTGCCCCCGCTCCACTCCACGGCGACCCGCCTGATGATGGAGGGTCAGGCCGCGCCGGGATACAAGGGGGAGCAGACCGCCGACAACACCTACAGCCAGGCACACTACGACTTCTTCAGGCGTCAGATCGACGAGGCCGCGGAGAAGGGGGCCTGGATTGTAATGGGACTGCACGCTTACCGCCCCTGCTGGGTAAACAGCCTGCCGGGGGCGCTCGTGTCGGAGGGCGGAGACTATCCCGACGAGTGGGTGTACCCCATGTCCGGCAATGACCCGCTCAACGGTGACCTGGAGCCGTCGCCCTCGTTGGGGATATCCTCCTGGAGCGAGTGGCACCCGTGCCCGGGCACACGCCTCGCAATGCTATATGACCTCCTCAAATACGCAAAGGAGAAGGGAATGATCAACGTAACCACTTCCGAGGGTTTCAACAGGATAGGTAACACTTTCGCCTCAGGATACTATATCGACGGAATACAGCTTGGCAATGACCTGAAACAAGGCATCTTCGGCACTCGACCTGTATATCCGCATTATGTTCAAGGTGCCAACGGAGAGGAGTCTTATTACAATTATGCGGTAACCGGGCCCATCAGCATAAGCTACAACCTATACACTGACGTAGAAAGTATCAGCAGCGAAGAAACTGCCGACGGCAAGATTCGCGCTGTCTCAGTCGATGGCACAGTGCATAGCGTCAATTCCCTTGACAAGCTTCCCCGAGGTCTCTGGATAATCAACGGTCGGAAAGTAATACGTTAACAGTGGCGCAGGGAATGACGAGCCATAAGTAAGGCTGCAATGCAGAGGACTGTCTCGCCCGCACTCCATACCCAGGCACTCCCGACGCTATGCATGGCCGGTACAAGCATGATGTTGAGCACAACTCCGGTCAGGGCTCCTGCAAAAGTGGCTGCCAATACCGACCGGTCTCTGCCAAGGGGCGTCAGCACCTGAAGCACTAATAATTGGCCTATGCCCGACACAGGCATAAAGAGTATCATGACCCGCAGCGGCTCAACCGCCCCCTCATAGCCCGGGCCGCTCAGCAGCATAACTATCTCGGGTGCCCATACCCACACCACGGCACTAAGCGGTACCGTTACCGCGAGCATCCCTGCGCAACATCGCCGGAAATAACGCCTGAACTCATCCATGTGTCGCTCGGCGGCAAACTGGCTCATGCGCGGCATGAAGACACTGACCATCGCCGTCACCGAACTCGACAGGATGAATATTATCTTGACAGCAGTGGTATAATAACCCACCTCAGTGTCGCCAGCCACAAAGCCGAGTATCACTACATTCAGCGTCGTATAGGCAGATCCGAGCAGCACATAGAGGCCCAGCGACATGAAGGAGCCGAGATAGCGCCACGGCCTGAGGCGTATGCAGCGCATGGTCACAAACCGGCGCGCACGGAACATGTCGACAAGCGCACTGGCCACAACCACCAGCATGGTCAGCACATAATAGGTATCGGTGTCGCCCGGCGAACGGACAAGCAGAAACACAGCAGCAACATAGAGAGCGCGCACGCCGACGGTGCGCAGGGTAATGTAACGGAAATCCTCAAGGCCCTTGTACAGCCATTCTACCAGAAAAAGATTGAACACCAGCTTGCACATGCCTACGCACATCAGCCCGGCGTTCGCCCTGAGCTGAGGCACCAATGCAGTGGCCACAGCCATCCCCGCGAGCATGACGAGTGTCATCATTGCGTGCAGCGCAAGAAGACTCCAGAACGTATCGCTTAGCCTCCGGCTGTCACCTCGCGTCATGGCTGTCTCGCGTATGCCGAGTAGCGAGATGCCCATCATCGAAAATAATATGAAATAGGTGGTGATGCTGTCAATGAATCCCACCAGACCCACATTGGCAACCCCTAAGACACGCGACACATAGGGATACACCACCAACGGAAACACGTAGGTGGCGCACGTCAGCACAGTGGAATACACCAGATTGCGCCTGATGCCCGGGCGCGTTGCGGTTGTTGCCAATTTCGTCTGATTAATACGTTTTATGCAAAATTACGAAAAAATTTTTGTAATTTTGCACTTTAACCTGTGTCGCGGTTCCCCAATGCGGCGCAACAATGCCATAAGAAACAAAACCACAGCAACATAATGGAATATAATCATCGCGAAATCGAGAAGCGCTGGCAGCAGTTCTGGCGCGAGAACCATATCTATGAGGTCAAGGAGGATCCCTCACGCCGCAAGTTCTATGTGCTCGACATGTTCCCCTACCCATCGGGGGCGGGGCTGCACGTCGGACACCCGCTCGGTTACATAGCCAGCGACATCTATGCGCGCTTCAAGCGCCAGCAGGGCTTCAACGTGCTTCACCCCATGGGCTACGACGCCTACGGCCTCCCAGCCGAGCAGTATGCCATCCAGACAGGACAGCACCCCGAGAAGACCACGACCGAGAACATAGCCCGCTACCGCGAGCAACTCGACAAGATCGGGTTCTCGTTCGACTGGAGCCGGGAGGTGCGCACCTGCGACCCGTCCTACTACCGCTGGACCCAGTGGGCCTTCATGCAGATGTTCAACTCATATTTCGACCTCGACCTCAACAAGGCTATGCCGATTGAGGGTCTTGTCAAGCACTTCTCGGAGCATGGCTCCGAGGGCATCAACCCCGCTGCCACGAAAACGCTGACATTCACCGCCGATGAGTGGAACGCGCTCACAGAGCGCGAGCAGCGCGAGAGGCTGATGAACTACCGCATCGCATACCAGGGCGAGACAATGGTGAACTGGTGTCCCCAGCTCGGCACGGTGCTCGCCAACGACGAGGTCAGCGAGGGCCTCAGCGTCCGCGGCGGCTTCCCCGTCGAGCAGAAGATGATGAACCAGTGGTGCCTGCGCGTGTCGGCCTATGCGCCCCGCCTTCTCGACGACCTCGACACTCTCGAGTGGAGCGACTCGCTCAAGGAAACACAGCGCAACTGGATCGGCCGCTCGGAGGGAGCGGAGATGCGTTTCGACGTGGCTGATTCCGACATATCGCTCGAGATATTCACCACACGCGCCGACACGGTCTTCGGCGTGACATTCATGGTCCTTGCCCCCGAGTCGAAGTATGTTCCACTTCTCACCACTCCCGAACATGCCGCCGAGGTCGAGGCTTATCTCGAGGAGGTCAAGCACAAGACCGAGCGTGAGCGACAGATAGAGAAGAAGGTGTCGGGCGTCTTCACCGGCAGCTATGCCGTCAACCCCCTTACAGGCGAGAAGATTCCCGTCTGGGTCAGCGACTATGTGCTGGCCGGCTACGGAACCGGCGCGATCATGGCCGTGCCCGCGCACGACTCACGCGACTATGCCTTCGCACGCCATTTCAACCTCCCCATCATACCGCTTATCGAGGGCGCCGACGTCTCTGAGCAGAGTTTCGACGCCAAGGAGGGCCGCATGATCAACTCCAAGGGTCCGAAACTCGACCTGAACGGTCTTGAGGTCAAGGATGCAATAGCCAAGACCAAGAGATTCATCGAGGAGACAGGCCTCGGCAAGGTGAAGACCAACTACCGCCTGCGCGACGCCATATTCTCGCGCCAGCGCTACTGGGGCGAGCCTTTCCCGGTATATTACAAGGATGGCGCTGCGTACCTGATGGATGAGAAAGACCTGCCCCTTCAGCTTCCGCCGGTATCGAGCTATCTGCCCACCGAGGATGGCCAGCCGCCGCTGGCGCGTGCCGAGGGCTGGACTACACCCGAGGGCTATCCCATCGAGGTCTGCACGATGCCCGGATTCGCAGGCTCGTCGGCATATTACCTGCGCTATATGGACCCGCACAACGACAAGGCCCTCGTGAGCCGCGAGGCCGACGAATACTGGCGTAACGTCGACCTCTATGTCGGCGGCGCGGAGCATGCCACCGGCCACCTCATCTATTCCCGCTTCTGGAACAAGTTCCTCTATGACCTCGGACTCGTGGCCGAGCCGGAGCCTTTCCGCAAGCTTGTCAACCAGGGAATGATCCAGGGCCGCAGCAATTTTGTTTACCGTATCAAGAACACCAACACGTTTGTGAGCCACGGGCTGCGCAAGCAGTATGACACGACGCCGATCCGCGTCGACATATCGATGGTCAGCAACGATGTGCTCGACACCGAGCGCTTCCGCGGCTGGCGACCGGAGTTCGCCGACGCCGAGTTCGTGCTCGAGGATGGGAAATACATCTGCGGCTATGCCGTGGAGAAGATGTCGAAGTCGATGTTCAACGTGGTCAACCCCGATGATATCGTTGACCGCTATGGCGCCGACACCCTGAGGCTCTACGAGATGTTCCTCGGCCCGGTCGAGCAGTCAAAGCCCTGGGACACCAACGGCATCGACGGCGTAAACCGCTTCCTGAAGAAACTCTGGGGCCTCTTCGACAAAGCGGACCTCGCCAACGACGCCGAGATGACCAAGGAGGAGAAGAAAACCGTCAACAAGCTCATCAAGAAGGTCACCACTGATATCGAGAACTTCTCGTTCAACACCTCGGTGTCAGCCTTCATGATAGCGCTCAACGAACTGACGGCACAGAAGTCGACCAACCGCCGCGCACTCGAGCTGGTGACCCGCGTCATTGCACCCTTCGCTCCGCATATGGCCGAGGAGTTCTGGCACCGTCTCGGCCATGAGGGAAGTGTTGTCGACGCCGAGTGGCCTGCATACGACGAGTCCGCGCTTGCCGAGGACACGGTGAAATACCCGGTCTCGTTCAACGGCAAGACCCGCTATATGGTGGAGGCACCCGCCGGCGCCTCGAAAGAGGAGGTCGAGAAGATCGCCCTGGGCGACGCCGCCGCTGAGAAATGGCTCGCCGGCAAGACTCCCCGCAAGGTCATAGTCGTGCCGGGACGTATTGTTAATGTTGTACTCTAATACCGTAGGATATGAAATTAAAAGGAATAATGGCGCTCGCACTGTCAGCGCTATGCCTGATGCCCTGCGCGGCTCAGGACAACAAGGAACTGGGCAACACTCCGGCCATGTCGCCGGCACCCGAATGGATCAACTCAGCCGTGATATATGAGGCAAACCTGCGTCAGGGCACCGACACGCGCGACCTGAAGGGACTGCAGCGTCAGCTGCCGCGCATCAAGGACCTCGGTGTCGACGTGGTGTGGCTCATGCCGATCCATCCCATCAGCAAGGAGCAGCGCAAGGGCTCGCTCGGCTCCTACTATGCCGTGCGTGACTACAAGGCGGTCAACCCGGAGTTCGGCACGATGCAGGACCTTCAGGAGTTCGTTCGCACCGCGCATTCGCTGGGCATGAAGGTCATACTCGACGAGGTCTGCAACCACACCGGCGTAGACCATCCCTGGGTCAAGAGCAATCCCGAGTATTATGCCCGCAACGACAAGGGCGAGATGTATGGTCCCTACGACTGGACCGACGTCTACAAACTCGACTATTCCAATCCCAAGACACGCGCCGCAATGGCCGACGCGCTGATGTTCTGGGTTGCCGAGGCCGACATCGACGGCTACCGGTGTGATGTTGCCGGCGAGGTGCCGACTGATTTCTGGGAGGAGGTCCGCCCGAAGCTTCAGCGCATCAAGCCTGTGTTCATGCTCGCCGAGGCTGCCAAGCCTGAACTGCTGGCACGAGGCTTCGATGTGGATTACGCATGGCCCATGAAGGATGTCTTCAACGCCATAGCGATGACCAAGGGTGTGAACACCTGGGCTGCCAAGCATAATGAGAAACGCCCGGCCATGACTGCCGCCGATATTCCTGCCCTGCTCGAGAGACAGAAGAAGGAGTATCCCGCCGGCTCTATCCACATGAACATGGTGACAAACCATGACCTCAACTCCTGGGAAGGCACGGAGTTCGACCGCTATGGCGCCGGCACAGGCGCATTCGCGGTGCTGAGCTACACGCTTCCCGGCATGCCGATGATGTATACCGGCCAGGAGGTGGGATTCAACCACGCCTTCGAGTTTTTCGAACAGGATCCCATGCAGCCTGACTACACAGCCAACGAGATGACAGCCTTCTATGAGACGCTGAACTCGCTGAAGCACAAGAACCGCGCCCTTGGCGTGCGTATGCCGGTGAAGTTCTTCGAGGCGACAAACCCCGACGTGCTCGTGTTCACACGTGAGGTGGTTGACGGCCTTGACTGGAAGAAGACGACCGAGGGGACCGACGACAAGGTGCTGGTGATCGCTAACCTCTCGGGCGAGAAAGTCCCCCTGAAACTCAAGGGCGGCAATCTCGACACCACGGGCATGACCGACGTATTCTCAGGCGCTCCCATAGAGCTCCCCGCCGAGCTCCAGCCCTGGCAGTACATCCTCCTCGCCAGATAAAACGGTTTGCTGTGAGAATTTGGGGGCCGGTGTGCGTGTGTGTCGGGGATTTTTTGTAATTTTGCATATTATTCTTAGACAGCAATAAATAATGGCAGCAACATTGACAACGACTGATTTCGACTTCAAGGGCCAGAAATCACTCTATCACGGTAAAGTGCGCGATGTCTATGACATCGATGACAAGTATCTCGTTATGGTGGCGACCGACCGCATCTCGGCCTTCGACGTCATCCTGCCGAAAGGCATACCTTTCAAAGGCCAGGTGCTCAACCAGATCGCGGCTTACTTCCTCGACGCCACCTCTGACATCGTGCCGAACTGGAAGATCGCGGTTCCAGACCCGATGGTTACAATCGGCACCAAGTGCGAGCCCCTCAGGATCGAGATGATCGTGCGCGGATACCTCGCAGGCTCCGCATGGCGCGAGTACAAGGCCGGCGCACGCAGCCTGTGCGGCGTGACACTGCCCAAGGGAATGAGGGAAAACCAGAAATTCGATACTCCGATCCTGACGCCGACCACCAAGGCCGACGAGGGCCATGACGAGAACATCTCGCGCGACGAGATCATAGCACGCGGCATCGTCGACAAGGATGTCTACGAGCAGGTGGAGAAGTATGCTCTCGCTCTCTTCGAGCGCGGATCGAAAATGGCTGCCGAGCGCGGCCTGATTCTGGTCGACACCAAGTATGAGTTCGGACTCAAGGACGGCAAGGTCATCCTTATCGACGAGATCCATACCCCCGACTCCTCGCGCTATTTCTATGCCGACGGATATGAGGAGCGTTTCGAGAAGGGCGAGGAGCAGCGTCAGCTCTCCAAGGAGTTCGTGCGCCAGTGGCTCATCGCCAACGGTTTCATGGGAAAGGCCGGACAGACTGTCCCCGAGATGACTCCCGAATACTGCGACGAGGTAAGCAAGCGCTACATCGAGCTCTACGAGCACATCACCGGCTCGAAGTTCGTACCGGGCGACGAGACAGACCTCAACGCCCGTATTGAAAAGAATGTAGCCGAGGCTCTCGCCAGACTCTGACATCAACATATTATCCAATAAAGTGCAAGGCCTGCGAATCGCCTCAAGCGTCGCAGGCCTTGCACTTTATTTCTATAAGTTGCCGGTCAGTGAATTGGCTGCCGATTTTAT
The DNA here is from genome assembly GCA_014867205.1 of Muribaculaceae bacterium. GTDB lineage: Bacteria > Bacteroidota > Bacteroidia > Bacteroidales > Muribaculaceae > Lepagella. The sequence goes on along the minus strand of WGUO01000024.1, from coordinate 35,632 downwards.
TTTATCGAAGGATTGTGGGCCACCTCTACCAGACGGCTGAGTGAATCCTTGCGCTTAGGGCTCTTCTCAATCACATGGTCAAACACAAACTTGCGGTGTACGTCAGAGCCTGTAAGATTGATCATTCCCTCCTTGAGCATCCATTCGAGTTTCTTGCGCGCTGTCTCACCATACCCGCCAATCAGCGAGACATAGTTGCACTGGAACAGCACGCCACGCTCCTTCCACTTGCGGTAGTCGCTTTCGTCCATGTACCTGTAGCGCTCCGGATGCGCCAGGACAGGCACATATCCTGCGGTGAAGATACCGTCGATCATTGACTCCATGCCGTAGGGAGGATTCACATACGAGGTCTCAATCAACAGATGTTCCCCCTCCGAGCCTATGGGAAGGAAATCCTTGTCACGGAGGCGCTCCTCAAACAGCGAGTCGAGCATATTCTCCGAGGCAAGCGCCAGTTCGATATTTCCCTTGTAAGCCTCCTTCAGGTCCGCGAAACGCTCGCGCAGGCGAGCGGTCGTATTCGGACTGTCCTCCATGACATGGGGGGTGAGCCATACCTTGCGAACACCCTGGGCCTCAAAGGCCTCGAGGGTGGAAAGAGATTCATCCATGGTACGGATACCGTCGTCGACACCCGGCAGAATATGTGAATGCCAGTCCGTAAACCCCTCAAGAAGACCGGACTTCGCGAGGCTATCGACTGATTTAAATGGCCATATCATGTTTATATCATTATATTACTGTTATTTTTATGAGACATGGACATCCGCTTCGGGGATGTCCTGATTTATAACAAACGGAACTTCAGTTTGTATTATTATTCCAGCATCCGCCAAATACTTGCCTGTATCAATCATTGAGTCCGGATGTCACTCATAGAGCCTTAGACCAAGCCGGCGCTCCCGGATCCTGATGAGATGTGTAAGCAACATGTTCATGCCTGTCCAGACCACAAGATCGCCAAGCAATATCCATGTCGGGTTCATCAGCGGTGACATAATAAAGTTGACGGCGACAAAGGCGGCATCTGCCAGAAGGATCGCTATCAGCGCACGCCTCTGGTTGTATCCAAGAGCCAGCAGTTTGTGGTGGATGTGGCACTTGTCGGGCAGGAACGGATTCCTGCCCCGTCTTACCCGGTGCAAGAACACGCGCACCACATCGAAGCACGGCAGCATTATCGGGGCGAGCGCCACAATGAAGGGATTACCCGCATGCGGTGCGCCCGCCTGCGGCAGATCAAAAACCTCAATGGTCAGAAAGACCAGCATCGTGCCTATAGTGAGCGCCCCGGTGTCACCCATGAATATCTTGTTGTGACGCTCGGCCTTGCCGAACACATTGTAATAGAAAAACGGGATGAGCGTGCCGAGGCTCGCGCCGGCCAGACAGGAGTATGCATATTCACCTGCACTGAAGAACACATAACTGTAGCACATTAGCGCGAGCGCGCTGACACCCGAGGCAAGGCCGTCAATGCCGTCGATGAGATTGATGGCGTTTACGACATAGATCACAAGAAACGCGGTGGCGAGCCAGCCTAAGATGGTCGGCCAGTGGCCTATGCCGCAGAATCCGTACAGGTCGCGTATCCAGCAGCCTGACATCACTATCAGCGCGGCGGCGATGACCTGAAACACGAACTTGGCCCGGTAGCGGACACCCACAAGATCGTCGGCTATGCCGACAAGATACATCAGCATCAGGGCACACAGAAGAAAGAATATGGGGACAAGCGCCTGCTGGAGGGCAAGGTACACTCCGGGCACAGACATGCGGATATTGCAGCCCACAACTATACAGAATGCGAATATGGATGCCGGCAGAAATGATATTCCCCCCAGCCGGGGAACTACCCCGCGGTGTATCTTACGGTCGTCTGCCTCGTCAAAGAGCTTGCGGCGGAAGGCAATCGTCATGATATTGGGAATGATTAAGCCGGCAAGCACTACCGAGACACAGACACACAAAATGTAATTATCTATCCAGTCAGACATAAATTGCTCGTATTGACACCCGACTGCCTGGGTACGTGCTAAATATCGTTGCCCCGGCGCGGTGTCACTTATATTCATGGTATTCTGTCCCCGGCATACCCCGCAGGCAAAATTACAAAAATTTATCCTCATTGCAAATTCAGATTCACAATTTTCTTATTTTTCCTTATTTAGCAGCCATTCCCCGGCATTATGCAGGGTTTCAGGACCGTCGGCTTGGCACTGTCAAAAAAAATGAGTAATTTTGCGTGCTGATTTAACGCAAGGCAATGAGACGATGCCTGGCGAATGAAACTAAAACGATATGTCTACCAATACAACTGACAATACGCGCAAGGTGACGACCCGCCGCCTTACGGAGATGAAACAGCGCGGCGAGAAGATCTCCATGCTCACCGCCTACGACTATTCCTCGGCCAAGATAATCGACGGCGCCGGCATCGACGTGATCCTCGTGGGAGACTCGGCATCGAATGTGATGGCCGGCAACGTCACCACCCTTCCGATCACTCTCGACCAGATGATCTATCACGCCAAGTCGGTGATGAAGGGCACATCACGCGCCCTGGTGGTCGTCGACCTTCCCTTCGGCTCATACCAGGGTAATTCAAAGGAGGCCCTCGCATCGGCTATACGCATCATGAAGGAAAGCCACGCCGAGGCCGTCAAGATGGAGGGAGGCTCGGAGATACGCGAGTCAATCGAGCGTATCCTCTGCGCCGGAATCCCGGTGATGGGGCACCTTGGCCTCACCCCACAGAGCATCAACAAGTTCGGCACCTACAATGTGCGTGCGCGGCAGAAGGAAGAGGCCGACAAGCTTATCGCCGACGCCCAGATGCTCGAGGAGATAGGATGTTTCGGCATCGTGCTTGAGAAAATACCCGCCGAACTGGCTGCCGAGGTCTCCTCGCGCCTCACGATACCGACCATAGGCATCGGCGCCGGTCCCGGCACCGACGGCCAGGTGCTCGTAATGCACGACATGCTCGGCATCAACCAGGGTTTCTCTCCAAGATTCCTGCGCCGGTACGCCGATCTCGCCTCGGTGATGCATGACGCCGTCGGGCACTATATCGACGACGTGAAATCAGGGAATTTCCCATCGCCCGAGGAATCATATTGATAACTTGACGCCCCCGCGTCCGGCCTGCCGGACCCCGAGGGCGTTTTTATTTTAGCAATTGACAAAATTTTGCTAATTTTGCAAAGCAAAACAAAAACATGGAACCATTAAAACATGAATGTGGCGTCGCCATGGTGAGGCTGCTCAGACCACTGGAGTTCTACAGACAGAAGTACGGCTCCTGGATGTACGGCCTCAACAAGCTGTATCTCATGATGGAGAAACAGCACAACCGAGGTCAGGAGGGAGCCGGTCTTGCCTGCGTCAAGATGAGGGGCGCCCCGGGCCAAGAGTTCATGTTTCGCGAACGCGCCGAGGGCGCGAACGCCATCAAGGAGATTTTTGCCGCGGTCCATCAGAATTTCAGCGGCCTGACCGCCGCCGAACTCGAGGATGCCGACCTCGCAAGCCGCCGTTTCCCGTTCGCGGGCGAACTCTACATGGGTCACCTGCGATACTCCACTACGGGAAAGAGCGGCCTTTCTTATGTCCATCCGTTTCTGCGGCGCAACAACTGGAAGGCCAAGAACCTCTGCATATGCGCCAACTTCAACATGACCAATGTCGACGAGATCTTCAGCCACATCGCCGTCAAGGGACAGCATCCGCGCATGATCTCCGACACATACCTGCTTCTTGAGCAACTTGGCCACCGTCTCGACCGCGAGTCGGAGCGCTGTTTCCGCGAGGCCTCTGACCTCGGGCTCCGCGACTCCGACATTACACGCTATATCGAGGACCACATCGATCTGGGCAACGTGCTCGAGCAGTCGGCACATGTCTGGGACGGCGGTTATGTGCTCTGCGGCGTCACAGGCTCGGGCGAGATGTTCTGCATGCGCGACCCGTGGGGAATACGCCCCGCCTTCTGGTATATGGACGACGAGGTCTTCACCATGGCCTCTGAACGCCCGGTAATACAGACTACTTTCAATGTCGAGACCGAAAGCGTGCATGAGATCGCCCCGGGACAGGCCCTCATCCTGAGCAAGGATGGCCGACTCTCCGTCAGGCAGATAATCGCGCCTAAGCGCTACGCCCCCTGCTCGTTCGAGCGCGTCTACTTCAGCCGGGGCTCCGACCGCGACATCTATCAGGAACGCAAGGAACTGGGACGCTCGCTTGTCGCCCCGATACTGCGCGCGCTCGAGGGCGACATCGACAACACCGTATTCTCGTACATTCCCAACACTGCCGAGGCCGCTTTCTACGGAATGGTCCAGGGATTCAACGAATACCTCAACGAGCAGAAGGCCGAGGAGATTGCCCGCTGGGGCGGCTATCTGCCGCCCGAGAAAGTCCATGAGATACTGTCGCGCCGCATACGCACCGAGAAGGTCGCCATCAAGGACATCAAGCTGCGCACGTTCATCTCCGAGGGCAACAGCCGCAACGACCTCGCCGCACATGTCTACGACATAACCTACGGCAGCCTGCGCCCCGACGTCGACAATCTCGTGGTGATTGACGACAGCATCGTGCGCGGCACGACTCTACGCGAGAGCATCATCAGGATTCTCGACCGTCTGCATCCAAAGCGGATCGTCATTGTCAGCTCGAGTCCACAGGTCAGGTATCCCGACTATTACGGCATCGACATGTCGCGCATGGACGAGTTCATCGCCTTCCGCGCGGCCATCGAGCTGGCTGAGGACCGGGGCCTGCGGCACGTAATCGACGACATCTACGAGAGATGCAAGGCCCAGGCCTCGCTCCCCAAGGAGCAAATGACCAACCACGTCACCGAGCTCTACAGTCTCTTCACCGACGAGGAGATATCCGCCAAGATTGCCGAGATGCTCAAGCCCGACGACGTTAAGGCCGACGTACGCATAGTTTACCAGAGCCTTGAGGGACTTCACCGCTCCTGCCCGCGACATCCGGGCGACTGGTATTTCTCAGGCGACTACCCCACCCCGGGCGGAGTGAAGAGAATCAACCAAGCATATATAAACTACATCGAGGAAATATATTTCAAGAAATGAAGAAAGCCACACTGGTACTTGACGACGGAACGCGATTCGAGGGAGAATCCTTCGGATACGACGGCAACGTGGCCGGCGAAGTCGTGTTCAACACCGCTATGACCGGATACATCGAGAGTCTCACGGACCCCTCCTACGCCGGACAGCTCATGACACTCACCTATCCGCTTGTGGGCAACTACGGAGTGCCGTCGGACGAGACAGGGCCCGACGGCATAGAGACCTTCATGGAGAGCGACCGCATATATGCCTCAGGCATCATCGTAGGCGACTATTCCGAGGAGTTCAGCCACTGGAACGCACGCGAAAGCCTCTCCGAGTGGCTGCGCCGCGAGAAAGTGCCCGGCATCACCGGCATCGACACACGCTATCTCACCCAGGTGATCCGCGAGCACGGTGTCATGATGGGACGCATACTGGTCGAGGGCGCCACAGGGATGCCCGAAGAGAAAGACTACAACTCGATCAACTATGTCGACCTCGTGTCGACCCCCGAGGTACGCACATACGGAGGCGGCCAGGGCCGCAAGCGTGTGGTGCTGGTAGACTGCGGAGCCAAGAACAACATCATCCGCTGCCTGCTCAACCGGGGAGTCGAGGTGGTTCGCGTACCCTGGAACCATGACTTCAACGACATGCAGTTCGAGGGTCTGTTCATCTCAAACGGGCCGGGCAACCCCGAGCAGTGCCAGGCTGCTGTTGACAACATACGCCGCTTTATCTCCAACCCCGACGAGAAGAGGCCCCTGATGGGAATCTGTATGGGCAACCAGCTTCTCGGCAAGGCAGCCGGAGCCTCTATCCACAAGCTCAAATACGGTCACCGATCGCACAACCAGCCGGTGCGGATGGAGGGCACGGACCGCTGTTTCATCACCAGCCAGAACCACGGCTTCGTGATTGACCCCTCGACCCTCGAGGAGGGATGGGTGCCTTACTTCACCAATATGAACGACGGCTCGAACGAGGGTATCCGCCACGTGTCTAAGCCCTGGTTCTCGTCACAGTTCCATCCCGAGGCCTCGGGCGGTCCGGTTGACACCGAGTTCCTGTTCGACGACTTTATAAATCTCCTCTGATCCCTATCTTCTCAACCTAACGACATATGTTAAAAGACAGCAATATAAAGAAAGTGCTCGTGCTTGGTTCGGGCGCGCTCAAGATCGGAGAGGCCGGCGAGTTCGACTACTCGGGCAGCCAGGCCCTCAAGGCACTCCGCGAGGAGGGTATCGAGACAGTCCTGATCAATCCCAACATCGCCACCGTGCAGACATCGGAGGGTGTGGCCGACCACATCTACTTTCTGCCGGTGACTCCCTTCTTTGTCGAGAAGGTGATAGCCCGCGAGCGGCCGCAGGGCATCATGCTCGCCTTCGGCGGCCAGACCGCACTGAACTGCGGCGTCGAGCTTTTCCACAGCGGCATCCTTGACAAGTATGACCTCAAGGTGCTCGGCACCCCCGTGCAGTCGATCATCGACACCGAGGACCGCGAGATATTCGTGGAGAAACTCAACGAGATAGACGTCAAGACAATCGCCTCGACGGCATGCGACAACAAGGAGCAGGCGCTCGAGGCAGCCGAGAAACTCGGATACCCGGTCATACTCCGCGCCGCATATGCGCTCGGAGGCCTCGGATCAGGTTTCTGCGACAACGCCGAGCAACTCGCCCGTCTGGCCGACAAGGCATTCTCGTTCTCGCCCCAGGTGCTCGTCGAGAAGAGCCTCAAGGGCTGGAAAGAGGTCGAGTACGAGGTGGTGCGCGACGCTTTCGACAACTGCATCACCGTCTGCAACATGGAGAACTTCGACCCGCTCGGAATCCACACCGGCGAGAGCATCGTGGTGGCTCCGTCGCAGACACTCACCAATTCAGAGTACCATAAGCTTCGCGAGCTCTCGATACGCATAGCGCGCCATATCGGCATCGTCGGCGAGTGCAACGTGCAGTTCGCCCTCTGCCCCGACTCCGAGGACTACCGCGTCATCGAGGTCAACGCGCGCCTGTCACGCTCGTCGGCCCTGGCCTCCAAGGCAACCGGCTATCCGCTCGCCTTCGTGGCCGCGAAACTCGGCCTGGGATACGGTCTGTTCGACCTGACCAACTCCGTGACAAAGACCACCTCGGCGTTCTTCGAGCCTGCCCTCGACTACTGCGTGTGCAAGATTCCCCGCTGGGACCTCGGCAAGTTCCGCAACGTGAACCGCGAGCTCGAGTCGTCGATGAAATCCGTCGGCGAGGTCATGGCCATCGGTCGCACCTTCGAGGAGGCAATCCAGAAAGGCCTCCGCATGATAGGTCAGGGAATGCACGGATTCGTCGAGAACAAGGAACTCGAGATACCCGACATCGACGGCGCGCTGCACGCTCCCACCGACAAACGCATATTCGTCATCGAGAAGGCCTTCGACAGGGGATATACCGTCGAGCAGATTCATGACCTCACCAGGATCGACTGCTGGTTTCTCGAGAAACTGAAGAACATCCACAACATAGACCGCGAGCTTCGCTCCGTGGGCAGCCTCGAGGCCCTTCCGGCACGCCTGTTCCGCAAGGCCAAGGCTACCGGTTTCTCAGACTTCCAGATAGCGCGTGCCGTCGGCATGGAGAAGGACATGGACATCGAGAAGGCATGCCTGCGCGTCCGCGACCGCCGCAAGGCCCTCGGCATCCTGCCATGCGTCAAGCAGATAGACACATTGGCCGGCGAGTTCCCCGCCGCCACCAACTACCTCTACCTCACCTACGGCGGCAATCACAACGACATCACATACGAGCACGACCACCGTTCGGTGATCGTACTCGGCTCCGGAGCATACCGCATAGGATCGTCGGTAGAGTTCGACTGGTGCGGCGTCCAGGCCCTCAACACCATACGCAAGGAAGGATACCGGTCGGTTATGATCAACTACAACCCCGAGACAGTGTCGACCGACTATGACATCTGCGACCGCCTCTATTTCGATGAGCTCACGTTCGAGCGTGTGCTCGACATCATAGACTTCGAGACTCCCCACGGAGTCGTTGTCTCGACCGGCGGCCAAATACCCAACAACCTCGCCCTCAAGCTCGACGAGCAGGGGGTAAACCTGCTCGGCACGTCGGCCCAGAGCATCGACAACGCCGAGGACCGAGAGAAATTCTCGGCCATGCTGGGCCGCATAGGCGTGGACCAGCCTGAATGGAGCGCGCTGACCTCGATGGAGGACATCAACGAGTTCGTCGACAAGGTCGGCTTCCCGGTGCTGGTGCGCCCGTCTTACGTACTCTCGGGAGCGGCCATGAATGTCTGCTACGACCGCGACCAGCTCGAGCGGTTCCTGACCCTCGCGGCCAATGTGTCCAAGCGACACCCCGTGGTGGTAAGCCAGTTCCTCGAGCATGCCAAGGAGGTCGAGATGGACGCCGTGGCCTGCAACGGCGAGATCATAGCCTATGCAATATCGGAGCATGTGGAGTTCGCCGGTGTTCACTCGGGCGACGCCACCATCCAGTTCCCGCCACAGAAACTGTACGTCGAGACTGCACGCCGAATCAAGAAGATCTCCAAGAAGATCGCCCGGCAGCTCAACATCAGCGGACCCTTCAACATCCAGTTCCTGGCCCGCGACAACGACATCAAGGTTATTGAGTGCAACCTCCGCGCATCGCGCAGTTTCCCGTTCGTCAGCAAGGTGCTCAAGATAAACTTCATCGAGCTCGCCACGCGCATCATGCTCGGCCTTCCCGTAAGCAAGCCCGACAAGAGCGTTTTCGACCTCGACTATGTCGGCGTCAAGGCAAGCCAGTTCTCGTTCAACCGCCTGCAGAAGGCAGACCCGAAGCTCGGCGTCGACATGGTGTCGACAGGCGAGGTGGGCTGCATCGGCGAGGATGCCCGCGCCGCCCTGCTCACGGCAATGCTCTCCGTAGGCCAGCGCGTGCCCAAGAAGAGCGTGCTCCTCTCCACCGGCAACGGCAAGCAGAAGGGAGACATGCTCGCGGCCGCCAAGATGCTCCGCCAGCATGGCTACGACATCTACGCCACAGAGGGCACAAGCCGGCATCTCAATGAGAACGGCATAGAGAACACACGTGTCTACTGGCCCGACGAAGAGGGCGTGCCGCAGGCCATCGACATGCTCAACAACCATGAGATCGATCTGGTCATCAACGTGCCGCGGAACCACTCGGACAAGGAGGTGACCAACGGCTACCGCATCCGCCGCACGGCCATCGACCGCAACATACCGCTCATCACAAACGCTCGCCTTGCCTCAGCGTTCATCAAGTCGTTCTGCACCCTAAGCCCCGACGACCTTGAGATCAAGTCCTGGCAGGAGTTCTAATCCCCAACCGCAGTAATGGATATATTTGTAAAAAACGGCCTGGTCTGGAACGGCACCGAGCTTATCGGAGGCAACGTGCTGGTTATTGACGGCATAATCAGTGCCGTCGGCGCCGACGTGACGCCAACCGAAGGCTGCCGTGAGATAGACGCCGCCGGGGCGGCAGTGCTTCCCGGCCTGGTCGACGTGCATGTGCATCTGCGCGAACCGGGATACTCCTATAAGGAGACGATTGCCGACGGCACACGTGCCGCAGCCCACGGCGGCTTCACCACCGTATGCCCGATGCCGAACCTCAACCCCGCCCCCGACTCGCCCGAGCATCTCGAGGCGCAACTCGACATCATACGCCGCGACGCCTGCATTAAGGTTAGGCCTTTCGCAACAATCACCCTCCAGAGAATGGGTTCGGAACTCGTGGACTATGAGGCTCTGGCACCCGAGGTGGCCGGATTTTCCGATGACGGCTCGGGGGTGCAGGACGAGGAGGTGATGCGCCGGGCCATGCAGGGCATTGCCGAGACCGGCAAGGTGCTTGCCGCCCACTGCGAGGTCAACTCGCTGCTGCGCGGCGGATACATACACGACGGCGACTACGCCCGCGCCCATGGCCACCGCGGCATATGCTCGGAGAGCGAGTGGCGCGAGGTGGAGCGTGACATCAACCTGAGCCGCGAGACCGGTTGCCGACTGCATATCTGCCACGTGTCGACACGCGAGAGCGTCGAGCTTGTGCGCCGGGCCAAGGCCGAGGGACTTCCTGTGACCTGTGAGACCGGAGCGCATTATCTGGCATTCTGCGACGAGGACCTGCAGGAGGATGGCCGCTTCAAGATGAACCCGCCGCTGCGGTCGCGCCGCGACCGCGAGGCTCTGCTGAAAGGCATCGCCGACGGCACCATAGACTGCATCGCATCCGACCACGCGCCTCACTCAGACGAGGAGAAAAGCCGCGGACTCGAGAAGAGCGCCATGGGCGTGACGGGAATCGAGCTCTCGCTACCCGCCGTCTACACATATGCCGTGCTTCCGGGTCATATCACCTTCGCACGCATGATTGAGCTTATGGCCGACACGCCGCGTCGTATATTCGGTTTCGAGGGGGGACTTCGCCCCGGCGACCGCGCGGACCTGACGGTCGTTGACCTCAACTCAAGTTTCACAGTAGAGCCGGACAAACTGCTCTCACGCGGCAAGTCAACGCCATTTCAGGGGCTACGGCTTTATGGAATGGTCAAGGCTACCGTCGCCGCCGGTAAAATCGCTTATTTAAATGATTAGGAACAGAGATACAAAATTCACCGTCATCGACAATCGCCCCATCGGGGCCAATACGATGATGATGCTGCTCGAGGGGCCGACTGACGAGTTCACGGCCCCGGGGCAGTTCATCAACATCGCCGTCCCGGGCTTCACGCTGCGCCGGCCGATATCGGTGTGCGACATTGACGGCGACACACTTACAATTGTATATGACATTGTGGGGCACGGCACAGAGTCCCTCTCGGAGATGGCACCCGGCACGGTACTCGACATACTCCCGGCGCTCGGCAACGGCTTCGACATGAGCCGCTGTGGCGAGCGGCCCGTGCTTCTCGGCGGAGGCGTGGGATGCCCCCCGATCTACAGCCTCGCCAAGAACATGATAGAGGCCGACATATTGCCCACGGTCGTGCTCGGGTTCAACTCCGACGACCGCATGATCATGATAGAGCAGTTCGAGAACCTTGACATACCATTCTATGTGGCGACTGTCGACGGCTCCTACGGCTCAAAGGGATATGTCACCGATGTGATACGCGAGGAGGCGCTCAACCCCGACTATTTCTATGCGTGCGGCCCGCTGCCGATGCTCCGCGCCCTCTGCTCGCAGCTCGACATTCCGGGCCAGCTCAGCCTCGAGGCCCGCATGGCCTGCGGATTCGGCGCATGCATGTGCTGCTCGCTTGAGACTAAAAAGGGTCCGAAACGCATCTGCAAGGAGGGACCTGTATTCGATAAGGAGGACCTGATATGGAAGTAGAGAACAGCAATATTGAAAGAGAGAAGGCAACATGCTCCGCACCTGACCTGTCGGTCGAGCTCGCCGGCGTGACGCTGAAGAATCCCGTCATCCCGGCCAGCGGATGCTTCGGCTATGGCTACGGCATGAGCGAGTTCTACGACATTGACATTCTCGGCTCCATCTCGTTCAAGGGCACGACGCTTCACCCACGGTTCGGCAATCCGCTGCCGCGCGTGGCGGAGTGTACCGCCGGCATGATCAACTCGGTCGGCCTGCAGAATCCCGGCATAGACGCCGTGATAGCCGATGAGCTTCCCCGGATGCGCGAGGCGTTCCACGGCCCGATCATCGCCAACATCAGCGGATTCTCAGTCGATGAGTACCGCGAGTGCTGCCGCCGTATCGACGGCGAGCGTCAGGTTGAGATCATCGAGCTCAACGTCAGTTGCCCGAACGTTCACGGCGGCGGCATGAGTTTCGGCACATGTCCCGACTCGGTGTCGGAGGTCGTCAAGGCCGTGAAGGCCGTGACCAAGGTGCCCGTGTTTGTCAAGTTGTCGCCCAACGTTACCGACATCGTCAGCATTGCCAGGGCGGCTGAGGATGCCGGAGCCGACGGACTCTGCCTTATCAACACCCTGCTCGGCATGCGCATTGACCTTAAGACCCGCAAGCCAATAGTAGCCAACGTGATGGGAGGGTTCTCGGGCCGCGCTGTCTTCCCCGTCGCGGTGCGTATGGTCTATCAGGTGTCACAGGCCTGCTCAATTCCGGTGATAGGATGCGGCGGCGTCTCTACCGCCGAGGATGTATTAGAGATGATGATGGCCGGAGCAAAGGCCGTCGAGGTCGGCACCGCCAACCTCGTCAATCCCTGGGCTTGTCGCGACATCATTGACGCGTTCCCCGAGGCGATGGACCGCTACGGTGTCACATCTCTCCGCTCACTCTGTCAGAAATAAAAACTTTTTAACCGATATACATATGTCAAGAGACGTCATAATAGCATGCGACTTCGCATCGCCCGAGGCGACCTTCGAGTTCCTCGACAACTTCAAGGACGAGAAACCATTTATCAAGATCGGCATGGAACTCTTCTACGCCGGCGGACCCGAGATCGTGCGCGAGCTTCGTCACCGTGGCCATAAGATTTTCCTCGACCTGAAGCTCCACGACATACCCAACACCGTGCGCAAGGCCATGAAGGTGCTCTCGGCACTCGATGTGGATATGGTCAACGTGCATGCCGGGGGCACCATAGAGATGATGCGTGCCGCGCTCGAGGGCCTCAAGGAGGGACGCCCCGACGGCAGCCGTCCACTCATCATCGCCGTCACGCAACTTACCAGCACATCACAGCAGGCCCTCAACGAGCAGCTCCTCATTCCGGGCAACATCAACGACGCGATCATCAAATATGCACAGAATGCCCGCGAGGCAGGTCTTGACGGCGTGGTCTGCTCCCCTCTCGAGGCGGCTATCGTCAAGGAGGCCTGCGGATCCGAGTTCCTGACCGTCACTCCCGGCATCCGCTATCCCGACGCGGCCAAGGATGACCAGAGCCGCATCACGTCGCCGGCACGCGCCCGCGAGATCGGCTCTGACTTCATCGTGGTGGGTCGCCCCATCACCGCCGCCGCTGATCCGGTGGCCGCTTACCGCCGCTGCTGCGCCGACTTCCGCGACTGATTGCCGAGTGCCACGCGGCGAACCGGTTACCGATAAGATAATAGTTCACTCTCCCGACACGTTAATAGAAGAAAACCTGATGGAAAAAGAAATAGCAAAAGCACTGCTGTCGATCAAGGCAGTGTTCCTGAGCCCTGACAAGCCCTTCACCTGGGCCAGCGGCATCAAGAGCCCGATATACTGTGACAACCGACTTATCCTGACTGCGCCCGAGGTCCGCAACCTGGTGGAGCGCTCGATCGCAGACAAGGTCAGGGAACTCTATCCGGAGGCCGAGGTGCTGATGGGCACGAGCACGGCCGGAATCGCCCATGCCGCTATCGCCGCGCATCTGCTCGGCATGCCGATGGGCTATGTGCGCGGCAGCGCCAAGGACCATGGCCGCAACAACCGCATCGAGGGTCGCCTTGAGCCGGGCCAGAAGGTCGTGGTGATCGAGGACCTTATCTCGACCGGCGGAAGCTGCATCGACGTGGTCGAGGCTCTCCGCGAGGCCGGCGCTGATGTACTCGGCGTCGTCTCGATATTCACATACGGCATGAAGAAAGGTCTCGACCGTCTGGCCGCCGCCAATGTCGAGAACCATTCCCTCTCAAACTTCGACACACTGGTCGACGTGGCTGTCGAGGAGAAGTATATCGCCCCGGCTGACGCCGCCCGTCTGCGCAAGTTCATGGCAAACCCCTCTGACGAGAGCTGGATGGCCTGAGCGGGCCACGCGCTGATTTAACTCTAAATAAAAACCAAAAACCTTATACTCGTGCGACATTTAATAGACCCCACCGACCTCTCAGCCGAAGAGCTCGATGAAATAATCAACCTCGCGCTCGACATCATCGACAACCGCGAGAAGTATGCCGAGTCGTGCAAGGGCAAGAAACTCGCCACCCTCTTCTACGAGCCTTCCACCCGCACACGCCTCAGTTTCACATCGGCCATGATGGAACTTGGCGGCAACGTACTCGGATTCTCCGACGCCATGAGTTCGTCGGTGAGCAAAGGCGAGACCGTCGCCGACACGACACGCGTCATCAACTGCTTCGCCGACATCATTGCCATGCGCCATTCGGTCGAGGGTGCCCCGCTCGTGTCCGCGCTCAACTCGCGCACGCCTGTCATCAACGCGGGTGACGGCTCTCACGCCCACCCGACCCAGACCCTGACCGACCTGCTCACAATCAAACGCGAGATCGGACGCTTCGACAACCTGACAATCGGTTTCTGCGGAGACCTGAAGTTCGGACGAACCGTACACTCGCTCATCAAGGCCCTCTCGAAGTTCAAGGGCATCAATGTGGTGCTCATCGCCCCCGACGAACTGAAACTGCCGGGATACATGAAGCACGAGGTCTGCGACAAGCTCGGCGTGCCATACCGCGAGGTGCAGTCGCTCGAGGAGGTCATCGACGAGCTCGACGTCCTCTATATGACCCGCGTACAGAAGGAGCGTTTCCTCGACGAGGAGGAATATGACCGCGTCAAGGACTGCTTCGTGCTGACCGCCGACAAGTTGCGCAATGCCAAGCCGACGATGCGCATCCTGCACCCGCTGCCGCGCGTCAACGAGATCGCGACGGATGTCGACGCTGACCCGCGTGCAGCCTACTTCCGTCAGGTGGAGAACGGCAAGTTCGTGCGCATGGCACTCATTCTCAAACTGCTCGAGTGGGCCGACCAGGCTGACCGTCACCGCGACCTCATTCGTGAGGATGTGGTGCGAGGCGGACACCGCTGCTCCAACCCCAAGTGCATCTCCAACACCGAGGCGCATGCCGTGCAGCCGATGTTCCGACCCTCGGCCGACGGCAACGGACTCCGCTGCATCTACTGCGAGTCACGCCCCGTAGCCGACTGACACTCCACTCTTCACCGTAATACCAAGCCGGCGCCTTACTCCTCAGTAAGACGCCGGCTCTTATTTCCGTCTAATCCATGCCTCCTATATCCCGTCTGACCCTACACTCAATACAATAGCCCAAACATCCAGAGAGGTATCTTGTTGCCATAGCCAATCTCGATGTCATCGGCTGCGACGTAACTGTCGGGCAAATCCTTGATTTGATTAAACCGCTTCTTCGCACCTCCCACCTCAAAGATATATCTGCGGTCAATCCTGAAATCTCCCGCACGGTCGAGTCCCAATGACCTTCCGTAAGACATCTGATTATTGAAAAAAGTCTCTCTGACTGTACCTTTGTCACCAAAACCTGTGAGCGAATGTAAGAGATTCGTATTGTCAAGCAAGATCTTATCCGGTTTTGAAAGGACACGGACATTTTTGGGCTCATAGCTTATCAAGGATATAAGCCCGGCGCGCTGCAATGTGTCAAGCATCTTAAGCCCCTGCTCCCGGTTGGTCTCCAGTTCCCTGTAGAGTTCAGTCATCTTGGGCTGATAGGGCACTCTCTCGGCCAGAATCATTAGCAGTCGCTTGATCTTCAAGAGTGTGGACCGGCTTATATCCTCTACTGCCGGTATATCACTCTCTATCACCTGGCGGCACACATCCTGTAGCCGCTGGTCAAATGTCGTTTTAGCCTCTCTGTAGAAAGGATAGTATCCATGACGCAGATACTGCTCGAACAATGGCAGAATTTTAATCTTTCCGGTTATGTCGCCGGCGATCCCTGAGTGTCCGGTCAACAGATCGTCTAAAGCGACAGCCGGAATATCCAATACTCCCTCAAGTTGAAGAAACTCGCGAAACGACAAGCCGGGCAATACATAACTGGCCTGTCTCCGCGACAAGTCTCCAAGGCTGCTCTCTATCTTCAACATTGACGAGCCCGAATACACTATATGGAGATCAGGATAGTCATCGTAGATGTTTTTCAGAGTCGTCTGCCAGTCCTCATACTTGTGAACCTCATCAAGAAAGATATGCGTGCCACCGTGGGTATAGTGGTACTCGACAAGTGTCTGAAGCGAGTTGGCGGAAAACCATAGATTGTCGAGTGACACATAAAGCGCTTTCTCGGGCTGACTGAAATGTTCCTTGATATGCTGCAGCATAAGCGTTGTCTTTCCCACACCTCTCTGACCCTTGAGGCATATCAGCCTTTCATCCCAATCTATTTTGTCGTAGATAAAACGCTTAAAACCCAAGTTGACAAATCTAAGTTTTCTATTGTATGTCCGGAATACACTTTCCATATCTGCATTATTATTTTGCAACAAAGTTAATTAAATAATTTAAGGTTGCAAAGGATTTACTCAGAAAAAGACTCTGCAAGATTGTTTTTTACTAAAAAAAAGACCATAGAAGATTGTTTTTTTGCAAAAATTAGACTATGCATGATTGATTTTACATCCAAATTTAAACCTTACAAGATTGTTTTTCGACTAAAAAAAAAGACTATAGAAGATTGTTTTTTACATGAATTTAGACTCTCCAAGATTGATTTTGACAATTCTGACCTCTGACCCAATAGCTCTACCCATGACCTAACAACACCAACCACCCAACAACTCTGAGCTCTGCCTTATCACCCAACACCCAATCCCTAACACCTAACACCTAATATCTTTTATGTTAAAAATGTCAAACTAATTTCCTATCATTTTGATTTTTTGTTTAACTTTGGTGGATAATAGACCAACCTCTTCTCAACAAAATAATCTTAAGCTGTCCCCAAACGGAATCTCAGATAATGTTCAACCTATAACCGATTAAAACTTAAACACAAATCATATGAAAGCAATCTACGCAATCGCGCTATGCTGCGGAGTGTGCCTTTCGGCCAATGCCGATGGGCTGCGCTTCAAGACTGCGCCCACCCGTTTCAAAACAGTACGCAACCTCAAGGGCCTCGATAAAGCCAAACGTGCCGAAAGCGGCTCGTCTCTGTGGCGCCCCGTGAGCCAGACCGACTTCATGCACGACGGCGAGGGCTGGATGGAACTGGGCACAGTCAACTTCAAATACGACATTAATGGTAACTGCACCGAGGAACTCGTCGATGAAGATGGATCACTCTACCGTACCATCAGCGCCTACAATGAGTTCAATCAGCCTCTCGAGGTTCTGAAAAGCGAGAGCGAGGATGGCGAGACCTGGGAGAATTCAGAAAAGACCAATTATGTCTACGATCCGGTTATCCATGACTTCTTTACCGAGCGAGCCGGCTATGACTGGTCAGACGGCGAATGGGTAATAAACTACAAGACAGAGGCAAACGACATCACCCGAAATCCCGACGGCAACATCACCGAGGTGGTGAAGTCTCTTCCCCTATTCAACGAACTCAAGCCGGCCTACAAGTCGGAGTGGGGTTATGGCACCGACGGCAATGCCAACGAATATAACTACTATGTAGCCGGACAAGACGGCGGCTGGGACCTCTACGACGAGACATCTTACCGCAATATCGAGTGGAATAAGACCGACGGACAGATGACCGTGTTCGGCGACCTGCTGGAACTTACCGAAGGCGAGAACCAGCTTAAGTCGGCTGTTGTATATTATGACGGCCAGCCCGACGGCCATTACCTTGTAGAGTACTCCGAGGGACTGCCCGGCTTCTTCATCAAGGAGACCACCAATGACATCAACGAGATCGGCCGCACCGTGAAGATGGAGACTCTCGACGCCAACGGCTCGATTCAGCTCACCACGACCGAATATTTCGATGAGGAGGGCATTATCACTTCAGAACCGACGTTCATCGATGTGCAGACAGCCCTGATGGATGACCACGGCAACATGGTCGAATTCACAGAAAGGGGAACTCTCGATGGCATGGAGGAGATAATAGTCTCGACCAAATATAACTACACCTACGATGCCAACGGAAACGTAGCCGAGGTAATATCTGAAGAGTATGACTACGAGTCGGAGGAATATCTGCCGAGCGAGCGTACTCTCTTCGGCGAGTATATAGACGTAGCCACATCAGGCATATGCAATCCTGGCATAACCGAGTCCGCTGCATGGAGTTTCAACGGCAATCTCGTGACCGCCTCCGCACAGGGTCTGAACGGAATCTCCGTATACAGTGTCCAGGGAACCCGCGTGGCTCATGCTGCTTCCGACGGCGAGTCAGCCTCAGTAAGCCTTGACACCCTGACCCCCGGCATCTATATCGTTCGTGCCGATGGAACAGGATCTGTCTACCGCATCGTGAAGCGCTGACACCTGATCATACATATCATAACACGTCCCGTCTCCGAAACAATTCCGGAGGCGGGACTCTCGTTTTCAGCAACCATATGTCAGGCAAAGACGTTATTACTTGGTAATGACATTGATTATCAACATTAATTTTATAAAACTATGAAAAGCGACAGACTCAGACCAGAAGACAAGGTGCAGGTCAAGGCATATGAAGATGACGGAGCGCTGGCGGCCGAGGGCGAGGCCACTGGTTTCCACACGGTTCGCGAGGCAATTGAGGCCACCTACGAGTCAATTACCGATGACGAGAACAAGGCCGACATCCGCGACTATGTGTTCGAGGTCTCCAACATCACCACCGGCACATCGGCCCGGTATCGCGTGAATGCGCATGGCAACGTCAAGTTGATCGTATGACGCGCCCCCTACAAGGCATTAATCTTTCTTATGCCACCTGAGCATGCACCAACCCCACGCCATATTTAGGCGCCTGTCGGAATCGAACAGGCGGATGCAAGAAAGAGGGGCTGGACAAAAAAGGGGTACAGACAGTTAAAATATTATATATCTATATTTTGACTTTTTGGGTAATCATTTGATGATTTTGGGGGTGGCATTTTGCCATTTGAAAAAAAATGTGTAATTTTGCACATGGAAATGAAAGTGGCGTATTCACATACAAATAAATTTCCCAAAGTCCGGTGTCATGGAGCGTCGTCACGCCTCATGCAGATTGCCGGGGAAGGCATAAGCCCCCGGCGTGCGCGCGGACTTGCAGCAGGCCAAGAATAATACATCACGGACGCCCGCCCTTGACAAGGCGCGGGCGTCCGCACCTTTTTATTTACCCAAAAATCTGTTATCAATTAAGGTATAATGAAAATGAAAGTAGGAATAGTGATGGGGTCGACAAGCGATCTCGGAGTAATGAAGGGAGCCTTCGAGATCCTCGACCAGTTCGGCGTTGATTATGAGAAGAAGGTATTCAGCGCGCACCGCACACCTGTCGCACTCGAGGAGTGGATCAAGGGTGCCCGCGAGCGCGGCATAATCGCGTTCATCGCCGGAGCCGGCGGCGCCGCCCATCTGGCCGGAGTCGTGGCCGCCCACACCACCCTGCCCGTCATCGGAGTGCCCATCATGTCGAAGGCGCTGCGAGGTCTCGACTCGCTGCTCGCCATGGCCCAGATGCCCTCGGGAATTCCCGTCGCCACCGTAGCTATCGACGGCGCCAAGAACGCTGCCCTGCTCGCCATCGAGATCATGAGCGTGACTGACGAGACATACCACCTCAAACTGCGCGAGTTCCGCGAGGAACAGGCACGCAAGATCCTCGAAACTGAAATCTAACCAACATCAGCAATGACAACCCACCGCATTTTCGTCGAGAAACGCCCGGAGTTCCGCGTCGAGGCCGACAGCCTGCGCCGCGAGCTGAACTCCACACTCGGCCTCGATATAAAGGACCTGCGACTGGTCTGCGTATATGACCTCTTCGGCTTCTCCGACACGCTCCTCGAGCAGACCCGATACGGAGTCTTCGGAGAGACTGCCACCGACACAGTGACGGACACACTCGACTACGACGGTCTCCCGGCGCTCGCCGTCGAGGCACTCCCAGGCCAGTTCGACCAGCGAGCATCGGCTGCACGCGAATGCGTGCGTCTGGTCAGCCCAGAGGCTGATGTCGAGATCCTCTCGGCACGCCTGTATATATTTGACAAGGGAGTGACACCCGACCAGATGGAGCGCATCTCGCACTATCTTATCAATGCCGTAGAGTCGCGCCGCAAGAACATGGATGTGCTTGCGCTCCCCGAGCGGGCCCACGCCCTGCCGGTCGAGACTCTCGCCGGTTTCCGCGACATTACAGCCGAGCAGGCCCCTGACTACTGCAAGAAGGCCGGCCTGGCCATGAACGGCGACGACCTGATGGAGGTTGTAAGGTATTTCACAACCGAGGGCCGAGACCCCAACGAGACAGAGCTCCGGATTCTCGACACATACTGGAGCGACCACTGCCGCCACACCACCTTCACCTCCCGACTGACCGGAATTGATGTCGAGGAGTCGTTCATAGCGCCTGACATCCGCGAGAGCCTCGAGCTCTGGAACAAGATGCGCGCCGACCTGGGCCGCAGCGAGAAGCCCCTCTGCCTGATGGACCTCGCCACGATAGGCGCACGCTGGCTCCGCGCAAACGGCATGCTCGACGACCTCGAGCAGAGCGAGGAGAACAACGCATGCAGCATCTATGTCGACGTCGATGTCGACGGCGAGACTGAGAAATGGCTGCTGCAGTTCAAGAACGAGACCCACAACCACCCGACGGAGATAGAGCCGTTCGGCGGTGCGTCGACCTGTCTTGGCGGTGCGATACGCGACCCGCTGAGCGGCCGCAGCTATGTATACCAGGCCATGCGCCTCACCGGCGCCGGCGACATATACCAGCCCGTGGCCGACACACTGCCCGGCAAACTGCCGCAGCGCGTGATCTCGCGCGGAGCGGCCGCCGGCTATTCGTCATATGGTAACCAGATCGGCCTGGCTACGACGCATGTCCGCGAGGTCTATCACCCGGGATATGTCGCCAAGCGTCTTGAGGTGGGCGCCGTGGCCGGCGCTGTACGCGCCAAGGATGTACGCCGCGAGCGTCCCGCCGCCGGCGACGTCGTGCTCATGTTCGGCGGCCGCACCGGCCGCGACGGTATCGGCGGTGCCACCGGATCGTCAAAGGAACACACCGAGTCGTCGCTCGAGATGTGCGGCAGCGAGGTGCAGAAGGGCAACGCGCCCGAGGAGCGCAAGCTCGCGCGCCTGTTCCGCCGCCCCGAGGTGACACGCCTCATAAAGAAATCTAACGACTTCGGAGCCGGAGGCGTCAGTGTCGCCATAGGCGAGCTGACCGACGGACTCGACATATATCTCGACCGTGTCACCACCAAGTACGACGGCCTGAACGCCACTGAGCTCGCCATCTCCGAGAGCCAGGAGCGCATGTCGGTGGTCGTAGAGGCCAAGGACATGGAGGAATTCATGCGCTATTGCCACGAGGAGAACATCGAGGTGCGCCATGTGGCCGACGTCACCGACTCTGGCCGCATGAGGCTCTACCGCGACGGCCGCCTTGTCGCCGACCTGCGCCGCGAGTTCATTGACTCGGCTGGCGCCCCTCACTTCGCAAAGGCACGCATATGCGCCGTGGAGAACAGGAACCCGTTCAGCCGCGAGGTGTCCGGCGAGGACTTCGACAGCCGTTTCATCAACAACCTGCTCGATCCCAACGTGACCTCACAGCGCGGTCTGATCGAGATGTTCGACTCATCGATCGGCGCGTCTACGGTGCTGATGCCTTTCGGAGGCAAGACCAACGGCACAGAGGCCCAGGTGAGCGTACAGAAATTCCCGGTCGGCCCCCACTTCACCAACACAGCCAGCATGATGTCATGGGGCTTCAACCCGTTCATCATGAGCTGGAGCCCCTATCACGGCGCGGCTTACGCCGTGATTGACGCCGTGGCCAAGGCTGTCGCCGCAGGCGCAGACTTCCGCCGCATGCGCTTCTCCTATCAGGAGTATTTCGAGCGCATGAGCTCTGAGGAGGCATGGGGCAAGCCCCTTGCAGCCCTGCTCGGCACACTGCGCATGCAGAAGGAACTTGGCCTACCCTCGATTGGAGGCAAGGACTCGATGAGCGGTACGTTTGGCGAGATCAGCGTCCCGCCGACATTGATAGCGTTCGGAGCCGTGCCTGTCGACGCACGCGATGTGATCAGCCCCGAGTTCAAGAAGGCCGGTCACGGGCTTTACCTTATCAAGCACACGCCGCTCAGCACACAGATGCCCCATACCGCCGCACTTGCTGCAGCCTACGACGCACTGCATAATGAGATCAAGGCAGGCCGTGTCGTCAGCGCATATGCAATCGGCTTCGGAGGTCTGGCGGAGGCTCTGGTCAAGATGTCGCTCGGCAACCGCATAGGTGCCGACGTGTCATACGACGAGAGCGATATCTTCGACGCCGCCTACGGCTCGATCGTAATCGAGGCCACAGAGCCGATAGACATACCGGGAGCCGAGTTCATAGGCTCGACAATCGAGGATGAGACCGTGATGATCGACCATCATAAGTTCCCCATCGCGGTGCTGGCCGAGAAAGTCCGCGAGCGTTTCAACGCCGTGTACCCCGACACAGCCGCGACGACAGGCGATGCGCCCGACGCCGACTGCAGCCGCAAGGCAGCCCCATACGATAGTGAACCTGTGGAGCATCCAGTGGTATATCTGCCGGTGTTCCCCGGCACCAACTGCGACTATGACATGCAGGCGGCATTCGCCAACGAGGGGGCCGAGGTACGCCTCGGCGTATTCCGCAACCTGTCAGCCACAGATATCTCAGACTCATGCCGAGAGATGGCAGAGGCAATCGACAACTGCCACATTCTGGCTATAAGCGGAGGATTCTCAGCCGCCGACGAACCCGACGGCTCCGGCAAGTTCATCGCTACCGTGCTTCTCAACGCCGACGTACGCGCCGCCGTCGAGAGGCTTCAGGCACGCGGCGGACTCATCTTAGGCATCTGCAACGGCTTCCAGGCCCTCGTCAAGTCAGGCCTCCTTCCGTTCGGCAAGATTGGAGAACTGACTCCTGACTCGCCAACACTCTTCCGCAACGATATAAACCGCCACATATCGCAGATTGCCGTGACACGCGTCGGCACTACGGCGTCGCCCTGGCTCGACTCGTTCGTGCCCGGACAGCTCCACTCGGTTGCCATGTCACACGGCGAGGGCAAGTTCGTGGCTGACGAGAAACTGCGCAAGACACTGCTCGAGAATGGCCAGATAGCGTTCCAGTATGCCGACCCCGCAACCGGCCACGCCACAATGGAGTCGCCGTTCAATCCCAACGGCTCGACATGGGCTATCGAGGGAATCATCTCGCCCGACGGACATATCCTCGGCAAGATGGGGCACTCGGAGCGTTACCGCGAGGGTCTGATGAAGAATGTCGCCGGCGACAAGTCGCAGAATATCTTCCGCAACGCCGTGCGTTACTTCCGCAAGAAGTAACATCCGGATTGAATTACCTTCAGAACAAAAATTATAATAAAATACCATAGAAATGGCAAAAAGTTATGAGGCTTCGGGTGTGAACCTGGAAGCCGGATATGAGGTGGTGAGCCGCATCAAGAAGCATGTGGCCTCCACGGCACGCCCGGGATGCATGGGCGGCATAGGAGCGTTCGGAGGCATGTTCGACCTCGGCTCACTGGGCTACCGCCACCCGATTCTGGTAAGCGGCACCGACGGTGTCGGCACAAAACTCAAGATCGCCTTCGAACTCGACCGCCACGACACAATAGGTATCGACGCGGTGGCGATGTGCGTCAACGACGTGCTCGCCCAGGGCGCTGAGCCTCTGCTCTTCCTCGACTACGTGGCCGTCGGCCATAACCGTCCGGAGGTCGTCGAGGCAATCGTATCGGGTGTTGCCGAAGGCTGCCGCCAGGCCGGATGCGCCCTGGTCGGCGGCGAGACCGCCGAGATGCCCGGCATGTATGCCCCCGAGGACTATGACATAGCCGGCTTTACTGTAGGCGCGGTCGAGAAGGACAATCTTATCGACGGCTCGAAGGTGGCCGAGGGCGACGTATTGGTCGGACTCCCCTCGACCGGTGTTCACTCAAACGGTTTCTCGCTGGTGCGCAAGATCGTGGCTGACGCCAACCTCGACCTCAACAAGAAGTATGAGGAGACAGGTGACAAGACCCTGGGCGAAGTTCTCCTCACTCCGACGAAAATCTATGTCAAGCCGGTGCTCGAGCTGATGAGGCATGTCGACGTTCACGGAGTCGCCCACATCACCGGCGGAGGCTTCGACGAGAATATTCCCCGCATACTGGGCGACGGCCTCGGAGTGGAGATCGAGGAGGGCACCTGGGAGATACTCCCCGTCTTCGAGTTGCTCCGCAAGTATGGCAATCTGCCGCGCCGCGAGATGTTCAACATCTTCAACATGGGCATCGGCATGGTCATCGCCGTCAGTGCCGCCGACGCCGACAAAGCCGTGGCCTCGCTCCGAGAGTCTGGTATCAACGCCTCAGTGATCGGCAAGGTGGTCAAGGGCAGCGGCGTCACACTGGTCTGATGCAGAAGACCTGAAACAAGTTCCACAGGAAAAAATCAACATTAAAACAACATTACCGACAATATATAATGAAGGCTTTAATAAGCGTAAGTGACAAGCGGGGCGTGGTGGATTTCGCACGCGCCCTCAAGGAGATGGGTTGGGAGATCATAGCCACGGGCGGCACGATGAAGATGCTGCTCGACAACGGCCTTGAGGTGACCGGCATCAGCGATATCACCGGATTTCCCGAGATATGCGGCGGACGCGTCAAGACGCTCCACCCGAAGGTGCACGGGGCACTCTTAGGTCGCCGCGACAACGAGGGGGACATGCAGCAGCTCGCCGAGAACGGCATAGGCCTGATCGACCTGGTCTGCGTCAACCTCTACCCCTTCGAGGCCACAGTGGCCAAACCCGACGTGACACTGGCGGACGCCATCGAGAACATCGACATAGGCGGTCCCTCGATGCTCCGCTCGGCGGCAAAGAACTGCAAGAGCGTGACGGTGGTGTGCGAGCCTGACGACTATGCGACTGTGCTCGACGAGATCCGCGCCAACGGCAACACAACCCCCGAGACACGCCTGCGCCTCTCGGCCAAGGCATACACCCACACCGCGCTCTACGACAGCCACATCGCCGAGTACATGCGTCGCCAGGCCGGCCTGCCCGAGAAACTCTTCCTCGCGTTCGACAAGGTGCAGGATCTCCGCTACGGTGAGAATCCCCATCAGAACGCCAAGTTCTATCGCACACAGCGCGAGTACTCGTACAGCGTCGCCACGGCACGCCAGATCCAGGGCAAGGAGCTCTCATACAACAACATCCAGGACGCCAACGCGGCCCTTGAGATTGTCAGCGAGTTCAGCGAGCCGTTCTGCGTCGGCCTTAAGCATATGAATCCCTGCGGAGCCGCTGTCGGAGCCGATGTACTCGACGCCTGGACCCGCGCATACGAGGCCGACAAGGTCAGCATATATGGAGGTATCGTGGCCTTCAACCGTCCCGTCACCGGCGAGGTGGCACTCCAGATGAAGCCCATATTCCTTGAGATTGTGATGGCTCCGTCGTTCACCGACGAGGCCCTCGAGGTATTCTCGAAGAAGAAGAACCTGCGTCTGCTCGAGGTCAAGATGGAGGCCAAGGCCGAGAAGCGTCCCCGCTATGTGGGTGTGACCGGCGGCCTGCTCGTGCAGGATGCCGACACCGAGTGTCTCGAGATCACCGATGCCATGACAGTTACCGAGCGTCACCCCGACGCCCGCGAGCTGGCCGACATGGACTTCGGCTGGAAGATAGTGAAGCATGTTAAGTCTAACGCGATCGTAGTGGTCAAGAATGGCGCCACACTCGGCGTCGGAGCCGGACAGATGAACCGTGTCGGTTCTGCGACAATCGCGCTTGAGGAGGCCAAGGCCGCCGGCGCCACCGAGGGACTGGTGCTCGCCTCAGACGGTTTCCTGCCCTTTGACGACACCGTAGAGCAGGCATCGCACTATGGCGTGACTGCAATCGTGCAGCCGGGCGGAAGCATCCGCGACGAGGATTCGGTCAAGAAGGCTAATGAGAAAGGAATCGCCATGCTCTTCACGGGCATGCGTCACTTCAAACACTGATACATCCGCATGTCAAAGTCAAAGAAAGTACTCGTGGTCGGCGGCGGAGGCCGCTGCCACGCCATTGTTGACAGTCTGTCGCGCTCGGAGCGTGTGGGTAAGATCTACTGCGCGCCGGGCAACGCCGGCATAGCCGCGCAGGCCGAGTGCGTGCCCATTCAGGTGGCTGACATACCTGCATTGCTCGAATTCGCCAAGGCCAATGAGATCGACATGACCATCGTCGGCCCGGAGGCGTCGCTTGCCGCCGGAATCGTCGACGCCTTCCGCGAGGCCGGACTCAAGATCTTCGGTCCCACCAAGGCCGCGGCCCGCATCGAGAGCTCGAAGGAGTATGCCAAGGACCTGATGACACGACATGAGGTGCCGACGGCCGCCTACCGCACGTTCAGCGACTTCGACGAGGCGCTTGCCTATGTCAAGGCCGGACCGATACCGGTGGTCATCAAGTATGACGGTCTTGCCGCCGGCAAGGGTGTCGTGGTGGCCCTGACTCTGGCCGAGGCGGAGGACGCGCTGCGCGACATGCTACTCGACGAGGCGTTCGGCAAGGGACGCGTGGTGGTCGAGGAGTTCCTCGACGGCCCGGAGTTCTCGTTCATGTGCATTGTAAACGGCAATAAGCTCTACCCGCTCGACATAGCCCGCGACCACAAGCGGGCCTATGACCATGACGCCGGACCCAACACTGGCGGCATGGGCGCCTACTCGCCTGTGCCCTTCGTGACTCCCGAGATTCGCCGCACAGCACTCGAGACCATCCTGCAGCCGGTGGCGGACGCGATGGTCGAGGAGGGTGTGCCTTTCACCGGCGTTCTTTATGGCGGTCTGATACTCCATAAAGGCACTCCGAAAGTCATCGAGTTCAACGCACGGTTCGGCGACCCGGAGACCGAGGTAGTGCTTCCTCGCCTCAAGAGCGACTTCTACGACCTGATCGAGGCTGCCGTCGAGGGCCGCGACTTCGAGACCGAATGGATTCCGGAGTCGGTGCTCGGGGTGGTCATGGCCGCTAAGGGATATCCCGGAAAATACGAGAAGGGGCACCATGTGCGCGGACTCGACAAGGTCCACGACAAGGTTTACCACATGGGCACAGCCGAACGCGACGGCAGGATATTGACCGTAGGTGGCCGTGTGCTGATGGTTCTCGGCCACGGCAAGAACCTGACGGAGGCGCGCCGCGCGGCATACGCCTCTCTCGCCGAGGTAGACTGTCCGGGGCTTTTCAACCGAACGGACATCGGCTCACGCGAGGCATGCGACATTTGACTTCTTCATTAACCGAAAAACTACAATACAATGATAATAAGCGGAAAAGACCTTGCTAAGAAAATCAAGCAGGAGATAGCCGAACAGGTGCCCGGACTCGTCGAGAAGTATGGCCGCGCACCCCATCTCGCCGTGATACTCGCCGGCGAGGACCCGGCCAGCCAGTCGTATGTTAAGTCGAAAGGCAAGGACGCGGAGCAGGTGGGCTACCAGAGCACCACAATCCGTATGCCTGAGGAGACTACGGAGGCCGAGCTTCTCGACACTATCGCACGTCTGAATGCCGACGATACGGTCGACGGTATCCTGGTGCAGCTCCCCGTGCCTCGCCATATCAACGAGGACCATGTGATCGCCGCCATAGCGCACGAGAAGGATGTCGACGGTTTCCATCCCGCCAACGTGGCTGCCCTCTGGCAGAAACAGGAGTGCGTCTATCCCTGCACTCCCAAGGGGGTAATCCGGATGCTCGACGAGGCCGGAGTAGAGATCGAGGGCAAGCGCGCCGTGGTAATCGGCCGAAGCAACATCGTCGGCCTCCCCATGGCCAAGCTGTTGCTCGACCGCAACGCCACTGTCACAATAGCTCACAGCCGCACTAAAAATCTGGGTGAGATCACACGTCAGGCCGACATTCTCGTCGCTGCCGTAGGCCGCCTGCGCATGGTCAAGGCCGACATGGTGGCTCCGGGAGCAGTGGTTATCGACGTCGGTGTCAACCGTGACCCCGAGACCGGCAAACTGGCAGGCGACGTCGACTATGACGCAGTCTGTGAGAAAGCCTCTGTAATCACACCGGTTCCCGGAGGCGTAGGCCCCATGACCCGCGCTTGCCTCATGGAGAATACTCTGGAATGTTATCTCAACGCTCAAAATCGTAAATAAGAAATGATCGAAAGATATTCACGGCCGCAGATGCGTGCCATCTGGACTGAGGAGAATAAGTTCAACGCATATCTCAAGGTCGAGATACTCGCCGCCGAGGCCTGGCGCGAGCTTGGCGTAGTGCCCCCAGAGGATGTAGACAAGCTCTGGGCCAACGCGTCATTCGATATAGACCGCATCAAGGAGATCGAGGTGCAGACGCGCCACGACGTGGTGGCCTTCACCCGAGCCGTCAGCGAGACACTGGGTGAAGAGCGCAAGTGGGTCCACTACGGACTCACATCAACCGATGTTGTCGACACGGCCAACGGCTACCTGCTCAAGCAGGCCAACGACATAATCCGCGAGGACCTGGTGAAGTATTGCGACATGCTCCGCTCGCAAGCACTGAAGTATAAGTATACCCCCTGCATCGGCCGCACTCACGGCATCCATGCCGACATTACCTCGTTCGGCCTGAAGTGGGTGCTCTGGTACGCCGAGATGCAGCGTAACCTCAAGCGCTTCGACGAGGCGGCACGCGGTGTCGAGGTCGGCAAGATCTCGGGTGCCGTAGGCAACTTCGCCAATATCCCGCCCTTCGTGCAGGACTATGTCTGCGAGAAACTCGGCATAGACAGCGCGAATGTATCGACACAGGTCATACAGCGCGACCGCCACGCCTACTATCTGGCCACACTTGCCCTGATAGGAGCGTCGATCGAGCAGATGGCCATGGATGTCCGCGGCCTGCAGCGCACCGAGGTGCATGAGGTCGAGGAGGCGTTCGGCAAGGGTCAGAAAGGCTCGAGCGCGATGCCCCACAAGCGCAACCCGATCGGCTCGGAGAACATGTGCGGCTGCGCACGCGTGCTGCGCGGATACATGGCGACCGCCTACGAGAACGTGGCCCTCTGGCACGAGCGCGACATCTCGCACTCGTCAACCGAGCGAATCATTCTGCCCGACGCGACGATGCTGCTCGACTACATGCTCAACCGCATGTGCAACATCCTGGGCAACCTCACCGTGTTCGAGGACAAGATGAAGAGCAACATCTACATCACCAACGGCGTGATTTTCGCGCAGCGCGTCATGAACGCACTTATCGCCAAGGGCTTCGCCCGCGAACGTGCGTATGACACCGTGCAGCCCGTCGCCATGAAGGCCTGGATGGAGGGTATTCCCTACATCGACCTGCTCCGCGAGAACCCCGTGATCCGCGAGAACCTCACTGAGGAGGAACTCGAGGGCTGCTTCACGCTCGACTATTATATGAAGAATGTGGACTTCATCTTCAAACGCAACGGAATAGAGTAAAAGGTTTTAAGGTTTTAGATTTTAGGCCATAAGGTGTCAGGTTTTAGATTTTAGTTTTTTTAGCCTAACACCTAATCTCTCCCTAACACCTAACACCCTAACATCTAACACCTGATATCTAACACCTAACACCTAAAAAACAATATTATGTCAGAAACACTTGTAGTCGTCGGTTCCCAATGGGGAGACGAAGGCAAAGGCAAAATAACCGATTACTTCGCCACGCGCGCCGACATGGTGGTGCGCTACCAGGGCGGCAACAATGCCGGACACACAGTTGTGTTCGGCGGCAACAAATATTCGCTGCAGAGCATTCCCTCGGGGATCTTCAATCCCGAGACAATCAACGTGATGGGCAACGGCATGGTTGTGAACCCGGTTTCTGTGTGCGCCGAGCTCGACAAACTCCACGACCGCGGCATAACCGACTATAAACTGTTCATATCTACCCGCGCGGCCATGGTGATGCCCTGGCACTCGATGCTCGACGGCGCATACGAGTCGCGCAAGGGCGATGCCCTTATCGGCACGACCAAGAAGGGTATCGGCCCTGCATATTCCGACAAGTACAGCCGCACGGGACTCCGCATCGGCGACCTGCTCGAGCCGGATTACTTCCGCGAGCGTCTTGAGGCCGCCCTCGAGGTGAAGAACATGGAACTTGAGATGCTCGGTCTTGAGAGACTCGACGTGGATGAGGTCTACAACCAGTACATGAAGCTTGCGGAGCGTCTGGCCCCGATGATCACCGACACCTCGCGTCTGATCAACGACACCCTCCGCAGCGCCGACAAGCGCGTGCTCTTCGAGGGTGCCCAGGGCATGATGCTCTGCATTGACCATGGCACATATCCCTTCGTGACCTCGTCGAGCCCGTCGGCTGCCTCAGTACCGGTCGGCGCAGGAATCGCTCCGAAATGGATCAACAACGTGGTGGGTGTCGCCAAGGCATACTGCACCCGCGTCGGCTCAGGTCCCTTCCCCACCGAGCTCCACGATGAGATCGGCGACGGCATACGCGAGCGTGGCCATGAGTATGGCACAGTGACCGGACGTCCCCGCCGCATCGGCTGGTTTGACGCCGTGGTTGGCCGCTATACCGCCGAACTCGCCGGCATCACACATTGGGCCGTGATGCTTCTCGACGTGCTGTCGGGTCTCGACACAATCAAGATATGCGTGGCTTACGACCTTGACGGCCGCGAGATCCAGAGTCCCCCGTCTACCATCGCCTCACTGTCCCGCTGCAAGCCCGTATACATCGAGATGCCGGGCTGGAAAGAGGATATCAGCGGTGTCAAGGACTTCGAGGATCTTCCCGAGAACGCCAAGGCATACGTGCGCAAGCTCGAGGAAATCACAGGCACCCCCGTCGGCATGATCTCTGTAGGTCCGGACCGCCAGCAGACAATTATCGTAGATCCCGTTTTGAACAATTTCTAATCAATCATATATGTCGTTTATCGAAGATAAAATCGCCCAGGAAGGCATCACGTTCGACGACGTGCTCCTGATTCCGGCATTCTCGAACGTCACGCCCGATAAGGTGACGCTCGGGACACGTTTCTCACGCAACATCACGCTCAACATTCCCGTCGTGTCGGCGGCGATGGACACCGTGACAGAGGCGCAGATGGCCATAGCCATCGCCCGCGAGGGTGGCATAGGCGTTATCCACAAGAACATGCCTATAGCAGCACAGGCGGCGCAGGTGCGCAAGGTGAAGCGTGCCGACTCGGGCATGATCTATGACCCCGTCACCATCACCAAGGACCAGACCGTGGCCGACGCACTGCGCCTGATGAAGGAAAACCGCATCGGAGGCATACCCGTAATCGACGCCGAGCGTCACCTGATCGGCATCCTCACCAACCGTGACCTCCGCTTCCAGCGCGATCTCTCGCTCCCTGTCGGGAATGTCATGACCTCCGAGAATCTGGTGACCACCCGCAACGCCGACCTGGCCGAGGCGTCACAGATACTGCTGGAGAACAAGATCGAGAAACTTCCTGTGGTTGATGACGAGAACCATCTGGTGGGCCTCATCACATACCGAGACATCACCAAGATCAGCGAGTTCCCCAACGCCTGCAAGGACTCGAAGGGCCGTCTGCGCGTGGCTGCGGGCGTAGGCGTCACCAAGGACACACTCGAGCGCGTGGCCGCTCTGGTGGAGAACGGTGTGGATGCCGTGGTAATCGACACAGCACACGGACATTCGGCCAATGTGGTCCGCACGCTCAAGGCCGTCAAGGAGGCATTCCCGCAGATTGACGTCGTGGTGGGCAACATCGCGACCGCCGAGGCTGCCGAGTTCCTGGTCGAGGCCGGAGCCGACGGCATCAAGGTCGGAATAGGCCCCGGCTCGATATGCACTACCCGCATCGTGGCCGGCGTGGGCGTTCCCCAGCTGACTGCCATCTACGACGCGGCACAGGCCGCACACAAGCATGGCGTACCTGTCATCGCCGACGGCGGTCTCCGCTATTCGGGCGACGTGGTCAAGGCACTCGCTGCCGGAGGCGACTGCGTAATGATGGGCTCGATGCTCGCCGGCGTCGAGGAGTCGCCAGGCGAGACAATCATCTATAATGGCCGTAAGTTCAAGTCATATCGCGGCATGGGCTCCGTAGAGGCCATGCAGGCCGGCTCGAAAGACCGATACTTCCAGGGCGAGACTACTGACAGCAGCAAGTTCGTGCCGGAGGGTATAGTGGCCCGTGTGCCCTACAAGGGGACTCTCGGCGAGACCGTGTACCAGCTGATCGGCGGCCTCCGCTCGGGCATGGGCTATTGCGGAGCTCCCGACATCGAGACACTTCACAACGCAAAATTCGTGCGCATCACATCGGCCGGCGTCAAGGAGAACCATCCCCACGACGTGACAATAACCAAGGAGGCGCCCAACTATTCACCCGGCAACTGATAACGACTGATGGAGAAAATACTTATCTTGGATTTCGGGTCCCAGTACACCCAGCTCATAGCGCGCCGCGTGCGCGAGCTCAATGTATATTGCGAGATCCATCCGTTCAACAAGATTCCGGCAATCGATCCGGATGTACGCGGAGTTATACTCTCAGGCAGCCCATCGTCGGTGCGCGACGAGAACGCTCCGGTCCCCGACCTGTCGGAGATCAAGGGCAAGCTGCCGCTGCTCGGAGTCTGCTATGGCGCGCAGTACCTGGCCTACGCCTACGGCGGCGAGGTGAAGGGCGCCCCGAGCCGCGAGTATGGCCGCGCCATGCTCACCGTCGTGGCTCCCGAGGACCCGCTCATGCTGGGCCTCCCGTCGCCCACACAGGTCTGGATGTCGCACGGCGACACAATAACCTCCGTGCCGGCCAATTATGAGATAATAGGCTCGACCGACAATGTCCGTGTTGCGGCATACCATATCGGTGGCGAGCAGACATGGGGCATACAGTTCCACCCCGAGGTGTTCCACTCGACCGACGGGCCGCAGCTGCTCCGCAACTTCGTGATGGGTATCTGCGGATGCTCGGGCACATGGAGCCCGGCATCGTTTATCGACTCAACTGTTGCCGAACTGAGACAGAAATTAGGTGACGACAAGGTGATCCTCGGTCTTTCGGGCGGCGTTGACTCGACCGTCGCAGCCGTACTTCTCAACAAGGCCATCGGAAGCAACCTCTACTGCATATTCGTCAACAACGGCCTTCTCCGCGCCAACGAGTTCGAGGATGTGCTCGCGCAGTACAAGGGTATGGGCCTGAACGTCCGCGGCGTAGACGCCTCCGAGCGTTTCTATGCAGATCTGAAAGGTGTAACAGACCCCGAGCGTAAGCGCAAGATCATCGGCCGCGACTTCGTCGAGGTATTCAACGAGGAGGCAAAGAAGGTCGAGGGTGCGCGCTGGCTGGGCCAGGGCACTATCTATCCAGACGTGATCGAGAGCTGTTCGGTCAAGGGTCCCTCGGCCACAATCAAGTCTCACCACAACGTGGGCGGTCTCCCGAAGGAGATGAACCTCAAGGTTGTCGAGCCGCTTCGACTGCTCTTCAAGGATGAGGTACGCCGCGTGGGCAAGGCGCTGGGCATCGATCCGTCGCTGCTCGGACGCCACCCCTTCCCCGGGCCCGGGCTCGGCATCCGCATTCTCGGCGAGGTTACCGGAGAGAAGGTCCGCGTGCTTCAGGCTGCCGACAAGATCTTTATCGACAACCTGCGTGAGTCAGGCTGGTACGACAAGGTATGGCAGGCAGGCGTGATGCTGCTCCCCGTGCAGAGTGTCGGCGTGATGGGCGACGAGCGCACCTACGAGAGTTGCTGCGCCCTCCGTGCCGTCATCTCGACCGACGGCATGACAGCCGACTGGGTGCATCTCCCCTACGAACTGCTCGCCAAGGTCAGCAACGAGATCATCAACAAGGTGCGCGGCATCAACCGCGTAGTCTATGACATCTCCTCAAAGCCGCCGGCCACAATCGAGTGGGAGTAACGCCACTGTCCGCGAAAATAAAGCGAGAGCCCCAGCCCTAAGCCGAGGCTCTCGCTTTATCATGCTAAGTTTTCCGGCATAGTGTTTTCCGGCAGAAAATTTAGAATATTTTGGTTATATAATTTGCATATGGCAAAAAATATTGCTAACTTTGGGGCATAATACCAACCGGCCCCCAATGAGCCGGAGCGGCATGTCTGAACGGGCGCGCCTGAAGACCCGGCAACAGCATCCGCAAACGCTTACCACCGTATATCTAACCTATAAAAACATCATAACCATGGAAATACCATTTGCAGAATCCTGGAAGATCAAGATGGTAGAGCCTATACGCAAAAGCACCCGCGAGCAACGCGAGAAGTGGCTTAAGGAGGCTCACTACAACGTATTCATGCTCAAGTCTGACGCCGTCTACATCGACTGCCTCACCGACTCGGGTACAGGCGCAATGTCAGACCGCCAGTGGGCGGCCATGATGACCGGCGACGAGTCATATGCCGGCGCACGCTCATTCTATGAGCTCAAGGACACCATCGAGCGCATCACAGGCTTCAACTACGTGATTCCCACACACCAGGGCCGCGCTGCCGAGAACGTTCTCTTCTCGCATCTGGTGAAGGCCGGCGACATCGTGCCCGGAAACTCACACTTCGACACCACCAAGGGTCACATCGAGAGCCGCAAGGCGTTTGCCGTTGACTGCACTGTCGACGAGGCAAAGAATACCCAGCTCGAGGTTCCCTTCAAGGGCAACGTCGACCTCAAGAAACTTGAGGCTGTTCTCGAGAAGGATGCTGACAAGGTGCCCTTCATCATCGTCACAATCACCAACAACACAGCCGGCGGACAGCCCGTATCGATGGAGAACCTCCGCGGCGTGCGCCGTATAGCCGACAAGTACAACAAGCGCGTGGTGTTCGACTCCGCACGCTTCGCCGAGAACGCCTACTTCATCAAGAAACGCGAGCCGGAGTTCAAGGACGCCACCATCAAGGAGATCTGCCGCGAGATGTTCAGCCTCGCCGACGCCATGACAATGTCGTCGAAAAAGGATGGCCTCGTAAACATGGGCGGTTTCATCGCCACCCGCTGGGAGGACATCTATGAGGGCGCCAAGAAGTATGTGATTCCCTTCGAGGGCTTCCTGACATACGGAGGCATGAACGGCCGCGACATGGCCGCACTCGCCGTCGGACTCGACGAGAACACTGAGTTCGACATGCTCGAGACCCGCATCAAGCAGGTTGAGTACCTCGCCGCCAAACTTGACGAGTATGGCATTCCTTATCAGCGCCCGGTGGGCGGTCACGCCCTCTTCATCGACGCCGACCGCGTGCTCGACCAGGTGCCAAAGGAGGAGTTTCCCGCACAGCGCCTCACCATGGAACTTTACCTTGAGGCCGGCGTACGCGGCTGCGAGATCGGCTACCTTCTCGCCGACCGTGACCCTGTGACCCGCGAGAACCGCTTCACCGGCAATGACTTCCTGCGTCTCTGCATATGCCGCCGCACATACACCAACAATCACATGGACGTGATCGCAGCCGCCCTTAAGAACGTCTACGACCGTCGCCATGAGATCAAGCGCGGTGTCAAGATCACCTGGGAGGCCGAACTGATGCGCCACTTCACTGTTCAGCTCGAGCCCCTCGACTAAGAGTGACCCCCAAATACAAAGGGAACTGAAACGGAATTCCGTTTCAGTTCCCTTTGTATT
>WGUO01000023.1 GCA_014867205.1 Muribaculaceae bacterium | reverse complement strand
ATTGAATTTCAATAATTTCAAAGTACTCTTATGATTTTTTAGTGGACACTAATGTAAAGCGATAAAAAATAAACTTTAAATTATGTGTTAAAAATCGGTGAATAATTTGGAATATATGTTATAAAATTTTAAATTTGCAATTACTTAAGATAATTGGAGACATTAAAACGCTTGGCCGTAGGCCTCCGCAGAGACGAGGGATGCGAAGTAAATTTAAGGTTTACAATGATTTTAAGGTTGAATCAAGGAAAAGAATAACATTAATAACTTATCTAACTTATTAAGGTATGAGAAAACTCTTTTTAATCTTGATGACGCTTTGCGCGGTAAGCTGGAGCCTGATGGCCCAGACCCGCACATACAGCGGATCAGTCGTCGATGCGGGCAACAACGAGCCCCTGATCGGCGCCACAATCATGCCGATCGGCGGAGGACAGGGAACTGCCACCGACGTAGACGGTAACTTTACGCTCACCGTTCCGGCCAACGTGAAGTCAGTCAAGGTGACCTATGTAGGCTATAAGGAGCAGACAGTCGCACTTCATGACAAGATGGTCGTGCATCTGGCATCGACGTCGACCAACCTTGATGACGTGGTAGTCGTGGCTTACGGTACAGCCAGCAAGGAGTCTCTTACAGGTTCTGTAGCCGTTGTAGGGTCAGAGGAAATCGACAGCCGTCCTGTCACAAACGTGACAACCGCTCTTGAGGGATCCGCTCCCGGTGTGAG
Organism: Muribaculaceae bacterium; assembly: GCA_014867205.1. Lineage (GTDB taxonomy): Bacteria > Bacteroidota > Bacteroidia > Bacteroidales > Muribaculaceae > Lepagella. The sequence continues at coordinate 53,703 of WGUO01000023.1, read as the reverse complement.
TGTGAATAACTCCACTGGCTATCCCGGATCGAGTCCCCAGATCCGTATCCGCGGTTTCAACTCGTTCAACGGTGCCGCCCAGGCACCACTGTATGTTGTAGACGGTATCATCTATAACGGTGACATATCTGACATCAACCCTGCTGACGTGGAGTCAATGTCAGTGCTGAAGGATGCTGCCTCTTGCGCGCTTTACGGTAGCCGCGGCGCCAATGGTGTGATTCTGATCACCACCAAGAAGGCCAAGGGCAAAGGTAAGGTCAACGTAAACCTTCAGGTTAATGTCGGCGCCTATCAGGTAGCGCTGCCGCAGTATGACAAACTTGGAGCAGACCAGTGGATGGAGGCATCGCTTATGGGTGCGGCCATGGGAAATCTCTACAACAATGACTACGCCTATGACTATGCGACTGCAATAAGTAAAGTGCGTGAGACTTTCATGGGCAGCCAGTATATATCCGGAGCCAATGTATACGGTACTAAGGATGAGAACGGCGCATGGGTGCCGGTTGACGGTAATAAGATCTTTGACGAGAACGGTAAAATTGCTGCAGGCGTAGCCGTGCTTCCCGGATATACCGACCTTGACTGGTGGAAGGCAATCTCTCAGACAGGCACACGTCAGGAGTATAACCTGAACGCAGCCGGAGCGTCAGATAATTTCGATGCTTTCGCCTCGGTCGGTTACCTGAACCAGAAGGGATATATCGTGAACAGTGGTCTTGAGCGCTTTACCGGTCGCTTCACCGCAAACTACAGCCCTGTAAACTATTTCAGGACAGGTATGAATCTTGCCGCCTCATATACAAGCGGCAACAATCTGGGCACAGTCTCAAGTTCTTCGAGCGGGCAGCTCGTCATTACGAACCAGTTCCGTTCACAACTCTATGCGCCTATCAACGCCATCTACGAGCATGACGCAGCCGGCAACATCATATATGACAATGAGGGTAAGCCGGTGTATAGTTCAAGCAATATGAACAAGGGTGGCAACCTGATTCAGAGCAATGCCCTCAACCGCAACGACAGCAAGAGCATCACAATTGACGGCTCGATTTACGGCACGGCAGTTCTGCCCTATGGCTTCGAGGCAACCGTACGCGGCGGAATGTACCGTAGCAAGACGGACTACAACATATACAGCAACAATCAGGAGGGCTCTCAGAAGGGTGTTGGTGGCCTGAGCCAGGAGTTCGACGACGCCCGTACATACATGTTCTCCCAGAGCATCAACTGGTCGCAGGAGTATGGCCTAAACCACGTTGACGTGCTGCTTCACCATGAGAATAACTCAGTAGAGTCTGGTTACAAGTATTATTCACTGAGCGGCCAGATGCTTGACAAAAAGTATACAGCCAACAACTTCTCAGAGGTAACGGCATGGGATGAGGCACTGACAGGCTATAACACGGAGTCTTATCTGGGTCGTGCACGTTACAACTACGATCAGAAATATTTCGGAGAGTTCTCGATCAACCGTGACGGCACCTCGCAGTTTGCAAAGGATAAGCGCTGGGGTACATTCTGGTCAGTCGGAGCGGGATGGATTATCTCTAAGGAGAAGTTCATGCAGGATCTGCACTGGTTGAATTACCTGAAGCTTCGTCTGGCATATGGATCGACCGGTAACAACCAGGCATGCTCTTATATCAACTATCTGACAATGTTCTCGACGTTCCCTTATGGAAATGGAATCGTTCTCAGCAAACTTGCCAACGACGATCTCAAGTGGGAGGCAACCGAGACACTTGACGTGGCACTTGAGGGATCACTCTTCAACGACCGTTTCCGTTTCGCAGTGGGCTTCTACGACAAGCGCAACGCGGACTTGATCTATAGCCTTCCTCTTCCCTGGTCGAACGGTACTCTTGAGAACGGGGGATATGTGCCTTCCGTCACAACCAATGTCGGAGAGATGCAGAACTACGGCTGGGAACTCCAGTTCGGTGTCGATATAATCCGCAACTCGAATGTGGTATGGGATTTCAACGTAGACGCCTCGATCAATACTAATAAGATCAAGAAACTTCCTTATGGAAAGGATATCGCAGGCTCAGCGCTTTTCCAGGGCCGCAGCCGCTATGTGAACTATACATATGACTGGGCCGGCGTAGATATGACCAACGGTCGTTCACTCTACTATATGAATCCCGATTCTCCCGATTATTGGAAATATAACGCCAATGACGAGAAATACTATGACAAGGACGCTTATCAGAGCAATCTTGATGCCGCAATCGCCGACGGCTCTTATGTTGAGATCGACGGTGTAGGCTATACATATAACCCGTCGTATGCCGGCCGCAAGATCATGGGTGACAAGATTCCCAAGGTTTACGGCTCGTTCGGATCTAATGTGAGCTGGAAGGGTCTCCACGCCGGAGTCCTCTTTACCTACAGCATCGGAGGCAAGATAATGGACAGCACCTATAACTCACTTATGAGATGGTCGTCGAATGGTGGCCAGGCACTTCACAAGGATGTGCTCAAGAGCTGGACACAGGCACCCGAGGGTATGACAGCCGACAGCCCCAACCGAATCCAGAAGACGATTCCTCAGTTCTCGAGCGCGGACAATATCGGAAGTAACAACACATACTCGAGTTCACAGTATCTGACGGACGCAAGTTTCCTGTCGCTCAAGAATGTGAACGTATCCTATGACCTGCCCTCGAAGTGGGTAAAGGCGATGAAGCTTGAGAATATCAATATCGGCTTCATGATGGAGAACGTATTCATCACCTCAAAGCGCAAAGGTCTGAACTCACAGTCTGCAATGGGTAGTGTTCCGGGTTCTGTAGGTATGTACTATATGCCCGCCCGCACATACACATTCCAGCTTGCAGTAAGGTTCTAATCAATTCTGTTAACTAAATTTGATTATCAACATGAAATTTAAATCATTATATTTCGCGGCAGCGGCTCTGGCCGCCGGCAGCATGCTCGGATCCTGCAGCAGCGACTACCTTGATTATACCCCGAAGACCGACATCACATCTGACAAGCTTGAGGATGCGACGGTTGCGAAATCTCTCATGGAGGGTATATATCTTGCGATGAATACCCAATACAAGGGTCTTGAGTGGAACCAGAATGTCGGAGAGGCAACCATCAACACCTGCAACGGCGAGGCCGGCGGAGCAGACTATACATGTTACCTCTACAATGACATGATCGATACATGGAAGTATATGACTCAGCCGAACTCGTACAATGTCGCGTATCCCTGGGACTACTACTACAACATCATCAACCTCTCCAATTATCTGATCACAAACATCTCAGGTACATCAGAAGATACGAAGAACCTCTCGAATGAGGTGCTTTCATACAAGGCACAGGCACTCACCATGCGTGCCCACAGCTACATCCGCCTGCTCTGGTACTTCGGTCAGCGCTGGGAGGATTCTGATAACGGTGAGGCCTACTGTATCGTTCTCAGGACCGACAACTCGGCCGAGACCAAGCCTCTGGTAAAGATGAATCAGGTTCTTGACCTGATCTATTCTGACCTTGAGGAGGCCATCAAACTTTTTGAGATCAGCAATGTCGCCCGAGAGGCAACCTATCAGGTGAATGCCAATGTGGCTCATGGTGAATGGGCTCGCGCAGCCCTTCTCAAGCATGACTGGGCAACAGCCTCAGAACATGCCAAGGCGGCTCGCGAAGGCACATCCGTAATGTCGGAGACAGAGCAGTTTGCCGGTTTCTTCCAGGACAACAGCGAGACAATCTGGAGTATGCAGAATACCATGGATTATCCTTACTATTGGTCATGGGGAACACACTTCGCGGCCAACGGCCAGTATATCTATAACTGGGGCGTAGGCTCGGGTGCAATCAACCTTGACCTCTACAACAAGCTTGATCCCAACGACTCGCGACGCAAGTTCTATTGGACTCCCGACAAGCTGAATGATGTTCCGAGATCCAATAACCGTGGCAAACTGAAGGAGGATTCGTTCTGGAATCCGAAGGCAGTTGATCCCGACAACTTCCTAAACATGAACATATCGTCCGCCTACAACAAGGACCCGGAGAACGGTATCGGAATGCTTAACTGCATAGCATGGTGGCTGCATGATTACTATACGAATGTGTTCAGTGGTGACAAGTCTCTGATGGAGTCAAAGGAACTTAATACAGACAACCTCTTTAACTTCCACCGAGTTCTCTATCAGCAGAAGAACGCGAAGAAGGAAATCCCGATGGGCAAGGATGCCAACGGCCAGAACATCTTCATATCAATCACTCCTATCAATTTCGGAGCCTCTATGAAGTTTTGGGCAACCCCGATGTATGGAAACATGCAGATGCCGTGGATGCGTTGCTCCGAGATGGTGCTTACGGAGGCTGAGGCTGAGTTTATGATGGGTCATGAGGGCCTTGCAAAGGCTGCGCTGACCGAGCTTAACCAAAACCGTATCCCGGGTTATGTCTGCAAGACTTCCGGAAATGAACTTCTTGAGGAGATCCGCTTGACCCGCCGTATCGAGCTTTGGGGTGAAGGCTTCAACTTCTCTGACCTGAAGCGTTGGAACGTGGAGCGTGTACGCCGCGCATGGGTGGCAAACGATCCCACTTCGGGCAATATTCCTCCGGGTCAGCTCGCGGGCATGGATGAGGCCGCACTGCAGAACTACTACTCGACCAAGTACAGCAACGGATGGCGCTATATGTTACCCAATGCCGAGACTCAGTATAACAAGGCAATCGATATAAGTCTGCTTAAGACTATCAAGTAAATTCAATTGCGTGAAATAATCCCGCAATTACATATAAAAGTTCCCGAAATCACAAGATGTCGGGAACTTTTTTTGCATATTTCGAGTAAATTTGCTTATTTTGTGATTGTGAAGGCGGAGGACTTGATTTCTTTATTTGAATCTCGCCTCACAATCAAAACATCGTCATATACCGCGAAACTAAACTTGTAACATATGAAGAAGATTATCGCATTATCGGTGACTGCGGCAGTCATGGCCCTCAGTGCGGAAGCAGCCCCGATAAGTCCGGAACAGGCACTTCAGAGAGTGTCCGGGAATTCAGCCGGGATAACCAGGTCCCGTTCATCTTTAACTCTTGCAAAGACGCTACGCATGGACAATGGCAATGCCTCGGCCTACATATTTGTGCCGGCAGACGGGGCCGGTTTCTCAATCCTCAGCGCAGATGATATGGCAGCTCCAGTCTTGGGATATTCAGATACAGGCACAATTGATGTGGACAATCTGCCCCCCTCGTTGGAATGGTGGCTGAATGAACTCGGCAGAAAAGTTGAGTCCGTCTCATCGAGCGGACGGGCATTTGACAACAGACTCTATGCGCCTGCGGAGATGACTGCGATAGCGCCTCTGCTTACCACTCGCTGGAATCAGGATGCCCCATATAACGACGAGGCTCCGGAGGTGGGCGGCGCCAAGGCCCCTACAGGGTGTGTCGCCACATCATTTGCCCAGGTGATGAACTACTTCAAGTATCCGGCCAAGGGCAAAGGTACAATTCGCTACAACGACAATGGAGTCACCCGCACACTTCAACTCACACGTCAGTCATTCGACTGGGACAACATGCTGAATGAATATCTTCCCGGTTCCTACAATGAGGCACAGGCAGCGGCAGTCGCCTATCTCATGAAGGCATGCGGCTATGGAGTCGAGATGTCATATGGCAGGGACTCATCGGGTGCGCAGAGCTATAAGATTGTGAATGCCGCCATCGATCACTTTAAATACGATGCCGGAATGCAGTATGTTGAGCGTCAATTTTATTCACCGGTAGCATGGACGCAGATGATCTATGACAACCTGAAGAATTGCGGCCCCGTAATCTATGACGGCAGCTCAAATTCGGGTGGCCATTCGTTTGTGTGTGACGGCTATGACGGCAACGGCTATTTTCACTTCAACTGGGGATGGGGAGGTGTATCAGACGGTTATTATCTGCTGGATGCCCTCAATCCCGAGACTCAGGGAATCGGCGGTGCAGAAGGTGGATTCAGTTACAGTCAGGGCATAGTCCTCGGGATGCGCCGTCCGGTAGAGGGCTCGGTCCGTGATACAAACGACAAAATGAGGATTTACGGATCACTGGCAGGCTCTTATTCTAACGGATATCTGACATTCCGTGCCATTGATGCGAATCCAGGCGGCTGGGGTAATGGCTGCTGGCATGACATAAGTGTTGTGGCCGGAGCAATCATTGACAATGCCGAGACCGGCGAGAATGTCGCCAACGTGGCCGGTGAACTGTGCTCTAACGGAGAGGTTCATGGCATGTCCAAGATTTCATTGTCTCTTTATAGATATTACACGACAGAATCAGTCAATCCGGTGGTTGAGCTGCCTGCCACTCTTCCCGACGGACGCTACAAGGTTACGGCAGCCAGCCGCTCATATTCAGATGAGACCGCGCCGTGGATACCTATGATATGCGAATGGGGCAGCTCAAACTATTGCTTCATCACTGTATCGAACGGCAATGTCACTGTCGAGAACGTGAATGTGAAGCAGCTCGAGTTTGAGAAGTCTGAAATCGTCTCGCCCCTATACATGGGAAGAAACTTCATGCTGTCGAGCACTGTGAGGAACAAGACTGACATTCCCCTTACGGTATGCTACTATCCTGCCCTTTACCGCAACGGGAAGGTGCAGTATCGTGGAGACTACATGCTGCTCTCGGTCAACCCGGGCGAGGAACTTCTCAAGGAGTCTCCTATTTTGGTGACCTCGGCTCCCGATGCCACAGAGACAGGTATGGGTACATACACTCTGCAGCTATATGACGCGGGTACAGGTGAACTTATCGGCTCATTCGGCGATTATGAGATGGAGTATGTGTCCGGAACGCTGGAGGTCACTCTTGATGATCTCTCAGTGGAAGGCGCCACCCAGAAGAGCCATATGGTCGGAAAACGCACGTTCAAGGATGTCTATGTGGTAGACAGCAATGACGTTACGGTAAACTTTGACTATACCGTCAAGAGGGGATACCTTGACAAGAGTGTGATGCTTGCCGTGAACGAGTATGATCCTTCAGACGGCTCATGGAAACTGTGGGACAATAACCTCTATTTCGACATTCCGTTCGCCGGAGAGGGGGAGAAGATGGAAGTGGATGTCAAGCACAATTTCGCAGATGTCAACCACAATACAGTATATAGAATCCGTGCCTACTACACAGACAGCAGGGGAAAGAACAGTCTCGGTTACATTCTGCTTGGCTTTGCCGAGGGTCTTGGCGTAGACTCGGTAATTGATGATTCTGACGCTGAGTGCGAGTACTACAGCCTTCAGGGTGTGCGCATCATGAATCCGGAGAAAGGCCAGCTTGTGATCCGTAAGGCAGGCGGCAATGTGACACGAATGATTTTCAAATAATCGAAGGTACGACACCGGAACATAAGGCAGAATGACGACTCCAGAGGGTCGTCATTCTGTTTTTTTCGAATGCCGGGAAATAAAAAAGATAAGTCAACATGTCTGCATCCTAAAGAATTAAAATGGCAATAAGGGAAGAGGGTTTATTAGCATTTCTTTCCTAAACATCTTGAAAAATCAAAAAAAATTATTTAATATTTGCAGATTTAATTTTTTTTTGTAATTTTGCACTATCGGTATTGAGAAATCAGAAATCAAGAGCCGAGACTTGTTTAGGTTGATTCAATAGTTGAATAAATCGGAATAAAATAAATAAAGTTTAATCAAACAATTAGAAGTATGAAGAAAGTTTACTCTTTAGCTCTCGCAGCTGCGGTAAGCGTTTCAGCTTACGCCAATGTAGACCTTGCTACAACCAAGGCTACCACAATGAGCAAAGAAATGATGACAGTGTCCTCAGAGATGGTCGTGTCTGCATCTGACATGCAGAAGGCTCCCCAGCGTGAGGCAATTGCCCCGGCAGATGTGCTTGACACATATCTCTATCATGCGATTAACCGTTCTTCGGGAGATGACGGCGGCGAGCATCATCAGGTACTTACCGTTCTGATGAACGGAGCCCAGGATGGTGACGAGCATGGAGAGAACTGTACTCTGTATGGTATCTTCTATTCATATCCGATTCGTGCGCTCTTCAACGAGACAGCGGGTACTATCCGTGTCTACGAGCAGCCTATCGTGATGAACAGTTACTACAACGAGATGATGACCCTCTATACAGAGGATGCCGAGACCAGTGCCAAGATTCCCTATATCGAGTTTGAGTATGTTCCCGATGGCGTGGAGCTTACCTATTCCGCGACGGGAGAAAAGGTAAGAGTCGCCGAGAAAGGATTCTTCGCTCCGCTGTTAAACCAGTTTACAGTGACAATCCCTTCGATGCAGGGCACAAATAACGGTTGGATGTGGAAATACCAGAACTGGTTTGATACTGTAGAGATCGAGTATGCCGACAGTTATCTGGACATCGTGGCAGACGAGTGGGAGTCAGTTGGCAATGCCACACTTGAGGATGGCTGGGTGCGTGCTACTTGCAATGAGGGACAGTCGTTAGGCTCATACAGTGTTCCCTGCAAGCGTAATAAGGCTAATGACAAGCTCTTCCTGCTTGAGAATCCTTATGGAACCGGCACTCCTTATGCACAGTTCAATACACTCAACGTTCCCGGAAACATCGCATTTGAGATTATCACCGAGGAGGTGGAGAACAACGATGGTGAGCTCGTTCCTATGACCACAGTTGCCGTATATCCTTTCATCCTGTCCGGATACGACAATGATGAGACAGTAGGCTCGCCTGTATACTGCACAAACCTCGAGGGCAAGTATCACTTCATGCTTGGAAGCACTATCGAGGATATGTACTATGACTTCGCAGATATGGACTATCCCCTTTCGACTGTTGGAGCAGATGGCAAGACACTCACTCTTCCCAACTGCCGCGTACAGTACTCGGGTATCTTCGCAGAAGTTACAGAGCAGTGGATTAATGGCAATGAGCAGCCCATCCCGATGGAGTCTACAATCACTCTTCCTGTTAGTGTAGCAGGTGTTGAGGGTGTCATCAGCGATGTTGAGAATGCTCCCAAGCGTTTCTTCAACCTCCAGGGTATGGAAGTTGTTAACCCCGCAGCAGGCGAGCTCGTAATCGTTAAGCAGGGCAACAAGACTTCGAAGGTTATCGTTAAGTAATCAAACCAATCCCCATAATGAAAAGCGGACGCCACACGGCGCCCGCTTTTTTTATGCGCATGAGCGTCGGAGAGTCTTATCACAACATTCTATGACCTGTAGCGTTCTTATTATAAGATGAGATGGATGATTCCCAATTTAATATTTGTGGGATTAAGAATTTTGTCATATATTTGCAGAGTAATCACAAAATAGTTATAGCCATGTTGGGATTTAAGAAAAATACAGCTCCCGTATCGGTTGCCACAAGTGCAAAGATACGCCAGACGGTTGTGAGAATTGCTACCGGCAATCTTAATGAAAGTGACGTGGCCGCAATTGAGCGTTCGCGTGATTCATTGAGTCAATTTAATGTCATTTGGAAATGACAAACAATATTCCTGATTTAACCATAGAAAGGGCTGACGATGTATCAGCCCTTTAATATTATGGACTGATTCGCAATCAGAATATGGTGATGTATGGAGAGGAATCGTTGACCAGACGCATGTATCGTCCATTATACAGGAAATATAAAGACTGAATTTCAACCGTAATACTGAACAATCAAAATCTAAGATATGAAAAAAGTTTATTTTCTGGCTCCCGCGCTGATGGCACTTGTCTGCGCGTGCTCGCCCAAGACCAACGGAACGTCGACCTCGACCTCGACTTCCACATCGACGTCAACTACAACAGTGACTAACGGGTCGGATGAGTCCAGGACCGACACTCCGGAGCCGACGCTCAAGCCCGGCAACGAGATGAACTCGCGTCCGCACCTGGCACGCGCCAAGGCCACTCTCTTCAAGATGAGCGGCGATTACGCCAACAATGTCGCCGTCACGCTCGGCCCTGACGGCAACCTGCAGTACTATCCGGCGCCGACCGACATCACTCCGGCATCGGCACCCGTCGAGGTGGGCGAGGGCTGGTGGCTCAACCGCCAGGGCATAAGCGAGAACTCCGTGTTCACAAAGTTTACCTTCGAGGAATACAGCGCCCTCAAGACAGTGCCAACTCCCGAGGAACTGAAGGCCGCCATCATACCCGGCGCTCGTGTGACCGAATACCGGATACTGGCGATACCTGCTGCCGAGGCACGAAAACTCAAGCCGGCCGACCTGCTCAAGATGCTCTGACCGGTATGCAGGATAAGGAAACAGCCGTGCCTGCGGGCGCGGAATTCAGACAGAAATTCTTTCTCTCGGCAGGCGAGACCAACGCCGAGAGGGAGATGTCGCTGCCGCTTCTTACGTCGAAGATAATCGACATAGCCACGGCTCATGCCAACTCACTCGGCATCGGGAATCCGGCCATGGAGGCCCGAGGCTGCGGCTGGGTGCTGTCGCGCATAGCGATCGAGATGGAGCGTTATCCGCAAGTCAACGAGAACTACAGCATCACGACCTGGGTCGAGGTGTGGAACCGGCAGTTCTCCGTGCGCAACTTCATGGTCTCTGACGCGTCAGGGAATCCGCTCGGCTACGCCACATCGGTATGGATGGTGCTCAACACCGGGACCCGCGAGAACGCCGGGCTGAGCCATCTCTCGCTTGCCCCCTCGATGATAACCGGGCGGCAGTGTCCCATAGCGCGTCCCGGAAAGCACAGGACAATACTCCCCGCCACATACGAGGGAGAGCCGCCACGCGGTGCGATCCGCGCGACGGCCCCAGCCCTGGACTATACCTTCAGATATTCCGACCTCGACTTCTACCGGCATGTCAACACGGTGCGCTATGTGTCGATGCTGCTTAACCAGTACACTCTCGCCGAAATGGACGAGACTCAGGTCGGCCGGCTGGAGATGTCGTTCCTGCGCGAGAGCCGCTACGGCGAGTCGGTGAGACTGCTGCGCAGCGACGACGGGCTTCAGACATCGTTCGCACTGTCGGATGCCGCCGACGGCACGGCGCTGTTCTTTGCCGTGGTGGAGCGGCGTCCGCGCATCTTCTCCTGAAGACGCTGCATCACCACCCAGAAGGCCGGCACGCAGGTCGTGCCTATGATGGCGTTTATGATCATGCCGAACACGACAGCCGTGCCTAAGTTGATGCGTGAGTTCGCGCCGGCACCTGTGGAGAACAGCATAGGCATGACTCCGAGAATGAACGCAAGCGCAGTCATCATGATCGGACGGAAGCGGACAACGCCAGCGTCGTGGGCAGCCTTGACGATAGGCTGGCCGGCCTTGCGGTAGTCCATGGCATACTCCACTATAAGGATGGCGTTCTTGGCCGACATGCCGAGCACGAGGATAAGTCCGATCTGTGTGTAGATGCTGATGCTCTGCCTCATCAGTATTGTTCCGAGCAGGGTGCCGAGCACCGCTATGGGCATCGCGAGCACCACGGCGACGGGGTCGGTCCAGCTCTCATACTGGGCGGCAAGCACAAGCAGCGTCATCAGTATGGCGAAGATGAACACCACGGCGACGGTCGTCCCGGACTGAGTCTCCTGGTACGCCATGCCTGTCCAGGCGTACGAGTAGTTCTGCCCGAGGGTCCGGTCCACAATCTCCTCCATGGCCTTGATTCCGTCAGACGAGCTTACGCCCCGCGCCGGTGTGGCCGTCACTGAGGCGGTGGTGTACATGTCGTAGCGGTTGACGGTGGGCTCGCCCATAGTCTCGCTCAGGGTTGTGAACGACGAGAACGGCACCATCTCGCCCGAACTGTTGCGCACGCTGAGCCTCAGCACATCGTCGGGATTGGCGCGTGCGCTGCCGTCGGCCTGCATTGTGACCTGGAACGTGCGGTCGAAATCGACAAAATCATTCACATAGCTTGCGCCCATATACTGTCCGAGCACAGAGTATATGTCGGAAACCGCCACTCCCTGCATCTCGGCGCGGTCGCGGTCGATGTCGATGCTGTACTGCGGCACCGTACCCTGATATAGTGATGACACCGAGGCGATGCGCGGGTCGCGGGCGGCAGCGTCGCGTATGTCGGCTATCGCCTTCATCATCTGCCCGGCGCCGAGGCTGTTGATGTCGAGCAACTGCATCTGGAGTCCCGATGACAGGCCGAGGCCCATGATGGCCGGCGGGTTGAGGCAGAACGTGACGGCCTCCTGCTGGCGTGCCGCAATCTCCTGCACGCGGGCCATGATGTCGTTGATATTGCCGTCGCGGCCGCGCTTGCCCCAGGGCACGAGCATGACATTGATCGAGGCCATGTTGGATGCCTGGCCGCCACCCATCATAGAGAATCCGACAATGCTCATCACGTCCCTGACCTGCGGAACCTCCTTCTTGACCTGGTCGCAGATGGCATTCACAACCTTCTCTGTCCTTTCTATCGATGCACCGGTAGGAAGCTGCACCGATGCCATGAAATACCCCATGTCCTCCTCGGGGATATAGGTCGAGGGGCGGTTGACGAACCATACAAGTGCGCCGACGGCAATCGCCAAATAGACGGCGAGAGTGAGTCCGGGACGCCTCAGAAGCCTCCCGATCGTTCGCTCATACAGGTTGAGGGTCCACTGGTAGCCCTTGTCAAAGCCTCGGTAGAGAATATTTGTGCTTGGCTTGCGCGGCTTGAGCATGAGGGCGCAGAGCGCAGGGGTGAGGGTAAGCGCGTTGAAGCCCGAGAAGGCCGTTGACACGGCGATGGTGAGTGCGAACTGCTTGTAAAGCTGGCCGGTGATGCCCGAGATGAATGCCGTGGGGATAAACACCGCCATCAGCACGAGAACCTCGCCCACAACAGGCCCGGTCAACTCGTTCATTGCCTTAATGGCCGCGTCGCGCGATGTCATGGTGCCCTTGTCGACAAGACGCGAGCAGTCCTCGACGACGACAATCGCGTCATCAACCACAATTGCGATCGCCAGCACAAGGCCGAACAATGTCAGCGTGTTGAGCGAGAAGCCCATAACCTTCATCACCGCAAACGTGGCGATCAGAGAAACCGGGATGGTGATCATAGGAATGACGACCGCGCGCCAGTTCTGCAGGAAGAAGAGAATCACCACCATGACGATTAGTGTGGTGAGCAGGAATGTGGTAAGCACGTCGCTCAGCGACTCGCGGACATAATCGGTGGAATTGAGCACGACGCGGTACTTCACCCCCTCGGGGAAATATTGGCTGAGCCGGTCGAGTTCCCTGATTGCACCGTCAGCCACGTCGATGGCATTCGCGCCCGGCAGCTGCTGCACGCCGAGCAGGGCGACCTCCTTGCCGTTCACGCGCGATACCACGTCATAACTCTGGCTGCCGAGCTCGACGCGCGCCACATCGCTGAGGCGCAGTATCCCCGTGCCGTCAGTGCGGATAATGATGTTGCCGAACTCCTCGGCACTCTGGAGCTGCCCCTGGCTTGTAAGAGTGAACTCGAACTCCGACCTTGAGTCGCCCGGCGGGTTCCCGACCTCGCCGGCCGAGACCTCCATATTCTGCGAGCGGACGGCAGCCGCGACGTCGGCCGGTGTAAGGCCGCGGGCCCTCATGGCCTCAGGGTCGAGCCAGACGCGCATGCTGTACGTGCCGGCGCCGAACGCCTGTACGCCACCGACGCCCTCGACGCGTGAGAGCGGGTCGACAAGGTTGAGCTGCGCGTAGTTGGCCAGATACAGTGCGTCATACCGCTCCGGATCATCGCTCTCGATGGTGCAGAAGAGCACCTGGTTGGTCGACTCCTTGCGGACGCTGACACCCTGCTGGGTCACGGCCTCGGGGAGTGTCGAGGTTACCTGCGACATGCGGTTCTGCACGTCGATGGCCGCCTGGTCGAGGTCAGTGCCGTTCTCAAACGTGATGGTCAGCGAATAGGATCCGTCGGAACTTGTGGAGCTCATGTACATCATTCCCTCGACGCCATTGACCTGTGCCTCGATGGGCACGCCCACGGCCTGGGCGACTGTCCGCGCGTTCGCCCCGGGATAAACCGCCGAGACCGTGACTGTCGGCGGCGTGATGTCCGGATACTGCGCTATCGGGAGGGTGAAGACGCAGAGCGCGCCTCCGATCACCATCAGGATGGCAATGACCGTCGCGAAAATCGGCCTGTTTATGAAAAATCTTGAGAACATCGGCTTTGTGTTTTATTTTTTGACTACGGGATGCACCTTCATGCCGTTCCTGACAGTCAGGAGTGCCTCGGTGACATACTTCTGGCCCGGCTTAATGCCTTTCTCGATGACACGCAGCGAGTCCCGGTAGAGAGGCCCGGCAGTGACAGGTGTATAAACCACGCGGTCAGAATCATTGACCACATAGAGATACTTGCCGAGCTGGTCGGTGGAGAGGGCCGCGTCCTTGACGAGCACGGCCTTCGGGTCGGTGCCGTAGGGTAGCGAGACCGTGACATACATTCCGTCCTTGAGCTCGTTGTCAATATTCCTGACATTTCCTACAAGCTGAAGCGAGCCAGTGGAACTGTTGACCGACGGGGCGACATAATAGAGGTCAGCCTTATAAGAGTGGGGGAGCGGCGTGCGGAATTTCAGCGGCATATCGCGGTATAGCGCGCCGGAGCCACCGGAATCCGCGCCGAGCAGGGTGCTGTAACGGTCATCCTCAATCGAGAAAATGGCATCAAACACCGAGTTGTCGTAAATAGTGGCGAGTGTCTGCGGATTACCCTCTCCGTTGATATAGTTCCCGACAGAAACCTTGTTGATGGTGATGTAGCCTGATATAGGGGCGCGCACGGTGCATTTAGCCAGCATCGTGCGTGCGTTGTCGAGTTGTGCCGCCGCGCTCTGCATCGAGGCGCGCGCCTCTCTGAGCGAGGCCTGTGACTGAAGCAGCTCCATCTTTGAGACGGCCTCCTGCTCATAGGCCCGCTGCATGGCCGCGCTCTGGCCGGCATAGAACTCGCTCTGGCTCGTGGCGTTCGCCAGTGCCGCCTCAGCCTCGCGCACTGCGTCACGATACTTAGTTGACTCTATGGTGAACAGGACCTGTCCTTTGGATACAAAACTGCCCGACTCGAAATTCTTGGTAAGGAGGCGCCCGCTCACCTCCCCGACCACGTCGGCCTTGGTGCGTGCCTCGAGATATCCGGGGTAGTCGGCATGAAGCACGACCGAGTCAGTGGTGGCGACGGCGACATTCACGTCAGGTATCTCACCGGACTTGTCATTGTCTTTCTTATGGCAGGCCCCCAGGAGTGGAAATATGGCCAGCAGGAGTAGTATCTTTTTCATAATCAAGAAATTTAAGGATCAGAAACCACCGCCGAGGGCGGTGTAGAGGGTCACGAGGGCGGCCAGTTGCGAGGCGTGGGTCTGCACGAGCGAGTTCTCATACTGCAGCACTGAGGTCTGGGCTGTCGCCAGATCCGAGAAGTCGGCGAGTCCCTGTGTATAGCGGTCAGTCTGGAGCTCGAGCTGACGACGCGCGTCGCGGAGCAGCATCTCCTGATAGACAAGCTGGTCGGAGAGCGACTGCCACGACAGCATGGCGTTGTTGACCTCAGTGACGGCTGTCATCACTGTCAGGTTATATGCGTCGATCTGAGCCTCCATCTCGAGGCGTGCCTCCGCAAGCCGCGCGTTGCGAGCCATTCCGTCAAAAACAGTCCAGGACAGCACGGGGGTGACACGGTAGCTGAAGGAATTACGTCCGAACATGTCGGTAAGAGCGACGCCCTGTGTGCCGGCTGAGGCCGTAAGCGAGAGAGTGGGAAGGAAGTCCTTCTTGGCGATGCCTATTTTGGCGGCGGTTACGGCCAACTGGCGCTCTGCCGCCACGACGTCCGGTCTCCGGCGCAGCAGGGTCTGCGGGTCTCCGACAAATCCCGGTGGGGGAGTGGAGGGAAGGGGGAACGCCTCCCGCAGGTTCAGAAGACTGTCGGGATACTCGCCCACAAGGAGGGCTATTTCATTGACAGCAGTGGAGATGTCGGACTGAAGAGGGGGCTGTGTGGCCTTGGTCTGGGCCACGAGCATACGCGCCTGCACCACATCGACCGCAGGGCGCAGTCCGGCGTCAAAGCGCGCCTGCGCCAGTTTCTGCTGCTTCTCGGCGACGGCTACGTTCCTTTCGGCTACATCGAGCTCAGCCTGCGCCATGCGAAGCTGAAAATATGCCTTTGCAAGATTCGAGCAGAGCGAGACCAGGGTGGCGTCATAGTCAGCAACAGAAGCCTCTACGGCCGCCTTGTCGGCCTTTGCCTGTGCGTGTATGCGTCCGAACACGTCAATCTCCCAGTTCATGGAGAGCCCAAACTGAAAATACCTCATATCCGTCTCATGCGCATGCGAGCCGTGTACGGTCGGGGCAGTCCCTATGGCGTCCCACCCGGCGTCGACAGATATCTCCGGCCAATATCCCGCCTTGGTGACGCGGCTTGCCTGCCGGGCCATCTCGATGCGCCGCTGCGCCGCCTGCACATTATAGTTATTGACGACGGCACGCCTGACCAATGCGGTGAGCACCGGGTCATTGAACGACTGCCACCACGGGTCTTCGCTCGGGGTAGTCTGGAAATATTGCTGGTCGAGCTCCCACGTCTGCGGCATGGAGTCGCGGAGCAGGCACCCGTGTGTCGCATCGGCGCCATGAGCCGAAAATAGACATGTGCCCAGAAACAATATGGCTGTCAGTGTATTTTTCATAGCGGCAAAAATGGATATCTTCTAAACCTGAATATTACTGCTGTGGTTCGATGTCAGGTTGCATTTTCATAATAATGCTTAACCAAAATTAACATATCTTTGCAATTGTAGCCGTGTGGGCAAAAGTGTCAGACGTGGGGGCAGTAGGCAGGCCTGCAGAAACCTTTAATTGTACTTTAGTGTTATAGAGTGTGAAAATGATACTTTGTGTCATTTGAAGGTAAGGCTTCAATGCCGGAAAACCGAATCTTTGAAATAGACATAAATCTTATAGAAATTACTATGAACACAGCACCATTACAAGGCATCAAGGTGATAGACTTCACCGAGGTGCAGTCAGGCCCGTCATGCACCCAGATGCTCGCATGGCTCGGCGCGGACGTGATCAAGATCGAGCGTCCCGGAGTAGGCGACGCGACCCGCAAGGAACTCCAGTTCAATCCCGACCTGCCGAGTTATTATTTCCTGCAGCTCAACTCGGACAAGAAGTCGCTGACCCTCGACGCCAAGACGCCTGATGGCGTCAAGATCCTGACTAAGCTTATCGAGACTGCCGACATATTCATCGAGAACCTTCACCCGGGCGCGATGGACAAGCTGGGCTTCGGCTGGGAGGCGGTGCATAAGATCAATCCCAAGTGTATCTACGGCACCATCAAGGGCTTCCCGCTCTCGTCGAGATACAAGGACCTGAAGGCATACGAGCCGGTGGCACAGGTGACGGCCGCGGCCGCCTCGACCACAGGCTGGTACGACGGCGCGTACAACATTCCGACGCAGAGCGGGGCGGCCCTCGGCGACTCCAACACCGGCATGCACCTGCTGATCGGTATCCTCGCCGCCCTATGCCAGCGCGAGAAGACAGGCGAGGGATGCTTCGTATACCAGTCGATGCACAATGCCTGCCTCAACCTCTGCCGTATCAAGACCCGCGACCAGCTCACACTCGACAAGATAGGCTATCTCACCCAGTTCCCGCTGTATCCGGACGGCAAGTTCGGCGACTGCGTTCCACGCTCGGGCAACATCGAGGGTGGCGGCGTGCTCGGCTGGACCTACAGGTGCAAGCCGTCCGGAGGCTACGACTCCGAGGTCGACGCCAACAACTACGTCTACATCATACTGCAGCGCGGAGCCAAGGACTTTGAGCTCGCCTGCAAGGCCATGGGATTCGAGGACTGGCTGACAAACCCCGACTTCAACACAGCCGATGCCCGCGACAAGCACAAACAGGAGATCTACGACCGCATCGGCAAGTGGACCGCCGACAAGACGAAATTCGAGGTCACCGAGATTCTGTCGAAATATGCGGTGCCCGTCGGTCCGGTGCTCTCGACCAAGGAGGTAATGAGCGACGAATCGCTCTACGACGGCAATACGCTCGTCAAGATCAACCAGGGAGGCGAGATAGGTGAGTTCGTGACGGTCGGATGTCCGTTCACCATGTCAAATTTTCAGCCTACCTACGGTCCCTGCCCCGAGCTCGGCGGCAACACCGAGGAAGTGCTGAGGTCATACGGCTTCACCGATGATGAGATCAAAGAGTTCGCCGCCAACGGCACAACGGCTCCAATGCCTAAAAAGTAAAAGAAATGGGAAACACAGACACAGGGTGCGCCCCCAAACCGGCTCCTAAGTTTCCGGAACAGGTGACGGGAATGTATATACTTGCAAGAGCACTCAAGAATATAGGGATAAAGAATGTCTACGGCCTGGTGGGCATACCCATCACCGAGGCGGCATACATGGTGCAGGGCCAGGGCATCAGATTCGTGGGATTCCGCTTCGAGCAGCAGGCCGGCATGGCCGCGGCCACCGAAGGCTACCTCACCAAGACTCCGGGCGTGCTGATGACGGTATCGTCACTTGGATTCCTCAACGGTCTGACGGCCACGGCCAACGCCACGGTCAACTGCTACCCGATGATACAGATCTCGGGAGCGTCCGACCCCGCGATGGTCGACATGAAGATGGGCACCTACGAGGAACTTGACCAGCTCAACACGGCCCGTCCGCTCGTCAAGGCGGCTTTCCGCTGCTCGCACGCCAAGGATATACCCGAGGCGGTGAACCGCGCCTACCGCGCCGCCGTGAGCGGACGTCCCGGCGGAGTGTACATCGACATGACAACTCCGGCACTCGGCGAGGTCATGGACGCCGCCGAGGCTGAGAAACTGTTCTACACTCCGGTCGACCCATATTCGCCGACCGCGCCGAATCCGGAGGCTGTGGAGCGTGCCGTAAGGCTGCTTGTCAACGCCAGACGCCCGGCGATACTTCTCGGCAAGGGAGCTGCTTACTCTCAGATTGACGACAAGATAAAGACACTTGTAGAGAAATACGGAATCCCGTACTTCCCGATGTCGATGGCCAAGGGCCTTATGCCCGACGAAGGGCCGCTCAGCGCGCTGTCATGCCGCTCGACCATCATGGAGAAGGCTGACGTGGTGATGCTGATAGGCGCACGCCTCAACTGGCTGCTCAGTTTCGGGCGCGGCAAGTGGAGCCCCGACACCCGGTTCATACAACTCGATGCCGAGGCTCAGGAAATCGACACCAACCGCCCGTGCGCCGCACCGGTGGTCGGAGACCTCGGCCTCTCGGTCGACGCCATACTGTCTGCCCTCGAGGGAAAGAAACTTGACGCAGACCCGCAGTGGGTTCCGTCGCTGCAGGCCGAGACGAAGGAGAAGAACGTCAAGTTCGCCGCAAGGCTTGCCGAGGCATCCAAACTCAGCCCCATGAACCACTGGAGCGCGCTGAGCGCAATAAAGCCCGTGCTTGCCGACAATCCCGACGTGATACTCATCAACGAGGGAGCCAACACGCTCGACGACACCCGAGACACCATCTCGATGTCACTGCCCCGCCACCGTGTCGACTGCGCGACATGGGCCATCATGGGAATGGGTATGGGCTCGGCCATCGGTGCCGCGGTGGCCACCGGAAAGCAGGTCGTGGCAATCGAGGGTGACTCCGCGTTCGGCTTCTCCGGAATGGAGTTCTCGACGATATGCCGCTTCAGGCTCCCCGTGACGGTCGTGATATTCAACAACGGAGGAATCTACAACGGCATCGGCGAGCCGATGGACAAGACCACCGACCCGGCTCCGACAACCCTCGACATACATGCCCGTTACGACAAACTCGGAGAGGCGTTCGGAGGGAGCACCTGGTACGTGACGACCCCCGACGAGCTGGCGGCTGCCCTCCGCGAGGCGATAGCCTCGCGCAAGCCGTCGCTGATCGACGTGCAGCTCGCCGCCGACGCAGGCAAGGAGTCGGGGCACATCGGCTACCTCAACCCCACGCCGCTGCAGGAAATCAAAGTCTAATAAATCTCATGTCATGGTACACATCATACTGTATGCGATAGTCCCGATACTCGTGGTGATGCTTCTCGGCTACTACTCGGGAAAGACAGGCGCCTTCTCGGGAGCGGATGCCAGGGTGCTCAACAAGGTAGTGCTCAACTACGCGCTGCCCGCCGCCCTGTTCGTCTCGATAGTCAAGGCAAACAGGGAGATGCTCAGCATCGACCTTAAGCTGACGATCATATCGTTTGTCGTGCTGATAGCCTGTTTCTTCCTTGTGTACTTCGTGTTCAGGCGCATGTATAAGGACACGGTCGCCGAGTCGGCGATATCGGCCCTCATATCCGGTTCGCCGACAATCGGGTTCCTTGGCTTCGCAGTGCTGCAGCCGATATTCGGCGACTCGGCATCCGTGGGACTTGTGATAGCGATAGTGGCTATAGAGGTGAATGCCATCGGAATCCCAATCGGCCTGGCACTTCTCAACGCCGGCAACGCCAAGTCGGAGTCCGGCGGCAAGAAGCCCAACCCGTGGCTTCCGGTTCTAAACGCCATCAAGGAGCCTGTGGCCTGGGCGCCGATACTTGCCGTTATTCTGGTGCTCTGCGGGCTCAAGTGGCCTGAATACCTCAATCCGTCGTTCGACCTCATCAAGGGCGCCAACGCCTCAGTAGCCGTATTCGCAGCCGGCATCACCCTCTCCTCGGTCAAGATACAGATCAACGGACAGGCCCTGATGGGATCTTTCCTCAAGCTTGTGGTCATGCCGCTCGCCATACTTGTAGCCGGCATAATCTTCAGGATGGATCCGGTCAACCTCAAGATGCTTGTGGTATGCGCCGCGCTGCCTCCCGCCTTCTCGGGAATCATCATCGCGAGCCGGTACAACACGTATGTCGCCACGGGAACATCGTCACTTGCGCTGTCAACGATCCTCTTCATGGGCTTCTGCCCGCTATGGGTGTGGATCACCGACCTATGCATCAACTGGTTCCACCTGGCTGCCTGACCGGCATAACTTATAAAGAAAACCGTTATGGACACAAATGCTAAAAACGTCGCGCAGGCCGCACAGCCGGCGCCGCAGGAGAAAGCCGCCGATAACTCCGTATTCCTCACCAGGAGCGGATGGGTCTTCAACGTGGCAGGCATCATAGCCTTCGTAGCAGGCCTGGTGATAGGCGCGACCGGCGTATGGATCACAGGGTGCGCCGGGATACTCGCCGGGTGCTACTGTCTGGTCAAGGGCCGTCAGGCACGCCAGGGCGACGCCTGAGTAAACCGAATAGTCCGGCCGGAGCAGAATCACTGCCCGGCCGGTGCCTTTAAAACACCACTGATATGTCTGACTCGAATCCCATACGCCCCTACTGGAACACCGACCGCATAGTCCGGCTCGTGATAGGAGTGGCCATATCCGTCGTCCTCATCTGGCTGATACGGTACCTGAGCGACGTGCTGCTCCCCTTTTTCGTCGCATGCCTCATCGCATATCTTCTGCAGCCCGTGGCTGAGTTCAACCGAAGGCTGATACATGCAAGGGGACGTGTCCTCTCCTCCATCATGACCGTTGTGGAGATCACAGCAGTGATAGCCCTGATGGTATATCTGTTTCTCCCCACGGTGATAAAGGAGACCGAGGAACTCTCCCGTATAATCAAGAGCGTGGTCTCGGGTCAGAGGCCGGTGCCTGAATATTACCGCAACGTCATAGTCTTTGTGGAACGGTATGTAAACACCGACCAGCTGAACGCGACCTTACGGTCCATGCACATAGACCAGATAGTGGCCAAGGGAACGACACTGCTCGAGGGCTCGATCGACGTGATACTCGACACGCTCGAATGGCTGCTGACGCTCATCTACATCCTGTTTATCCTGATGGACTACCCGCAGATAGTGCGTGGATTCAAGATGATAGCGCCAAGGCGTTACCGTGACCGCGCGATGGCAGTCGTGCGCGACGTAAAGAGTAACCTGAACCATTACTTCCGGGGTCAGGGCGTCGTGGCCCTCTGCGCCATGGTGCTCTACTGTGTCGGGTTCTCGATTGTCGGAATGCCTCTGGCCGTGCCTATGGGGCTGCTGGTGGGAATTCTCTATATGATTCCATACTTCCAGTATGTCACCCTGGTGCCTGTGGCCGTGATATGCTTTATATACTCGCTCGGGGGAACGGTCGAGTTCTTGCCGGAGTTAGGCAAGTGCATACTGGTATATGTCGTCAGCCAGAGTGTCTGCGACTACATCATCACTCCGCATATCATGGGCAAGGAGATGGGACTTAACCCGGCTGTCATCCTGTTGTCGCTCTCGATCTGGGGGAGTCTCCTGGGTATAATCGGCATGATCATAGCCCTGCCTGTCACTGCGCTGATAATGACTTACTACGAGAGGTACATATCCGAGCGTTAGGCAGGAACAAGAGACGAATGCCTCCGCAGAGCCGTGAGAGGCTCTGCGGAGGCATTCGTCTTTTGCAGCCGGCGTCCGGGGGATTACGGACGGCAGGATGTCAACGGAAATCTCGATCCGAGGGGACACGGACGCGGATGGGCTGGAGAGGGTAGCACTCGGAATCCGATGTGCCCAGTAGATGTGTCATGGCCTCGCGGATATTTCTGGCGAAATGTGAAAAAGAGAAAAATTTCTGCATGTCTGTTAATAATTTTTAAGTATTCTCAAGATACAACACCCGTATATACGGCATGGTTCGCGGAGGCTGTGCAAATTCCGGGTTGACGGAAATCTCGCAGGCACATAAAAAACTCAGAACTGCTTCGGGTAGACCACTAAGAGGTTATGGCGGTTGAAATAACGGCTGAGGAATCCAGGCATTGCCTCAAGGTCGCTGCTGTATGATATTGAGCCCTTGCGGGCACCGACCACCACGAGCAGGTCATCGTCGGCGACGTCACTCGACAGCAGGATAAAGTCATCGTACGAGTCAAGAAACTCGAAGCGGAAGTCCACCTCGACCTTGTCCTCGGCAATGGCGGTACGTAAGAATTCCTCGGTTTCCTTATAGGTTATGAAGGTTAGGCGCGCCTCGATATTGAAAGCAAGCATGGCGAGTCTGGAGACCCATAGGTGGAAGCCGGTCTCGAACTCGGCCTTGCGGGGGACGACCACCATAATGCGTGTCACGGTGTCGATCGGTATGAAGCATCGCGACATGATCACCATCCGGTTGGTGGTGTCGAGAAGTTGCTCTATTAGCGAGCCGAAGAAGGAGTCAACGATATTGGCCTTGCGGTGTAGTCCGATCACGATCTCGGTGGCCTCCTGCTCGACCGCGACATTCCGCAGCGCGGATGTCACGTTGATGTCGAAGCGTTCCATCGTCCGGACCTCGATATCCATCTCCTCGGCCGCGTTTGCAGCCTCGCTCATGGCTGTGCGGCCCATGGCGCGGGCGCGTCGGTCGTCGCCGTTGCGCACATAGAGCAGTGTCATGGGATTACGGTTGAGCCGGTTGCGCATCGATACGGCCATGCGCACGAGGCCTTCGGCCGTAACGGGGTTTGAGACAGACACCACCTGGCGCGCGAACTCGGTCTCCCCGATATCCTCGTGCTCAAGATCGCGGGCCGTGAGCTGCATCCTGATCTGCTTGGCGGCGCGCTCGGTCACCACCGACGCGATGATGCAGCATATCAATATCATGACGACCGCACCGTTCATGATGTCCTCGGTCAGCATGCCGTACTTGTAGCCTACCATTACGGCTGCGATGGTAGCCGCAGCCTTGCCGCTGGTGAGTCCGAACATCAGCATGCGCTCGGAGCGGTCAAGACCGAACATCTTCTGCGCCGACCAGCTGGCGAGCCATTTGCCGGCGAGGGCGGCAGCCGACATGTTGGCCGCCACCCAGATCACTCCCCAGCCTCTGAATATGACACCTACATTTATCAGCATGCCGACCCCGATCAGAAAGTAGGGGATAAAGATGGAGTCGCCGACAAAACGAATGTTCTTCATCAGCGGGGAGCGGCCCGGTATCATGCGGTTGAGCACCAGGCCTGCGTAGAATGCCCCGAGTATTGCCTCAAGGCCGATGACCTGCGCGAGCAGGGAGGCGACGAAAACCAGGGCCAGTATGAAAATGAACTGCGTGACCGGCTCTGAGTTGGAGCGGAAGAAACGTCGCGTCACGAACGGGAACGCATAGCCGATGGCCACACAATAGACAGCCATAAGTGCGAGCAGCCAGAGAATGCGGCCGAAGTCGAACACCCCGGCGATGCGCGTCTGCACCACTCCGGCGAGACAGAGCAGGGCGAGCATCACGGCCACGATGGTTCCGCACACGGCCAGGACGGCGCCGCGTGTGTTCTGGAGCCCGAAACGGCTCACCACCGGGTACGACACGAGCGTATGCGAGGCATACATCGACGCGATCAGCAGGGCAGTGTCCCAGCCTGTGCCGAAGGCATAGCGCGCGCCGAACACGCCGACTGTCATCGGCAGCGCGAACGACAGCAGTCCGAACAGCAGCCCCCGCCTGTATTGCTGGCGCAGGTGGAACATGTCGATCTCGACCGCCGCCTGAAACATGATGTAGAGGATGCCCACCTCGCCGAAGATGCGGAAACTCGCGTCGCGGTCGAGCAGCCCGAACCCGTAAGGCCCCACAGCCATTCCCGCGATGATCATGCCCACTATGGGGGGAATCTTGAGGGGCCGGAACACGACCGGACCCAGCAGGATAATCAGCAGTACAAGCAGGAATATGGCTACGGGTTGGGAAATCATAAGGCTGTCGGTTATGGATAGGAGTCAGTTGGGGTAAAGCCGAAGAGGCGTGCCGCCGAGGTGTCTGTCGCCTCCTCTACGAGTGCGGGCGTAACGCCGAGTGTCGAGGCCACGCAATCGCGTATGTAGGGGATGTTCGCGCTCTCGTTGCGTGTGCCCCGGTGTGGAGCCGGGGCGAGCCAGGGGGAGTCGGTCTCGAGCAGCATGCGGTCGAGCCCGATGGCGGGGAGTGCCTCGCGCAGCAGCGGAGCGTTCTTGAACGTCACCACGCCGTTGATGCCGAACCAGGGGTCACACACCTCGCGGATCCGCGCCACGTCGGCCGCGGTGCCGGTGAAACTGTGGAACACGAGCGGGGGCAGGTCGGGGCCGGCCTCCGATATTACCTCGAGAGTATCGTCAAGACCCTCGCGGCAATGTATGATGACCGGCAGACCGTAGCGCGTCGCCCAGCCGAGCTGGCGCGCGAATGCGATTTTCTGCTCCTCGCGCATCGAGGAGTCGTGGTATAGGTCTATGCCCACCTCGCCGATGGCCACAAAATCTCCCGGCAGCATTGCCTCCATCCGGTCAAGGTCAGACTCCCATCCGGGCGTCAGGTCGGTGGGATGAAGGCCTATGGCAAGCCGGGTATTGTCTGGGAACTGCTCGTGCAGCCGGCGCATGGCTGGCAGCGAGTCGAGGTTTACGCACGGGAACACCATGCGCAAGACGCCCGCTGCGATGGCGCGGGTCACAGCCTCGGCACAGCCGTCGGCGTAAGCGTCGGGCATGTAGAGATGGGTGTGCGTGTCGGTCATTACTTATTTCTTTCTGCCGGTCAGCTTGTCGACCAGGACGCGGAACGGCTCGCGGGCCTCGTCGGAAAGCGAGGTTGCCTTGAGTGCCGCCAGAGCCTTCGAACTGTACATTGAGATAGCCTTGCGGCACTGCTCGCTCATGCCGAGACGTTCATACAGCCTTGTGACAATCTTGATCTTGGTGTCGCCGGCCGGAAGCCTCATTGCCTCGCGCAGGGCCTCTGCGTCGGGCGTGCCGGTCTCGAGGGCTGTAAGCAGCAGGAACGACTTCTTGTTGTTGTTGATGTCGCCGCCGATGGGTTTGCCGAAGGTAGTCGAGTCACCGAACACGTCGAGCCAGTCGTCCTGGATCTGGAAAGCGATGCCGAGCATGACGCCATATTCGGCCATATATGCCGCGTCGCGGTCGGAGGCGCCGCCGATGAGCGCACCTATACGTGCGGCCGCTCCGAGCAGGGCGCCGGTCTTGTCGGTGATCATGCGTATGTAGTCGGCGAGCTCCACTTTGTCGGCTGTCTCGAAGTCCATGTCAAGGCGCTGGCCCTCATATACGCGGAGAGCCATGAGGTTGAAGGCGTTAAGGACCGGGCGCAGCACGGCGTCGTCGACATCGGCCACGCATTGCGTGGCGAGGGTGAGCATAGTGTCGCCCGAGAGGATGGCTGTGTTGACATCCCACTTAGCGTGTACGGACGGACGTCCACGGCGCAGGTCGCTGTTGTCCATCACATCGTCGTGGAGCAAGGTGAAGTTATGGAACATCTCGAGTCCGACCGCCGCCTTCTCCGCTTTTTCGGCGGCGTCGCCGAAGGCGTCGGCCGCCATCAGTGTCAGCGACGGGCGAAGTCTCTTGCCACCCGCAGTGAGCGAATAGCTGATCGGTTCGTAAAGGCCGACAAGTGCGCCGCCCGGGAGCGTGAGGTCGCGAAGCACCTTCTCGATGTGCGCGCTATAGTCTGAGAATCTTTTCATCGGATATTACGTTCAGGGTTTTGATTATTGGTAGTTTATGAATTTGCGGTATATCTCCTCGGGGACGTCGTTGCCATGGTCGACCTTGAGAACGGTCTGGAAGCCGACGATAAAGCGGCGGTACATGGCGGTGTCAGAGCCACAGGCCTTTCGGAACTCCTTTAGCTCCTTCTCGATCTGGCCTACTGACTTGTTACCAGAGCGGATATCGCTCATATATTCAAGACCGAGCTGGTATCCGAGCCGCTGGGGGTCTTCGGTGCCGGCCTGCTTGTAGACGGCCATCTTGTCGGCGAGCGGAAGAGATTCCACCAGAGAGTCATAGGCGATGCTGAATGCGTCGAGTGCGTCGCCCTTGAGTGACTCGTAGACATGGTTGGTGGCAATGCCGAGGGAATCGATGGGGGTCTCCTTGTTGCGGCCTAACGCGCCGTAGATGATGAAACGTGCCACTGAGTCAGGCGTAGCCGACTTCATGATAAAGTCGACGCGTGCCACATCGCCGATGCTCTTGAAGTTTGCGGGGTATGGACCCTCTGACTTTTTGCCGCCGCCGCATGAGGCCAACAGGACGCAAAAGAGGGCGGCGGAAAGAACAGTTTTCTTCATAGTCTTGAATTACAATGTCTTGACGGGCGCAAGCGGCAGAGCGGTGGAAGCCGCGTCATGCGCGTAGAGAAGACAGATACACAAAAAACAGTACAAAATTAATAAAAATATCTGCAAAAGTATTGCTATTTGGGCGAAAAGCGTTAACTTTGCACTGATAAAGCCGGTCAATGGCCCGCAATGCGGCCCTGAGACCAGCGTCCATGCCCCTCAATACGGGCATGAGATAAATATGGAGTGATGCTCGAGTGGCTGAAGAGGCACGCCTGGAAAGCGTGTATACGCCAAAAGCGTATCCCGAGTTCGAATCTCGGTCACTCCGCGAAGAAGAGCCCGCAAGCGGTAAAGGACCACCCGCAAGCGGGCTTTGCGCCAATATAGGGTCGCAGAGCGCCCGCAAGCGGGCTATGCAGGAAACGAACGCGCGTGCAGCAATCGCTGGCGCAAGGCAGGGCCGGTTTTTGCTGGCCGGAGGCTCCGCCGGTTTTGCTGGTGCGAGGTGGGGCCGGTTTTGCTGGCCGGAGGCTCCGCCGGTTTTGCTGGTGCGACGCGGGGCTGGTTTTGCTGGCTGGAGGCTTAGTCGGTTTTGCTGGCGCGAGGCGGTGGAGTCGAGTTTGTTCGTCTCTCGCATGAGCCGCTTGCGGCGCTTGAGGCGAAAAGCCTACAGAAAGCCGGCGAAAAGCCTGCAGAAAGTCGGCGCTAATACTATAACCTTCTAATTCTAATCGACAATGGGCCGGGATCCTAAGCATGACTATCGCAGCCGTTGCATCTATCATATCACTATCGGCAAGGATCGAGGATGCCCCCTCTTCAGCCGCGTAACAGGCTCGTTGGAACAGCCGCTGGTCGAAAGATCGCGTATCGGCGAGATAATAGAATCTCAGATCCTTAATTTTCCCAATCTCTGCCCCTCCCTACAGCCGCTCCAGTATGTGATAATGCCTGATCATATTCATTTCGCCATCTTCGCCCGCGAGTATCTTCCCCGCGTGCTCGGCAGATATATAGGTATGTTTAAGGTGAAGTGCGGACAGTTGATCAGATCCAAGTTCCCAGATCTCCAGGATATTTTCACTCCCGATTTCCATGACCGTTATCTTAGGCCGGTTCATCGCCTCTCTACAATCATAGAATATATCCAGCAAAACCCTTACCGCCTCCTGGCAAGGCGTCTAAACCCCGAGTTCTTCCGCAGAATCAACAATATCGAGATTCAAGGTGCTCTCTGGCAGGCCTATGGCAATCTGCAACTGCTTGACAATCCCTTTAAGGCACCGGTGGTCATCCATCGTGCCGACTCAGATTGTTTAAGGGCCGATAAGCGGCGCCGCTGGAACCACCTCGCGGAAAACGGAGGTGTCCTGGTCTCCCCATTTATCTCACCTGCGGAGAAGGAAATCAGGCGTCAGTGTGAGGAAGTTGACGGAAAGATAATCCTGCTTACCAATACCCCCTTCGCCGAACGGGAAAAACCGGCCTCCCATGACTTCGATCTCTGCTCCAAAGGGCGCCTTCTCATACTCGCCCCAATGACACCCCTGGAGCCGGGCCGTTCTACTTTTCTATATCTGAATTCAATCGTCGAGTCGCTCTCTATTCCCCACTGAGCACTCACTCCGAGACTTTGAAGAGAGGGATGGACCGTGAATTAGCAACATTCCGCAACAGTAAAAAAGGAGACTGCATCGTACATGTTAAGACGATGCGGTCTCCTTTTTATCAAGTTGTTTAGGCTAATTATTAATTATTAGAGATAAAAGATTAATTTATAGCGAATCGATTATTAATCTCTAATCTCTAATCTCTAATCTTTGGTTAGGGGATTACTCGTACTGGGCGCTGAGACGGGCGATGACTTTCTCGAGCTCGGGGATAATCTCGTCCTGCTTGACCACAATGACCTCGCCGGTCTCCCTTATCTTCATCTCAATCTCGCCCTTCTCGATGAGTTTGGGGCTGACGACGAGTCTGATGGGCATTCCGAACAGGTCAGCGTCGGCGAACTTGATGCCTGCGCTGGCTGCGCGGTCGTCGATGAGCGTGTCGATGCCCCGGCGGTTGAGTTCGTCGTGAAGTCTGAAAGCGGTCTCACGGACACTGTCGTTGTCGATGCGGATCGGGCAGATATGCACGGTCCAGGGGGCTACGGAGACAGGGAGGATCATTCCGCGCTCATCGTAACTGTTCTGGATTATAGAGGCAATTGCACGGCCCACACCGATGCCGTAGCATCCCATGATCGGGTTTATGGACTCGCCGGCCTCGTTGATGACGGTCATTCCCATCGACTTGGTGTATTTTGTGCCGAGCTGGAATATGTTGCCGATCTCGATACCTCTCTGGATAGTGAGAGGCTTGCCGCATTTCGGGCATTTGTGTCCTGCCTTGACCTTTGCCACGTCATGGAACTCCTTGACGTCGATATCGCGGTCGACATTGAAATTGACGCGGTGGTATCCGGCCTTGTTCGCGCCTACCACCATGCCGCGGCGCCCTGCGATACTGCGGTCATATACCACGGTCTTGACCGGGAGGTCGCGAGAGGGACCGATATTGCCGAAATTAAGCTGCGGGTGAGAGCGTGAGTCGAGAGGCACTACCTCGCGCTGCACCACCTTGCAGAGTTTTGTCTCGTTGACCTCGAGGTCGCCACGGATAAACACCAGCACGGGCTCGTCGGTCTGCCTGTCGGCATAGGCCACGGCCTTGATTATGTCCGTATCCTTGACATTGAGGTGTCCCGAGACCTCGTCGATAGTCTTGAAGTCGCCGGTGAACACCTCCTCACATTCCTGTGTGTTGCTGTTGTCGCCGACCTCGTCAAGCTGACACTCGGCGACCTCCTCGTTTGCGCGGTAGTCGCACTCGCTGCATATCACCAGCTCATCCTCGCCGTCGGGGGTAAGTGCCATGAACTCGTGGGCGATCTTGCCGCCCATCATGCCGGAATCCGACTGCACCGAGATGAAGTTCTTCATGCCGATCCGACGGAAGATATTGTTATAGGCCTCGAACTGCTGCTGATAATGCTTCTCGAGGTTCTCGGTGGTGAGGTGGAAGGAGTATGCATCCTTCATGGTGAACTCGCGGACACGTATCAGGCCGCCACGCGAGCGGGGCTCGTCACGGAACTTGGTCTGAATCTGGTAGATCATGAAGGGGAACTTCTGGTAACTTGTCACAGTGTTCATGGCGAAATGGACTGCGGCCTCCTCGTGGGTCATTCCGAGCACCATGTCATGCTTGGCGCGATCCTTGAATCGGGCCATCTCGGGTCCGATGCTGAAATAGCGGCCAGACATCTCCCATAATTCCTTAGGCATCACGACCGGGAATTTCACTTCCTGACCGTCGAGACGGTCCATCTCCTGCCTGATGATTTTTTCAATCTTGGAGGCCATGCGCTGTGCAGGCATGCCGAGCGTGTAAATGCCGTTGGCGACCCGCTTGATGAAGCCGGCACGCACGAGCAGGATGTGGCTGATGACGACAGCATCAGAGGGTGCATCCTTGGAGGTCTCGAATACCAGATTACTGAGTTTCATATTATAATATTATAAAGGTGCTTGTTAATAAAACAGAAGACTTGATAGGTTTAACAGCGCAGGCCGCGGCTCCCCGACGGGTTGCCGCGGCCTGTTGCGGGGAGAAAGAGGGAAGGATTTACTGCTTTGCAACCTCCTCCTTGAAACTGGGGGCGGGCTTGAAGGTGGGAACCTTGTGGGCCGGAATCACAACAGAAGTGTTCTTTGTGATGTTGCGTGCGAGTTTCTCGGCGCGCTCCTTGATGGCGAATGTGCCGAAGCCGCGGAGATAAACGTTCTCGCCGTTGGCCATGTTCTCCTTGATTACTTCCATGAGTCTCTCTACAACCTCAAGAACGGCTGCACGCTCAAGACCGGTGCTGCGTGCAATCTCTGCAACTATTTCTGCTTTTGTCATTTTGATATGTATATGATTGATTACTTGATTGTGGTTATATATTCACATGATTCAGATTCAGGTGCAAATTTAATAATTTTCTTTGTAATAATCATAAAAGACCGGTGTCAAAATCTCATATCTGTGTAATATTTACGTAAATCAGACCTTTTTTACTATAGGAAGAGGTGTTTTTTATCTTTTTTTCTTATTTTTGTGGGAAAACAAAATTTATAACCTATGTCAAAACCTGCTTTCTGGCTGAAAATAACTCCAACCTATGTAATTGAAAATTTTGATGAGCTTCAGAATTATGTAAATGCCTATGATTATGATTACCCTGAGGGGCCTGACAGCGACTTTAACAGGACTGTTGACTATCTGTCGGAGGTGGCCCGGGGCATAATCGCGGTCGCCGCCGAGTGTAGTCTTGACGAGACACCCGGATGGGGAATGGATGCCGACAAGGCACTCCGTATAGTCGCGACTGCGATAGTTGCCGAGCGAAAGCGTGGCATTGTCGGCTATGACATGATAATCGGACTTATGCGGATGCTGCTTTTCACCTATAAGGTTCCTTCCGAATATAAGAGAAGTTTCCTTAAGAATATCAACGCGTGCGCGCGCAAGGCCACGCTGAGGTCGATGTCCATATCGATGCCCGAGCTGATGCCCGAGCGGTTCTCGCAGGCGCGTCTCTGCTCGGGTGTCGCGGCTCTGGCCTGGAACACGGCCAATGCGCCGTCGGCATACTATGAGGGAAAAGGAACTGTGGTGTTCTCTGACGAGGGGGTTGAGATTGCTCCGATGAATCATGACGGCATAATCGAGACCTCAAGGAAACGGCGCACTGTGCTTGATGTCTCGCCCAAGGTCAGGCTCACTGATGCGGGTGGGCGGCGCATCAGCCGTCAGACATTGCTCGAGATGATAGACAGTGTGCCTCTGATGCTGCATGAATTTGAGAATGTCAGGCCGTCGCGCGAGCGCAAGATGAAGCAATATGCCGCCGGTGACTATATGGATGTGCGTGTCAGAAAGATATTTCTGCCGCGGATCGAATGTGAGACAATCGATCCGGAATATCACAAGGTGGTCGGTAAAATCATGATTGACACATATAACCTTGGAGTTCCGCGTGAGTTTCTGCAGGCCCGTCTGAAAGTAGGCGACGTGCTGCCGGCGGTCTACAACCCCGGGGAAGACTGTGTGTTCGGGATATCGCGTGATGCCGAAGAAGAGAAGAACTTCAAGGAATATGTATGTGAGAATCATCCCAAGTCGATGATGAGCGCTGTCCGGACCGAGAGTTATGGGGGAGGCACGCGGTGGCTGTCAGAGACAGGAATACTGGTTAATGTGCCGACATGGAAGGAAAACAACATCAACCTGCCGGAGCATATGGGTGAAGGCTCATGTGTCAAGGTGCGCATATGCGAGATCACGTTTGACCGCAAGGGGAATGTCGTGGCCAACGGCGAGTTTGCCGACGAGGAGGAGCAGACGCTGCCCGATGTCGATTACGAGACTTTTGTGCGGCAGGCCAATGGGCGGTTGGCGCAGTCGCTAATCACGTTCATGGAGAGCAACCCGGTGGTAGAGATACACGAGGGGACGCCCGAGATCAGGACGAGCGGCGAGATAGCAGACACCTTAGGACTGCTGATGATGCGGAACGCCGAGGAAGACCGGGACCTGTCGTCGGCCGAGCGGGTGGGATATATAGTGGCTGCCGAGGCACTCTTTATCTGCACGCAATCCGAGACAGACATGCTGACGGCCCGGCGAGAGCTGTCGTACCGCAGGGCGGTCACAGCCTTCGCCATGGGCGAGAGCCCGGTCTCGCTGAGCCTGAACGTCGACGAGCGCATCGCGTCACACCAACGGTCATTTGACGAGATGAACATCATCGAGACATTGAGACAATACAAGGAGACCCACCATGCCATCCGAGTGTCGGACTCTTTGATAGGGGAGCAGCCTGACATGATCGGCGACCTTGTAAAGGCAAGCAACACGCTTATCGACAAGATCGGGGTTGCCGAGCTGTCGCGCATAAAGCGCTCGATAGCGGTGAAGCTGGGAGCCGGAGACGCATACAGGGAGACGTATCATAACCATACCTACTACGGTGAGGAGAGCGATACGCTCGAATTCAAGATATCATGCGTCAGGCCGCCGGCCAACCGTCAGACGGGGTCGTTTGAAGGAGACCTGCGGATGCAGCACTATACCATCTTCAAGACGGTATGCGCGTTTCTGAACTCTCCGTCGGGAGGCGACCTGCTGGTCGGTGTCAACGACGAAGGCTATGGCACCGGCATACGGGGCGACATAGACCTGCTGCACGGCAACCATCTGATACCCGAGGCCAATGCCGACCGCCTGCGCGTCTACATCAAGAACAGGATAGACCAGGCCTTCGTCTCGAACGACGGTACCGTTACCGGCAATGCCATAACAGTCGGCAACGTTCTGGTCAACATAGAGACCACAAAAGAGGGGACCCAGATATTGCGTGTCAAGGTCAATCCGTATCCGTATGATGTGGTGAGGATTCACAAAGACCTGTGTCCGCAGGGGTATAAAGATGTGTTCTTCCGTTCGAGCGGCGCCTCCGAGCCTCTCGACTCTAACGGCGTGCGCAATGTCAGGATGCAGAAACTTCAGGCCATCGACCCCAATGACTCGAAGATAGCCACAGTGCTTGAGGCAATCGACAACAAGCAGCAGCTCAGGATAGGGAGGTATATCTCGCACCAGGAGTCGACAAACCGCATAATCGAGCCACATCGGCTCATGATGGGCAACACCGCGCTCCAGGCCTACGACCGGTCAACAAACCAGATGCGGCTGTTCAAGCTCTCGCGCATCGAGGGCCTTGAGCTTCTCGGCAAGCACTGGGAAGCCGAGCGCAAGCATCGCTCATGGCCGGTCGACGTGTTCGGCATGATGCAGTCGGAGAAGAACAAGGGGGCACTCAGGCGCATCAAGATGAGCAAGTATGCGAAGATACTCCTCCAGGAGGAATATCCGCTGTCGCTCGATGACAGGGCGGTGACATGGAGCGAGAACACTGATGCCGACCGCACGCGCTTCCCGGTGATGATGGAGACGATGATCTACAATGAGAGCGGCATGCAGCGGTTTCTGCTGGGGCTTCCAGAGGAGGCGTTGCTTGTGGAGGACTGAGCCTGGAACTAAAATTTTAATAATCCGGATGAACCAACCGGGGTGTCGGGGAATTATCTAATATTGAGGAGGACAATAAGTCGCAACTAATGTATTTAACAACACTATAGATTATGAAGACAAGAACAATTATCGCGGCGGGTGTCTGCGCGCTGATGGTGATGTCCAGTTGCGTCACCAACAAGAAGTATGCACTACTGCAGGGTGAATACCAGACCACCAAGGAAGACCTGATAGAATGTACGGCCAACGGCAAGAGCATGGAGGCCATGATCAGGGACCTCAAGCAACAGAACTCGGAGCTTAAGTCGGGAATGGCGGCTCTTAAGGAGTCACTCGACAAGTCGATGAACAACAACGCCCAGGGAAATATGAACATCTCCAAGCTTGTCGACGAGATCAACGCGTCGAACAAGTACATCAAGGAACTCGTGGCGGCCAAGTCGAAGTCGGACTCGCTCAACCTGGTGCTGACCACGAACCTGACCCGTTCGCTCGACGCGAGCGAGCTGAAGGATGTTGACGTGAAGGTGCTCAAGGGAGTCGTGTATATCTCTCTCAACGACAACATGCTCTATAAGTCGGGAAGTTACGAGATCAGTCCGGCTGCAATGGATATCCTGAGCAAGATAGCCAAGATAATCAAGGACTATAAGGACTATGACGTGCTGGTAGAGGGCAACACCGACAATGTGCCCATCAGCAGGACCAACATACGCAACAACTGGGACCTGTCGGCACTTCGCGCGTCGTCGGTGGTGCAGGCTCTTCAGGATGACTTCGGTATCAATCCGTCGAGGCTGTCGGCTGCGGGACGCGGTGAATACAACCCTGTGGCAAGCAATGACACGCCCGAGGGACGCTCCAAGAACCGCCGCACGCAGATCATCATCACCCCGAATCTCGACCAGTTCATGGATCTGATCGACAAGGCTCCGGAGACCGAGGATGCCAAGGTTCAGTAGATTTGCGGCCCGCTGGTGGCCTACAGCCGTCACGCTGGCCGCAGTCCTGTGGCTTACGCTCGCGCCGAAGCCGGTGCCCGACATGGAGATGCCCATGTTTCCCGGCGCTGACAAGATAGTCCACATGCTGATGATGTTCGGACTCACATCGGTCGCCCTGTTCGACATCCGGAGAGGGGAGGGAAGGCTTGGCGTGAGGGCGGTGATCGTGACAGCACTGTGCGTCGTGGTGTTCTCCGCCCTCGACGAGTGGGCCCAGGGAGCTATGGGCGCAGGCCGTTCGGCCGACATCCTTGATTTCGCCGCCGACTGCCTGGGCATAATGATGGCGGCATATCTCTCCCCGCTGATTATAGGACGCATAATGCGGCACTGCAGACGAAAATGAACAATTGTTCATCAAAAGGACTCAAAAAAGACAGCCACGGGCACTCGTGGCTGTCTTTTTTTATAAAAAATGCTGTATTTCGTTTGCATTTGATAAAAAATTATTAATTTTGTGAAGTGGCGGCCTTAGGTCTTATAAGTCTATAGGTCTTATAAATCTGATAAGACGCACCTAACGCCTAACCACCTAACACCTTTAACTAACCCTAACATTTATGAGGAAAACATTACTACTGCTTTTCATCTGTGCCGCGTTGCAGGCGTGGAGTATCGGCTACCACCAGTTGAGAGTGAATCTCACGGGAGGCGAGCAGGTGTCAATCGAGCTCAGTGAGGACCTTAAGGTTTCGTTCACTGAGGAGAATCTCGAGGCCCACGGCGTCTATGCCGATGTGGTCATACCGCGAGTCAATATTGTTGATTTCGAGCATCTGGAGGAATCGGGTGTCGACATCATCGGTGCGGAGTCGGGAGTGAAGCGTGTAGGCAATAGCCTGACATTCACCGGCCTGGCAGATAATAGCGAGATCAGCGTCATCGACATGGGCGGCAGGCTCGTGTCATCGGAAAAGGCATCAGGGCAGTATACACTCAGCCTCGACGGTCTGACAGCCGGCGTATACGTAGTGAGAGTCAACAATATGTCTTACAAAGTAACAGTGAAATAAGGCCATGAGGAAAACATTAGCAATCTGCGGCCTCGCTGTGGCAGCCGCCGGTATGATATACGCCGCATCAGACAAGATAAACATCTTCCGCAGCGGTATTCTCACACATTCAATCAACATAGACGAACTCGACAACATCAGTTACGAGAAAGATGCGTCGGGCAACGGCTTCAGCCAGATGAAGGCTAACTTCAAGAACGGCAATGTCGCCACATT
This sequence comes from Muribaculaceae bacterium, assembly GCA_014867205.1. Lineage (GTDB taxonomy): Bacteria > Bacteroidota > Bacteroidia > Bacteroidales > Muribaculaceae > Lepagella. Next base: position 17,216 of record WGUO01000023.1, on the reverse strand, counting down.
CGACATCGATGACGTGCAAGGCATGGAATATACCGCAGGCCGTCCGGACAATCCCGTTACGGTCGAGGTAATCCCGCACCACATGTGCGCCACCCTCAGCGTCACATCGCCAGATGATGATGAGATGTACCGGTTCCATGGTGTGCCTGTAAGCCAGCTGGCCTCGTACGATGAGTCCGTCTGGGCACAGAAACTGTTCGACGCCGATCTCGAGTTCCTGCAGGATGTGGCCGGCTCCTACGGCAGGCCGCTCGACTCGTTTGATCCTGACGAGATGTTCTTCCATGGTTCACAGATGCTTGACTGGTTCCCGTCGGAGACCATCCCCGCCGGAGAGGAGATCGCGCTTGTCGTTTACACGGGATATGCCGAAGGCAATGATGTGGTCCTTACATCCGAGCCTAAGCTGATCCGCTTCAACTGCAAGCAGCTTGTCGACGAGGGCGTGCGGTTTGACGTCACCGCCGATATGACCTCCACGACACTCACCGTCAAGGCCGATGCGATAGGAGGCTCAGACATACCGTTCTCGATACAGCTCTACTCTCCCGAGGAAGTGGCGGAGAATGGGCTTCAGTATCTTGTCGGAGTCTCGCTGTCGAATCTTGAGCAGATGGTCTACAGATACGGAATGTCCTGGGACGACGTGACATACCGTGTGCATGGAGAACGCACGTACACCAACCGTCGGACCGGCGACTCATGGGTAGCAGTGGTGTTTGGCTGCGAGTATGGCGTGGCTACCACTGACGCAACGGTCGAGGTTTTCGAGATACCGATGGCGGAGGTGACTGATGACTGCACCTTTGAGACCAGCGTGACACAACTCTCCGCATCGGAGATGCAGGTCGAGGTAGTGCCCTCGAACGAGACAACGCGCTGGACCACCTTATTCGTTGAGTCGTCGAAACTCGGCGAGGAGGAGAACGCGGCGGAGATGTATGTCGCCAACTCGGTGTATTGGATCAACGCTCTGAACACTCTCTCGTGGACCGACTCGAAGATGGTACATTCAGGCTCCAGTACCCTCAATACCCACGATGACATGATCGACGGCGCATATATGCAGGTTGGCACAGAATACACCGCCCTGATCTTTGGCGTGGACGAGGTAGGAACACGCACCACCGCCATCAAGAAGGTGACACTCCAGACACAGAGCGAAGTGTCCGGTGACCTTACATTCGAGGTGGAGCCAGGCAATTTCGACGACAGCCAGATGTACACACACTATCTCGAGGTGACGGTGACACCCTCCGACCAGGAAAAGAAATATGTATTCGAGCATCTCCCGGCCGATAACGCCTACGCAAAACTCGACTGCTCAGACGAGGAGTTCATGCAGCGTTATGTCGATGTCCAGGGCGAGTGGCTCACACTCCGTCAGGGAACCTTGACCAGAATGCTTCCTTTCGCAAAGAGCTACACCAGCACAGGCAACTGGGGCGACTATGTGATAATGATTTTCGGATACGATGGAGAGATAACGTCAGAACTTTATCTCTATAAGGTTGACGGCGGTACCGGAGAGATGACCCAGCTCCGCGGCCCCGGAATCACCCCGGCAGAATAACGGATAAACAATAGACAAGACAGGGGCGATGTCTCGACTCACGAGACATCGCCCCTGTCTTGTCTTATCTGTAAGTCAGACTGACGGTGGAATTCATTTCCGCAACTTCTTGATTCTGGCTTTGGTCTGGCGCAGGGCGCTTTTCAGTCCGGGTGAAAGGGGCTGAAAAGTCATCATGTCGAGGTGGGCGTCAAGTTCGTCGATAAGCTCGGGGTAATGGCGGCACATCCTGAACGCAGCGTAAATGCTGAAGCATCTGACGGCATATGGCTCGCACTCGGAATTGATCTTGGACATGCAGAAGTCGAGAAAATCGGTGCGGATATCATCGGCTCCGTACTCCTGCTTCCTGAGAATCTGCAGAAGCATCCGTTTATGTGACGGATCAGACTCATGGAGCAGCATGTCGATCATGCTGTCGCGTATGGAAGAGAACCAGCGGGCATCCGTTTCGGCGAGATGGGTCAGGACCCATAGAGCGTTTACACTCGCCCGGCGGTCGGCGGAATGAGCCATTTTCCAGAGCCTGCCGAGATTCTCCCGAGTGCCTGATGCCCAAGCGGCGACATCCCTCAGCAGTGGCATATTGATTTTCTGTGACAGTATTTCCTCTACATTCATGGCAACGGGTATGGGTGTGATATGACAGTAACGAGACATGCAATCGGCTTGTTGTATGTGGAATGGTGTTATCAAGCGTCAGGCTCTGTAACGGCCTCAGAGTAATGAGAATCCTGCGAATTGACAAAAATTAACAAAAAATCAGTAAAAATTGTAAGTTTAAGAAATTTTATATATTTTTGCAAAATATGATTATGTTATGTGGCCGCAAGCCCTGGCATTCATCATTCAAATTATAATTGCGTTAACACAAATCAATATCAACTAATTTTTTTCAGAACTATGAAATTTTTACTAAAGGCAATCCCTGCCATCTTGCTTGCGCTCGCACTGGGCCTGGCAGGCTGTTCGAAGGATGAACCCGGCAATGGTGGCGAAAACGGAGGTGGAAACAGCAACACCTCAGGTGGCTACGGCAATTTGGACGGCAACCTGATCACAATCGGTTCCACGCGTGACATCACATACACAAGCTGTGTACTGCTTGGAACTGTCGATTTCCCGAAGATCACAAGTGACCATACATATGGCATCGTGTTCATGGAGGCCGTTGTAGACCCCGAGTTCAATTATGACAGCAAGCTTACCTATGGTGGCAAGAATGACCGTTATGACAAGGTTGAGTTCGAGTGTATAGCATCGCAGATCACGAGCTCGACTGCTGACGGAAGGTTTGAGAAACAGCTGATACGCCTCAAGCCGGCAACAAGGTATTATTACCGCGCGTATGTGGCAATTGGCCAGAATATAAACTATTCAAAGGTAGAGTATTTCACTACACTCGATCCCTCTCCCGAGATTACACTGGCAACAGCCGAGCCGTCTGACGTATTTGCCGTATCCGGTAAGATGAACGGTGGCTGCAACGTCGGCATGCTTCAGGATGTCAACGAGGACCAGGAGTATGGTTTCGTATATACTGATGATCCGCGTATGAACTCGGCCGAGACCCTGACGTATGAATATTACGAGCAGTGGGTTGTAAGCCACTTCGAGACTGAGGACGATATGGATGAGCCCGAAGAGGTTACTACCAAGGAGAACCTTAACGGACACATAAATTGCGTAGTGGATGACCTTAAGCCCGGTACAACCTACTGGTATCGCTCGTTCTTCTCATGGAACGGCAAGTATTTCTACAGTGCAGAGGTGAAGTCGCTTACCACAAAGGGTGCAGGTGAGATCACAGTACTCACGGAGAATCCGACCGATGTGACATCAAGTTCGGCCACACTGAACGCATCACTTCCGTTCTCACTGATAGGCCTTAACGAGGTGGATGGTGGCTTCATGATCTCCAAGGTTTACACCAACGCGTCGGAGTTCGACATGAAGACGGCTGTGAAATGGGAAGACCGTCGCTCTAATCCGAATGCCGAGGTTTATTACATCGAGACAGATGTAACTGAAAAGACATTCAGCTCGGTTATCAGGGGTCTGGATCCGGAGACAGTGTACTACGTGCGCGCGTTTATTGATCTCGGAGAATTTGACGATGAGGAATTCTATATCTACGGATCGATGCAGCATTTCACCACCGAGAAAGGTGGTTCCGGAGATGAGCCGGATGACAATATCAATGTCACTTCCTCAGGAACTTATCCCTGGTATCAATATGAAGGTGCTTGGTATTCAGGCAATAGAGGTATAAACTCATCAGTATCTATCCTTTATATAGAAGTTGATCATACAGCCGGCCAGCATATTACTTTCGACCTTCAAGTCAGTTCAGAAAATAATATTGATGGTGTGAGAATCAAGGGGCCCGGATATGAGTCTCCATTTTACAGTGGTAGTGTAGACCAACAGATTTCATTGAGGTTCAACGGCAGCGGAACTACAACTATTACTGTAGAATATACGAAAGATGGTTCGGTATCAACCGGAGATGATCAGGCAGTCGTAAGAAATATCCGACTGCAATGAAAGATTAATTGCAATCATACAAATAACTAAAAGGCAGCCTTGCGGGAGCAATCTCGCAAGGCTGCCTTCTTACTAAAGATTAGAGATTAAAGATTATTTTTTAGGCGATTAGGTGTTGGGTATGAGGTGTTAGGTGATTGGGGATTAGCCGAGCAGGACGTCGAGGACCATCATCAGTGCGAAGCCGGCGGCAAAGCCGAGCGTGCCGAGATTTGAGTGGGCTCCGCTCTGTGTCTCCGGTATCAGCTCCTCGACCACGACATAGAGCATCGCCCCGGCGGCGAACGACAGCAGATAGGGGAGAACAGGCATCACCGTCGAGGCCAGCAATATAGTGATTATGGCGGCCACCGGCTCAACGGCACCACTGAATGTGCCTATGCCGAAGGCACGCCATCGCGAGTGTCCTTCGGCCCGTAACGGCATGGAGACGATCGCCCCTTCGGGAAAGTTCTGTATTGCGATGCCGACGGAGAGTGCAAGTGCCGAGGCCATCGGCAGATAGGCATTGTTCTCAAGAGCGGCGGCCAGAGCGACGCCGACTGCCATGCCTTCGGGAATATTGTGAAGCGTGACGGCAAACACCAGTTTCGATGTGCGCGACAGGCGGCTCTTCGGCCCTTCGCTGCCGAGTTCGTCTATGTGCTGGTGAGGCACTACAACATCAAGCAGCAACAGGAAAAGGATGCCGAGCAGGAAACCTGCCAAAGCCGGCACGACACTCATGATTCCCTCGCTGCCCGTCATCTCCATAGAGGGAATCAGCAGCGACCACACCGATGCGGCCACCATCACGCCGGCGGCAAATCCGGTCAGTGCCTTGCGCAGCATCTCCGGCATCTCCCTCCTCATCAGAAAGACGCACCCCGCGCCTAAGGTCGTGCCTAAGAAAGGCAACAATAACCCTACGGTAAGTCCAGTCATATCCTAATAATACTTCTCATTATAATAACATCTGACAACGGGTTATTATTTTCAGAACCCCATAGGTCAAGTATGCCCGAGGAGAGTGGCAAGGACAGAGTCGCGGTAGGAGGCACCGATCGAGATCTCCGTCTCGCCGACATACACGTCATTGCTGTCGAAGGAATCGATGCAGCTCAGACTGACGATATAGGATTTATTGACACGGATGAATCTCGACGCCGGGAGCAATTCCTCGATACCCTTGACGGTCATGCGAGTCACCACGCGTCGGTCGGGCATGTGGATTATGACATAATCCTTGAGTCCCTCTACATAGATAATGTCGTCCAGACTGATTCGGACATACTTCCGGTCTGCCTTAACAATAATATGGTCGGGCGTGCTTATGGCAGGTTCACTCATGGCGGCCGATGCCAGCAGCGCATGGTAGGATATAGCCTTGTCGACCGCACGGTTGAAGCGGGCCGGGTCAATCGGCTTTACCAGATAGTCAAGTGCCTCTACCTCGTAACTGTCAATCGCATATTCTGAATAGGCAGTCGTAAAGATGACCATGCAGTCGCGCGGGATGCTGCGTGCGAACTCAAGACCGTTGACGCCCGGCATCTCTATGTCAAGGAAAATCAGGTCGGTTGAATCGCTGTCAAGAAACCCGCGGGCGGCTTCCGCGCCGTCAAACGAGCCGACAAGCTCCAGCTCATGCCGGCTCTCAACGAGGCGTTTCATGCCTTTGCGTGCAATCGGCTCGTCATCAATGATTATACATCTCATGATAAGGATTATTTATATTCCGGAATATCATCGGGGTGGAACACAACTGAACGGCTGGCCGGAGAGGAAGCCATGAAATATCCGAGGCACTGGTCGCCGCTGAACATAGCAGGGCCGTTGCTGTCGTTAGAGAGAGCCTCGAGATATTCCATCATATCGCGTGAGACGGGTGTCACCACGCAGGTCATCGTGTCTCCGTCGACCAGGACATCCTTCTCCTCCTCTTCATCGGTGTCCTTGCGGCTTGTCATAGTAAAGAATGTGCATATCCCGTCAGCGGCACTCATGTCATTCATCTCCGCCCACCGGTATATCTCGCCGTTTCTGTAAAGTCTGATCCAGTAGCACTCGCCGGGATCTTCAGGATTGTCGCGGAACTTGCCCTGAAGGACGGCCACGTAGTCATAGGGCATCTTGATCCAGTTGAACTCAAGGCTTACCATCTCGGTCGGGGCGAACATGGTGGCATGTGCCTCGTAGCGGCAGCCGGCACGCTCGACAACCAGGCTGTACTCATGGCCCGGTATGCCGGGAGTCAGGTCGCGATAATAGCCCTCTGCGTCGGGAGACAGGTCATGGACTGAGCCGTCGGTCAGGTCGGTAAGCGTCACGACCGCATCAGTGAGACGTGTCAGGTCCATCGGCTCATCCATCGGAGTGGTATATGTTATTCCGACCTTGGCCCCGTCGGGTGTGAGCTCGGCCTCGATAACGGTCAGAGGGTCTATGTCATGGTACTTGAAGTCAAGTTCCTTCTCGCACGACGAGAGTGTGAGTATCATGCAGATTGCTGATAATATGAATATGGGTCTCATGCTGTCAGAATTTTAGAGTATATGAAACAGAGGGAACGATACCGTACATGGCCTGGAGCACAGCGCGTGTTCCGGATGGCTTGGAAGGGTCGTCCTCGAAAAATACGACAAACGGGTTATAGCGGCAATAAGTGTTGTATATGCCAAACGACCACTCGTAGGTGAATTTCTTGCCGACATGCGTGTACTTGGCCGACAGGTCAAGGCGGTGTGTCGGCGGGGTCATGTACCCGTTTCTCTTGGAATAATAATAGCATGTCACGCCGCTGACCTCATATTTGACATCGGGGGCCGTAAGTGGCTGGCCCGACATGAAGATCCAGGAGCCGGATAGGTTCCAGCGGTCGGTGAGCTGATAGAAGGCAGTGATCGAGAAGTCATGGCGGCGGTCATTGGTGGCGTTATACCAGCGGCCATTGTTGATGCCCGGTATCCTGGTCTCTGTGCGCGAGATCGAGTAAGCCACCCAGCCGGTGAGACGCCCCGTGTTCTTGCGGAACATGAACTCCGCGCCGTAACTGCGCCCCTTGCCGCCAAGGATGATGCTCTCGAGGGCGATATCGGAGAATGTGCTTTTGCCCTCCTTGAAGTCGTACACATTGTCGATATTGCGGTAATACCCCTCGACCGACCAGTCGAAATCGCCGTTTGCGGTCATACCGCTATATCCGATGCCGTACTGAATGGCGCGCTCGGGCTTTACGTCTGCCGACGTAAGCGCATAGCGGTCAAACGGGAAGGAGGATGTGTTTGATCGAATGGCGTGTAGATTCTGGCTTGAGACCCCGAACCCGGCCTTGATGTTATGCAGGTCGTTGATATTGTACTTGAGGCTCACGCGAGGCTCGACATTCAGGTAGGACTTGCCCCGGAACTGAACAGGCGTAGGATTTACGCTGACAAACTCATGGAATCTGGACTGCGACAGCACGGAGGCGACATTGAGCCTGACACCGGCGGTGACATCAAGCTTGTTTCCGAACGAGCCGGCGTAATCGACCCATGCCGAGTTATTCCAGAGTGAGCGTATTTCCTTCTGGCGGGTACCGTTGAGGGCCCACTCCGCTGACTTGACCTTGAGGAGTTCCGAATGTAGTCCGAACTCAAGACCATGATGGTCCGAGATACGCCATCCGATCTTCTCCTTGACGGAATAGTTATGGACATAGGTCCACATCGTCTGGTCCTGGTCCATTATATCCATTGCCATCTTCGGACTGAAGTGGGTGAGGGCGGCAGTGGTGGTAAAGGTTAGCCTGTCGCCGGCGCGTGCCACCCAGTTTAGCGAGCCGCCCAGGTTGCCCCAGTACATACCCATCAGTCTGTCAATGGCCATGTTGTCGTGACAGATGAAGAAAGAGCCGTCGAGCGTGTGGCTGGCCGAGGGACGGAAACGAAGTTTCGCGGTAATATCATAGAAGTTTATTACCGTGCTGCGGTACTTAGGGACTAATTTAAGGAATGCATCCACATAAGAGCGTCGGGCCGAGACAGCAAAGGAGAACTTGTCCTTGACGATGGGACCCTCTGCCTGGATCTTCGCCGCGAGGATGCCGATGGTGCCTGAGGCGTGATATTTCTCCATGTCGCCAGGGGCGAGCGATGTCTCGAGGACCGAAGAGGTAGCCTCGCCGAACATCGGAGGAACTGCGCCCTTGTACAGCGTGGCGCTTCCGAGGGCATCGTCGTTGAATGTCGAGAAAATGCCCATGACGTGTGAGGGACTGTATAGAGACATTCCGTCGAGCAGCACGAGGTTCTGATAGGCGTTGCCGCCGCGGACCTCGAAACCGCCGCCCCCCTCGCCTTCGCTGCGCACGCCCGGAAGCAGGGTGATTGACTTGATGATGTCAGCCTCACCGCCGAATGCCGGGACCTGCGTCAGTTTAGAGAGCTCAAGACGCTCGGAGCCGAGCCTGCGGTTGTCGAGCCGCTGGCGGGCGGAAGTGCCTGTAACGACTACCTCCTCCAGCTGCTCAGAGGTGATGCTGTCACCCGGTTCGGCAGCCCGCGACTGAGTCGCGCTCCAGATCAGCCCCAGACATAAGATTAGACCTTTGTTTACCATATTTCTACCTGTTAGTTCCTTTTTACGCTGCAAAATTATAAGAAAAAAATGAAACCATCTCAGAATTGCGACAAAGAGGGGAAAAAGATAGACAAAAGGCGGATAATTTCAGACTCTTCATGATTTTGTCGCAAAATCGGGTTATTATGTCGCTAATAGGACAATCGTATCGGGATTTGCATTAAATTTGCCGGTGTAAAAAATCGACACAATGAAGAATTGGCTTTTATATGTACTTCTGACTCTGGCATTCGCCTTTATCGCGTCGGGAGTGGTGGTCTCCGCGTTTATCGACACCTATCAGCATCTCGGTCTTCAGATTCTATGGCTCCTGCTGCCGGTGACTCTCCTTTTTATGGTTGGGGTGCTTATTGATGTCAGATATGCGATTCCCCGCCTGTTGATGAGACAGAGATATTATGCATATTTCCTTATGATATCAGGCATGTCATATGTGGCCTCCCTTATGTCAATAGTGATGGAATATGCGGTCAGGACCGGGATGGGACTCCCTTCGCGAATAAAAGATTACTCGTCACCGTGGATATATGTCGACGCGTTCAGCAGTTCGGTCCTTCTGACACTGATACTGTCGGGAATAGGCGCGAGAATGCTCTTCCGGACATGGACAAAGGTGACGCGTCGTGAAAAGAGGATGGCCGATGAGCTGAGACAATACATCTCGACTGTAAAAAACCGCCTGAATGTTGGATACATCAAGGAGTCGCTCAAGGCAATCTCTGAGAGACTGTATGAATGTCCGGCCGAGACGGCCTCGCGGATCAGGACTCTCTCGGATTATCTCAGAAGCCAGCTTTATGAGATGCCTGTGCCTCCGGTACAGTCGGGTAGCGAGGCCTCAATGTCAGATTATCCCGGCCTTGCGAACTTCATCACAGGGAGTAGATACCGACTGACACGGCACTGTCTGTTCCAGTTTGTTCTGATCGTGATTTCATTCGGAACCTTCTTCAATGCGCCCGACCGGCCTGAGTTTGCCGAGAATGCAGCCGGGTTTGTCGTGATGTATCTGTTTCTGAATCTGCTTGCATATATAAACATCATGTGGCTTTTCCGCAGGTTCAAGCGAAGCGGAAGTCTGAAGAAGTATATCCGGGAGATCGGATTGCTTCTGTTGGCTGTGATAATTCCGCTGATAGTCATGCAGACCGCCACCTATGACATGAATCCCTATGACAAGCAACTTCCCGTAGCCCTGGTGGTGATATCAACTATGGGGACAGTGATCACACTTTTCTTCTTCATAGGCGGAATTGCCGCAGTCATGTTGTTCCAGGACTGGATCAAGGGGCAGCGGCGTCTGACACTTCTTCATGCCGAGACTGTCAGACAGGAATATGCGTTCCTTAAAAAGCAGATCAATCCGCATTTCCTCTTCAATGTGTTGAACAATATCGGCATACTGTCGGTCGACGAGCCGGCCGAGGCGGCTGACATGCTGTCGGAGCTGAGGAAACTCATAGACTATCAGTTTGACGAGACAGAGCGGAACACAACGCCGCTGGGCCGGGAGATAAGATTCCTGCAGTCATACCTCTCGCTGGAGGCCACACGCATTGAGCCGTTCGAGTTTGAGATGACATCCGAGACAGAGATTGAGGAGGTATTGGTACCGACGCTCCTTTTTATTCCCTTTGTCGAGAATGCGGTAAAATATAGTTGTGTCGTAGAGGGAGTAAGAAGAGTCGAGATCTCGTTTATTAAGGAAGATGATTACGTTCTGTTCAGGTGCGATAACACTTATTGCCAGCCAGAGGCAGCCTCGGGGCAAACGGGCGGAATCGGTGTCTCAAATACACTGCGGAGACTGAATCTGCTGTTTGGAAATGACTTTGAGTATTCACGCAGTATAGATGTCGGTCGGTATAGTGTAGTTCTGGCGATTCCGGCTAAATGAGCCGGAGTTGAACAAATCATCTTTTTCCGGCATTTGGAAAATATAAAATATGGATGAGATACCGTTGACTGTCCGCGGCAAGGTAAATGACCGGGCATTGCCTGTGGTGATGAAAGAAGGGAGGCTCGAATGAAAATAGAAATAAGAGAGGTGATTGTTTTGCCCACACTGATGCACTGGCGCGCGGAGGTGATTGAGAATGTCTTCGGGATCAGGCCGACTCGGGCACTGATGGCTGCCAACCGCGAGTATTACCTTCGGCACATAGCCGATGGCACACATTACGCGATTGTTGCTGAGGCGGATGGTGTGGATGCCGGTTGCGGGGGCATATGCCTTTATGACGAGTTGCCGTCGCCCGACAATCCCTCCGGACGCTGTGCCTATCTTATGAATATATATGTCCGCAGTGAGTACCGGGGTCATGGCATAGGCCGTACGATTGTCGAGCGGCTTATAGGGAAGGCTAAGGGGCTTGGCTGTGACAAGATATATCTTGAGACGACCGAAGGGGCACGCCCGCTTTATGAGAAAGCAGGATTCAGGGAATTGTCAGGATTTATGAGATATGAAGACATTCACAGCAACGAAATGGGCGCCTGAAGCCTGGACTCACGTGGATGTCCGGATAATGAAGTGCAGTATGGTGCCGGATGTATGGCATGAGATTTATGCCTTGGTGCAGCATAATGTCAAATATTTTGATTAACTTAGCCATCGGAAAGACGGAAGTCTGTCCCAAGACATTTAGAATCACCGACGCGGCATGCTCAATTTGTAAATCTCACACTACCCGATATTGGCAAGTATGAGTAGCTGCACTACCTGTCCCGACATGCAGTTGACATACATATATTTCATCTATGGGCTCTGCGTCATGTTCTATGGCATGATGTCATGGTTCTTCTGGCATAAGAACAGCGAGATGCTGTCGCGCCTTGTGTCCGTGCTGATGATTGTCCTGGCGCTTGAGTGCGTCAAAGATCTGTTCTTCATAGGCTCAGGCTCGGATACCGACCATTGCTCATGGATGATTATGACCGTTGTCGACATGATTGCCGTGCCGCTATATGCTTTCATCCTGATAGAGCTTTGCTGCCCGGGTTCGCTCACCCCTAAGATAATGGCGCTCCATGAACTGCCTTTTGTGGCTCTTCCGGTGCTGTTTGTCATAACTCATGGCTTATTTTTCTATTATGCAGATGTCATATGGGCTGCTGTCTATGGGTTCGGCTACGCGATATGGACTGTTGTAAGTATACCGAGGTATCATCGGCTGCTGAAAGAGCGTTTCTCATATGACGACAATATAAACCTCAACTGGCTTCGTTACATACTTCTCTCTTTTTTTGTAATTCTGTCGCTTTGGATTGTCGACTGCATAATAATTAATCTGAATATAGAGGCGATCTATCTGTTCGGCTCGCTTGCCATATGGATGTTCATCTGTTATTTCATATACAGGCATGAGTCGGTGATCGATGAGCTCGCGGAGCCTGTGGCGGCTGAGAATGGGGAGGTGACCTTGGAAGATGATTCCGACGGACTGAAGGAAAAAATACTTGATCTGTTCGAGAATCAGCAAATATATCTGAATCCTCAACTGAGGCTCTCTGACGTCGCCGCCATGGCCAATTCAAACCGGACATATGTAAGCAGGATTTTCAATGACAGCCACGGCAAGACGTTCTTCGAGTTCGTCAACGAATACCGTGTCCGTGACGCAAAGAGGCTGCTCAAGACATCGGCGGAGAAACTGGATGTCATTGCCGAGCAGTCCGGATTCAGTTCGCGGCAGTCCTTCCACCGGGTTTTCAGCCGTATTGCCGGGTGTACGCCCGAGCAATACCGTACCTCTGCAAACGATTGAATATTAGTGCTGTTTACGGTTTGTTACATGTTTCTAATACCAATTGTGACAGCCGAAGGAGCGATTTATATGCCATGCGACACTGATTATATGGACTGTGTCAGCACACACTGCTTAGTTTGTCTATATTTGTCAGGACCGCCCCGGTGGCGGTTGAGAATTCGAGTTAAAGTTAACCATAATATCTAACCATTTAAACAGAACCGGCCTATGAAATCAATTTTTAAGACGATGGCCCTCGCAGTCATTATGAGCCCACTGTTCCTCGCCTGCTCAGGAGGTGCCGGCAGCGGATCCGAGTCACTTCTTTACGGCAATCTGCCCGCAGTTCACGGCGAGATGCAGGAGGCAAAGGAAGCGCTCATGGAGGAATACAAAGCCTGTGAATCGGAAGCGAAGGCAAAATCGCTAATGGAAAAAGGGGATAAACTCGGTGAGGAATACCTTGCAAAGATCGAGGAGACAGCCAAGGCTCTCGACGGCAGGGAGATTAAGATCACAGACGGAGACATCAAGGTAACCGCTCCTGTGTCGCTGACATTCAAGAAGTTCTTCAGCAAGATCGACATGACACCATACTTCATGACTAACGGCGGCGCCGAGGCAGCTGTCGACATCACACCCGACAGTGAGTATCCTTTGACAATCTATCAGGTCTACATCGTGGGTTATGGTGCTGACGGTCAGGAATTGTTCACCAGCAATGTGGGTCAGATAGATGCAGTCGAGACCGACGGCAAGGGCGTGATAAAGGCCGGGACACCCGTCAAATTCCACGAGATTCAGTTCTCAGATAAAAAAGTGAAGGAGTATCAGCAGGCAACCTCGCTCAAACTCGAGGTTAGATAGCATAAATAAATGAGACAGGTGGCTGCCGGTGTGAGTCGTCGGTAGCACTGTCTACCTTTTGAACCGATCTAAATATAAGTAAATGATACAATACAGATATAAGATACTGTTATTCGGACTGATGGCGATATTTGTCTGCCCGGGGATGCAGGCGCAGGATGACGACCCTGAGCACAGGGAGCCGTTCTATGTCAATGAAAGCACGATATATGTTGCCGCAGAGCCTGATGATGATAAAGCCGTGGGTGTGACCCGCGTGTCGGAGGGACTCTGGGCGCGAGAGTTTCCCGACGGGTATCAGTTCTATGACCTTCAGGGTCGGAAATTCACCGACTCGCGCTGGGACCTCCCGGGCGTTCACGCTGCCCCATTAATGACCAAGTGGGGAATGATAGTCAAGAAGGCTGGTGCCGCGTCCGATGCCCCCTACACTCTGGTAAAGCCTGACGGATCACAGACGCAGTGTCCCAAGGAATGGACCACCCCGACCAGATTCGTGGATGGACTGGCAATCGCGGGTATACGCGAAGGATTTAAGATGACCTACCGCTATATAACTCCCGACCTGAAGATAGTTTACCCGCATCTGACACCCATCCCCGAGAATTTCGAGGGAGAGAACAATATGACTCCGCCGCTGAGCGAGGACCTTCGCGCATATTGCACCAATGTGGATGGGTGGAGACTCTGGGGCTATATTGACGCCAACGGTAAAATCGTGATCGAGCCGCAATATACTAAGGCACGCTCATTTCATTGCGGGCTTGCGCTTGTCACGGATAAGTCGGGTCAGAAATATTTCATTACCAAGAACGGCAACAAGGCTTATCAGACCGACTGGGAGAGTTATGAGGATGTTTCCGATTACGACTCCGGCCTGTGTGCGGTGCCGGGATCTCGGTTTGACCAGACCGACTATCTTGACCTTGCCGGCAATGTTGTGACGACCAAGAAGAATGGCAGTCGTTTCCATAACGGGTATGCATATTGCTATATCTTTAACGAGGCTCAGAATAAGGACCTGGTACATAAGATGGACGCCTCATTCACGGATTTAGGCGAAGTAGACGTGACCACCTCCGATTTTACAGATCCAGCCTATGACGAAGCGGGGATCGCCCATTTCAGACCCTGGATGGTTGATGGCGCCGCCTGCAACGGAAGATACTTTTTCGATAATACCATCGGACCATTTTCAAAAGAAGGATATGCTCCAGCCACTATGGTGACCAATGATGGCAAGACCCTTTACAAGGGCTTCATTGACAAGGAAGGTCATTTTAAACTTGTATACCACAGATATACCAAATAATCTTTATTGATTCTGAGACACACGATGGTGAGCCGTTGACACCCCTTTGCGGGCTATGTCAACGGTTTTGTCGTTTATGTGGGTTGTACCGTTGTCATTGCATCAGCCATGCAACGCCGAAGCCGAGGAAAAGGGCCAGGAGCATGTAGAGTGCGAATGCGCAGAGCAGGTAATAGAAGAAGTGGCGTATGCTGGCCTTTCTTTTAGGCATGGGGAAAGCCATGTAGAGGCTTGCTCCCGATATGAAAATTGTGTAGATAAGATTTACCGGGCTCCAGTCGACGGAGGGGAAGATTGTGTGCAGGGGTGAGGTAAGTATACGGAACAGCATAAAGGAGCATATCATGTAGATCATTGCCACCAGATACTCCGCAATGTTATAGCGTTTGCTGCCATGGCTGCGGTAGACGATTGGGATTGCCAGCAGAGCGGGTAGGTAGATGGTGAGGTTCTGGGCTATGGTGCTGTTGGCGAAGAAGTCTCCGATAGAGACGCCTATTCGGTAGAAGAGGGAGGAGTCGGCGGGCATCTCAAAACCTGGTTTGGCGGTGCTTTCTGGAATGAACAGGGCTGCGGCGAATGTGCCGATGAAACTGAGCAGCACGAGCATGTTGACCGGAGGTGTATAGGAAATTCTCCGGCCATACACGTAGTCGCGGATTACGCGCCAGGGATGTGTCAGCAGATGTCGGGCGGTGAAAAGGAATCCCCTGTTTATTCTGAGCAGTCCGGATATCATGTCGACAAAGAACTGTCGTGGTCGCAGACGCTCGACGCTCATGGACTGCCCGCAGACGCCGCAATAGGGCGTATCGCACACGCTGCCGCAGTTCTTGCAGCGACGCCCTCCTCCCGTTTCTTCACTCGCTCCCATTATTCACGGATTATCCAACTATCGATGTTGCGTGTTTCAGGTGAGATATTTACTCCAACCTTTACTATAGGTTTTCGATTAAGAGAGTTCTCGAATGGAAGGACATATTGTTTTTCGTCAATCTGTTGAAGCGCTTTCTCCGGAGAACCTCCGTATTTGAATTCAATAATGTAGATTGCCTTTGGACTGTCCAATACCATGTCCATGCGGCCTTGGGATGTCCGACGCTCCACATCGACATTCGCCCCCACAAGCCTGGCAATAATGAGAATATCTTTCTGCCATTGGGGTTCGCTATTGGTATGGCTCATATATGGGATTCCGGCGAGAAACGACTGGAGTTCGTGGAGGAATCCTTCGATGTCCCCTCTTTTGATAAAACGTCTCAGCGACCGAACGAAATTCTGAGATTCCATATCATCCCAGGTCAATACTTTTTGCATGAGATTTTTGAAGAATCCATTTCGAACCTCGGTATTGGGATATCCGAGAGTATATTCCCCGTCGTCCGGAGTGTAACTTTTAATAGTAAGGTAACCGGTATAATAGCATGAGAGAGCAAGATTATTACCCATTACATCCCCGCTATCCAGGTCAGACCCCGTTACGATCGTGCCTTCAAGATCAGGCGTTCCCCAGTCGTTCTCAAGGAACTGTCTTATAAGACGTGTCGGAGTTCCGGACTGAAACCAAAAATCGCGAATGTCTTTAGAATAGAGAGCCTTAATTACGCTAAATGGGTTATAAATATCCACCAAGTCTTTTGAGAAATGGTAGCCGTCATATTGTTCCTTGAGTCTTAGGATCGCCTCATCAAATGTCCAGCCATTCGAGGTGGCCAAATCCTCGATTCCATCGTGAAAATTGTCGTTCAGTTCTTGGGTTGTGATTCCGCATATAGCCGAATATCTTGGGTCGAGCGATATGTCGGTCAGGTTATTCAGTCCGCTGAATATATTGATCTGTCCCAGTTTGCCAACGCCGGTAAGAAATACAAACTTAAGATGATCCTCATTTGCCTTCATTACGCGATAGAAGTCATGGAGAGTCCTGCGGTTTAATGTCTCCAATTCAGGTTTATCGTGTAGGTCGACAATAGGACTGTCATATTCATCAATAAGAATCACCACCTGTTTCCCTGTCTTCTTGTAAATATCATTTATAACCTGGTCGAAACGCCAGTCGGGAGACTGTTCGGGATGTGAGAAGCCATATTCCTTCTCCCATTCCGTCACCACCTTCCCGAGAAATATTTTGAGATCTTCGGTAGAGTTGTATCCGTTGCGAGTGAAATCAAGATGAAGAATCGGGTATTTTGTCCATTCATCGGGTTCGAGTCGGTCAATGGCAAGACCCCTGAACAACTCACGTTCGGCCTGGAAATAACATTCCATGGTCGATATAAGCAGACTCTTGCCGAACCGTCGGGGACGGCTCAGGAAGAAATATTTTCCTGACTCGACGAGCCGGTGAATATACATGGTCTTGTCGACATAGAGGTAACCATCGCTTCTGATTCCACGGAAACTTGACTGGCCGACCGGAAACTTTAACATCTTGAACAGATTTAGAGGTTCGAAACACAAAGATAACAAAATTCTTGCTATCCCGCAAAGTCGGATTCGATGAGCCAGGCGGAGATTGAGCGGATGGAGTCGTCGAAGTTTGCGCCGACCTTGATGATTGTGCGTC
>WGUO01000022.1 GCA_014867205.1 Muribaculaceae bacterium | reverse complement strand
CTGCAAATTTATCATTTCTATTTCAGTTTCGGTTTGCCGCTGCAAATCTAAGGTAGCGCAAATATAACGGTTTTGCCCAATTGACGCAATTTTTTGAGTAAAATTTGCGTCAATTTCTTGGAATCGGCTGTGATCGTGCATCCGCATCCATGGTGAGTTTCCCGGGATCGTCGGGGTTTACAGGTCGTAGAGGCGGTCGAGCTCGTGGTTGAAGGAGGCCTGGGCGCTGGCTATTTCGTCGAGTAGAATCTGCTGCTGGCGGAGGGTGGCGGCATCGGTCTGCGACGAGCTGAGCGCGATGAGGGCGCGCCTCATCTCTGTCAGTAACTCCAATTGGAAGTCAAGGCGGCGCTCAGCCCCCTTCAGCATCCTGTCGAATTTCGCCAGGTCATGCCTATACTTCATGCTGAGCTGCTCAAGGTAGGTGCTACTCTGTATCGACAGGGGCATCAGGTCCCGGCAGCTCTGCACCAAGTCGCGGCCATGCGCCATCAGAAGCTGCGGCGTGATCTGCGCGATTGTTTTCTTGATTGAGATTGCCTTCTCCTCGCATTGGCGGTCGAGTTCCTCGCATTTCGCAATCTCTGTGGTCTGGGGTTCCATGTTCAACTGATTTTAGTCACACTCAGGTAGACGGAGTTGAGCGCGTTGATCTGCTTGAGGTCAACTCCATACTTGTTGATAAACAACTGGTTGATTTTCTCGGCGAATGGGCCGAGAACCATCACGGGTACGAACGAGGACATCTCCACGCTCATGCCGGCATCGATTGAGCCGCGCATCCCGCCGTTGAGCGACTTGCGGGTCGTGATTCTGTAAAGTGCCATAATCTAATTATGCGATTCTAATTATGCGATAAAGATAACAATAATTTCAAAAATTACGAGGAGGGCGGCGATGACGATGGTGATCCATTGCTTGACCGGACTGCAGATCTTGATCTCCCGCCATCCCTCGCCGTGCTCACCGGCGGATTCTGATGAGTCGCTGCCGATTATGGCTCCAAGGATCGCACCGATTACCATGCCTATCGGTCCGCCGACGAGTCCAATCAGGGCGCCTATGATAAGGCCACCCTAGAAACTGTTGCGTGACTCTGCCATCTCCCTCACCTTTGACTTCGGCTCTATCATCCCGGCCTGCTTGGCCACATAATACCGGTAATTGCTCGACATCATGTCAAACTTGTCAATCAGCCTGTCCTGCATGTGACTTATGGACCGAAGCGGGAAGACCTTCGCCCCTAATATAGCGACCACTACGCTCAGCGCCAGCCGCCAATACCACGCCCAGTCGAGTGTCCAAATCGGCATGACGGCCGCCACCAGAAGCAGAATACCACTCCAAACAATGCGTTGGGTGCCTGCCTCATACTCGCTGTTCATTGTATTGTACGCCTTCAAGGATCTCACCGAATCCACCATCACCGGATTATGCGACAGCACATCTTCCTCCATCGTGCCGCTCCCGGTGTTGGAATAGAGCACGGCGTAAAGACGTTTGCACGACAATTTGTCGAGGTCAACATTCACATCATCCTCATCATCCGAGCCTTCGGTGACGGCATCGACAAAAGGATCCGCGTCCATATAGCCATGCTCAAGCACGGTGCTCATCTGAGAGTCGATGATTGCCAAAAGCTCAAACGAGGTGAAAAACTGCTTGCCGTTGGCCGAGCCTGACGGTTGCATGCCCTCCTCAAGTTTCTTGCCGAACTTCTTCAGGTCTTTCTCACGCTGCTCCCTGCTGTAGGGAATCTGCTGCCCGTTGAGCACGTAGATGGCAGCAACGGTCGCCTGTCCCATCGTCGGCATCGGAGTGTCGGAATAGAGACGGTCCTCAAGCCAGGCCTCGTATTCATCCTTGAGCCAGAGCAGCATGTCGAGCCGGAAACGCACATCGCGATACTGGCACAGCCCCTGCTCAAGAAGATTTGCAATATCCTGGAAGTTGTCTTTGACCTTAATGGTTTGGAATGGATTGCGGTTGTGACTTGCCAGCACTCCGGCAGCGTCATCGTGACATTGCTGAGCACGTTCTATCATCCTGCCCAGCGACTCATACTTGGCCTCGGCCACCTTGCGGTGCAGCCTCCTCACCTTCTCGAGCGCGACGGTCTCCTTGATGCCCTTGACAACGGCGCACGCTCCGTTCACGGCCACCGCGGCAGCCATGTAGACGTTGGCCAGCGACTGCTCGTCTTTCGACAGTTTATCATAATCACGGTCGCCCAGCACCTGCTCGGCATGCTCTGTGAAGAACCTCGAGACTTTCCCATAGGTCTCGTCTACCTGTGTCATCTCATCGAATATCCGAGCCAGATACTCGTCAATCTCGCTGACGAACTTTGCGGGGCCTCCCTGCATGGGGGCGACATCCCTGCGCTCCGCCACCGCGGGCATTTCTGTTTTATCCATATTACGGTTGTTTTAATTACAACCGCAAAGTAACATCTTCGCCGCGTGCCCGACAATATACGTATATTTTTTACTTAGGCCGGTTATGGTTGCTGGTCAAGGCATACCCTCACGGCGTTCAGGCACGCCCGCTCCGTATCGGCCAAAGCGTTCTGCCACTGGGTGCGCGTTCCACGCTTATAGGCCACGCCGTGCGAGTCAAGGAAAACCTTGTACACGTGCTCCCAGGGGGTCTTGACCTCCTTGGGATTGCGGACTCCGAGCCGGCGCCCTATCTCCTGCGTGAGCAGATGGATCAGGGTCGAGAACTCTATATTGCTGCCGCTCAGTCGCATGTCGGGATTCCCGACATAGCGCCACGCATAGTCGTACGACGGGTCCTGCGCCAAGATTCCGGTAGCGGATGCATTCAGTATGAACCTGTTGAAGAGTTCGATGGCCCGTTCGACATTCTCCCGGCCATACGCCTTGCCGATGGCTTCGGCAAGATTGGTGAAGGCGGTCTCGGTGAAAGCCGTCTCTACGTGTCGGTAGGCTATCGGGGCCAGACGCCGACATTCCTTGAGCGTGCCGTCGAAGTACTGCTCGTATGCCTTGCGGAAGATGCGCAGCACGGTCAGCGCGAAGTCCATGTCCTCGTCGTCGTAAAGACCTATCCACGATGGCCAGAAAGTGCGGTTCTCGCCGTTGTTGGTAATGCGGAACCGATGGCGGAATTCCTTGGTGGGGAAGCTGTTGTTGAGCACGGTGCATATATGGTGACGGATCTTGTTCCACTCACGCATGTAGAGCTCGATCATCTCGCGATGGTCGGCATCGCCAAGCGTGATGCACTTGCAGCCGAAATAGATACCCACATGCGGCTCGTACCTGTCATATTCAACTAAAAACTCGTAGCGCGCCAGACCCGACGGATGGTCGAGTGGCTCGATCTTGTACATAAGGTGATGGCTCTGTGGCTTGCCCTGCAGAGTGCAGTCGAGGCCCGGCGGCACGTAATCGCCGTCGACTATACGGTCGATCAGACTTAGAATCTCGGCAGATACCTCGAACCCCTGAACATAGCGCATGAACTGGCCGGCCGTGTCGCGGTCCATGACCGCGCTGCAGAACTTGCAGCAGTTCACGGCCGACGCCTTATGCGTCCACTCCTTCCACAGGCTCAGGTTCAGAGCCTTCTGTTCTTCCGATGTCATATTTCGCTAAGACGGAATGAGGTCCGTTTTCTTGGAATTGATGCTGTCCTCTTGTCATTTATAGTTTATAGCGCAAAGATAACACATTTGTATAATATCTGAAAGTTATAGTTGCCAACCTCGGATTTCACATTATACATTATTGACCCGGTACCGGGATAAGGACGGCAGTCAAAAAAGTTGAATCGGCAACTTTTTAGATACCGGTTCAACCTTTTCATTTTTCCTATCCCAAACATCACGTCACTATATTCCGAAAAGGAACTTTAAGGGCTCCGCGACCTTCATTCTGTCGGCAGCATCGCCTGCGTATATCTCGCCATTAGTCAGTGAGAGTTTTCTGACTTTCCCCTCTGGGCTGAAATCAAGTTTCTTGAGATCAATCCAGAAAATATCCGGACTCAAGGTAGATTCGAAATAATACACGAGATTTTTCTGATCCGCGACGGTTCGCCAGCGTGTGGACGCTATATTCGGCTGGGAGGGAATTGAGATTCCGAGCGGCACAGACACATTGCGCATGACGCTGAACACGCCGGCGACAGCCTGACGATAATCGGAGGTCTGAGGCAACGCATTTATATAAAATGACGCACGCACGAACCGGTCTGACGCACGGTTGGTTCCGGGCAACATAACAAGGCCTCCTATCTGGTTCCAATAGTCGTCTAACGTCTGCTGCCTGTCGTAGGATGGAGAGTTAGTCATTACCTGACAGTCTTTCCCGCTATGGATCACGAGTTTGCCTGCTATATATTCGAATATCGCGCTGTTGCCGGTCGGATCTGAAATTGAAAGGTGCAGTGTCGACTTCGCGCCATTCGGCAGATCGGGGTCATCAATGCGGAACAATTCCTTGCCAAGTTCATCCACCGCCTCATCAACAGTGGCGAAATTGTCAAGCACATATTGCGTCCAGACGGCAAGCCCCATCACAGGCCGGTTGTCTCCGGGGCGGTGATAGTCGGATTCTGCCAGAAACAGTAGATTGGCGACAAGCCCCCTCTCATTCATTCCGTCGCAGATACCTATGTCATATCCCGCTGTAACCACGCTTCCATACGTAGATGTCCATTTCATGCAATTGTCTGTAATTCCGCCGCGACGCTCCATACCCCTCGGAAAAAAATAAATGTTGGACTGAGGGTCTTCTTTCCAATCCATCGTGCGTCCGGTCACGACCATACCGTCCGGGCCAAGATATACGGCGCGTGTACATGCATCGGCAGGGACAGAACTTACGCACGCACCCGCAATAAAAGAAGACAGAGCAATTATTTTACAGATTGTTTCCTTTTTCATAATACCTTATCTTGAGATTATAACTAAAAAACGAGGCGTTATGGCAATGAAGCCGGCAATATGTGTGCATTGCAACTATTTCAACGCGCTTATCGGCAGAATGTTCACGCACACCTCCCTGCTGGAGAAAGGGTTAATGCTAATTAAAGGCCGTTATATAATTATAGCCTGAAACAGACAAGTGTATTTTGCGGTAAGAATCCATGGAACGCAACTGCTTTTCAGCCTCTAATCTGCAAGTTTTGAGTAAGAAGAGGCAATCCCCAATAGAGTCAGATAAGATGAACCGGGGAGCATGGACTTAGGTTTGTTCTGTGGATGCCGTGTATCTTATTTCTTATGTTTGCCGTGAGATTCCCGATCTCTGAGGATAGCGGGCATATTCTCCTTTGCCCAGGCTATAAGAGAATTGACATGTGGAAGCAAAGAGCGCGTTCGGTCGGTGATACTGTATTCCACCCTCGGTGGCACCTCTGCATAAATCGTGCGTGTGACAAGGCCGTCCTCTTCAAGAGTGCGCAGTGTGTTGGTGAGCATCTTCTGGGATATATCCGGAATCTCCCGCCGTAAGGCACTGAAGCGCATGGTGGGCTGAAGGTTCAGTGTGTAGAGAATGAGCAACGACCATTTGTCGCTGAATCGTGAAAGGATGTTGCGAATCGGGCAGTTTGGGAATAATTCCTCGTTCATAATATACTGGTTGTTAAATGACTCTACAAAGGTAAGCAATATTCTCAAAGTCTGCAACAGTTCGTTTTGAATGCAGTTAAAATAAGTTAACACGTTTTTTATAAGTAGTTGGAAACCTATATTGGTAACCACTATGAAACTATCTGTCATTCAGGTGCCTTCTTGACAATCGGGCTTTTATATCGTTATATTTGCATACGAAATCATTAAAAACATAACGATATGAAGAAAACTGCTCTTATCGGCGCAAGCGGCTTTGTAGGAAGCGCCATTCTGAACGAACTGCTCACACGCGGATATCAGGTTGAAGCACTTGTGCGTAACCCAGACAATGTCAAAGTCGAGAACCCGCTGTTGACAGTAAAGAAGGTTGATGTTGCCGACACCGGGGCACTTGCAGCGGATCTCAAAGGATATGATACCGTCATCAGTGCCTACAACCCCGGCTGGACGAACCCCGACATCTATAATCTCACCCTGCAGAACTATCCCCGTATCCTTCAGGCAGCCAAAGAGGCCGGCGTGAAGCGTCTGCTCATCGTAGGGGGAGCCGGCACACTTTTCTGCGCGCCGGGTCTTCGCGTAGTGGACAGCGGCGCAATACCCGCAGAAATCATGGGCGGCGTGAAATCGCTGGGTGAATTCTATCTCAACACCCTTGATAATGAAAAGGCCATCGACTGGGTATTCTTCTCTCCGGCAGGAAGCCTTGAGCCCGGAGAAGCGAGAGGAAACTACCGCCTCGGCAAAGATGACCTTATCGTAGACGGCGAGGGCAACAGCCATATTACCGTGGGAGACTATGCCAAGGCTATGGTTGACGAACTGGAGACACCGGCTCACCATCAGGAGCGTTTCACGATAGGATATTGAATCTGTTGGCGGAATGAACAGGCATCCCCCCGGAATGAAATCCGGCGGGGATGCCTTTACAGATATATAAATAATTTAATGGCATGTAGCATTAATTACATCATCATGATTATCGACAGCACAGTTGCCTGATATTTCCGGAATAAAAACCATATTTGAGCAATAATTTTATGTCAGCACTCTTATTGTGGCGATTGGAAGTTTATCACAGGTGGATAATTCCTACGACAACATCCGGTTCACAAGGCCTATGATCTCGTTTTTATATTATTCATTTTTTTGCTATATTTGCAACGTTGAAT
Source organism: Muribaculaceae bacterium (assembly GCA_014867205.1). GTDB lineage: Bacteria > Bacteroidota > Bacteroidia > Bacteroidales > Muribaculaceae > Lepagella. The sequence continues at coordinate 60,398 of WGUO01000022.1, read as the reverse complement.
TCACTGAAACAAACTGCATCATCATGATTGCATTATCATATTGATTATTATCATGAACAAGTTACATCAGGCACTCATATTTCTAAGTGTCATCTGCTTCGCGTCAAGCACCAATGCCGAATATTTCAAAAGCGGCAATATCTATTATAACGTCAATGGCACTGACGCAGAAGTGGTAAGTGATTGGGAAAATTTCGTGCCAACCTATTATTCCGGCGACATCGTCATCCCGGCCACGATCTCGTATAAAGGTGGGACAGCCAACGTAATCGCAATTGCCTCACACGCCTTTAATTCATGTTCGGAACCATTGACCGTATCGCTCCCCGAGGGTCTGCTACATATAGTTCGGGACGCTTTCTATAATTGCACCGGACTGACATCTATAGTCATACCCTCATCGACCACAGACATTGGCTCCGGAGCGTTTTTCGGGTGTGAGAATATCAGGGAGGTATACTGCAGATCGGCCATCCCACCTCGCGCCAGCGACGATACTTTCGATGATTTTACTTACCAAAACGCCACGCTTTACATTCCCCAAGATGCGCCTGACGCAGATGAAGAAGGCTCATACGAAAAGGCTTACTGCTGGAGAAACTTCAAAACAATAAAACGAAAAGACATGGCATCTGTCGATAACATTCCATATGATGAACAATATGGCTATGTCTACGACATTTCCGGGCGTGAGAAGGCTCAGGGCCTGTTGAATGACATCATCCCCCAGCTCGAAAACGGAATATATATTGTGAACTCAGGCTCCAGATCCTATAAAATACGCATACAGTAAGTAAAATACGCATACAGTAAGATTTGCGGATGTCATCTTTTATGACATCCGCCTTCTTATGTAAATTGTAAATTGTAGATAATAATCTCGGGATTACTTTACCCAGACCTTAACCACACGGCCGTCGCCGATACACACCATGTACAGGCCGTTTGCAACATTCTCTCCGTTTACGCGCATACCGGCTGCATTGTAAATCAATGCCCCGACGGGCGCAATAATAGTGTTGCCTTCGACGTAAACAGGTTCCTCGTCATTGACTGCAGTATCCACTCCGGTCTCGGAGTCGGTCTCCACCGTGATTTTCTGAATGCGTGCATGCGCATCCACGCCCCCGGCTATCAGGGTGCCCTTGTTGGCGCCAACGGTCCATACGCCGCTCAAGCCATCTTCATTCAGCACATACTTGCCCGGATTTACTCTTGGACCACTCGTACCCATCTTGAAGACATTCTGTGTGTCGGCAAACGAGAATGTCACACTCTTTATAATCACATTCGCGCTGACACCGATATTATTGCCGGCATAAATCCTGACAGCCGTGCCGCGTGAATACCACTGAGGAGCACGACTCCCCGAACCATGAGTCATTCTAATCGTCACGCCATCCTGCTCTATGGGCTCGGTCACATACTCAGTGTCTTCATATCCGGTTGTGAAGTCAAACTCCACGACATCTGCGTTCCCGGTGAATGCACATGCTGCTATAGCAAACAGAGATAGTAAACATTTCTTCATAATCCACTAGTATTTTTTATTCTAAAAAATGCGCCCTTTGGTCATATTCCTTTTCAGTCTGCAAAATTACAAAATTAATCCAACATTTGGGAACAGCACTGAGGAACTGTGATAAAAATAGCCATATAAAGAGTTGTTAGAGTTCTTACATTACAAAGGAATTATGTCAACGTTCATAGTCTGGACAGCAGTTCTGTTCCGGTCATGACATCCCTCTTTGAGAACGCAAATAGTTTCTTGCCGAGGTCTTTGAGCGAGTGTCCGATGTGATAGACTGTCTCGTCGATTATCAGAAAACGATCGTGAGTTTTGTTGTAAGCGTGCAACGTCACGCCCGGAGACTGGGCATTGTGTCGCGCAACATCCTGACGAAGCTGCTGTGAAATTTTTCCGTCGTAAATATCAACAGTCACACCGGGATTCCGCTTTGACAGTTGCGCAAGCACCGAATCGTCAACATTGCTATCAGGTAGTTGTGTGAGTTTTATCGCTTAGCCCTCGTTGAGGAATGTTTTAACACTGTATTTAAGCCATTTAACCCTTGTTAACCGACTTAAACACAAACATATTTTGCCATTTTAGGACTTAAAATCCCTGCCAAGAATAGTATCTGTCTCCGCGATGGCACATTGACAGACAGATACCTCTGGTGTGCGTGTGGCTGGCTATATCATGGACTCGGTCACAGACGCCCTCGAGGTAGTATAATTTCATCATATTATGTAGAAAACAACGGGGCCGTGTCGGTTTTGACCGACACGGCCCCGAAGGCTTTTTGCGCTAAATCTTTAGAAAGCCGTCTTCACGCCGTTCATGATATAGTTGCCGGGACGGAGATCGTCGACAGTATTTGCTCCGGCTGAGAGGTGGAGCACTTTTACGAGTATGCCGTCGATACCGAACACTTTTATTTCGCATGCTTTGTCGGAATAGATGACGAGTGTGTCGCCACTGCGCTCGATGCGCAGGCCGGCCCTGTCGTCGCCAATATTATCAACTCCCGTCACATAGTCATTGAGAGGAATATTTATGTTGATTGCTCCATGATCTGCTGGTGCTTCCGCATATACCGTGAAAGGCGATATGTCGGTTCTTGCATCGTTGTCGAAATCTGTAACCTCGAGCGGTGCGGCACCTATGGCGGCAAACGAAGAGCCTTCGGCATCGAGAATATAGGTAGTGGCTGCGTCGAGGCTGCGGTTTTCGTAGGTGGCATGGAGGGTGTAGTCCAAACCGTTGCTTACGATTTCATCCGGTGTCTGGGTGATGGTGCCGTTTTGGGCGCTAAACTTCACTTTGCCACCTTCGGCGTTGCCGCATGTGCCGACGAGGTATGGCCTGTTGGCTTCGATTGCGGAGGCGAGGGTGAGGTCCGACGCTCCTTCCACGAGCGTAGCTACGGCATAATCTTTACCGGTGAGAGCGGTTCTTTCGCCGGAGTGAAGGGTCATCGGGTTGCCTTCGGCATCGCTCACTGCGGTAGGCGCGAAGGGCAATACTATCGGTCTCCAGGCAGATTGACCGTTGGTTTTGCAGAGTTCCAGTTCAAGGTTGACTTCCCGGCCTTCCGGGAGGGTGATCGAGTTGAGGGCATTGAACGAATAAGCCGGGTCGATTGAGATGTCGCCTACGCTTTCATATACACGATATTTGTCGACGCCATCCTCCACTGTTCTCACTTTCACGCAGTTGGCAGCGGTACCTGCGGCGATTGCCTCGTTCTCGTCGAGATAGATTATACAGTTGGGGTTGAGACCTGCGAAGGCGTCGGGCGAGTAGCCGGTGCTGCGAGAGACGGCCGACTTGACGCGTGCTGCGGGTGCAGAGCCTGCGTGGTTGGAGTTAAAAATGATTGAGGTGAGGTTGTCGCAATCGGCAAATGCATATGCGCCGACTCCCGAAATGCCGGTAAAGCTCAGTGAAGTGAGCGAGGCGCACCCTTCGAAAGCCCTGTTTCCGATGAAGTTTACGGTGGCAGGGACAGCCACGCTTTCAAGGGCGGAGCAACCGCTGAAGGTGCCATCTTCGATAGCGTCGGCTTGCGGGAGTACCACAGTCTTGACTGTTTCTTTTCCGGCAATGGCATTCGCCGGGAGGGGAGAAGTGAGCTCGGCGAAGTTGAGTTCTTCTATTTCGGGGAGTTGGCTGATAACGTTGACGAGCGTTTCGTCGTCGATTTCGCCGGCAAACGAAATACTGGTTACGCCGCTTGCTTCGGCCGCATTGATCATGGCGATGTTGTCAGGCGAAAGGGTGGCGCCGTTGCGGGGCACTGTATAGACATTGATGTCGAGATTTGAGTCTGCCGCGTCGATAGTATAATAACCGTCATCGCCCGAACGTAGGACAATGTCGTTGATTTTGACAACGGAAGTAAGCTCTGAGCTTTTGGCGTCGACCATTTCGATTCTGAACTTTATGGGCATCCCCTCGCGCACTTCTATAGAGGTGAGATGTGAGCCGTCTTCGTCAAGCGCTTTGAGGTTATCGGAAGCACAGTTGAAGTTGACATCGTAGAGATAAACGACTTCGACCTCATGGTTGCCGCTCTTGTCGAGGTGCTTGTTGGGGTTGTGGTAAGTCAGGGTTATGGAGCCGTCGGCAGCTATTGCGTCGTCGGCAAGAAGGACGCCGTTGTCATATACCTTCACCTTTGCACCGGCGGCGAAAGCGTCGATTCCTCCGGGACGGTTTTCGGGAACTTCGCTTTTTCTGGCGATGTATAGTTTGCGTTCTATAGTTTCGAGGGCGATACTGTCTTTGAGGAACGAAGCGGCCTTGGCAATGTCGAGGTCTTTGTCGGCGGGGAAGCACCGCGAGGCGTCATATTCGAGTGAATATACCGGATATTGCCCGACGATATTGAAACCGCCGGCTACCCAGCCGTTCGACCATTCGGCTGATACCTGCGCATCATATGACGAAGCGGTCTTGGGTGTGGTGTAGGCCTGCAGATAATCGGGGTTTACCACTACTGTCACTTTCTTATTGTCGGGCAGTCCGCTATTCACGGGATGACCATCGAAATAGTACCAATGACCGACATTATTTCCGCTTTTAGGAACACATGGCACATATAGAGTCTCAAGGGAATTGCAACCTGCAAATACGTTGTCGTTCAGTCCTCCGCGTGTCTTATTGGTGAATCCACCCGCATTGTTGGGTGTTTTGCCTAAACTCCATGTGCGCAGGCCGGCAGGCAGACGAAGTTCTTTAATATTTCCGCATCCCATGAAGCTGTCATCCTCAAATTGAGTGAGCGATTCGGGCAGAATAATCTCTTCGATATTGCAGCCGCGCTTGGTAGTGGAATTATAGAAAGCTTTGCCCGGAAACACATTGTCGAGGCCTGTCGAAGCGGTTTTGTCTCTGTTGTAGACGAATTTGGCCTCCGAGAGGTCGAGTGTGCGTATATTAGAGGCGATATCCGCATTGTCGCGGAAGAAGTTGAAGTCGTAGTAATCGAGCTTGCCTACGATTTTGAGTTTTTTAATGTTCTTGTATTTCTGGGCAAACTCCTGGTTTTTTTGATTCCAATCGGACGGGGCGTTCGGGTCGTTCCATGCATAATAGAGATAGAGATGTTGCCCGTCTTCGAGCACAATAGTAGCTTCGGTATAGGATACAGGCGGTATGACCTTGACGTCGAAAACGAGGTCTTCTTTGGCGATAAACGAGTGGGTGAAGGTCTTGCCGCCTTCGAGCACATTCTCGCCGTTGATGCTGACGTCGAGGGTGTGTGATGCCGATTTGGGTGTGATTCTGAAAGTGAGGTCGCGGCCCCGAACGGCGCTTGTCACGATGCCCGAGAGGTTTGCTTTTTCTGACAGATCTTCGGGGAAGGTGAAGTTGTAGACAGGCGTCTGGTTGTTGAGAGCCGGGAGGGCGTCGATCACATTTTCGTTAGAACCTTTGACGAGCGCCCAGGTTTTGTTGTTGTACGATGTGGCGAGCCTTATGAGGTTGCCCTCGCGCACGGTGGCGTCTTTTACGCAGCAGTTCACGGTCATACGCTGGTTTGAGGCGGGGCCGTTCGACCAGTTGGTGACGGGCGATATAAATTCCTTTATCGCGCCGTCGGCGGTGGTGAGCACCATTGCCCAGAAAGCATTGCCGGTAGCGTCGAACGAGTTTATGCGAACCGCAAACGGCACTCCCGGAATAACATTTACGGCATCGGTGAGAAGGCCTACGGTGCCACCATTGTCGGTCAGAATCCAGTGCGAGTCGTAGGTCGCGGGAGCCACGGGCTTGACAAGGTCGAAGTGAAGGATGGTGTTTGCGGTCAGAGTGACGCTGTATTTTCCTTCGGCATCGGGCTTGAGAAGGGTATTGTTGGCGTAGACGTCCATGCGGTTGTCGTTGTCGGCTATGTGTTCGGCGGTGAACACTATTTTCCGTCCTTTCTCATATCGACCCGGCTCGGTGTCCGATAGGTATCTTACGTCGCTGTTCTCCATTACGGCAAAAGCGATGTCGGAGGGTGCCTCATACTTCCCGGCCACGAAATTCACGCCGGTGTCTACGTCGGGTTGATTCCAGTATTTGTCGGACTTGTAGCGAGTTGCGGAGTTCTCGTCCGGACAGTGGACGGTGCGGTTTTTCGGACAGCCGCTAAAGACACACCAGTTGACAAAAACGGGATTGGGATTGAGGACCCATATGTCTTTTAGGCCCGACGAACCGTTGAATACGTTGTACTCGATGGTTGTCACGGAGGCGGGGATAACGATGCTCTTGATTCCGCACAGGCGGAAAGCACCGTTGTTGAGACGGTTGACACTCGAGGGCAGCACGACTTCCTGCAGGCTCCAGAGGTTGCGGAAAGCCTCGCGAGGCACTGCGTTGGCCTGGTTGTTGCCGTTTGCGGCAATGCGTGCTCCCGAGAGATCGAGTCGCGTGAGCTTCATGGCGGTGCGTATGAATGTGAAGTCGTTGGCATCGATAGTGCCGAAGACGGTCAGCTCTTTTATCGTGCCGGCGTCGGCTGCGGAGAGCGTTTCGGAGAGAGTGCCCGGGGTGCCGACCCAAACGCTGCGTTTCTCTTTGACATCGGCGGCGTTCTGAACGTATATTTCTATTTGCTGGTCTTCGAGCACGTTTCTTACGGTATAGTAGTCGTCGGTTTCGCGCGTGAGGACACAGCCGTTGTTTCTCACTGTCACTACGTCGCGGTCGGGATTGGCGGGTACGACGCGGAAACGGTAGTTCCAGCCGCGTATCACTCTATCTTCGCCGGTAAATGTAGCATCGGCAAGGGGAGTGGTGTGGCCGACGGTGAAATAGCCCGGTGTGGCACCCTTGGCGGGGATTTCGTTTGTTGTAGGGAGCTCGCCGGGGACGGGCAACCAGGTGTCGGCCCCGTCGGCGAGTGTCGCCATGCGGATTACATCGCCATCTTCAACTGTCGCATCCTCGGGAAGTGTGCATTGGAAGTCGGCATATGCGCTTCCGAAGATAGTCATTGCGTTGAGGTGGAAGCCGACGGGTGTGCATAGCGTGGTCTTGAAGGTGCCGTCGGCTCCGAAAAGCGCCACAGCTATCTTGCCGCCGAAGTTCGAGTAGCTTACGTTTTTGATATTGCCTACTCTGACTGTAAAGGCGTTGCCGGCTGTAAGATTGCCTTCGAGATCGGAACTCATGCCGCACTGCCGACCGTCGGCGGTGATGTGCAGGGGCGACCATGCGGCGTTGTTGCCGTTGCCGGGCTTTATGTTATAGATTATGGTGGTGAGATTGTTGAAGTTGTGCGACTGGCTGACTGTCGGATTGAGGGCCGTGCTGACATACCAGCCGCCGTTGTTGTTGCCTGCGGCTCCGCCCCAGCCCCAGTTGATGTGTAACATGCCGCTCATGGGGTCGTAGCCGTCGACCACGAAAGCGTGGCCGGACGTCACGTCCTGGCCGCAATAGAGCACAGGACGCGCGGCACGGATTTCGTTCTCGACTATCCGGTCGAATTCGGCCTGCGTCTTCACCTCTGAGCGCTTCTTGTATGAAACTCCGGGATCATAGTTGAAATAGTTGACAAGTGCGGCGGGTACTTTCACTTCGTATGCGCTCGAGCCGGAATAGCCGAACTGTGTGCCGATGCTCACTCCGGCATGGTAGATGAGCGTAGCCACGGCGTCGGCCTCGGCCTGCGTATATCCGCTGCGATAGTTGTCCATACGCATGTTGCTCCAATCGTAGGCCACGTCGAAGTTTACTCCATTGTAGCTGCCGGTGCCTCTTTCGGGGAAGCTGTGATATCTCATGATCGTGGCCATCGCAGTGCCCACACACCCTGCGAGCGGCTTGCCCGGAATCATGTTGTTGAAGGGAGCCTCCTGACGCCACTCTGGCGTCTGGAGCAAGATGCGCTGCTCGCCGGCTGCGGCACGGCGCACCATGCGGCTACGGTTTTCGCGCGATTGGGATTGCTGGAGGCCGGGCACCGCCTTGATCTCGTTTTCAAGACCTTTGAGCATCCATTTCATCGCGGGCGGGAGCGATGCGGCGTCGTACTTTCCTTCTTGCGAATAGCCCAATATAGGGGCTGCGCAGTCTTCGGCCGACATGATGATGTAGCCCTCGCCTTGGCCTACATTGAACACATAGTAAAGCGGTCTGTCGCCGCTAAGGCTCGTGAATGCCAACTCCAGTTCATCTTCCGAAGTCGGTCTGTCAAGCGAGATTGCCTGAAAGAACTCGACTGCTAACTGACAAGCTTCGTCAACCGGCACGGTTTTTGCGCCGGCAACAGACGGAACGAAGGCTAAGAGAGCCAAGATCAGCCCATTTAAGTAATGTTTACGCATAACTGTAGATAGAGTTAACCTTTAAAAAAGTATTAGTTTTTTATGAATAAAGATAAGATTTATGTCGCTAAACGCAGTTCAGAGAGAGAGAGTTGTGTCGCCGGAGCGGACATGTATTATAATACATTATTTTTCCTTTGTTTATATTCCTGTCGATTTTCGGCCGCAAAATTAATAAAATTTTTGAGAGTTCAACATAGAGCAATAAATAAAAAATCATTTCCCGGACCTGCATTGACAGCTGGGAAGGGTGAAATTTACCACTGTCGGCAAGATATGCCCTTTATTGTCGAGTCGGCTCCAAAAAGGTTCTTAAAATAGAGTTTAAATAAGAATTTTGTTATAGTGCACACGTGTGTGCGTATTACAAAACTTAAATTTATTGTCGCGGGCTTCCTGTAATAAATATTCAGACCGTGTGCAAATCCTTGTTTAAGTTCTGTTGTATGCCACGTTTATCAAAGTAATAATAGTGTTATATATTGTGTCATTCAAGGCAATAAAAAGCGATTGACAAGTTTATTTTGTGATTGTCAATCGCTTTAATATAAGTTATATACACTGATACTGCGGTTTAATATTCGTCTTCGTTGAAGAAGAAGTCGTCTTTGCTGGGGTAGTCGGGCCAGATGTCCTCGATTGACTCGTAGATCTCGCCTTCGTCTTCGATCTCCTGCAGGTTCTCTATTACCTCAAGCGGTGCGCCCGAGCGCATTGCAAAGTCTATCAGTTCCTCTTTCGTGGCAGGCCACGGTGCGTCCTCAAGTTTCGACGCGAGCTCTAATGTCCAATACATATCGTGTCTATTTTAATTTTCGTTTCAACATTAAGTACGTGTACGCCATGTCGCAGGCGGTTTACGTTCCGGTACAGCACGGTAACCCTGCGGCTTGTTGTTTCGTTACAACGTAGGAGTATGCCGTTTTATTTTTTCCAGGTCACTTCTTCCACGCCCTTCATGAAGTTGAGGTAGCGGGCAGCGATGAAGAGGTAGTCTGAAAGCCGGTTTATGTATCTGATTACGGCGGGGTCAACATAGTCGGTCTCGGCCAAGTCGAGGATACGCCGCTCGGCGCGGCGGCATACCGTGCGGGCCACATGCGTGCGTGCGGAGAGAGGTGCTCCGCCGGGCAATACGAATGCCCTGATCTTGGGAGTCTGCTCGTCGAGGGCGTCAATCCACCCCTCGAGAGTCTGGATGCGGGTGGCGTCGAGCGAGACGCATCGCGGCTCCTCTCCGGCCTTGACGGCTGTGGCCAGGTATCCACCGACATTGAATAACTCATTCTGGATATCCATCAGCTGACCTTTGACCTCTGCGGTGCAGTCGGGGTCTGAGGCTATCGTGCCGAGGCAGGAGGAGAGTTCATCGATAGTTCCGTATGCCTCGAGACGGACGCTGTTCTTCTTGACGCGCTCTCCGCCGACAAGCGATGTCGAGCCCATGTCGCCGGTGCGTGTGTATAATTGACTTTTCATGGTGAGTCTGTGATTTTTATTTTGTTAACGTCTGTCAGTGGAAATTGTTGCGGCCTCGGTGATGTCTGTTCCTGCCGGAGCCTGGAACACGCGCAGCCCGAACTCTCGGATCACGGCATATACATGGTCGAAAATGTCTGCCTGGACATGCTCGAAATCCTTCCAGCCCGTGCGGTGGGTGAAGAAATAGAGCTGCAGCGGAAGCCCCGAGGGGGTCGGCTGCATCTGGCGCACCATATGGAGCATCGCGGCGTTCACCTCGTGATGATGCGATATGTAATTCTCAAGATACCGACGCATTAGGGTTAGGTTGACCTGACGGGCGGCCCGGTCGATCGGCAGGTCATCAAGCCAGCCTCGGCGCTCAAGCTCAAGCAACTCGGCCTCGGTACAGAACCTGACGCTGTTGACATCTATATATAAGGAGCGCTCCACCCGGCGCCCTCCCGACTTGCGCATGGGCTGATAGTTGCGGAATGAATCAGACACCAGCATGTATGGCGGTATGGTCGATACCGAATTGTCCCAGTTGCGGATCTTGACGGTAGTGAGCGAGACATCCTCCACCTCGCCGTTGGCTCCATACTTGTCTGCCACAATCCAGTCTCCCTTGTGGAGCATCTTGTTGGCCGTAAGCTGTACGGAGGCCACCAGGCCGAGTATCGTGTCCTTGAACACCAGCATCAGTATAGCGGCGGAGGCCCCCAGCGCGGTGAGTATCGCTATCGGTTCCTTGCCGATCAGCATACTGATGCCGATTATTACGCCTAAGCCTATGATAATAAGCTTGAGCATCTGGAAGATTCCCTTGACCGCGTAGGGCCGCGTGCGCTTGCGCTTCGACATGGCCTTGTAAAGATTCTCGATGAATATCACCACTATGCGCACCACAGCCCAAAGGATGTAGAACGACGTCAGCAACTTGATCCAGTGCACATAGTCGGCCTCATTGGCCCGGAAGAAGGCCGGCAGAAGCCAGTCGATGGTCAGGGCCGGCGCAAGTTGCGAGGCTGCCCGCATCAGCCGGTGGTCAATCAGATCGTCGTCCCACTTCGTGGGGCTTTTGTCGATTGCTATGCCGACAAGATAGAGCAGCCACTTGCATATATAATAGGCGGCGACGGCGGTGATGAATATGCCGGCTATCAGCAGGAAGGAGATGATTCCCGCCTGATGCGCCCCCTGGATATGCGTATACAGGTACTGCTTGATCAATATGATGATATGGTCCATATTATGAGTAACGTAGCCGCGTGCGGGTAAGTATGTGAAAAATCATTTGGCGGATTGACCGGAATTTTGTAATTTTGCGGTGTGAGAGCCGGGCTTTCGGGCCCCGACGGCACAAGGTGGATAAATTTGGCTGCTTGCAACCACTGGAAAAAATGCTAAAACTGCTCCATTGACCTGGCCTCGGCCGGGTCAACGACAGCTTGGGTGCAATTTCTCCAGAACGGCAATCGCAAGAAGCGGTTGTCATTTTTTTTGCACCTGTGCCTGCCCGACAGGCCGGATCAATCGGATGTGTGATCAACAAACAAATCATAACAATATATGGATACTAAGAATTATCTGTTCACCTCGGAGTCGGTTTCCGAGGGACACCCCGATAAGGTCGCTGACCAGATCAGCGACAATCTGCTCGACGAGTTTTTAGCACGCGACCCCGAGAGCCATGTGGCAGTCGAGACACTCGTCACCACAGGACAGGTGGTGATAGCCGGCGAGGTCACCTCGGAGGCATATGTCGACGTGCCGTCATCTACCCGTGAGTTGGTGAACCATATCGGCTACAACCGGGGAGCCTACCGTTTCGACGGAGACGCCTGCGGCATCCTCACGGCCATACACGAGCAGAGCGGCGACATCAGCCGTGGCGTGCGTCGCACCGAGGAACAGGGCAAGACCGAGGAAGAACTCCAGGGAGCCGGCGATCAGGGCATGATGTTCGGGTATGCTGTCGACGAGACCAAAGAATACATGCCCCTGACGCTAAGCCTCTCCCACCTCATACTGCGCGAGCTTGCCGACATACGCCGCGAGGGCCGCGACATGACCTACTACCGCAAGGGGAAACTCGTATCGTACCTCCGCCCCGACGCAAAGAGCCAGGTGACGGTGGAATATGGCCCTGACCACCGCCCGGTGCGTGTACACACCATAGTGGTGTCGACCCAGCACGACGAGTTCATCCCCGCGCTCGACGACTCCGACGAGGCACAGCTGCAGGCCGACAAGGAGATGCTCGCCACAATCGAGAAGGATGTCAAGGAGGTTCTGCTGCCGCGCGTCATAGCCAAACTCCCGGCGGAGACACAGGCACTCTTCGGCGACGACATCAAGATTCACGTGAATCCGACGGGCAAGTTCGTGATCGGCGGTCCCCACGGCGACACGGGTCTCACGGGCCGCAAGATAATCGTGGACACCTATGGCGGTCGCGGCGCGCATGGCGGGGGCGCCTTCTCGGGCAAGGACCCCTCGAAGGTCGACCGTTCCGCCGCATACGCATGCCGCCACATCGCCAAGAACATGGTGGCGGCAGGAGTGGCGGGCGAGATGCTCGTGCAGGTGGCCTATGCCATTGGCCGGGCCGAGCCGGTAAGCATCTTCGTCGACACCTACGGCACCGGACGCACAGGTCACAGCGACGCCGAGATAGCCCAGACAATCGCCGAGATGTTTGACATGCGCCCCCGCGCCATCGAGAAGCGCCTCAAGCTGCGCGAGCCCATCTACCTCGAGACAGCAGCCTACGGCCATGTGGGCCGGGAGCCCAAATGGGTCGAGAAAAAGTTCCGCAACCGCTACGAGAAAGAGGCCATCGTGCGGCGTGTCGAGCTCTTCACATGGGAGAAACTCGATATGGTCGACCGGATACGCGCACGCTTCGGCATCAAGGCCTGAAACATGCCCCGTTACATAATAATCTCTTAAATTATTGGAAAAACGCGAATAATTTTGGCTTTTTTTGTCAAAAGTGTTATCTTTGCACGTTTAATGGGCAAAACTACAGATAAACCGGCTCATGAACGATTGAGAAGATAATTAAAAAAGACCAATATAAGGAATGGCAACATTAGAGAAAATCAGAAGTAAGTCAGTGTTTCTGATTGTCGTGATTGGCGTGGCGCTGCTCGCCTTCATCATCGGCGACGCGCTGACCAACAGCCGCAACATCTTTGGCGACCACACCACAGTGGCTAAAGTGGGAAGTACGAAAATCGATTACATGGACTACCAGCGCAAGCGCGAGGAACTGAACAACCAGCTCGAGGAGGCACGCCGCAACAATCCGGCGCAGTTCGCCAACTTCGACACCCAGATTCTTCCGGAGATGGCACTCGAGCAACTTGTGCAGGAGGCCCTTATCACATCGGCCGCCGAGAAGGCCGGCATACGCAGCACGGGCAATCTGCTCCGTTTCTACATGCTTGAGAATCCGCGCAATCCCGAGGTGATGAACCTTGTGCGCCAGCTCAACGCGTCGGGCCTCAGCGTGCAGACGCCACAGCAGGCATATGAGGTGATCTTCAACCCCAAGCGCAACGGTCTGACCGACGCGCAGGTCGAGCCATTCCAGCGTGCTTGGCTCGCAGCCGAGAAGGCCACCGAGAAGATGATCAAGCAGTCTGTATACCAGCGTCTGCTCGTCGGCTCGGTCCATGCCAACGACCTCGACCGCAAGGCCCTCTATAACGACTATATCGCGACCAGCAACGTCGATGTTGCTTTCCTGCCCTTCGGCCAGCTCGACGAGAAGACCTATCCTGTCACTGACCAGGAGATTAAGGAGCGCTACAATAAGGACAAGGAACTGTATGCCGTCAACGAGCCGACACGCGAGATCAGCTTCATCGCGGTCAACATCGCTCCGTCGGCAGCCGACCAGAAGGCCAGCAGCGAGCTCGCCGCCAAGACGGTTGAGTCTCTCTCGGCCGGAGGCCAGCTCTCCAAGGAGCTGAAGAAAGAGGGTGTCAACGTGACCCGCCACGCACTGCGCGCTGCCGACGTTCCCGCCGGCCCCGCCAAGGACTACATCCTGAACGGAGCAGTCGACAGTGTCCGTCTGATCTCGAGCAACATCAGCGGCTTCACCGCAATCCGCATCGCAGGCCGTAGCGCCGAGGTTGACTCTATCCAGCTCAACATCGTGTCGACAGCCACCGACCGTCTCGGCAACCGCGTGATGGCAGCCCTCAACGGCGGCCTCAGCGCAGACTCGGTGATGAACCGCTTCTCGCCCGACAGCGTGGCCGCACAGCTCAACCAGTGGCTCCCCCTCTACACAGCCGATGGCGAAACCAACGCACTGCCGAAGAGCACTCTCGACAGCCTACGCAATGCCGGGGGCCGCTTCATCGCCATCCAGGAGGGTCCGCAGGGAATGGTCATGGCCCAGGTAGTGAAGCAGAACGCTCCCGTCACCATCTACGAGTATGACGAGGCCACATACACCCTGACCCCCAGCCAGAAGACCAAGAGCGATGCTCGCGCCGCATTCGAGAAGTTCCTCGGTGCCAACAACACCCCCGAGAAGTTCAGCGCCAATGCCTCGAAGGCAGGCTACAATGTCCAGAACTTCACCGTGACCAGCTCGACGGCTGCCGTTCCCCGTTTCCAGGGCATGGACCAGTACTATCCTGACTCGCGTCAGGTGATCCGCTGGGTCATGATTGACGGCGAGAAGGGCGAGGTAAGCCATATCTACAATTCGAACAGCGCACTGCAGCCAGCGATGTATGCCGTGGCAATCGACGAGGCCTACGACGAGTACCGCCCCGTCACCAGCAAGTCGGTTCGCGACGCAGTGACACATGACATCCGCGTCGACAAGGCCGGCGACAAACTCGTGGGCCAGTACAGCAAGAAGCTCCAGAGCATCCGCAGCGCGGCCCAGGCTATGGGCGTCGAGGTCAAGAACTACCCCTCGCTCCGCTTCGGCTCGAGCTCGGCAGTCCAGGATCCCGGCGTTGTCGGACAGATCAGCGGTGCCAAGGCCGACAAGAAGGTCAAGATCTCAAAAGGCAAGAACGGCGTCTATGTATATCAGGTCATGAGCAAGGGCAAGGAGAACTTCCCCTACAACGAGCAGATGTACGACCAGCAGTACTTCCAGTTTGTCAACCCCGACCTGATGCAGATGCTTCAGGGCACCGACAAGGTGAAGAACAACATCTACAAATTCGAGGCCGGCGAGTAAAGGCCGCCCGACATCAATACCAGGGGAGCGGCCTCCAAGGGCACGCTCCCCTGTTTTTGCCCTCCGCCCGGAGGATCACAAACTCTCTCTAACACCTCATCTCTCCCAAAGACAAAAAATGGAAAAGAAAAAACTAATCGGCATGAATCTCGCCGAACTTCAGGATGTCGCCTACAGCGGCGGAATGCCCCGTTTCGCGGGGCGTCAGCTTGCCGAATGGATCTATGCCAAGGGCGCTGTGGACTTCGACGAGATGGTCAACATATCGAAGAAGAACAAGAAGTGGCTCTCCGAGAAATACGAGATAGGGCGCGAGCGTCCTGTCAAGTCATCCAGATCGGCCGACGGGACCGTCAAGTACCTGTTCGCCGCCGAGGGCGGGCGTGCCATAGAGTCAGTCTATATCCCCGACCACGACCGCGCCACGCTGTGCGTCTCAAGCCAGGTCGGCTGCAAGATGAACTGCTACTTCTGCGCCACGGGCAAGATGGGCTTCAAGGCCAATCTGCCGGCCTCGGCAATAATCAACCAGATACTCAGCGTGCCTCCACGCGAGGCGACATCGATGAACCCGCTGACCAACATCGTGTTCATGGGCATGGGCGAGCCTCTTGACAACTTCGAGGCCGTGCTTCGGGTCATAGATATCCTCACCGCCCCGTGGGGACTGGCCTGGAGCCCTAAGCGCATCACGGTCTCGACGGTCGGAAAACTGCCTCAGCTCAAGGAACTTCTTGACCGCACGCAGGTGCATGTGGCCATAAGCGTCCACACGGCCGATACCGCCCAGCGCGAGTCGATGATGCCGGCGCAGAAGGCCTTCCCCATCTCGTCGGTCATGCGCTGTCTCGCAGGATATGACTTCAGCCATCAGCGCAGGCTTTCGCTCGAATACATCATGTGGCGCGGAGTCAACGACGACATAGCGCATGCCGACATGCTGATTAAACTGATCGGAAACCTCGGCTGCCGGGTCAACCTGATACGCTTCCACGCGATACCGGGCGTCGACCTGCACCCGGCCAGCGAGGAGCGAATGCTGATGTTCCGCAACTATCTGAATCAAAAGGGAATCACTGCCACAATCCGAGCCTCTCGCGGCGAGGACATTGAGGCCGCATGCGGCATGCTGGCCACCAGGAAGTGACTCACAGTTCCCTAACAGCACAGCAGTGCGCATAAAACCGAATATAATGAACAGACAAATACGGGTAGGAATCACCCAGGGCGATTTTAACGGCGTCGGCCTCGAGGTCGCGCTCAAGTCAATCGCCGACGAGGAAATCACCGGTCTCTTCACTCCGGTGCTATTTGCAGACTGGCGACTTGTGGAGTATGCCCGCAAGACACTGGAGCTCGAGTTGCCCCCCATGCGGCGCATCAGCTCCGTATCTGATATTGCAGACGGCAGTGTTAATGTCGTTGACCTGCATCTCGCAGATACGACAGTCGAGGCCGGGAAGCCTACGGCAGCCTCGGGCGCTGGGGCAGTAGCAGCACTTGAGGCTGCGGTCTCAGCCGTGATGGCCGGCGATGTTGACGTCATTGTCACAGCCCCGATCTCCAAGGAGGCCGTGCAGAGCGATACTTTCAATTTCCCCGGCCATACGGAATACCTCAACTCCAAGGCGGGTGACGGCTTCAGGGCGCAGATGATACTCTTCGACGATCTGATCCGCGTGGCGCTTGTCACGACGCACCTCCCGCTGTCGGGAGTCCCGGCGGCAATCACCAAGGATAAGGTCTCGGCAGCGGTCACAGAATTTGCAGGCACATTGCGTCAGGACTTCGGCGTGGTGCGCCCCAAGATAGCGGTGCTCTCGCTCAACCCTCACTGCGGCGACGGCGGCCTGCTCGGCAGCGAGGAGAAGGAATTCATCATACCGGCTATCAAGCAGTGTGTCGAGAACGGCATACTGGCGTTCGGCCCCTATGCGGCCGACGGATTCTTCGGCTCGGGAGCGTTCCGCGACTTCGACGGCGTGCTGGCCATGTACCACGATCAGGGACTCGCGCCGTTCAAGGCACTCGCGCGAGAGAACGGCGTCAACTTCACGGCCGGGCTGCCGTTTGTGCGCACAAGCCCCGACCATGGCACGGCCTACGATATAGCCTGGCGCGGAGTCGCTGACGCAACATCCATGCGCGAGGCCATCTATAAGGCTATCGACATACGCCGCTGCCGCGACACTTATAGCGAGATTACCGCCAACCCGCTCAAGCATCAGCCAGGACGCGCAGAATCCGCGCAACGTCAGGGCCAGAAACCGGCCAAACCGGAATAAAGGCATACTGTAATTCCGGTCCCGACACGCGGCCGGAAACAAGCAAACAGCATTAGAAATGAATTTTGGAATCATAGCGGCCGGCGAGGGGAGCCGGCTCGTACAGGAAGGCGTGAGTCTCCCTAAGCCTCTGGTCGAGATAGACGGAAGGCCGATGATAGGCCGGCTTATCTCGATATTCGAAGACCTCGGCGCCGAGTATATCAGCGTCATAGTCAACGAGCAGATGACCGAGGTCGCCGATTATCTTCGTGCCATAGCACCCACGATGCGCGCGCGCCTCGAACTGACCGTAAAGAGCACCCCGTCGTCGATGCACAGTTTCTATGAGCTCGGCTCCACACTGCGGGGCCGCGGACGGTTTGTGCTCACGACGGTCGACACCATATTCCGCGAGGAAGACTTCCGCCGCTATGTTGAGGCGTTCGCCTCCGCGCCGGCAGAAATCGAGGGAATGATGGCCGTGACCCGCCATATCGACGATGAGAAGCCCCTCTATGTCGAGACAGACTCGTCGATGGATATCACCGCCTTTCGCGACGAGGCATGGTCCGGGGCCCGATATATCTCGGGCGGCATCTACGGTCTCGACACCCGTGCCATCGACATACTCGATGACTGCCTGCACCGTGGAGTGTCGCGCATGCGCAATTTCCAGCGGGCACTCGTCAAGGCCGGGCTGAGACTGAAGGCCTACGACATGGGCAAGATAATCGACGTCGACCACGCCGGCGACATAGAGAAGGCCCGGCGATTTGTCGGCGGTGAAGAGTGAATACAACAACCAACACAATGGCAGACATAAAGATAGCGGGAGTGATGCGCGCCGGCGCATACTCACCCAATCATATAGGCAACGACGCGGCCATATTCAACGCGGCCGCCGACCAGTTGCGCAAGCGCGGCTGCGAGGTTACGGTGTACAGCGAGGAGCAGTTCCAGGCCGCAGACATCGATGAGGACGTCGTGCTCAACATGTGCCGCGAGCAGGCGTCGATACGCAAGCTCATCAGCCTGGAGGAACGCGGCAAACTCGTGATCAACAGCGGGTACGGCATCGAGAACTGCACCCGCGAGCGCATGACCCGCATGCTTCTCGGCAACGGCATACCCTACCCCGAGAGCCTGATCGTCAATACCAATGAGGATGTGCGCGGCGAACTCGAGAAGGCCGGATTCGGGGCCTGCTGGATCAAGCGAGGCGACTTCCATGCCATGCACAAGGAGGACGTAAGCTACTGCCGCCACATCGAGGAGGCCCAGGAGGTGCTTCACGAATATTTCTACCGTGGCATAGGGCGCGCGGTAATCAACCGTCATCTCGTGGGCGACCTCGTGAAGTTCTACGGCGTCAGCGGACAGCCCTTCTTCCACTGGTTCTATCCATTTGACGAGGGACACTCGAAATACGGCTACGAGGTTGTCAACGGCAAGTCGCAGGGATTCTCCTTCGACGAGCAGGGACTCCGCGACATGTGCCAGCGCGCATCAGAGATAATGGATGTGCGCATTTATGGCGGCGACTGCATAGTCGATGCCGACGGCACGATAAGGATAATCGATTTCAACGACTGGCCGAGTTTCGCGCCATGCCGCGCCGAGGGAGGCGTGGCCATCGCCAAGTGCGTGCTCAAGGCTATCAAGGAATGGAAAAAGAAATGACAGACAGTAAGAAAAGAAAATCAGGCGGACTTTTCGGCGCCGAATACCGCGAGTCGCTGAAGTCGATGGACACCGAGGAGCATATCGACCTTTACTTCTATCGCCCCATAGGATACGCATGGGCCGTGCTCGCTCGCAAGTTAGGAGTGACACCCAACGCCATCACCGTGGCCTCTATATTCTTGGGTGTCGGAGCAGGCGTGTGCTTCTATTTCAATAACATATGGTGGAATATCCTCGGCATGTTCCTGCTGATATGGGCCGACTCATTCGACAGTGCCGACGGACAGCTCGCGCGCATGACCGGAAAATACTCACGCATAGGCCGCATACTCGACGGACTGAGCGGAGACCTCTGGTTCGCCGCCATATATGTTGCCATTTGCCTGCGAGAGAACGTGACGAGCGACTTCTTCATGGCCCACAACTGGGTGATATGGGTAATGGCCGTCGTGACGGGGCTATGCCATGCCACCCAGGCCGCCATGGCCGACTATTACCGGCAGTTCCACCTCTGGTTCCTCAAGGGTGAGGGAGGCAGCGAGCTTGAGACTGCATCTGACCTGCGCGAGAAGTACAGACGCATGACATGGAGTGGCAATTTCTGGCAGAAACTGGTGATGACGTTCTATCTGAACTACACCGTCGGCCAGGAGAGCCGCACGCCGCGCATGCAGGCGCTCCGCGCCGCCATGCGCAAGCGGTTCGCAGGCAACGTGCCGCAGAAATTCCGCGATGAGTTCCGCGCGCTCAGCCTCCCGCTGATGAAGTATACAAACATCCTGTCGTTCAATGTGCGCACGATAGCGCTGTTCGCCTCGATACTCATATTCCGCATGCCGTGGCTTTACTTCGCGTTCGAGCTCACAGTGCTCAACGTAATACTTGTCTACATGATGGGGCGCCACGAGCGGATTTGCCGACAACTCACCGAAAAACTAAACAATACTGCATATGAATATTGACATCACAAAGGTCAAGGGCCTTATATTCGATTACGGCGGCACACTCGATACCGGTGGTGACCACTGGAGCGAAATCATATGGAACGCCTATCAGGAGGCCTGCGTGGCCGTCGACAAGGCGGAGTTCCGCGAGGCATACGTCTACGCCGAGCGTGAGCTTGCGCGTGAACGGCACATACTCCCGGCCCACGACTTCCACGACATGCTGCTCATCAAGATGCGCATAGAGCTCGAATGGCTTGCATCGAACGGATACATCTCGCCCGATGCCGTGGAGACAAAGACCGAGGAGACAGCGCGCATATGCTACGAGGCGGCGCGTGGCAGTGTGGCAAACGCCACGCCGGTGCTCGAGGCCCTGTCGCAGCGTTATCCCATGGTGCTCGTATCGAACTTCTACGGTAACATAGAGACCGTGCTCGAGGACTTCGGCGTTCGCAAATATTTCCAGGCGATAATCGAGAGCGCGGTCATGGGAATCCGCAAGCCCGACCCGCGCATATTCGAGCATGGGGTCAAGGCTCTCGGACTGCTGCCAGAGGAGACACTGGTCATCGGCGACTCCTACCGCAAGGACATCGTGCCGGCCGAATCAATCGGATGCCAGGCAATATGGCTCAAGGGGAAGGGCTGGACAGCCGAGGAAGACGCGCAGTTCCACCCGAATATCATCGCGAGACTTGACGAGGTTCTCTCGATTTTGCTGTAAGCATAGTTTGCACAAATTAACAATACGCTTGTGTTAAAATATATATTTAACATAAATTTGGCAAAAATGCTGCCTGTTAAGATAAATTAAGAATTCAATGCGGTAATTTTTACTGAAAAAGCTTTGTTAAATGCAAAATAGGATATAATTTTACAACGTCTATCCCCACACGCGGGCAGTATGACCGCGATTTCAGGCGATAAGGGCGTGCAACGCCTGGTCCGGGACGGGGATGTGACATGTTAAGTCAAAGAAGAAAATATAGAAAACACATTACATTATGTCAACAAAGAAAGCAGAAGCTCCCAAGGGCAAGCTTGGAGTTTTGGTAGTGGGACTCGGTGCAGTCTCCTCGACATTCATGACCGGAGTGCTGATGACACGCAAGGGACTTGCAAAGCCCGTCGGCTCCATGACACAGTATGACAAGATCCGCGTAGGCCGCGGCGCAGATAAGAAATATCTCCACTATAAGGATATCGTGCCTCTGGCAGACCTGAACGACATCGTTTTCGGCGCATGGGACGTCTATCCCGCCAACGCCTATGAGTCTGCGATCAACTGCGAGGTGCTCAAGGAGAAGGACATCAACCCCGTGAAAGAGGAACTCGAGGCCATCAAGCCCATGAAGGCGGCTTTCGACCATAATTACGCAAAGCGTCTCGACGGCGACAATATCAAGGACGTCAAGGACCGCTGGGACATGACAGAGCAGATCCGTGAGGATATCCGCCGCTTCAAGGCCGAGACCGGCGTTGACCGTGTGGTAGTGCTCTGGGCTGCCTCGACTGAGGTGTACGTACCGGTTGACGAGAAGATTCATGCATCTGTCGCATCGCTCGAGGCTGCGATGAAGGCCGACGACAAGGAGCACATCGCCCCCTCGATGTGCTATGCCTACGCCGCGCTGTCGGAGGGCTGCCCCTTCATCATGGGCGCTCCCAACACGACTGTCGACATTCCCGCCATGTGGGAACTCGCCGAGAAGACCGGAATGCCTATAGCCGGCAAGGACTTCAAGACTGGCCAGACACTCGTGAAGTCGGGCTTCGCGCCGATCATCGGCACACGCTGCCTCGGCCTCAACGGCTGGTTCTCGACCAACATCCTCGGTAACCGCGACGGCCTCGTGCTTGACGAGCCGGCCAACTTCCGCACAAAAGAGGTTTCCAAGCTATCTACACTCGAGAGCATCCTCGTTCCTGAGAACCAGCCTGACCTCTATGGCCATGGCAACGACGAGGACACCCAGTACTACCACAAGGTGCGCATCAACTACTATCCCCCGCGCAACGACAACAAGGAGGGCTGGGACAATATCGACATCTTCGGATGGATGGGCTATCCGATGCAGATCAAGATCAACTTCCTCTGCCGCGACTCTATCCTTGCCGCTCCCCTCTGCCTCGACCTCGTACTGCTCAGCGACCTCGCTCAGCGCGCCGGCCGTCACGGCATACAGCGCTTCCTGAGTTTCTTCCTCAAGAGCCCGATGCACGACTACACCGAGGGCGAGGTGCCTGTAAACCACCTCTTCCAGCAGTACACGATGCTCAAGAACGCCATCCGCGAGATGGGTGGCTACGAGGCTGACGAGGAGATTGACTGATCCACGCTCCATATTGTAAAAATATCTAAAAAGCGCCTTCCCGCATACGGGAGGGCGCTTATTCACGTTAAAAATGTTGGATGCCGCGTCTACCGCGCGGACCCGTTTTCATAAGAAACAGACCTGACTCATGAGAATAGACCTGCTGACCGTTGTCCCCGAGATGCTCGAGGCGTTCTTCGGGTGCTCGATACTGAAACGTGCCCAGGAGAAGGGCCTCGCCGAGATTGTGGTGCATAACCTGCGCGACTATACCACCAGCCGACACCGCAAGGTCGACGACTATCCGTTTGGCGGAGAGGCCGGCATGGTGATGCAGATACAGCCCATCGACGCATGCATCTCTAAACTGAAGGCCGAGCGCGACTATGACGAGGTGATATTCATGACTCCCGACGGCGAGACCTTCTCGCAGCCTATCGCCAACTCACTCTCGCTGATGAAGAACATCATAATACTGTGCGGCCACTACAAGGGAGTGGACTTCAGGGTGCGCGAGCATCTGATCACACGCGAGATCTCGATAGGTGACTATGTGCTGACAGGAGGCGAGTTGCCGGGTGCCGTCGTGGCCGATGCCGTGGTGCGTCTGCTGCCGGGCGTGATAGGCGACGAGCAGTCGGCACTCTCCGACTCGTTCCAGGATGGCCTGCTTGCCCCTCCGGTCTACTCGCGTCCCGCCGAATACAACGGCTGGCGCGTGCCTGACATACTGCTGTCGGGTCATGAGGCCAAGATAGCCGAATGGCGTTACGAGCAGGCGCTTGAGCGCACCCGCCGCCTCCGGCCCGACATGCTGAAATGAGAGGCAATGGGGAATTAGGTTTTACTGAATGATTATCCGGGATTTGCTGAAGAAATAAAGGGAAGGATTTGAGAATACAGAATACAATAGCGGCCGCGCTGCCGGCGCGGCTGACGGGACGCCGGCGCGCCTCGTCGCCATTGCGGCGCGAGCTCGCGTCGCTGACGCTCCCCATACTGGTCGAGACGCTGCTGATCATGACCCTCGGAGCCGTCGACACATTCATGCTGTCGAGACACTCCGACGCCAGTGTGGCCGCAGTCGGACTCGCCAACCAGATGATCACATTCACGTTCATTATCTTCGAGGTCATAAATCTCGGCACATCAGTGCTATGCAGCCAGTATCTCGGGGCCGGCATGCGCGACCGCATGGAGACTGTTGTCGGTGTCTCGCTTGTAGTCAACCTCATTTTCGGCGTGGCGGTGAGCCTCGGGCTCTCCATCTGCGCGCGCGAGATACTGGTCGCGCTCGGACTTGAGGGAGAGATGCTGGCCGAGGGTATCGGATATATGGAGATAGTCGGGGCGTTCGCCTTTTTCCAGGCCCTGCAGCTGACGCTCTCGGCCGTGCTTCGCTCGAACAACCGCGCCGTCTACCCGATGATGGTGATACTTGTGGTGAACTGCCTTAACATCTTGGGCAATTACGCACTGATATTCGGGAAGTTCGGCGCCCCGGCACTCGGTGTGCAGGGGGCGGCGATATCCACGGCCACATGCCGCATGGTGGCCATGGTGCTGATGGCCATCATGATGTTCCGCACGGTCGTCCATCGCTTTCCGACACATATATTCCGGCATTGGCCGCGTCAGGAGTTCCGAAATCTCATGAAGATAGGTCTTCCTTCTGCAGGGGAGCAGATGAGCTACAGTTGCTCCCAACTCGTCATAGCCTACTTCATCACCTCGCTGGGCATGGAGGCTCTTGCGGCGCGCACCTACTGTGTGAACATCATAATGTACGTATACCTGTTCTCCATCGCCATCTCACACGCCGGTGCCATATGCATCGGGCATCTGGTAGGTGCGGGCAAATGGCAGGGGGCATACCTTATGGGCCGTTACGTCATGAAGGTGGCGCTCGTATGGACACTGCTCTTCTCGGTCGCGATCGCGGTGTCGGGAACCACGATCATGACCACCCTGACCTCCAACCCCGAGATAATCGCGCTTGGCGTCGCGATACTCTGGATTGATGTGGTGCTTGAGATCGGCCGGCCGATCAATATACTTTTCGTAAATGTGCTCCAGGCCGCCGGTGATGTCAACTATCCCTTCTACGTCGGATTAGTGTGGATGTGGAGTGTGGCGGTGGTGTGCGCCTATCTGTTCGGCATCACGTTCGGCTTCGGCATACTCGGCATGTGGTGGATGTTCGCCCTTGACGAGAACATACGCGGAGTGGTGTTCATACGCCGCTGGGAGTCGCGCCGCTGGCAGCACAAGGGATTTACCGCCGCCTGATTTGGAAATTGCCGGGGAAAGTTGTAACTTTAGGCAGTTTTTCAATAAAGACCTGAATCTATGAGACTACATGAGAACAAACGGACAGGCATGCCTCTGCGCAGCCTTGCTCTCGCCTTTGCCATTGGTGCCGTAACGTTAGCCGGCCACGCGGCCAGACCCGATGCCGGGATAAGTCCGGCCATGCTCGAGCAGATGAAGGCACGCTATGAGGATAATGCCTCCAACCGTGCGCTGCGCAATGCAATGGCGGGTACGTCAATCGACGTGCTTGCGCTCAATGCTGAGAACCGCAACGCGCTTGACAGCCATTTCTCGCATCGCGTCAAGAGCAGCGGCATAACCGACCAGAAGCGCTCAGGCCGCTGCTGGCTTTTCACCGGGCTCAATGTGCTCCGCTCGCAGATGATGGCTAAGAACAATCTCGGCGAACTCAAGCTCTCGCAGGCTTACAACTTCTTCTACGACCAGCTCGAGAAGTCGAATCTCTTCCTGCAGGGGATGCTCGACTATGCCGACCGTCCGCTTGACGACAAGATGGTAGAGTGGATGCTACGCAATCCGCTGAGCGACGGGGGACAGTTTACCGGAGTGGCCGACAACATAATGAAGTATGGCGTCGTTCCCGCCGAGGTGATGGCCGAGTCGTTCTCTGCCGAGAATACATCGCGACTCAACAAGTTGCTGTCTGATAAGTTGCGTGAGGATGGACTCGAACTCCGGCAGATGCGTGCCGATAAGCGAAGCGACAAGGAGACCTACGAGCGCAAGTCGAATATGCTTGCAGAGATATACCGCATGCTTGCACTGACGATCGGCGAGCCTCCGACAGAGTTCGAGTGGACACGGCGAGACAAGGATGGCAACGCAGTTCACACGCGCCGCTACACGCCGCAGCAGTTCTACAAGGAGTATGCCGGCAATGACCTGCAGCACAACTATGTCATGCTGATGAACGACCCGACGCGCCCCTATCACCGCCTCTACGAGATAGACTTCGACCGTCACTCATACGACGGCGACAACTGGACCTACGTCAACCTGCCCGTCGAGGAGATCAAGGAGATGGCCATCAACTCAATCAAGGACAGCACGATGATGTACTTCTCGTGCGACGTCGGCAAGTTCCTCGACCGCGACCGTGGTGTGCTCGACCCCGCCAACTTCGACTATGAGTCGCTGATGGGCGCAAAGTTCGGCATGGACAAGGCCGACCGCATACGCACATTTGCCAGCGCGTCATCGCACGCCATGACTCTTGTGGCCGTCGATCTCGACGCCGAGGGGAAGCCCCGCAAGTGGATGGTCGAGAACAGTTGGGGCGATGGTCCCAACGGCGGCCACCTCATCATGAGCGACCGCTGGTTTGATGAGTATATGTTCCGCCTGGTGGTCGACAAGAAGTATGCCACTCCTGCCACGCTTGAGATTCTGAAGCAGAAGCCGGTGCTTCTGCCTGCCTGGGACCCCATGTTCAACTTTGATGAGTAATCGCCATGGATAAGGATATGATGAAAGTTTTTGCGGAGCGCAGGAGCATCCGCCGCTACTCCCCCAGAGAGGTAAGCCAAGAACTACTCGACTCCATTCTTGAGGCGGCGATGCGTGCTCCGACATGCGGCAACATGCAGCTCTATTCGGTGATCGTGACGCGAAGTGAGGAGGGAAAGCGTGCGCTTGCCCCGGCGCATTTCAACCAGCCGATGGTGACGGAGGCGCCGGTGGTGCTGACTGTCTGCGCCGACTTCAACCGTTTCACGCGGTGGTGTGAGTTGAGCGACGCCGATCCCGGCTACGATAATTTCCTGTCGTTCATGAACGCCGTGGCCGACGCCACGATATTCGCGCAGCAGATTGTGGCTATGGCGGAGAGTCAGGGGCTCGGCACCTGCTATCTCGGCACCGTCACATACAACGCCGACATAATCTCGAAGGCCCTGAACCTTCCGGATCTGTGCGTTCCGGTGGCCTGCATCACGTTGGGCTGGCCCGACGGCGAGGGTGTGGAGACCGAGCGGCTGCCGCTTAAGGCGGTGGTCCACGAGGAGCGGTATCGCGATGACAGCGACGCGGAGGTGATTGAACATTTCAAAGCCAAAGATGAATACATCCCCAACCGTCAGTATATCGAGGAGAACGGCAAGCAGACGCTGGCGCAGGTATTCACCGACGTGCGCTATCCGCGCTCGATGAACGAGGAATTCTCCGCCCGATTCCTTGACCTTCTCCGCGCCAAGCGCTTCCTGAAGTGATTTGTATTGGGGTCGAGGGGGATGAGAGCGGCAAAATGCCGTTGCACTTCTTATTGGAATTTATAGGATTTGTTTTTGGGAATTTTAACGAAGAAAATTGGGCTGAATCGGAAATATTTATTAACTTTGCATTTGCAAACGGAAATGCCGCGACATGTCGGCACTCCTGACGCAATCAGCCGCAATAGCTCAGTTGGTAGAGCATTTCATTCGTAACGAAAAGGTCGTGGGTTCGAGTCCCACTCGCGGCTCATAGAATAGCTGATAATCGCATGACTATCAGCTATTTTCGTATAATTGGGTAGCCAAAGGGTAGCCAAAAACAACACATGGTTTACTATTAAAGAGAACCAAAGGGAATTCTCATTGTTGTTATATTGAAGGGATTGCCGTAACTTTTCCCAAACACTTCTCCGCATGATAAACGAGATTGTTCAAAATCTTATCGCCGTTAATAGAATTGCCGAAGGACAGAACTTGTCCTTTGAAGATGCTTTGTCAATAGTTACGATTTATGATGAGTTGCCCGAGCCGAATAATCTTATCGATGAAGCAGAAGAGCTGGCAGTATCCAATATTGATGATTTGGAGAAATTGGCTATCGCAATTGAAGAAGAGTCTGAGCGGTTCTTAGATCTCGGTTTGCCTCTGCTAAAGAATATCGATTTTAGAGCTATTGCTCAGAATTACCCCCGACCCTATTATGACAGATTCCTCGAGGCGAATAAAGAGCTGAACATATATTGGAAAGAATATTGCCAGCTCAATAACCGACTTGACTATCTTGATCTCGATTCTCCAGAATATCAAGAAGCAGAAATAAAATGTGAGGAAGCCAAAGCAGAACATGATGAACGGCAAAAGGTGGTTCGGAAGTTATACACCGAGTATGAGCAGGCCAACAAAGACAGTGCTCCAGTATTTCGATTCAGAGCTGACTTTCTGGAAGCAGTCATTATTCGATACCGTGACATCGCCATCGCGATACTTACCGACATCAAACGAATCAGGGAGGGCGGCTCATGAAGAAGATATTGATGAAAGACGCCGAGCAGTTCCGCGATACAGTGTCGGCGAAACTCTGCAACTGTCTTTATGATGCCTGCAATGAGTTCCTGTTTGAGTTCACCACACCTATAATGTTCAGCGTTCATATGAACATGAGGTTAGAGCAGGACTTCTTCCGTCCCCTCAAATTCAAGCAGCTCCATATCTGCTATATGGTGTATGCCGTTGAGAAACTAATTTCACCCTCGGCACTCGCTAAGGAATGGTCGTCTTTGTTCTTGAAACGTTGCGGAATCAGCGAAGCATATTACAAAAGCCATCGTCTTGACGATGCAAGATCCGATGTTCCGGTCAACATAGAATTTCGTGACAGCATCAATAATGCGGTCAAAATCTGGAATGACATGAGACGCGGCCCACGCTAATCACAAGTCCGACACAACGGAGTAAAATTTCCAAAGCTTTCAACGCGCTATATTGCTACTTATCAGCATATAGTGCGTTTGCATTTTTTATATTTCGACACAAAGCGCCCACATGGTGCCACTATGAAGTGGCAGTAACTTTGCATCGGAAACAAAAGGTATTCAACGCATGCCAAGAGTACCCTGGTATTTCCAAAAGTATTTACGAAAACTCAACAATAAAATATGCAAAGAAAACTGCTAACCTCCAAGGAAGCCGCCCAGTATCTCGGCATCTCGCTTTCTTTCCTCCGCAAGATGATGATGAACCGCATCATCCCCATGTATAAGCCAAACGGCAAACTCTGTTACTTCGACCCTGAAGATCTCGACGCCTACTTGACAAGCGTCCGTATTTCCTCTCATGATGAAATCAAGGCGCGGGTAAACGAGTATCTACGCAAAACAGGCAATCATGACTAAAGGCGTGAACATCTACAATCTCATCAGCTCATTCTGGCGGGAGGACGAGTACGAGCCGTTTTCGACGGCGGCGATTGCGATGTACTTCTTCCTCATTGACCGGGCGAACAGCCGCCGATGGCAGATGCCGTTCAAGTGTCCTACTTCGGTAATCAGCACTGCGATTCAGGTGACACGGCAGACCGTTGTCAACGCCCGTGAGTCATTGCGGGACCGGAATCTCATCACCTATTCTAAAGGAACGGGGAAAGGCTCCCATCCTATGTATTCACTTGTCTTGACTGATGGCTTGACGGAATGTTTGCAGGATGATTTGACGGAAACCTTGCCGGATGGCTCGACAGTTGTTTTTCCGGACAGCTTGACACCCTATAATATAGAAGATAGAAAGATTAAAGATAAAAATTATTCTTCTAATAATATAGGCGATGTGAAGATTTTGAGTTTGGAAGAACTTGAGCATTTGCTGGTTAACGATGAACCTTGGCTCCGTGAAATCATTTCCCTTCTTTCACCCTCCTGTCAAATCGAATTGCCGGAACTGAAATCATATCTCGGCAACTTCTTCCGCTATCTCCGTTGCCAAGGAACGAAAGGGAGGGAAGAAGATGATTGCCGCAGATATTTCGTGAACTGGATTAAAAAACAACCAATCAATAAAAACAAAACAACTCTCAAACTGACAACTTATGCAACAAACCAACCATCCAATAATGCTCGCCGACCTGCTGGAATCACAGCTAAATCAGCGACCGACTACGAAGGAGCGTTTTAGGCTTCCGCTCTCGAAAGAGGATGCCATGCGTGTACTTCTCGCCGGAGTGAAGGCGGAAGTTGAACGCCGCGACAAGACTTTTATAATGAGCGAAGTCCTCATGACACAGACTGAACAGATTGCGGAATGGCTAACCGGCAACCATTCGAAATTCGGACTGATGCTTTGTGGCAGATGCGGCAACGGCAAGACTACCTTTGTGAAAGCCTTTCAGCAAATCCTCAATAAATTTGAAATCAAAGTTGATGATTATTACTCCGAGCGATATTCCATCCGGATTGTCAATGCCCGCGACCTTGCGAGGGTCTGTAAAGAGGATTATGATGAATGGCGCAGTCTCTGTTATAAACGGATGCTTGCCATCGACGATTTCGGTACGGAGCCGCTTGAGGTGATGGACTACGGCAACGTGCTCTATCCAATCACGGATTTGCTGACAACGCGCTACGACCGGCACCTCTATACCATACTTACGACCAACTTGACACCACAGGAGATACGGCCACGATACGGCGACCGCATAGCCGATCGCCTCAACGAGATGATGGGCAAAGTCATCTTCACCAACTCCACTTACAGGACTCCGTAGCCGGAAGGTCAGCCGTTTGTAGCTGTGCTCCGCAATCGCAACGAAAGTGAAGATGGAGGAGGATTGCAAGGTTGTTTTTTATGTCCCATAAAAATTGGCTCCGTCAACCTCATGGTTGCCGAATACGCCACGTTCTTGAAATCATTCTGATTCCGCTTCCTCCTCCTTGTCTCCTCCATCCTCCTTCCCTCCATTTCTATTCTTTGAATCCTCCTAACTCAATTCTTATGCCTCAGAATAAACCGAAATCCAAACGTGGACGCAAGTCCAAACCGGGGTGGCAGCGTCTCCGCAACGAAATCAAGCTGCATCTCGACGATGGCAACTATGCCGTAGTAAAAGACATGGCCCATGAAGCCGGGCTTTCGCTAAACAGATTCATCACCCGTGCTGTCATGGGTACGCCTATCCGCAAGGCACTTACTGATGAAGAATACGCGATGGTACGCTCACTTCAGGGCATCGCCAACAACCTGAACCAGCTCACACGATGCGCCAACGGCATGGGCTTCGATACGGTGGTGACAAAAGTTGATAGTATGCTCACAACAACGCTCAGTTTACTCTCCAAATTCCGAATGTGATGATAGCAAAATTCAAAAAACGCGTAGATTTCACCGGATTGGTTAGCTATGCCAACGACATCAAGAGCGATGAGAAACGCGGACGGCTGCTGTCGTTTCAGGGTGTCTGTGTTGTTTCCAATGAGACGATCGCTGACAGTTTCAATACTCAACTTCGACGTCCTGACCGCAACGGAAAGATTCATCACATCGGTAAACCGGTAAAACATGTGTCCATCTCTTTCTCGCCTGAGGACGCCCATCTGTTTCCCGATAACGAGGAAGGCGACCGTTACATGGCGCAACTCGTCGAAGAATGGCTCCGGGGCATGGGCATAACAAACGCCCAGTACATCGCAGCGCGTCACTTCGACAAACCACATCCGCATTGTCACCTTGTGTATAGTCGCATCGCTCTCGACGGCAGTGTGATCTCCGCATACAATGAGCAGCTTCGTAGTGCTGACATCTGCCGTGAAATCAAACTTCGCCACGGACTAACATTCGGAAACTCATCAGGCGAGAAGGTCAACCGCGACAGATTGCTCTCCGTTCAACGAGCCCGTTTTGACATCAAAACGGCAGCCATCGCAGCTGCTGAGAGTTCTTCATCATGGTCTGAATTTCAGCAAGCGCTGGAGGCTCAGGGCATCGAAGCGTGTTTCAGTTTCAACCGTACAACCGGTGATGTCCGTGGCATATCATTCGCCAAAGACGGATGGCGGTTTGCCGGTTCCAAACTCTCCAAGCAGAAACTCACCTATGGTAAGCTTGCGGCGAAGTTCGGAGAATTGCCCAATGTGGAGGTCGGTGTTCTGAAGACCCCCTCTCGGGATCAACAAGTTACTGAATATAAAACGGGGAAAGCTCCATATCAAGACCTCAACGAGGGGAGGTCCGTTTTGGCCCCCCTCTCCCGAAAACAGCAGGTTACAACGGCTGAGAGGGTCACCGAAACGATGTCCCCTTCTGAGAAAGAGCCGGGTGAGGGAGTGCTACCCAATAGCACCCCCTCAGAGCCATCAGAAATTAGCCTGATTCCATTGTCAGTAATCGTCAATCTTCTTATGGGGCCGGCTGTTGTAGAGACAACCGGCGGAGGCGGCACATCCAACGACCTGGACTGGAACGACGAACGCCGTCACCGCGAAGAAGCTCTCGAAAACCAATACATCCACAAACCATTCAAACGTAGAAGATAAACGGTTAAATTGTCAAATTCTTCATATTAGGGGGTGAACGATTCGTTCATCCCCCCTAATACCTGAGTTATAATATCCAAATACAAAACAAAATGAATGCGACCGATAAAAACTATGTTGACCGTTTGCACAATCAGCAGGTCAACGAACTGAACGAAATCAAGAACCGCTTGACAATACTGGAAGGCAAACCAACGTCTGCACCCGACGGCACAATTCACGTCGAACTCGACACCGACAAACTCTATGACATTCTGCTACGAGCCTACGAGGATTGCCTGCAACAACGACAGGAACGTCGTCAGGAAGAATATCGTAAAGCTGCCGTAGAGCGACGTAAGGAATGCGAGGCAAAAGGCGAGCAATATTTTACCAACGATGACGAATGGCGTGCCGCCGTCATTCGGGACTACCGGGAATTCTTCCGCACTATGTCCGGTCTCGCCAAAATCGCTGACCGTCACTATCGAGATATCAGAGCTGCACTACTGAAGCTTCTCGGCGAATCACACACGGATACAGATACACCCAAGCAACAGTCCCTATTTTCAAGCCTTCCCTCCGGTTTCATCCCTAAAATCCGCGAGCTCCGCAAACGCCTCACCCAACGCATCCACTCCTACCTCAACGGCAGTTTCTCCCTCCCTCGCGGCTGGACGTTTCTAACCATACTACTTTATTCCCTTGCGTTTATTCTCATCCTCTACTTCCGCATAACAATTATGGTGTCAGGATAATGAAAAACACGCCTATTCCCAATAACTACTTGTTTTTTGGACAAACTACTCGGATATTTGCCGAACTACTCGCCAACTACTCGTTTTTTCAGGTAAACCACTTGTTTTTACCTTCAACTACTCATTTTTTACAACTATCTCGGATAGTCTCATACTATCCGATGTAGGAAGCCGACTAGTCGTAAAAACAGCTAATTAGTCGTGAACTAGTCGTAAAATCGAGCCAACTAGTCGTAAAACCATTAGACTAGTCGTGTTTTGGGAACCATAATCTGTTCTTTGTCTCGATAAGACCTTCCTGATTCATTTCGCCCATAATATTGCCCAATAATTTGAGATTCTGATTGGGAGTGTTGCGACTGGGGAGAGTGCCGGCGAGATATTCCATTATGTCGCTGCGCTTGGCTCCATCATTGCCGGAGTTCTGAATGTATTGGAGCACCATGTGCTTTATCTTGTCGCGCTCAAGACCCACAACGCGAGTATAACCGGAGAGCTGCTTTGTTTTCTTAGCCACAGTCAGCGAGATTCGGTAGTTTGGAGCTTCGCCTTCGATGAGACCGCGCTGAAGCATGTCCTGCGCGACAGTTTCGTCAATGCGATGGCCTTTCTGGATGGCATCGAGCGAGATGCAGTCCCAAAGGGTCAGGGAATCGTTATTCTTGAGCATATTCGTGTAGCGTTCGTCAATGGACGTACCGTAGATGCGGACTGCCACATGCTGTCGGTCGTTGTCAATCTCATAGTCAGGCATGGGAAAACGGCGCTCCCACTGCTCGGTGAACATTTTTTTGATGCCACGGCTCACGGTATCAATCATATTGAAATGCACCATAGCCTTGCAAAGGCAAGCGTTTCGGAAGAACTGCTGCGGTGTATCGGTAGTCAGAACCTCTTCGAGTGTTCCGGGAATGAACGAACCACCGTTCGAATAATAGAGAAATCCGGGATTCTCAACGAGATTTATTCTTTGTTGAAGCACGTAATTTGAGTGGGCAATACAGTTGTGAAGGGCCTCACGGATGGTATAATCGTCATACTGCTTCATCGTATCAGGAAACAGTGTGCCGCCCGGCATTTCACGTAGCGTCAGGTTGTGGATTTTGGCAAGAATCTCATCGACCGTCAAGATATAAGGGACCGAGAAATGCTCGTAATCTACAACATCGTTGTTTTTGTCGCGCAATGTCCACGTAACCTGGACAACAGCAGGTGTGAGCAGATTCTCAGAGAACATCTTGCCGAGCAGGATAATGGCGGCACGTCTCAGCTTGCCATCAACCATTAGCCCACACATGCTGAGGAATTTCTCGTCAGACCAACTGTTGACTTCGGCAACCGGAATCCGGCTGTGCACTTTCTTGAACATCTTGCGGGCTTTGGCTATCGCCACTTCGTCAAGATCATCGAGCGTAGCATTCGGCACAATCACAGCCGACCAGTCTTGATATGGCACCTGATTTCGGATTTCATCCTGCTTCGACTGATTGAGCGGTTTCAGACTCTCGCCGTCGCGACCGTATGCGATGCCCTTCCACTTCATCACGATATTGCGTGGTGAAGCCGGAATCTTGAACATCAGGATACGCTTGCCCTCAACATTTACCGGGACAATCTCGCGGAATGTCTGGCCATCAGTAGTATGGTTGGTTAGGTCATGCTTCACCTTGTTCAACGCACCTTCTCCATCTTTATATGAAGTACCGACAATCTCATGCTTCTTCTCATCGTAACCGAATATCAGCCAAGCAAACGGGAGGTCTCGCAAATTCGCTTCATTGCTCAGCGCCGAGAAATACTTGCCAAGGTCATCGAAGTCGAAGCTGTTCTCCGCCTTTTTAAACTCAACTATCTCATTCTCTTTATGAGAGATAAGAGACTGGAAGAGCATTATATAATTGTCTGTTGTATTCATATTCTAAATTCTAGTTGAAAGTTAATACAGTTTTTTGAGTTATAAAAACTAATCTACGACAAGCGCGAGATATTGCTACATAGAAATGTTTCTTATCTTCAAATTTATCTGCATTTAAAAGAATAACGGTATCAAATTCTAAACCCTTAGTGAGTAGCGTTGTCCCGATACATTTGCCTTCAATCTTACGACCCATATGTCTAAGACGACTGCGATGTTTATCCATTGCATTATAGAGGGATGTACCTTCATCTATTGCTTGTTTTGCACAAATAAGAATCTCATCACAGAAGTCAGGACGATGATTAGAGTAACCTTTTATTGATTTTACAGTGTGCAATACGCTTAAAAGAGAATTTAACGACGGCGATTCTATGAATTTCTTGAAACTATTTTTGATTAATATCGATAACACTTTATCCTCTGTTTTATTCTTATCTGTAAAAGCCCAGCCCTTCTTTGTTTTACTAATCCATTTTGAAAGAAAGGTTCTGGAAACATACAAAGAGCTGAGTACATTGAAAAAGTGTTTGATTGGATCTATACGTGATTTTTTTACACAGCGCGAAATATATTGATCGATGCTCTTAGATACCGCATAATAACTCTTTCCGTCTATTGCATCTAGCACGCGGTAGCTGTTGGTGTAATCGATTTGATATTTGATTTTAATTCGGTCATTTAAATCACCTCTCATAATTTCGACTCCATGACTATTCTTTTCAAAATAGCTAGGGCATAATATTAGTGTGCTGTTCGATTCATACTTATGTATGATACGGGAAAGCCATTTAATGTATTCTGAAGAATGGTGGTCTGGAGCATTTTCCCATACTTCTACATAAATTTCATTTTTGGGATTAGGAATTAGTTGTATACTTTGATTTTGATCATTTAATGCTGCGCGGATCCTTTTGATTTCACGTCCTAATTCCTCGTTAGTTTCATGCCAACGCCATGGGTAATTTAAGAGATTAAATATCTTGAATCCAAATAATCCCGACAAATCAGTGTCAAAATTGACTAATCTTTCGCTCTCGAAATCAAAAATTCCTTGAAGTGGGTCCCCAAGTATGTGCAATGGCAATTTTTGAGCAAGAGATAGTATCATGTTATGCTGCGATATGGTGCAGTCTTGATATTCATCTACAAAAACGCCATCAAAAGAAACATTAATTATGTATTGGAGAACTGGGGTATTGAGGAGATCTATACATTTAGCAACAGCTGCGCTAAAATAGTCCCTATCTTCTGAGTGGGGAAGAGCTGAGGCTCCTAAGAAAGCCAAAACATACCGTTGTGCAAAACCAGTGATGGTTTCCAATTGATACTTGTGAGGTGGGACCTTCTTTTCCTTAAGTTTCTTCTTTAATGAAGCAATACCTGCATGGGTATGTGTAAGTACCAGTTGACATGAGTCATCAGGACAAAGGTTTAAACAATCAGCAATTGTTGTTGTTTTCCCATGTCCAGCGGGAGCGATAAGCAAACCTCGCTCACAAGCCAAAAACTCAGACCAATCTACTACTTCATGCACCATGCGATCAGTGAATTAATATTCTTTTTTAAGTGAGTATCATCATGCATATGCTCAAAATATGAGGTGATAATCCTTCCAAGGAACTCACCTCCAGATAAATGTTTAAACCAATGAAATTGAATGGCCTTTTTGGACTGTTCCGAACGTATCTTAGCTTGGGATTCTACTGACAGATTCGTCTGAAGAATTTTCTTCAAGTCATGTGTCATAATCACATATTCTTTTGGGAAACCGGTTTGAGGACAATTCAAAATGTCTACTATCGCCTCCCAAGGCAAATCCTGAAATATTTGTTTCTCCATACAAAAGCCCTCTTGGCAAAGAAATAAAGGAATCCCTTGAGTCTGACAATGCTCTTTCGCCGGTTTGTCCTTATCCTTTATATCATCGTCAGCAAAAACACATGAATCAAAACCTAAATCATTTAGCCATGAAGCATACAAGTACATATTTGCACCTCCTCCAACATTGGCAAGAGAAACACCTAAAGTTGAAAGACTTAATTGTTTCGTTTGCAATAACCAGTTGTCAATAGCCTTGAGTATACCGTATTCTGTATCTCCTTCGCAGCATATAACTTTGGGGGCAAAGAAAACATCAGGATTGTATCGACGACAATTATCCAAATTTACTGATATTTGAGAAAGGCTGCTTACGCCTTTTGATACAACGAACAAATTAGTAGACTGGCATTCCTTTATAACATTGATATTATGAGTGGTTATGAATACTTGGCCTCTTTCCGGAGCTTTTAGAATATTGACAAGCGTTGATATTCTATCCGGTTCAAGCCCTTGCTCGATTTCATCAACAAGCATTATACCTCCAGTTTTAGTAAGCTCAGACTGGATCGCAATTGACATGAGCCTCTTGCTACCCTTGCCTTGCAGCCTATATGGGAGATTATTATGATGCAATGCTATACTATTTCCCGTATATGGGTTCTCTTTAATGTCTATATTGGCGCATAGATCATCAATCGAAAGGCCTAACAACATCGCCTTTTTCTTTAAGTCATCTAAAGGTCCATTTAATAGTTGGAAATGCTCGGTTTCGACATTAGATGACATTGCGCGAAGCAACTTGGTCTTGATTCTTTCAAGATCTTGATCTTTATCAAGAGTGGCCTTAGTTAGGGCATAAAGAGGAGATTGCCTATTATAAGCGAATTGGGTGTCGGTATAATCACCTATGTAATTGATTCCTATTAATGCCCGATCTGCCGCTGAAATCGGCTTCTCATCAACGCTTTCATTCCGTGGCACAACTGTCCATTTTGGCTCAAGATCGCCGTTCACTGTAAGTTTTATTACAATACTGAGTTTGTCTCGGCAATCCGGTTCATCAAGAGGGTTCTCGACATAAAGGCCATATCGCTGTTCCTTCAATAATTCCCCTGGTAATTCATTTATCCAAACACAGATTTCTATGGGGTTAGAAGTGTCTTGATTGTGAAAATCCAAATCGGAAAAACTGATATTCCAAGATGGAGACAAGGCATACTGGATAGCTGTCAATATGGTACTCTTACCTGAATCACCACGGCCTATTAAGACAATAAATTTTTCAGAGTTGAAAAAATATTTCAACTCTTTAATTCCACGGAAGTTCTTAATGAATATGCCTTTAATATGGCTCATGTTATTGGAACAGTGTTAAGCCCTGCATTATTGCAGACGCAATTTGAGATATGTGAGAGGCGTGCTCTATATGGTTTGGTTGCAACTGTTTTGACAGTGATTCTAATTCTAAACCAAGCTTTTCGAGATTACCTTTCAGTATCTCTTCTTCTCCTACGAAACCTCCATGACGATGTAAATCCATAGCTTTTGCTAAGACATGGATTCTAGCTCTATATCCCGTAAGATAGGTGGCTTTTATTAATCCGACATCTTGAAATTGGTCAAGAATGAGTTTCATATATTGCGGTGAGAAACCATATTCATCTTGGCTATCTCTATATTCCAATGTAAAGGTAGGTTCATCAGCAGATAACAAATCGGCCAATACCTTATCCTTTATTTCTGGAGTTATTATAATCATAAATTAAAAATTAGTTGTGGTAGTTGAAGCGGTGCCAGGCGTCGAGGACGAGGCGGCGGGTGCGGTATTCGCCGTATTCGCGGAGCTCGCGTTCTTTGAGGACGCGGAAGGTCTCGTTGATGCAGCCGGGGCCACAGATGTCTTCGGGGTCAAGGATGTAGCGGAGCTCGTCGGTTGTCAGACCGTAAAGGTGAGCAACTATGGCGTCGAGCTCTGCCTGAAGCACGGCGCGGCGGTCGGGGTCGAATATGAATGGCTCTTTTTGGCCGATATTCGGCATTTCATTGCGTTGTTTTTCAGTAAATTCTTTCCATAGTTCTTCAGCCCATGCGTCTATATCGTGATTGAAATAAGTCAGTTCTATCACGCGTTTTGCCATTTCCCATTTGGTATTATCGGGGATTTGGTCGGGGGCAAGGACAGGGAATTGCTTGACGAAGTAGGTGCTGATATTAATACCCCCCACTTTCTGCCTAACAGTATAATCGAATGGTATAGAACAAACAATGCCTAAAAAGGTCAGCCCGGGCACAGTGCTACCGCCGATGGCGGTAGCACTGTTCCCGACGCCTTCGGCGTCGGGAACAGTCGTGCAGATGAACGTACGTTCATCGACACTTCTTCCTATTCCTCTATAAATGATCAAACCACCTTTTGTGTCTCCATAGGTGTCATTAATTTTCGTTTTAACTGCTATTTCCGGCACCCAATACCATGGCATAATACAGTTAGATGGAGTTTGCATTTCTTCCAATGAAGGGCTTGCAATTGCATTTGGGCGTTCGCCTTCGGTTGGCCATGTGCCGTAATGATGATTATAGTGCCAAATCATCTTACCCTCGTAGAGAGGAACATATAGTGTGCCATCCGGCATGGTGAAGCGATTGCCAATTAATGTTGCTCCTGCTCCCGTAAGCTGCTGATAGGTCCGGAAGAGATATGAGTCATTTGACATATCAAACATTCTACCAAATTTAACTCCCCATGAATTTTCTCCTGTATGCTCATTCTCAATGATGTGGCCGCATTTGCGATAAATCTTGGCGGTCAGCTGAGCGTCGCGACTTGTGCGGAATGTCGGACACGTCTTTGTATTGGGATTGAGAAGAGAGAAGTCAGAAGTTTGGAGGGTATAAATGCGATTGGGGTCAAGAAGATGGTCAAGACGTGTAAGGTAAAATCCGCCTTGCACCTCACGCGGTTTAGATTGGGCTTTCCCGGCTGTCAGCAGACAGAATTTGAACATCCTGTGAATGTCAAACAGCCCTTCTCGATTTTCAAAATCATATAATGAAATGAGTCTGTTTTCGTCCACAAGCTTTGAGAAGAAGGCCTTATTAGAGTCATTGACTGCTATTCCGGTAGGAAGGACAAGCCCCCAAGCTTCTTTAGAAAAGTCCATGCACAGTTCGGCAAACATCGGGTACAAATCGATGTCGCCGGTTGCTGTGAGCGGGAAGCGACCTCCGAAACGGACGAAGCGACTCATAGACTCAGCGTTGGCAAGAGCTTCCTGATACTCTTCATAGAGGATAGGATCGGACTGCTTTAACCCGTCTATAGCGCGTTTGCGCTGAGCTGCAGTTCCGGCATTGACGATATCCATGCGCCCCTGACTCTCAAACCATTTTTTATCCTCGACCTTGATCTTATCCCACGGTGGATTCCCGCACATAACATCAAATCCGCCACCGTCGGCAAAGACTTCCGGGAACTCGACGCACCAGTGGAAGAAACGATTCTCGATGGCTGCTGACGCAACATCTTCTTTGAAGTCATCCGTCAGTGGAATATACTTTGAGTCTGCCAGCCCTTCAATAGCTTTGATTTCTTCAAGCGCCTGATAGACTGTTCCAGTATAGGGAACATCCGGAAGGCGGACACTACCGTTGTCTGGTAATTGAAAATCAGCTTCATTGAATGTGTGATAGAATGCATCTACGTAGATATCACATGCTCGGCGAAGACACTCAACACGCGGCGAAGACATAAGCTCTTCCCAACGACGTTGCTTTGTAAGCTGTTCAAGCAGAGAGTTCTCAGGCAGCGCAGAGATTTCGCTTACTTTTCGGGCAAGGCCAATCTGTTCTTCATCTATTTGAGAGATTGTAAATTCCTCTTCAAACAGTGATACTTGCACACCAGCGCCTTTGCCTGTCTTTATAAGGTCTACATCCTTTAGAGCCTTTTTATTGACGTCCTTAATCTTTTTAAGGGAGTCTTTGTCTGCTGCTGAAAACGCCTTATCCGGTACGCCTTCGAGGAGCATATCAAGGTCAGTAACGCCGACGACAGAGTTTCCGCAGCGGATGTGATGGTCGAGAAACGACAAGGGCTTGCCGGCGCAGTATCCTTCAATCCAAAGAACAACCTTGCATAGCTCAACGGCATCAGGGTTGTAGTCGACGGCATATACACAACGCTGTATGACTTCATGGAGCGCACGACGATAATCCTGCGAAGCAGGGTTATCCTCTCCTGTTCGTATAGAGCAAACGTACCAGGCAATAGTGCGGGCCATTGCCAACACAATGTGACCGGAACCGGAAGCTGCATCGCATACCTTCATATCGAGCAATGCCTTTACTTTCTCCTCCGGAGTGGAAAGCTTCGCAATTTTCTCCTTGATTACCGGTTCGAGAGTAGTGCGTATGAGGCTCTGCACAAAATCGGGACGTGTGTAATAACTCGAAGTTGACTGCCGGTCAAGACCACCGAAGTAACCGAAACTCCACTGCGATAGGTCATCGCCGGTGGTGACATACGGCGATTTCTCAAGGATGCCTTCATACACCGAGCCAAACTCCTCGACGTCAAGTGACGAATAATTGATTTTTACCAATTGGCCGTGCTCATCCTCAAAGGTATTAAGAGCGCGGAAAGCATCGAACATGGCACTATTGGGGATGCGACACATATTCAGATGCACTAACGTGTAAGGATTAAACAAAATTCCGCCCAATGGCTTGATGCCTAATTTGGCACCGAATTCCTCATCTTCAAACAGACGGAACGTTTCTTGTAAGCCCTCCCAAAGGTCGAAATATCTGTCTGAACGTACATGAGGCAATTCCGATAGATTGCGGAAGCGGGAGGCTGCATAGTATTTAGAATAGATCTCTTTCCAGCGGCGGATTTCATCGGAATCTCCGTCATAAACAAGTCCTCGGTCTTCAATGATGAACAAGAACAGAAGACGGTAGATGAGGTGCATCAGTTCCTTATTGAACATCACATCCGTAAGGGATTCGTCAACGAACACTCTTCGCAGCTCATCATTGCCTTCAGTTGTAACAGCTGCGTTACCGATAATCTCCATCGCTCTCTGAGCAGCCTGTGACAGCCCGGCACGGATACGGTTTCCGCTTTCTATGCTGAGATTGAAGTACTTCTCGATAATAGGCTGGGTGTCGCCTTCGACAAAGAATCGAGAGGCGTGGAGTATGCGAAACATCAGACAGAACTCTGCATATTTATCCTCCTCGAGCATTCGGCGGATGTCAAACTCAATATAGGTGAGTTTGACCAGTTGACCGGAGTTTCGAATCAGGCGCAGAGTTGGTCCGTTGGCGATGATACCATAGATGTTTTCAGTATTATTGAGATACTCCAACATCGTAGCGTGCGCCGACTTCTCGCGGCGATTGCCCTTGGCGCGGAAATCAAGAGAGCAACGCTCAAGTGAATCAACAGCGACATCTCCTGTCTTATCTCCCTTGACAATTACGGGTAGATTGCGCACATCAGGGCAAAGCCATGTGATGTCATGAGTGGTTCCGGTATCGGACTCAACGTATGTTGACTGACGTTGGGGATGATAACCGAACAGCTGAAGGAAGCGCTCCATGAAATCGCGGGAGCGGCGGGTGCCGTATGGATCGTTAGAAGCACTTCGTGTGAGATAGAAGCCCCAGTCGGCGCGGAGGGCAGTCCAGGCATAGTCAATGGCTTCCTGAACCGAAGTGTCGGTCCGGAAATCGATATCGCGGTTGCCAGCCAAATTGCGGTCGGTCTCTATCTGATGCAGTATGTCGTCGGACAAAAGGTGTCCGTAAACGTGTATGCTTGTGTAATCCATCAGTTCTGTTTCAGTTTAGGGAGATATACAAAAGCTGCAAGAATATCCATGGGAAGAACAGGCTCGACAACCTGATACTCGTCAGCGGCAAGATATGTGCGGTATTGAGCGAACGCTTCTACCAAGCGATTTGCCCGGTCAAGAGCAATGCTGTCGGTATGGGCGCGGAGGGTATCTTCATTGTTTATCCATTCGGTTATGCGTTTGAATTGCGCCGCCTGTGTTGCGGCGTCTAAATTGCCGGATGCTTTGGCCCCGAAGAATAGCTCCTTACACTCATCCTGGGTGAGAAAATCGTGACGGTCGATACTGCCGCGATATCCGATGAAAATCATCTCCTCGCCGACAAGTTCGCGGTCTGTCTGTTTTTTATCCTTAATGACGCTGCGCACTCGCATCAGCATTACGGTAGTCCGTTTGTCTACAGCTCCGGTCTCCATGACCATTGCGCGACCGGCAGCAAGTTCTCCGCCGTTAATAGTGTCATTGACAACACCTCGTGAAAGGTCCTC
The DNA here is from genome assembly GCA_014867205.1 of Muribaculaceae bacterium. GTDB lineage: Bacteria > Bacteroidota > Bacteroidia > Bacteroidales > Muribaculaceae > Lepagella. The sequence goes on along the minus strand of WGUO01000022.1, from coordinate 17,783 downwards.
GACAAGGATGTGATTACGACCGATATAGGCATAACCCTTGGGGGTCGGAGATAGAAAGGATATTCTAATACGACCTTTGGAATCCGGAGAGAAATAGCCTCTATTTCGCAGAGCCACAGGCAGAGAGCCATCCATAAAGTGATTGCACATCGGGGCATCCTCGGTCACTTCAACACCTGCATGGCGGAGCTCTCCTATCACAAACCGTTCGGTGTCTTCAACTCCGCCGATGACTTCGCGAGCTTCGCTCAGTGACTCCACGAGACGCTCGGGACTCATAGCCTTGTTATTATGGGCATAATAAGTGCGGCTGAGTCTCTGGTCTTCCTCTACGCGCTTGGCTTCAAGCTCTATCTGGCGCTCCTGCTCCTTTTGGAACTCCTCGTCATCATCGAAAAGAGATTTCTGCATGAATTCTGACTGCGACTCAGTCTTGAGGGCAATCAGTTCCAGCATAATTCGCTCCATCAGTGATGCATCATTTTCGGCGATAGGGAGATATATTCCCAAACGCCTCTTAATCTCTCTTTGCTTCTTATAGAGGACATTGAGTATAATCTTGTCGACCGGATTGTTATCGGCATAGATTGTGGAGATGAGCACTTCCGGTGCTGTCTGTCCGAAACGGTCAATGCGGCCATTACGCTGCTCGACACGGTTGGGGTTCCATGGAAAGTCGTAGTGGATAACTGTATCGAAAGCCTGCTGGAGATTGACACCCTCCGACAGACAGTCGGTGCAGACGAGCACATGGCGGTCATTTGAGGCAAGCTCATCGATTTTCATCTTGCGCTCTTCGTCGGCAAGTTTGGATGTGATTACCTCTACCTTAACGTCTTTTGTTTTCTTGTTGGCCTTAAGACGTTCGGCTATGTACCTGCCAACATATTCGGCGGTCTGAATATACTGACAGAATACTATGGGGTTCTTTCCGGTACCGACGGCAAAGTTCACGAGTTCCACTACCTGCTTGACCTTGTTATCCGCATCATGGGCCTGAATATCACGAAGCATCTCAACAAATCTATTCAGTCGCGATTTCTCACCACGAGTAGCCTTTTTATAAACGCCGGGTACCGTATCGTCGCTATTTAGGAGATCCTTCAGATTGTCGTTAAACTTATATACACCTTCATCAGTGACTTCTACCTCGGAATCTTCGTCCTGCTCATTCTTAATTTTGTTTTCAAGCATGGAGATACCTGCGGCGGGGCTTGACATAACACCGCGCATCAGAGCCAACAGGTCCCAATAGATGTATCGACGTTTGCGGTTCTCTTCCTTGGCAGCATCCTTAAGGCCTCCCTTAATGAAATTAATCAGCTCATTGAGAAGCAATTTATAGGATTCACTCACCTTATAAGGAGTGTCATCCATTCGGAGCTGCTCCGGGAAAACTGTTTCTGAACCAAGATAAGGCTTTATATCCGCACGACGACGCTGAATGAAATATTGCGAAAGCTCCTCGCGCTCTTTAGGCGTCTTGAGGTCAAAATGCTCAAACTTATTATCAAGTAGTCCGATGAGTGACTTGAATTCTTCATCCTGTCCGCTATGTGGAGTTGCGGTAAGTAGAACAAGCTGCTGATTAGGCTTATCAGCGAGTGCTCGAAGAAGTCTGTAGCGCTGCTGCTGGCCCTTGTTTGCTCCTCGGGGACGCGCACAGGTGTGAGCCTCGTCAACTATGATAAAGTCAGGGGCTTGTTCAACAAACATCTTGTATCGGTTATCTGCCTTCACATAGTCTATGGAAATGACCTGAACCGGTATGTCGCGAAAGACGTTTTGGTTGCCTTGAAGCTTCTTCTCCAAACGACTGATAGTGCTTGAGCGGATTATCTCGGCATCCAGACCGAATTTATCCTTGATTTCGTTCTGCCATTGCTCGCATAAATGCGGCAGACAGATAACAGCAAAGCGGTTTATTTCTTTGCGGTCCCAAAGCTCCTTGGCGATGAGAAGGGATTCAAGGGTCTTTCCTATGCCTACGTCATCGGAAATAAGGAGTCTGACTTTCGGCTGTTTCAGGGCGAGAATCAATGGTACCATCTGATATGGGCGAGGCTCAAACGATAGGCGTCCGAGACATTGGAAAGGCCCGGCAACATCGCGGAAAGAAAGACGGCATGCATCGTATAGGATATGGGCTGCTTCTTGCCAGCCTTTGCTTAAGTCTGCTGCGGTTGGTGCCTGAAAATGATAATTCTCGAGAGAAAAGTTTTCTCCATAAAGAGGCAAATATAGACCTACCGATTCGGCATCTGTACCTCCGAGCGGTTTTAAGATGACCAACTCGGAGTCTCCTGATTTTTGAACAACCCACGGACGGTTGCGAAATTTAACTAAATTCCCGGTATTGAATGTCTTGAATTTCATATTAATCTTAGTTTACCGGTTTGAATATTTCGGGATGTGCAGCAACAAAATCTGCAATAGGAGTGCGATAGTGCCATGCAAGAACAACGTACCCGGCATCTTCGAGCACTTCTCGTTTGTTTGCGTCATCCGCCTGAACATCAGGGCGGTCATGCGGAGTACCGTCGCAGAATACGACAATGCGGTCGCCATACATAAAGTCGGGCTGAACATAATATTCGTCAGGGAATGTAGGCTGGGCTTTGTCGGGCAAACGCAGACGATGCTCGTGGAGATATTTCAGGAACTCTTTCTCTGTGGAGCTATTATGGTCACGTGCAGCCTCAAGAGCCTGATATTGTTCATCGTATCCTAACGGCTGACCGGCAAAATGCGTCTCCGGAGTTACCGTCTTCATTAGTTGCAGGGTGTCATAAATTTTGCGTATATCAATCTGTGCATGGTATGGCTGATTGTAATAGTTTAGCAGGTTTGAGTAGTCTGCTGGAATAAGGGCATCGACCTCCTGCAGTGTCAATGGGGATTTTTCACCGAAGCATATTTGATATGCTTTCTCCACGACCTCTCTATATGAATCAGGGTCTTCGACAAAACGCGACAATACGCCAAGAGAACCTTCGGCATTTTCGTAAAGGAAAATGTTCGGTTTAGGCCCTTCGCCCATTACTTCACCTCCAATCTCGCTACCTTCAATCTGAAATACATCTTCGATTGCCTGCTTCATGGCATACAAGAATGTACGCACCGCATCTTTATCTCTGAGTCCGAGCGAATCGGATGGTTGGATATATATGGCATTGGCAGTTACTTCCGTAAAAAGTTTCACGAAAAGAAGACGCCCGGCATCTTCAGGGTGATCCTGCTCATGCTTGCGAAGTTGATCGGCTCGTTCAAGCCCAATCCATTCGCCAGTTCGGGAGTCAAACGGGAAACCATTGGCATTGCCATCGTTCTTTGACGAAAGTATGTATGTGATTCTACAGGAAGGAATGTAGCGGATATTAGCAAGGCGAGACTCTCCGAGTTTCAGTTCACTTTCAGAAATGGAACGAGGATCATCGCAAGCAAAATATGTATCAATCTTATATGATTTGCGAGAGCGCTCCTCTTCCTGACAGGTAATCTGTTCTTGTTCCTCAGCAACCATTTCATCAGTCTGTGTGCAGTAACCCGGAACGAGTTTGGTTAAGCCTTGCAGGGTCTCTCCGGTAATTATATCCACATGACAGGTGGAGTTTTCCTGATCCTTTACAATGAATCCGGTTTTAGGATTAACATAGAACTGATGTTTCTGCGCACCATTTCCAGAAAGACGCATACGAGTAACTCGGAACTTCCTGCCATTATTATAAATGATATTCTGAGGACCGAATTCACGTATGGCGAGACTGCGAGCACGGCTCAGTGTCTCTACGTCATCATCTCGGTATTGGAGTAGAGCTCGTTGGGGAAGCTTTGTGAAGTTATATCCGGGAAGAAATCCTTCGCTTGCAAAGTATCGGTAAGGATAAAATTCATTCTCCTCACGGTTGCGGTCGTTACTCTTTCCAAGGAGTTGATCGCGGAAATTCTCTGCGCGTGCAAGCTTTTTATGTGCCTCTCTTTTTTCTGTCGAGCTTTCGCCATAGGCACGGTTGCGAATAATAGCTGTTGCCTCATTGATTTGAATCTGAGTCTCACGATAGAGAGCGCGCCAGCGATCGAGAGCTCGATCGAAATCGTAGGCATAATCATGGATTACACGGTCAACCCAATCTTCAGTATACCATGTCGGATTCTCATGTGCGTATCGTTCCTTGAAATATCTGTCACTTGCAATTTTAGCAAATACCTGTTTGATCTCAGAAATTTTCTCTTCCGAGAGTGTGAGACGATGCTTGACCTCGTCTTTCAAACGAATGTGTTCGATGTCGTTTTCATAATCGACAAGGTCCTTGATGCCATTAGACATCTGCTCGATAGGCTGAAGCGACAATATAACGGAGTGGAGATGCGTCTTTAGTAGCTCCTGATTGACCAATTCCATGCGGGGGGCCTTCACCTCACCGCTTACCATCTTTTCAGGTTTGCGGAGATAGTAGTTTTCGTGTGAGTTTCTCGGTCGGCAGTATGTATAAATGAGGGCTGCTTGTCCACTACGTCCGGCACGTCCAGCTCGCTGCGTATAATTAGCCGGAGTTGGAGGCACATTACGCATACCCACAATACTCAGGTCGCTAATGTCGATACCTAATTCCATTGTCGGCGAGCAGTAGAGGGCTGGGAATTCACCTGCTCGGAACTGTTGCTCTCTCAGCTCTCTTTCAGCCTTAGGGACCTGTCCAGTATGGTCTTTAGCCTCAAGAACGGATTTGTTTTCACCGAGCTTTTGATAAAACTTTTGGAAATATGTATTTGGCACCTTCGAATGAACCGACGAGTCGATTATGCGTAGACGAGTCATGTCTTGGCGAACATTCGTCAGATCACCCATAGCCCATAGGATGGAATCATATTCCAACTGATACAGTCCATCAGTTTCTCTGATGTAATTGCCGAGTTGTTCAAACAGTCCGCGCATAAAGCCTAGATACTCTTCATCGGTAGATAATGGCTGACTGCCGTGATGTGTTAAGAAGTCAGAAACGAATGTGCGTAATTTTGACCGCGGACCGCCGCTTTCAACCAAGTGGCTGAATTTACGAGGCACATCTGAGCGTTCAAGAAAAATATACTTTGAAGGAGAAATCTGTCCTCCTTCAGGGACAGTCCAAGGCTGCTTAAACTGGTTTTGAGCTTCTTTCGCCAAGTCAGTTACTGCGCTAAATGTCCGATTTCGGCTATATATAGCACCGCGGTGACGGAAATAATCAAAGAGTTGTACAAGGAATAATTCCTTGTCTTCATCGCTCAACCCTTCAAGCTGAGGTATATCATAAAGTCGCTCGTTACCATCTTCACCTGTAATTTCTTCATGGAGATATTTATAACGGATGTCAAGAAGAGCACAGTCTTCGAGGTTGGGCATAATCACTGTCCAATTGCCAAGAAGGTCACCATATATTAATGTGTCTATAAAGTCAACAAACCGGTTTTTCTGGTCATCTAAAGCCCGTCCTCTTTTGGGACTCTGTAAGTACTCTAACGGATTAAGATTTAAAGCCTCAAAGGTTTTGCGAGCAATCTGAATACTATCCACGGGGGCATTGGATGAAGATATGGCTTTCCATATAGCACTACGAAGCCTCCCGACACGGATGAAGTCGTTGAAATGGCCAGCCTGTAAAGCTGCATCCTGACGAGCGTCGACAAAAGTCATCACTTTACGACTCTCTTGAGGAATTCCATCATCATCCATGTTGGCGATGTTCTCGTATGTTAGGATAGTAGTTGCAGTACTTCGACCTTCACCACCAATCTTTGAAAGTTTTGACCATTCCTTGGAGCCTCCTATATAAACCGCTTTCGCAGTCGGGTCATAACGAAGTGGCGCTTCTACATAAACTCCCTGAACATATTCTTCACCTGGACAATCGTCACCTTCGCTGTAGTGGCCAAACTTATCAAACCAAATTAAGCGTGGGATGCGATTCTCATAAGTCTTTTTGAGCTTTCGCCCATTTCTTGTAATTGTGAACCAGTCATCAGGAATATCATCGTCAGGATTTGACGGGTCAAGCATTAAATCCGCAACACACTCACCGTCATGTGGCACTATGATATAGCCGTTATTTAATGAGGCTATTTCCTCATCGTCGGCATAGGAATTATTATCAAAAGGTCGTGGCATAAGTTTATCCGACTTTTTCTCGACAACATAAAACTCATGGCCACTAAGGCGGCTGAATACTATGGGGAAGAACATTGGTTTTTCTCCTTTGCCGGGATAAGAATCATCGTATAGCTTTTCCTCGACGGTTGCTTTACGCAATTCGGGAATGCCGAGTGTTGCATAGACATTTCCCGTCTGTGGTATAAACTGGTGAATCTTATAGGGCAAGACCTTTTTGCTGCCAGACTGCTGATTTAAAACATTACACCAGTTTAAGAAGTCTATTATATGTTTTGCGCATAAATCTTTCCCAATTCCATCAAGGTATGTGTCTAGAATTGTGGCAATATTCTCTACAGACCTTGGTATGCCACGGACATATCGGCCAGATTCTTTGCTGATAGACATGGCAATTGTTTGCTCAAGCCATATTGCTGTGGGATAATTTAGCAACGCATCAAGACTGGAGGTTGAGTCGATTTCTGAACGAACAGCCTTGGCGAGCTCTTGTTTTGTTACCCGACGGTTGCTTAATCCGGCGGTAAGGGTTTCATCTATAATTTGGCTAGAAGAATAAGTACTGCCAAATATGCATGAGGCAACTTCAGCAACCTTTTCTTTCTGTTGAGTTTCTGACATATTCTCCCCGGATACCATGGTTGCCGATGTGCCAAAACAACGAACCTGTGCCATTGCTTGTGCCTTTATACGGCGAATGAGCATGGAGACATCACTTCCTTGCATCCCACGATAAGTATGAAGTTCGTCGAAAACAAGGAATTGCAAATTTTCAAGAAAGCATTTTCTAAGAGACTCTTCTTTGCCGGCACGTGTCATTAACAGTTCCAACATCATATAATTGGTGAGAATGATATTGGGAGGATTATTCTGCATTTTTATGCGAGCGTCCTCATTTTCCTGACCGGTGTATTTACCAAAAGTAAATGGGCACGGTTTTCCGCTCTCCTCATACTTTTGCTTATATCGTTCTAATTCTTGCTCTTGTGAATTAATTAGTGCGTTCATTGGATAGACGATGATAGCCACAGTCTTATCTACGCACTCTTCGCGATGATGCAGGATATAATTAAAGATTGTAGCCATGAAGGTTCGAGACTTTCCCGACCCGGTTCCTGAGGTTACAATGAATTCTTTCCCTTGACAACCAAGTTCGATGGCTTCCTGCTGGTGTTTATAGAACTTATCTTTGAAAAACAATTTCAGATCCTGATGAATGGGCAGTCCCTGAGCAATCATTTCATCGACGCCAATTCCAGATGCAAAATTCGGATTAAACTGTATTAGAGCGTCTGGCCATAGCTTCTCTTCAGCTATAGCCTCAGTCACTTCCTTCCGTATCCGCTCGTCTTTAATAGAGATAAAGCTTGAGAGATAACTTTTGTAGCTACTTTTCAGTTTATCGTATATTGAAATGATATTCATTTATTTCTTGATTGTGCTGATTAATAAATCGCGAACATCGACTTCAAGTACTTCTGCAACCTTTGTAAGAGTAAGAAGATCCGGCTGTGATGTGTTTGTGCACCATTTAGACACTGTTGCAGGATCCTTGCCCACTTGAGCCGCCAACCATTTATTGGTTCGCTTACATTCAGCCAAAACAACTTTAATGCGGTTTAAATCTTTCATGGGTTATTGCGTTTTGCGCAAATTTAACGAAAATATTTGAAATATCAATGAGTTGAAACGTAATAAAACTTATAGCGCTTTTATGTCATCGTATTAGCTACAGATCCAGAGGCGGAAGGGAGTCGATGGCGGCTTGCTTGAGAGAGTCGACGGCACGGGTGTATTTTTCGGTGTGGGCGAGGCCGCTGTGGCCGAGGATGCTGGCGACGGTCTTGATGTTGGCGCCGTTGCTGAGGAGGTTGGTGCCGCAGCTGTGTCTGGCGCAGTGCCAGGTGATGTGCTTCTGGATGCCGGCTCGAGCTACCCAGTGACGCAGAGCTTTCAGGCACATGGTATGGCTCGGCAAAGGGAATATGATCTGATTGCGGTTGCCGTCCTTGGGCTGACCGATTAGATGCAATAGTCCGTCATTGAGAGGAATGACTACACCGCTTGCTGCACTATGGGCTTTGGTCTTGCTTTGCTCGAACTTCAGGAGTTTGTTTGAATAATCGACATTGGCATAGGTGAGGTCTTTGACATCGCACCAGCGCAATCCGCAATAGAGGCAGAAGATAAAGGCGCGGTGAATGTCGGGATTCTCCTTTTCGTAATGCGTATTGGCAAGAAGTACGATTTCTTCCTGGCTGAGAATTTCCTTTTTGAGCTGTCCGTAATCTTTCTTGATAGAAACACCTCGGCACGGATTCTTTGTGATTATGTCCTTATCGAGCGAGGCAAGTATCATTTTCTTGAAGCGTCCATAAACCGTGTGGGCACCCTCGCCGGTGAAGCGGTTGATGAGATACTCGGTAAACGCTTTCATCAAGTCTTTGGTGAGCTGCTGTGGGCGTACAACGAGCCCTTGTGCCTTCTTCTCCCTCTGCGCCTCTTTCTTTGCATTGCTTTTGCGGATGGCCTCCTTCTCTTCTTTCGTCATCGCCCCCGTAATCTTCTCCGGTAGCAGTTTCCCTTTCGGGTCAATCAGAAAGTCGATGAATACGGTGCGGGCACGGCGGATCTGGTTTGCGTCCTTCTTTGTATATGAAGCATGATAATCGGCCATGAAGTCGAGGTAGTTTAGCTCGACTTCCTCCTTCTTCAGTCGGTAGCCAAGTTTATCCTCTTTCAGTTCTTGTTCGCGCTCAAAACGGATTTTCTTGGCTATTTCAAGAAGCTCTTTGTTTTGCTGGCGTTCAAGTTGTGTTCTCGGAGCCTGCCAAAGATAGAGGCTCAGGTATTCACGGCGCCGGTTCTTTTTTATAGCTTCTTTACCAGTTTTCTCATTGAACACCTTGGAATAGCCAAAATAGAAGTCCAAGAACAGGCTTTCACGACCGTCATTCAAAACCTTAGCCCCAAGTTTGGGGTTATCCGTTGTATCCGTGCTGATTAGATATGTATTATCGGCTCTATAATTCTTCTTTATTGCCATGTTTGTTGTCCTTTGATTCTTATGGCTACAAAGGTAGTAAAAATTTCTGATTCGGGTAGCCAAAGGGTAGCCAAAAACAACAAAAAGAGGGAATTTTTAAGAATTGAAGAAAATGGCTCAAAATTGTATTCATTTAATACACAGCTATTTTAACTTCCATTGCATTCCGATATATTCCTATAAAAATACGGTTAAGAACCCACTCGCGGCTCCCGGAGCAGTTGATAGTCAAATGACTACCAACTGCTTTTTGATTTATCTGACTCATGCGGTCAATCAGTCATAAAAAAATCGGCTATTCATAAAATAGGTAAAAATACCACCTAATGGTTTCTTTATTTAAGTGTCCTCTGTGGATCATTTTCTTGTCTGAATTAGGGCTGTGTTTTTGTCTGCAAATAAAAACACGTTGAAATTAAGCGAGATATATTGGCCTATGGATAGAGATGAAAATAAGAGTCATTCAATCACAATCCATACACCGGAGGAACGGCCGCCCTCACGTTTGAGAAGTCCCAATTCTTTCAGTTTCCTAATACGTCCTAAAACAGCGGATTCTTTTATTCCAAGCTTGTTTTCAAGTTCCCTATATGTAATTCTTGGATTATCGCGCATCAACTTCAAAACATCAGTCAAGGTTTTCTTTAGTTCTTTCCTTGGTTCTTTCCTCGGTTTTTCATCCTCTTTCCTCGGTTTTTCCGGCTCTTTTATCGCTATTTTCTCCATTACAAGAAAAGCCGTGCCGAGGTGGAGCTTGAAGTCTGCCTCACCATTCCCATTGGTGCGGAGTTCATCCTGAACGGCCTGAACACCACGGCTGTAACGGTTTACGAACCCAAGCACCTTCATGCCTTCAGCCACAACGCCATTGCGGTAATCGTTTACATATGGAAAATTCTCTGGGGTAGCTTTGCCATAGAGGCCTCCGGGATTCATTATTTCGATACGGTCATCATACTGATAGAACTGTACCGGGCCATTTCCCTCGTAATCTCTATGGCAGATAGCGTTCATCAATAGCTCTCGGGTAGCCCAGTGTGGATAATCGACAACCATTTCTTCACGAAGCGCCGATACCGGAACGGGGCGTCGATTCGTGATTGTAGCATCCACGAATGTATCAAGTTGGGAAAGAATCTTCACAAGATTTCCGGCAAATTTGTATTCGCTCTTGATTCCTCCGGCACGGTCAGTGCCGCTGAAACGGACATACTGCACATAACTTCCGGGCAGGAACTGTTCGGGACGTTTGCCAAACATAATGACTCCTGCGAAGGTAGGACAGTGATACTTCACATTGAAATAGCCGAGGGCCTGCATTTGCTGCTCGACAGTGCGCGTATCGGTTCTCAACACATCATCCGGAAAAGCTTTCGGGAGATAAATCTGACGGAATGCCGCAATGTCAATATCATCGATAGTGGCATCAAAGCAAGGGAGAGCGTCAAATGTCAACATTCTGCTTGTTCGCTTTTCAAGCAGCAACTTCTCATCAGCTTCACTTGCAATACACTTACGAGGTCCGGTACGAACCCATATACGTCCTTCGTAGCGAACAGGCGTAAACTGGCAAGGCTGTACTGTTACAACGGCGACATCCCCTTCAGGCATAGAAACTTTTTCTACAGTCATGCTGACCTGAGGCTGGAGCTTACCGTCGGTCTTTATCCCGCCGAGGTTCTGGAGAAGTTGGTCGGTGATTCTGATTGTTCCGTTTACTTTTCCGGTTTTATCGTCTGCGCCAATAATCAGATAACCGGGCAGGTTATGGTTGGGGAGGTCATTTGCAAAAGCGCAGATGGCCTGACCGAATTTATCGGTATTAGTCGTTGAAATCGTCCGTTCAATACGGTCGCTTTCAATATCTGAGAGCAAGGCTCTTACTTCATCTGGTTTCAACATGGTTTATTGGTTGATTATGGCGCGTCTGCCGGTTACTACTTCATTTATCAGAGAGCGTTTGAGTTCTTTCAGACGCTCGATTTGGGTGCCTATCTTTTCGATGATGGCATCATTCATGAGGCACTTCTCATCATAGCCGAATACCAGCCACGCAAAAGGAAGACCACGCAAATTCGCCTCGTTGCTCAAAGCCGAGAAATACTTACCGAGATCATCGAAGTCGAAGTTATTCTCCGCTTTCTTGAACTCCACCACTTCCGATTCCTTATGCTGAATCAAAGAGTGAAAAAGCTGCCTGTATATCGAGTCGTCAGTTGTCATAGTCTTATGATATTTATTCATAATTACTGTGGAAATGGCCAGGGGAGCAGTAAGGAATATGCACACGAAGCCTAACTACAAAGTTAACGAACTTTTCTGAGTCACACAATCCTATAGACAAAAACATTCCGAGGTTCAGTGAACTTATTTATCCATTATTTAGCTTCGATGTTACTATGGTATTTTATGCACATACCAGTTTTGATCTACATGATATTTTATTGATTCTGTTTTGATATTTAGAATGCGAGACTTCCTGTCTCTTGATCATGTTGATCATACCACTTGGGTCTATTGACTCTACATATTGACTCTACACGGACTATTTGGTCAATTCATTTTTTTGGAGTATTTTTGCTGTGTAAAAACGCTTATAAAACCGATATGCTATTTAACTCGATAGAATTCCTGTTGTTTCTGCCGACGGTTTTTCTCATTTATTGGTTATTGCTGAAGTCGTTGCGGGCACGCAATGCCTTCCTGCTGATAGCCAGTTATCTGTTTTACGGGTGGTGGGACTATCGGTTCCTGTTCCTGATATTCGGCATAACCACAGTGAGTTATTACGGCGCACGGCTTATTGACCGGTATGATGCAAGACCTGCCGTAAAGAAATGGTGTGTCGGCATTGTCATTGCCGTATGCCTCGGCACGCTCGGAGTGTTCAAGTACTTCAACTTCTTTGCCGCCGGGTTCACACGCATCCTCTCGCTGATAGGGATGGATGCGGATCCGGTGTCAATTGATATAATACTGCCTGTAGGCATATCGTTCTACGTTTTCCAGGCAATAAGTTACGCCGTTGACGTATACCGGCATAAACTCCGTGCCGTCGTTGACCCCCTTCCCTTTTACGTGTATATCAGTTTCTTTCCGCAACTTGTTGCCGGCCCCATAGAGCGCGCCACAAACCTTATCCCCCAGTTCCAGGTTAACCGCCGGTTCAATTACAAGCAGGGAGTGTCGGGAATGTGCCTGATACTCTGGGGATTGTTTAAGAAGATGGTAGTCGCTGACAACGCCGCGACAATAGTCAACAATATCTTCGCTGACTATCAGGATGTAGGGACTGTCAACCTATGGATCGGGGCAATACTTTTCTCATTTCAGATATATGGCGATTTCTCGGGCTATTCCGATATCGCGATAGGAACGGCTCGCCTATTCGGCGTGAACCTGATGAGAAATTTCCATATGCCATATTTCTCGCGCGATGTGGCGGAATTCTGGCGCCGATGGCATATCTCGCTCAACACATGGTTCGTTGACTATCTCTACATTCCGTTAGGAGGGAGCCGGCATGGCAAATGGCGAACGGCGCGCAACACCGCAGTCGTGTTCCTCGTGAGCGGCCTGTGGCACGGCGCGAACCTCACCTTTATCGCCTGGGGCGCATGGCATGCCTTATTGTTTATGCCGCTTTTAATCACCGGCCGCACCAAACGTCATCTGCCCTCGACGGCGGCAGGGCCGGTATGCTTTAAGGATGTGCTGATGATGGGCGTGACATTCATGCTCGTCATGATAGGCTGGGTGATATTCCGCGCAGACTACCTCTATCTCGGTCTGAATTATATCGCGCTTATGTTCAGTAATTTCTCATCAGCGCCTGTTATAATGGGCAAGACAGCACTGACATGGTGCGCCTTGATGATAATAGCCGAATGGCTTACCAGAGACCGGGAGGCGCCCACAGAATTCCGTCAGACAGGCATTTTCCGGCACCGGGCCGTCAGATGGTCGATGTACATATTACTGTTCTTGATAGTATTGATTTTCTCCGGCGTGAAAACGGAATTCATATATGCCAAATTCTAACTGAGTATGAAGAAGTTCCTGATAAAAACAGCCATCTTTGCCGCCATTATCCTGGTCATACTTGCCGCCGGAGAAATTGTGGTTAGAAATCTGCCCAATTCATACAGTTACAAGTATCGGTATATCAAGGAACATGGCGAGAGTGTGTCCACGCTTATACTCGGCAGCTCACATACATATTATGGCATAAAGAGCGATGAGCTGGGCGACAGTGTGTTTAACCTCGCGAATGTCTCCCAGACTCCTGATTTGGATCTTGCATTGCTGAAGCAGTATATCGGCGATCTTAAAAACCTGCGTAGAGTCGTAATGCCCATATCTTATTTCACATTCGTGGACCTCCGGCTTGAGGAGACACCCGAATGGTTCAGATGCATCCAGTACAAGAAATCGATGCATCTGCCCATTCACTCCGATTTCTCAAAATATAATTTTGAGATCTCAGACTTCGAGGGCTACAGTGCAAAACTCAAGGGGCTGGTGCTTAAAGATGCCTCAAACAAGTGCGACAGTCTGGGCTTTGGTCTCGGGTACACAACTAAAGGACGAAGCAAGGACTGGGAGTCATTTGGTAAAGAACGTGCTGATATGACTACCATTCCGCTTACCGCCCATGCCGACGAGGTCGAGAAATGGCTGATGGATTTGATTAGGTTTTGCCGGGAAAGGGACATAGAGTGTGTGCTGATAACGACGCCGGCCTGGCATACCTACCGGGAGAACCTGGATTCCGTGCAGTTCGCAGACATGAAAGCACGCACAGCGCGTCTGGCAAAAACCTATCGCCTCCCCTATTATGACTTCTTTGCCGATCCCGACTTCAAGGCCGAGGATTTTCACGACGTCGACCATCTGTCTGACCATGGCGCTTCAAAACTGACAGCAAAGCTCCGACATGTGTTAGGCTTATAAGAGCCTTGAAAGAAGCATAAGAAATGCTGCGGCAAATGATTATTCAAATTGCCGGTTTTTGAGTAATTTTGCAGTCGAAATGGGTGCGTCTTCGACAACTAAACGGTGAGGAGAGGCGCAATCCCGCTGAAAATATGGATAGATCGAAAGTAAAGGGGCATCTCGCGATGCTTACGGCCAATGTGATGTGGGGACTTATGTCGCCGGTGGCAAAGACTGTCTTTGCAGCCGGTGTCGTAATGCCTATGGTCATGGTGGATTTCAGGGTGGCAGGGGCTGCCCTCCTATTCTGGCTAACGTCGCTTTTCCTGCCGCGTGAGCATGTGCCGCCGAAAGACATACTCAGGCTGTTCGGGGCCGGAATGCTGGGCGTTCTGTTCAATCAGGGCTGCTTCATAATCGGCGTAAGCCTCACTTCGCCCGGTGAGGCCTCGCTGGTCACGACCACGATGCCTATGTGGGTCATGCTGCTGGCATGGCTGTTCCTTCGTGAGCCCATCACCCTCAAGAAGGCTGGCGGTATCGCCGCCGGAGCCGCCGGAGCCATTATCCTGATAGTGGGAAACGGCACACAGGCCTCCGGGGCCAACCCGGCACTGGGCGACGTGATAGTGCTTTGCGCACAGTTGAGCTATGCCCTCTACCTCACGCTGTACCGCAACTTCATACGCAAGTATAGCCTGGTGACGCTTATGAAATGGATGTTTTTGGCCGCCACTGTAGTGGGGGTGCCGGGCAGCATACGCTGGCTCGCCGCGACCGACTGGGCATCCATATCCGCCATGGAATGGGGTGGCATCGCCTATGTGGTGGTATGCGGCACGTTTCTGGCCTACGTCTGCATCATGATCGGCCAGAAGCAACTGCGCCCGACACTGGTGGGCATGTACAACTATGTCCAGCCTATCGTGGCCACCATAACCGGCATCGCCCTCGGGCTTGACCGGTTCACACCGCTGAAGGGATTGGCCATATTGCTGATATTCTCGGGCGTATGGCTCGTCACCATCAGCAAGGCGGCCAAGCAATGACCTTAAGGGATTTCGGTCGCGCCGAAAGCATGCCGAGCATTCTACAAAGAACAAAACCATCGGTAAACACCTGATATAACCATGAATTTTTATAAGACTCTATTGATTGCCGCCATATCGGTGTGCTTCTGCGGCATCGTCTCCGCAAATGATTCAGACAACCGACAAATGACGGATACCGAAGGGATCCTCACCGAACAGATCAACTTCGTCCCTGCAACTACATGGGGATCGGTAAAAAGGTATCTGGCGCATTGCAGCCAGTTGGACGCGGACTATACCGTGGATGTCCTTCTTCCGGAAGGCTACAGCACGTCGGACTCCAAGAGATACCCCGTGGTCTACATGCACGACGGGCAGAACCTTTTCGACCCCGCTATCTCTTTCGCCGGCGTGTCGTGGGAGGTTGACAAGGCCCTGTCGCGCCTCTCCGGATGGGACGAGTTCCTGACGCCTATCGTCGTCGGCATTCACAACCGGGGCGAGATGCGGCCCTCCGACTACCTGTGTCAGAAAGTAATCACCGACTATATTCCTGACGATCAACTCGACCGATCGGGCATCATGCCGCTTATCAACGGACACTCTACCAGCGACGCGTACACCTCGTTTCTCGCCGTTGACCTGAAGAACGCGATTGACGCCGAGTTCAATACCCTGTCCGACCGCGACAACACATTCATCATGGGCTCAAGCATGGGTGGGCTCGCCTCGCTTTACGCCATATGCGAATATCCGGAAGTGTACGGCGGCGCGGCGTGCATATCGACACACTGGATCGGCAATTTCGATTACGGAAGCACCATCTTCCCCAGCGCGATGCTTGCCTACATGAGCGACAAACTCCCTTCTGCCGAAACACACAAACTATATTTCGACCATGGCACTGTGGGACTCGACAGCGCATACCCCGCCTGGAACGCCAAAGCGCTGGAGACAGCCGCGGCAAAGGGTTACAGCGTCGAGTCAGGCAGTCTGCTCTCATATGTGGCCGAGGGGGCCGACCATAATGAGCGGTGCTGGTCGGAGCGCGTCAACATCCCGCTGCAGTTCATGCTTGACAAGGGGAATCATCCCTACGAGCCCTTCACGCCTGAGACAAATCGGTTCCATGTAGTTTTCTGCGATCCCGACATGAAGTGGAATCCGGTGAATGTATTTACATGGGGAGGAGGAGCGACCCAGACAGGCACGTGGCCCGGCACCGAGATGACGCCGACCTCATACAACGGTCAACCGGCCTGGGAACTTACGTTCGAGCACACCGTAGAGCCGACCAACATCATTTTCAACGATACCAAGGCGTCGGGCACCAAGCAGACCGCGGACCTGGTGTTCGTAAACAACTCCGTCTATGACTTCTCAGGAGTCACGGGCACTCTTTCGGTGTCAACTATCGATCATTCCGACAAGGATTTGTCGATATGTGTGATTGACAGAAACCTTCATATCGTTTCCGACACGCGGCGCACGATATCCATCGCCACTATCGACGGCGCAGCGCGTCATGTCGAGCTGCAGAAAGGCGAGAATATTGTCACTGACATCCCGGGCGAGATTGTCATCGTCAACGGCAGGAAGGTCCTCGTTAGATAATCAAGTTTGCGGCAACTGTCGGGCAATGAGAAACCTGTTTTGATTTGCGGATGTTCTACAGATATATTATATTTGTGGAAAATTCAGGAATTGCCATGGACAGGACATTAGTACGCTACCCGATAGGAATACAGAGTTTTGAGAAACTGCGTGAACTCGGCTACCTCTATGTTGACAAGACCGAGATCATCTACAATCTTGTCATGTCCAGCAACTGTGTGTTTCTGTCGCGCCCGCGCCGCTTCGGCAAGAGCCTGCTGCTATCGACAATCCAGGCATATTTCGAGGGAAAGAAAGAACTATTCAAGGGTCTGGCCATTGAGCAAATGGAGACCGAATGGGCGGCGCATCCCGTTCTTATGCTCAGCCTCGCCTCCTATCACGCCGCTGATGACGACAACCTTGAGGATATACTCGCCAACCAGTTCCGCGACTGGGAGAAGCAGTATGGCATAGAGGCGGAGACCATGGATCTATCCTCGCGTTTCCGAAACATAATAAAGGCTGCCTACGATGCAACGGGCAAGACGGTTGTAATTCTTGTCGACGAGTATGACAGTCCCATCATCGAGACGATGCATGACCCCGATAAAAGCGAGGCCCACCGGCTGCTGCTCAAGTCAATCTATGTCAACATCAAGGATCTCGACCAATATATCCGGTTCACCATGCTCACCGGTGTGAGCCGCTTCAGCAAGATGACAATCTTCAGCGGACTCAATAACCTTGAGGATATTTCATTAGATATAGATTATGCCTCAATCTGTGGAATAACCGAGGAAGAACTTAAAGTTAATTTTCAACAGGGGATAGAAGATCTCGCGACTGATGAGGACACCGACACCGAGGGAGCCATTCAGCTGCTTAAGTCCAATTACGACGGATACCATTTCACAAGAAACTGTCCGGATATCTACAACCCTTTCAGCCTGTTGAATGCTCTTAAGAAGAGGGAGATAGGTGCCTACTGGTTCCAGAGCGCGACTCCTGAATTCCTGGTCCGACAGATTCA
>WGUO01000021.1 GCA_014867205.1 Muribaculaceae bacterium | reverse complement strand
GACGCACAATCATCAAGGTCGGCGCAAACTTCGACGACTCCATCCGCTCAATCTCAGGTTGGCTCATCGAATATGAGCGCTAATAGAGGCTTGCAAAACACTGTTATCACTTACCGAGGCAGTTTTTTACCGTATATCCTGGTTAATAAATTATGAAAAGGCACACATATATACTGATCTCGTTAATGACAGTTCTTTCAGGCTGCACCACATTCAAATCTATCAAATGTGGCAGTCCTTCGACAGACACATATCTTAATTTTTCGCTCGATACCATCGCATCAAAAGAGGGGCCCGCGGCGGTGCTGATCTCCACACCTTATCATGATCGATTTTTTGAGGATTCAAAAATCTCGGGCGGTAGATTTAATAATGAAACAATTGGCGAGTATTTCTCAAAAGTGAGAGATAATGGCGCGTTGCTGATTGTTCGTAATGACACAATTCTTCTCGAAAAATATTATGGAGATTTTTCCAAACTGTCGCCCTCTAATATTTTTTCTGTAACCAAGGCTGTCACGGCCTTATTATGTGGTATTGCCGTTGATGAGGGACATATCTCGATTTCCGATCCAATCACGAGATATATTCCCGAGTTGAATGACGCCGATCCTATGTTTAAGAGACTCACAGTCGAGCATCTCCTTGACATGAGAACCGGTCTCGATTTTCAGGAAAGTTATGGCTGGAATCCATTCTCCAAGATGGCTAAATTATATTATGGAAATGATGTGGTAAGCCAATTCAAGAAACTTCATTTCAAGTCTGATCCTGGAACGTCACACTATTATAATTCAATGGCGACCGCATTGTTGGGTGTTGCAATAGAAAGAGCGGTCGGCGTACCATTTGCGCAGTATTTGGAGGAAAAGGTATGGCTTCCGCTTGATATGGAGTCGTATGCCTTTATATCTCTTGATGACTCCAGACACCGGCAGGCAAAAGCCTATGGCGGCTTAGTGTCCAACGTGAGGGATTTGGCAAAGATTGGCCGCTTATATTTAAATGGAGGAATGTATGATGGGAAAAGGATAGTCAGTCAAGACTGGATTGACCGTTCTACCCATTCTTCACTCGATAATGAGGCTTACTCATTCGGATGGAACAATATAATTACCAGAGTTGACGGCAGGGATGTGGTTTCTCCGCGATTCTTTGCATTGGGACTGTACGGTCAGGTAATATTCTGCGACCCTGAGTAGAATTTGATTTTTGTGACATTGGGCGAGAAGAAAGGCTGTGAGTATCACTTACTGTTCGATGATCTCTGTAATCTGATTTCGCAATAAGTGTCGTTTTGCACACTTTTCTCAGGATAGTGACGCAAGATATGCGACTGTTGTATCTACCTGTAAACGGAGTTGAAATTTTAGTTGATTTGCTTTGTATATCAGTTATTTTTTGTAATTTTACTTCTGTAAAAAATCAATACCATTAAAAATGAAAAAAATTGTTTTTTCAATATTTGGCTTCATTACTGCAATCGCGGCGATTGCAAATACTAATCTATCATCATATAAGGGCGTTTGGGCTAATGACAATGCCGAAGCCGTCATTACTGACTCAATTTGCATTTTCTACTCAAAAGTGGATTCTACAATGCAGGCCGTTCTTGAAGTTCCAAATGCCGGAATATTACACAGTACAGTTTTTTCTCCAGACGGGTCTGTGTCTTTCCCTGGGAATGTAAAGCCGCTTGAAATGATCATGTCTGAAGATCGGCTTGTAATTTGCGGTCAGCGTCTGAAAAAAGTAGAAGATATTGAAACTGTAAAGCCGTATGAAATGAAGAAGTGTGAATCGGCTTTAGATGTCGGCAGATGTCTGCAAGAGTGGCAGATGGGTGTGGCATACGGCAACAATGACGGGATGCCATGCTGCGAGGTTAATACCAATCGCCACATGTTTGTATATCTTATCAGTCCCAATATGGTATATATCCGAACTGCGGCTGCAAGAAGTAATAATAAAGGTACGCTATTCTTTCAGAACATAAGAATGATGAAAAACAATAATACCGGCGAGTTCACGTGTGAGATCTATCCGAATAACTTGGCGATTGTCCAAAAAGACCTTGAAATAGACAACTCGAAATTCCAGCCCAATACGTGTACGTTCAATGCAGATGGCGGCATTTACTGGTCTTTGATTTCTTATTCTCCTGACGTTATTGAACTCAACGGATGCGGAGATAAATATACATTTACAAGAGGATCAGTTGACAGTGATATGAAGGAGTGGATTAAATATGAGCCTTATTCCAGTGATTTTCATTTTCCACATCCATGACGTAAAACCAGTTTTCTTGCGCCAACTCATATGGTCCATAACTTTGTGGAGAACAACCACAAGTTATGGACTTTTCTTTTTATGAGCCCATCCACTATGCCATACATATCGATTGAATGCAGACGGTTGTCCGAGGAACAGGGAAACCGTTGACTGAATAAAGATAACGGGCTTGCAGATATTTCTCTGTGACGAGTTGGCGAGGGTGAGGATGCAGTTGTGGTTGTTGCAAACTAATGGATTGGGAATGGTGTTATATGTTTGCGTTTATCAGTACATGATTCAACTCAGGTTGCGATTTATTATGCAACCATATTGAGATTGTGCAACCGTTTATATTAGATTGTGTAACCGTCTATTTTGAGGAGGAATGAGCAGGAAGGATAACAGGACAACCGGATGGAGTGCGGCGGGACTGCTCGTCGCCATTGGAATAGTGTTCGGCGATATCGGAACGTCGCCGCTCTATGTCATGAAGGCTATTCTGAATGTCGGCCCTGAGTTCAACCGTGAGTATATCATCGGAGCGGTATCGTGTGTTATATGGACGCTCACTCTTCAGACTACAATCAAGTATGTGACGGTAGCGCTCCGCGCCGACAATAACGGCGAGGGGGGCATTATGGCTCTTTTCTCGCTGGTTAAAAAGACGGGGACAAGCGGATGGCCGTTTATTGTGGCCGCCATAGGAGCAAGCGCGATGCTCGCTGACGGAATAATAACACCGGCGGTGACAGTTACGTCGGCCGTGGAAGGATTGAGTTCATTATCTGTCGAGACGCCGGTGGTGCCGATTGTGCTGGTGATAATAACCCTGGTGTTCTTTGTGCAGCGTTCGGGGTCGTCTAAGATCGGCAGATTTTTTGGTCCGGTAATGCTCGTGTGGTTTCTTATGCTTGGCATACTCGGACTGATGAACGTTTGGAATGATCTCTCCATATTCAAGGCATTCAATCCCTGCTATGCAGTCAGGCTGATTATTTCAAGCCCTGAATGGATGCTTATACTGGGAGCGGTGTTTCTCTGCACCACGGGTGCTGAGGCATTGTATGCGGATCTGGGGCATTGCGGCCGTTACAATATTACTTTCAGTTGGTTTTTTGTCAAAGTCATGCTCATTCTCAATTATCTCGGACAGGGCGCGTGGATTCTGGCTCATGCCGATTCTATCGGAAGTCAGGTGAATCCCTTCTACGCAATGATGCCGACAGGCTTTCTGGGCGTGGGTATAGTCACAGCCACAGCTGCCGCCGTAATTGCGAGTCAGGCCCTGATAAGCGGCGTGTTTTCCCTGATAGGCGAGGCTGTGAATCTCGAGATCTGGCCGAGAATGAAGATTACCCATACCGGAAATGTCAAAGGACAGTTGTATGTTCCGGCGATGAATCTGTTTCTGTATGTGGGATGTGTCGGCACGGTGCTGTTGTTCCAGTCTTCGGGTCGTATGGAGGCCGCCTATGGGCTCGCCATAACCATAACAATGCTTACCACGACAATACTCCTGTGGCGTTATATGAGTAATATAGGTACACCTGTGTGGCTCACATCCTCTTTTCTCATAGTGTTCTGTCTGCTCGAAGGGGCTTTCTTCGCTGCCAACATGTTCAAGTTTGTGCATGGCGGCTGGTTTACGGTCCTTATAGCCTGCGGTCTGTTCTGCATAATGTTTGTCTGGAGCAAAGGCCGCTCATTTCATCGCAGCCATCTGGATTATAAATATTTACCGGATTACATAGAGATACTTACCGCCATAAGGAATGACGCGGAGATACCCCGATATGCGTCGAATGTGGTGTACATCAGTTTTTCGCCTACAAGGAATATGGTGGAAAGCAAACTGTTGTACTCGATAATAAACAAACAGCCTAAAAGGGCAGATCATTACTGGATCATCCGTATAGAGCACACCGACACGCCATACACGCTCGATTATTCCGTGGACATGATGGTGAGGGATGCAGTTTTTCTTGTAACTGTAAGACTCGGCTTTAAGGTGCAGCCGCGTATCAACGTATTTCTGAGGCAGATTGTGGAGGATCTTGTGGAAACCGGCGATCTTTCGCTTACAAGCAAGTATCCCTCTATGAAACGTTACGGGATAGCGGGCGACTTTCGGTTCGTGCTGATTCATAGAGTGTTCTCTCCCGCGAGCATCTGCAATGCTTATGAACGAAAGGTCTTGACTGTGTATGAGGCACTTCGGCATATATCCGAATCGGCTGAAAATGCCCTGGGCCTGGATACAAGCGTAGTCACGGTGGAAACTGTCCCATTGATTATCAGAAGAGGTCCGGAAACAAGGATCAGGAGAAATCAGGAATAAAATGCATGTCTGGTGCGTGAAAATATGATTGTCAGATTCATCTTTCGCAGACCGGTCAGACTTACAGACTTAACAGCAACCGAAACAAGAAAATGCAATAACCTCAGCCAGAATTCTGCCTGTCACCACACTCAGCCGTTAAATTCTCATAATAATTTCGTAAATTTGTAGACGGATTCTTGGCGATGCCAGGCGACCACCCGTTTAGGCGCGGTCCAATCCACGATATTTTCAAATCAAGAGACATTTGGCTCGTCTTGTGACACATATAAACATAAAGATAACGGCATGACATCGGGTAAGGCAAAATATACAGATACAGGAATTGTCGGGCAAGCACATCTGACATGCATACGGCATCCATGGTTATGGGGATTTCTATCTTTCGTTGTCTACTATGTCGTCTTCCAGGCATTCTACAACAAGATTGCAGCCGGGACATTTTACCCCTACACGGAATTGTGGCAGCTACCGGCCCATATGGCGCTCAATTTCATCCCGATTTTTCTGATATATGTCACTGACTGGGCAATCATCTTTAAGCTGAACCGCATTCAGGATATAAGATGGAAACTGCTTTTGGATTTTGTTTTAGCCAATGCAGGAGTTGTGACCATTGATTTCCTGTTCATACTTGCTCTTTTCGGGTCGGAATATGACTCCGTGAATTGGGCAGGAACCTTTTTTAGTAATTTCATCCTCTTCTTTGCCATCGAGGCCGTCTATTATGTTGTGAATTTTCAGCGTAAAGCGCGTGAGGCCGAGCAGCAGGCGCAGACTGCGCTCCGTTATCGCTATACGGCGTTGAAGACACAGATGACTCCTCATTTCCTTTTCAACTCCTTGAACATGCTTTCCGCTCTCGTGAATTTTGACGGCGATAAGGCTAAGGATTTCATTAATTGGCTTTCAAGAGTTTATCACTATACGCTCGCAAAACAGGATACCGAACTCGCTACGCTTGAAGAGGAACTGGATTTTATGAACTCCTATGTAAATATCCTTTCGCTGCGTTACAAGGGGAAATTCTCGGTTAACGTCACAGGAAAAGAACATGTCTCAAACCAGATGCTTCCCCCGTATACCCTGCAGCTGCTCATTGAAAACATTACCAAGCATAACACTATCTCTGCACGTCATCCCATGCATGTCAGAGTGGAGATAGGCCCCGAAGGCATGCGGGTCTCCAACCCTGTAAATTACCGCAAGTCAGAATCCCCGTCGCATCTGGGCCTACGTTATCTTTCGGAACTCTACGCCTCTTACGGCGAGGATTTCAGCATCGAAAAAGATGACGAGACCTTCACGGCCATAGTACCTTATATCACCCGTAAAGCGGCAAAGAAGGCCGCTACACCCTTCAACACCGGAATCCAAAAGACTTATGATTAATTACGCCATAATAGAGAACGAAGAACTTTCGCGCCTGAACCTCGCATATCAAATCGGAAAGCTGCGCCCCGACTGGAAACTGTGCTTCACGGCAGAGACAGTGGAAGATACAGTTGCTTTTTTAATGAATACAGCATCCTCGGGCGTAGACCTCCTGTTCCTTGACATAGAACTTGACGACGGAATTTGTTTTGACATCTTTCGGGAACTCAGTGAAATAAAAACGCAGCGAAGACCCATTGATGACATTCCGGTGATATTCACCACCTCCTACGATCAGTATGCCATAGAGGCGTTCCGCCTCAACAGCGTGGATTATCTTCTCAAACCAATTCAGGATGAAGACCTGGCGCGTGCCGTTCAGAAATGGGAACGCACAAGACGGAATTCTCTCGAAACTCCGGCGGATATGGAGAAACTGATGCTGGATCTCATGACCACGATGGAGCAGGCAAAAGGCAAGATGGATATGACGTCACGATTCATCCAGGAAATGCCACACCAAGGAGTTGCCTCGCGCATTCTCATTACCACAGGCAACAATTATCACTCTGTTGAACTCAGTGACGTGGCGTATTTCCAGGCAGACGATAAGGTGGTCTACGCTGTCATGAATGGCACAGGAACACGGCGTGTCACCGGCTTCTCGAGTCTCGGGAATGTGTCACCATTGCTCCCGGATAAGGATTTCTTTCAACTTTCGCGCGGCATCATCGCCAATATAAATGCAGTCAAAAAGGTCAGCAAATATCTCAAGGGTCGTCTCCTTGTCACGCTCGGTGCCGGAGCGACTGAGGAAAAGGTGACCGTTACGGCCGCCCGAAAGTATGAGTTTCTGGAATGGTACGGCCATAGTTGACCCAGACTCTTCCTTATATACAGGAATCGAATATCCCGATTCATCCCCGCATATTCCTGATTCGTCGGGAATGGATTGGCTGTTGCCATAAGAAAGGTTATTTTTACGCCGAAAAGAACATTAACCTAAAATCTTACGCGAATGAAAGGAAGAATACTCAACCTATGTGCGGCACTCCTCGTGACGGCAGGGACTGTTGGGGCGCAAGACACGAAGACGGCCCTGGTGCTGGAGCGCACCGATGGCACCAAGGCTACATTCCTGCTTTCTGACAATCCGGTCATCAGCATCGCGCAGCGTGAACTGACGGCCAGAAGCCCGAAAGAGGAAGTTACGGTGCCCTTAGACGCGTTGCTCGATTACCACTTCGAAAAAGTGCAGTCGGGAATTAATGAGGTTGTCCCCGATGAGGGATTGGCCTTGCGCGACGGAACGGCTTATTTCACCGGCTTGAAGGAGGACAGTCAAGTGACCGTCTATACCCTTGACGGGAGGGAGATTGCTCGCGTCACAGTTCCCGAAGATGGCCGAGTGGAGGTAGACCTCCGCACTCTGGAACGCGGTGTCATAATTATCAGCACCGGCAATTGCAGTTACAAAGTTAACAACAAGTAATTTAAACATCTGACGACTAAACATCCAAACACACTACAGCACATGAGAAAAATAAAAGTTATCAGCATGGCGATGCTGCTGATGCCGCTTCTTCCGGCAAGCGTCGCGGCACAGAACTACAATATGGAAATCAACCTACGCGGAGGCACTGTGCAAAGCATCCCGTCTGACGAGGTGGTGAACGTGACATTCGGCGAGACCTCCCCGCTTCCCGGTGAGGCAGGTACCATAAAAGCTACAGTCAATGGAATAGGGGCCTTCTTGCTCAGCGTGAAACCTATAAAGAACGCGACTTCCTACCGTTGGACAAGAGATGGTGAAGTTGTCCAGGAATCAACTGCAAAGTCGCTGCATACCAGACAGTCGGGCGTTTATACTGTCACAGGCATCAACGATTTTGGTGAAGGAAAGGGCAGTCCGGAAATCAGCGTGACCCCTATCTCAGAAGTTTTCAACATCCTCACCGAAGAATGCATTCCCGACAGGAATCTTCGCGAATACATCAGGCAGAAATATGTCCCCGACAGCGATGAGTTAACTAACCTGCAGGCAGCAGGCATCACGGGGGATTTGTGCCTCCCTGGAGGGGTGGAGACTCTGAAAGGTATCGAGTATTTCGTGAGCCTTGACTCGTTACAGTCCTACATCCTTCAAAACTATATCACTGAAGTTGACTTGTCTAAGAACGTAAGTCTCAAAAAAGTGTATTTTAGTTCCCTCTTCAATCTTGAAAGCCTCAACATTGCAGGTTTAAACCAATTGGAAAGCCTCGATATTTCCTCTACCAACCTCAAACAGTTTGACCTAAACCAGTTACCCGAAACAATAAAATACCTGGGAATTGGCGACCTGGATTACACATCCTTAGATCTCAAGAGGTTTTCGAAACTCGAAACATTGTTGGTCTACCGCAATAAAATTGAAACTCTTGATATTAGTGGAATGAAGAATCTTCGTTCCTTACAGGCCAACAACTGTGGCGCAATGGCAAATATAAACCTGTCGGGTTGTTCGGCTCTCAAAGAGTTGACACTTTCAAGTTGTGCAAACTTGACGTCTGTCGATGTTTCCGAATGTCCGGCACTGGAATACTTATATACTCTCTATAGCGGAATCGGTAACGTGGACCTCAACGCACAACGTGCAAATCTGATTCGCTTCAACCCTCAGGGCTCTGCCATAAAAGAACTCGATCTAAAAGGTATGGGCAAACTTGAGTATTGCCAAGCGGGCGATTGTGAGAATCTCGAAGCTATCCCTGACTTCTCCGATTGCATATCTCTTAAAAACATTAGATTAGAACGTTGTCCCGTGAATGGTGAACTGCAAGTAAACAACTGCAAGAATCTTGAGGAACTAAATGCCTTTGAATCTAACGTCACTGCGATTACACTTCACGACATGCCCGGATTATGGAATATATGTGCATTCAGTAATCCAAATCTGACTGTCCTTGATTTAAAGAATCTTCCGTCGCTGGAACAACTTATGTGTTACAATCTTGCAAAACTGGAACGTATAGACATCAGCACTGTAAATCCTAGAGCTGTCATTTACCTCACGTTGTGTCCAAACCTGAAGGAAATAAAGGTTTGGCCAGACTTCGACATGGAAAATCCACCTGCGAATATCAGCAAAGACGCCACAGCCAATTTCGTTTACGAGTTCAGCAAGTAGCGTTCTGTTGAGGATTGGCAGAATGACCTGAACGGGCGATGAATGGCCAAATATATTATAAGGGCAGGGAGTAGCCTCAAACTTGGTCAGCATCCACACTCACACAAAGTCGGCAGTTATTCGTAAGAGTGCTGCCGACTCCTTTTTTCATGTAGGTATGCAACATTCTCCCTGATGCTTGTGAGGATATAATGATTTGTGTATTTACAGTTTGTTTTGTACCTTTGCACATATAGCAAAATGAACAATACATGAAGAAACTAATCTTTATTATAATCTGTGCACTCTTTGCCATTAATGCAAATGCACAGTTTAAGTTTAAGAGCCTTGATAACAATGACGGCAAAACCACCATTGTTATCGTTGATGATAATTTCAGATCGGGGTCTGAAACTTGTTGTGCCAAATTTAATAATGATGGGAAAACGTATGATGCCAATTCTATGGTTACCACACAAGAAGGCAAGCAAATGTCAATAACCATGACATTTAAGAGAATGACTGTATTTAATAATACATCCGTTACTCTTACTGTCAATGGCCAGCAGGTCAACGTTCCCATTGAATTGACGGAAATTGCCAGTCAACTTTCCGGCTATAAGCTCTTGATTCCATAAGACAATCCCCGTCTTTTCCCCATAGAATGCTATACCGTACCATTATTACTTAAAAACGGATTCAAGCAGCTTTATAAATCTGAACAAAGTTAGAAATACGCGTTCGGTATATCCTCATTAAAATCGATGGGTCCTGTGCTGTGTGTCTTAATTGTTTTAGCAGTAAGTCGTAATTTTCAATAAGTTTTTTCGCTGTTCCTGTCACCTTTCATCAGCAAGATTTGTCTTACATACGAGACGCCTCAAAAGAACAACGTTAAACTTAATAAATTCAAAGATATGACATCAACACTGGTTCCCATTTTCATCTGCGTGGTACTCCCGGTAGCAATAGTGGCAATAGTATTCGCTACTGTGATGAATAATGACAACAAACGCGCAAAAGTGCTTATCAAAGCAATCGAAAACAACTCTGGCATCGATGCCGACAAACTGGCGGAGGCTCTTCAAAAGCCGAAGAAAACCGCCCGTGAGATTCTTAATCTCCGACTGCTTCGCGGATGTATCTTCTTCTTCACCGGTGTTGCACTCTGCACCGTAGGCATTGTCTCACTCTGCATGGGCACCGAGTTTTCTGCCGATCCTGTTACGGTTCCCTTGGTATTCGGTGGCGCATCACTCGCAATCGGTCTGAGTTACCTTGTGGTTTACTTCGTCACTCGTAAACAAATAAAAGACTAACAGTAACTGCACAAGGAAATGACTCGCGAGCAATTCATATACCATGTAGAAGCCACACAGAAAGCGTTTCGCCGCTTTCTTGTGGCTCTCTGCTGCGGCGATACCGCGCTCGCTGATGATGTTGCACAGGAATCCTATATAAAAGCTTATCTTTCCTGCGACTCATTTTCAAATCTTGAAAAATTCAACGCCTGGATTTTCAAAATCGCCTACAACACGTTCATCAATCATAAACGTGCCGAACGACTTACTGTCGGCTATGAGGATGCAAAAGAGATTACCGCACATGACAGGGCCGATTCATCTTTTGCTTATCAAGACCTCTATGAGGCTTTGGACAAAATACCGGCGAAGGAGCGTACTTCTGTTTTGCTATTCTATATGCAGGGTTACTCAATTAAAGAGATTGCCGAGATACAGGAAACCACACAAGATGCTGTGAAGCAACATCTTTCGCGTGGCCGCAAGCACCTGCGCGGTTTGTTATCCACCAATTAATCCCTACACAGTATGGAAGATGATAAATTAAAATCGCTATTCTCAAACTATGAGCCGGAACTCTCATCCGACTTTCAGTTCATGAATAAACTCCAGCGGAACCTAAACTCCGTAGAGATAATCAAGCGACACACTGCAGAAGTCCATTTGAGGAATAAGAAAGCCGTTGCCATTGCTGTCTTTGCAGGCTTTATTGTTGGCTTCCTGTTTTCATTGTCATTGCCATATCTGATCGATGCCGTATCAAACTGGCAGTTGACATTGCCAAGAGAATCTATTCTGAACACATTCGCCAGCAACTTCACAATCATTGCATGGCTCGTGATCGGAGGTACGTCTGCATTAGTCGCTCTCAACTCTTATGAAATATCGTTATCGTTGCTGAGACCGAAATAAGCAGTTTCATATTGAATCGCCAACGTTACTCTTTCTGCGGTGTCTCGAGGAATGTAAAAGATACTTTCTTTCGCCGAGTGCCGCAAGATACGCGACTGCTGTATCTTCCGGGTCAACGACCTCGAAGTATTACTTTGATATTCCGCTGAAAATACATAACTTTGCAATCAAATAAACACTATCGAATATGAAATACTTGATTTCATTATTATTAATTGTAATGGGTTGCGTGGGAATACATGCTCAAACCTCCAATGATAGTCTTGTAAATGCGGCTGCTATCGCAGATGGCTTATTCTTTGATAAGTCTACACCTACCAAATCAATTATTCCGGGAAATTCCACGATGGCCGTTCTTAAAGAC
Organism: Muribaculaceae bacterium; assembly: GCA_014867205.1. GTDB lineage: Bacteria > Bacteroidota > Bacteroidia > Bacteroidales > Muribaculaceae > Lepagella. The sequence continues at coordinate 59,028 of WGUO01000021.1, read as the reverse complement.
CCCGACGGAGCAATGGTTATCGGTATATATTTACCCGAAGGATTTGTTTTAGAAGAATCCGTTAAAGCGAAGGCTATTCCTGCTGAGCGTGTGAGGTATGCCGATAAATTACTCCGCGACTATAACGGTCGTAAACCTCAAACAGTAGCGGTATATGGGGGTATAGGTGTTAAAGTCGGAGAACCATTTGTTGAATTTGAATATTCCGACATTAATGGTCATACATGGAATAATGACATCCTTAAAGGCAAAGTTTTCGTGTTAAATTTATGGCAATCCGAATGCGGGCCGTGTAGACGGGAAATGCCAATTCTTTCTGAATGGAAGAGCAGATTTCCTGATGTCGTTTTCCTTTCCGCCTCGCGCCATAATAGGGAAGAAATATTGCCAATAGTAGAGCAACATAATTTCACATGGACGCATCTTCAGGAAGCAACAGATTTAGTTGCTCTTGTACGACAGGAAGGCTTTCCCCTAACTATCGTAGTGGATAAAGGTGGTATTGTAAGATTTGCAAAAGTCGGAGCGTCAGAAGAAAACCAGGCGGAAGCCGTTGCCGTTATTGAAGAGTTGTCCCGTTAATTCGTGTATTTTAGCAATCGTCATAGGGTCCATGACTTTGTGGAAAACAACCACAAGTTATGGACTTTCTTTTTACAACCGTGATGCTTTTCAATCAGTTCAAGTCAAACAGAATGGTCTTGTTGTTTAAAAGTGATATGGTTTCAGACTTTTTTTGCAAATTTGGCGTTGAATAAGAAATGATTATCAATTATGTCGGAAGAACAGATGAACAGTTATCGACTTACGTCGATGGAAGAACCTGGCGACTAGCGTATGGCACAGATTATGCGTGAGGTTGCCGAGGATGCTCGGGCAAGCACCCGGCGTGCTGCTGAGCGTGTGGCAGCAGGTATTGAGGCAGCTGCACATGCTGCGCAGGAAAAATGGGGAGATTCCATAAGCAGAATAAAGAATGGCACCAAGTAATCATTGTCCTGTTTTGATTGTGATTGCCGATGCCGGGATACGGGAGACATCCTTTCAGAACCTTCCACAGAAAATCGAACTCGCCATGTTCGAGAAGAAGTTATAACGAACAGATTATAAATCGTCCTCACTGTGGTTATGTTTGTGTAAACGGGCGAAAAGGATTATCTTTGCCGAGGGGTATGTCACACTTGGAACTGAACTGCAAGGATGCATGACCCCAGACTCTTCTGACAACAATAACCTTCATAGATTATGGCTGAAACTAATGCTGACATTTCGCGCCACGATGGAGCCGATAGTACTGCTCTTTATGCCAAGGCGCTTGAGTTATTGAACCGCCATTATGGTTTTTCATCATTCCGGCCCGGGCAGTGGGAAGTGATAGAGAGCGTGCTTAGGGGGCGCGACGCGGTCGTGCTGATGCCGACAGGTGGCGGCAAGTCGCTATGCTTTCAGCTGGCGGCACTTATGTCAGAAGGGTGTTGTATTGTGGTGTCTCCACTTATAGCGCTGATGAAAGACCAGGTCGAGGCCTTGCGTGCCAACGGCCTTCCTGCCGCAGCCATAAATTCATTCAACAGCGAGTCCGAGAATCGGGAAATATATCGCAAAATCGCCGATGGCGAGGTAAAAATGCTATATCTTTCACCTGAGCGTCTTGTCGCCGACATAGAGCAGATTAAGAAGAATCTGCCGGTGTCATTCTTGGCCGTCGACGAGGCGCATTGTATCTCACAGTGGGGCCACGACTTCCGCCCCGTATACACTGAGCTTTCGCGCATCAAGCAACTCAGGCCCGATATCCCCGTCATGGCACTTACCGCAACAGCCGACAGGCTGACCCGTGAGGATATCGCGTCGGCACTTCGCCTACATGACCCATACATGCATATCGGCTCGTTTGACAGACCGAATCTGTCGCTGCGCGTGATTCAGGGAAGCACAGTGAGCGAGCGGCTCAGCGTTATCGCCGATCTGATAAACAAGAATTCTATGGACTGCGGCATCGTGTACTGTCTGAGCCGCAAAAAGACAGAGGCTATGGCCGAGAGACTCGCCGATCTCGGCTACAGGGTGGCATGCTACCATGCCGGCATGGACATCGACTCGCGCGAGAGGGTACAGCGAGAGTTTGTCGAGGGGAAATACCAGGCGATTTGTGCCACGATAGCGTTCGGTATGGGCATCGACAAGAGCAATATCCGCTGGGTGGTGCATAACAACATACCGGGCAACATAGAGAGTTACTATCAGGAAATAGGTCGTTCGGGCCGCGACGGGATGCCTGCCGAGACTATACTCTTCTACTCATATGGCGACATGCTGATACGCCGCAAATTTGTGGAGGAGTCGGGACAGAAAGAGATAAACGAAAGCAAACTGAACTTCATGCAGCGTTACGCGGAGTCGAGTGTTTGCCGGCGCCGCATACTGCTCAGTTATTTCAGCGAGGAGGTGACATGCGACTGTGGCAACTGCGACAACTGCCGTTCGCCGAGGGCACGTTTTGATGGAACTGTTCATGCGCAGAAGGCTCTGAGCGCCATCGTGCGCACTGGGTCGTCAGAGCCTATCAGTCACATCATCGACATACTGAGGGGTAGCCGGAACCAGCATATGCTGTCGAGAGGCTATGACCGGTTGCCGACATATGGAGTCGGCGCCGATGTCGATGTCCAGGAATGGCATGCCTACATCCTGCAGATGATTCAGCTCGGACTCATCGAGGTCGCCTATGAGGATAACTTCCATCTTCGACCCACACCGTTAGGCATCCGTGTGCTGAGAGGCAACCAGAGGATAGAGTTATTCAGCCCGGTGCGCCATGCGTACGCTCCGGCACGCGGCTGGCGTGCGAGACATACCGAGCAGAAACCGGCTCTCACCGGCGATGAACTGCTTGCCTATGAGCTCAAGAGCATGCGGAAGATCGTCGCTGAGAAAAGGGGAATCGCTGATTACATGGTATTCTCCGATGCCACTTTAGCTGAGATTGTCGGCAAGAAACCCGTCAATGTCATAAGCCTGAGCCATATCGAGGGAATGAGCATGGCAAGACTTGCCGCTTACTATAAGGATATACTCGGAGTTGTCAACAAGCATGTGAATGGCCATAAGAGGCTGCCTATCGGCTCGAGCGATGTAGTGACCCGTGTAATGTACGAGAACGGCATGTCGGTAGGCGAGATCGCCGAGATGCGGGACATCCAGTTCACGACCGCACTTGTGCATCTCATAAACCAGATAGATGCCGGGCTGCAGTTTGACTGCGCGATAGTTCTGCCGCCTGAGAAATACCTCGCGATGATCGATATAAGCCGGACCTACAATGAGTCGAAAAAGGAATATATATATCCTGACGAAGAATACGACGAGGCAATCAACGGAGAAATTACAGACTTTGACACTTATAACAATAAGGCGGCAGCCGACAACAAGGAGCTGATGGTCCGGCTAATGGCTGAGCATGACGTTACGGCCGAAGAATCCAAAATATACAGATACATCTGTCGGCACTTTACAGTCGAGGATAACCGCTACGTCAGAATTACTGAAGAGATGCCCTGCGAGACTGTCCTCAAAGAACCAGAGGTGCCATATAGTGCCGGTTTGCAGGTACCTGAGGATGTTTTATGCGACGAAACGTCAGATCCCGATGCTGTCCCGTTTGACTTCAACGACCCCGAGGATGCGCTGAGTTGAGAGTTAAGGGAAGTCTTAGCGATTTCTGATGAACCGGGCCAGGCCGTAGACATAACGGCGGAATCCGGGACGGTATGCGAGCAGGCGGTCGAACCAGCCCATGTGCGGGTTGACGAGTTTAACGACAAAGCCGACATAGAACATGGCGAAAAGTGTACCCGGACCGACCACGGTCCAGGGCCAGCTGCCGAAGAAATAGATGCCGCATGCCGCGGCCGTGAGGGCGAGCATCGTATCAACAAGCATCTTGACTTTTGGGAAGGCCCACCCTGTCACTCGGCTGATCGCTATCTGTATGCCCTCGCCTGGCATAGTGACGGAGCCGCAGCGAATCTCGGCGGCTACAGCCGTGCCTAAGATTGTGCAGCCGGCCAACTGAGCGATAATCTGTGATGCGAGTCCGGCATAGTCGCTGAAGAGAGAAGTAATATACATATTGATGTCGAGCATCGCGCCGAAGAGAAACCCGACCACAAGTTGCAGCAGCTGGATCAACTCGAAACGCCGGCGTAGAACAAGGATCTGGCACACCACGAGTATTACATTCATGATGTTGGTGTATCCTCCGATAGATAGGGCAGGGGCAATTCCCTCCTCGCCGGCCAATGAGAATGCCATGGGAATCGCCGAGATCACTCCCGAGCCGAGACCCGAGCGGACGCATAGCGCGACGCCGAAAGTCATAAAAAACATGGACATGAGCAGCAACACATGCTGCCATGCGAAACCGATTGCCTTAATCATGCCATTAGGAAAATTTCTGCAAAATTAACGAATTTCACACGTATATGCAAATATCAGGAATGTGCGGTAAAGTGTCATATTGCGATGTCTTATGCAGCAAAAACATGGCACCGGGTTATTGTGGAATATGAAATATTCATTATATTTGCAAGTGCGTAGTAACCTATTTTTCAGGCAGACGCAAAATACAGTCCTGAAACCTTGCAACCCCTGATGCCATGAATATTCAGATTGGATTGAAATGTTACAGGAATTAGGCTATGCAGATTATGTTATGTAATTTTGTCTCAAACTTAAAAACTAAGAAACAATGGCAATAAATCTTCAGAAAGGCCAGCGCATCGAGATAGGACTCCAGAAAGTAGGAGTCGGTCTTGGCTGGGATCCAAACTCAAGCACGGGATATGACTTTGACCTTGACGCCTCTGCGTTCATGCTCGGCAGTAACAGGAAACTTCCGCAAGACGAGTTCCTGGTGTTCTACAACAATCTGGTCTCGCCCGACGGGGCAGTAGAGTCATCGGGCGATGACAGAACCGGTGGCAACAGCGACGGGGGCGATGACGAGACTCTGACCGTAGACCTCTCAAAAGTAGACCCACGGGTCCAGGAGATAATCTTCACCGTGACAATCCACGAGGCAGAGCAGCGCCGTCAGAACTTCGGACAGGTCCACAACTCCTACATCCGCATCTACAACGCGATCACCAACGAGGAGATCGCCAAGTACGATCTCGACGAGGACTTCTCGATAGAGACTGCTGTGGAGTTCGGACGCCTATACAGGCGCAACGGACAGTGGAAGTTCGAGGCCATGGGCAACGGCTACAAGGGTGGCCTTCAGCATTTCGTTGACAAATATGTAGGATAACAGCAAATCTTCTGGCAATTATGGCAATAAGACTTGAAAAAGGACAGCGCATCAACCTCGAGAAGAGCAACGGCTCCAGACTGACCGATTTCTGTGTCGGATGCAACTGGGGAGCCATCGTGACCCGTGGTTTCATGGGCCTTGGAAAATCAGTACAGGATGTTGACCTTGACCTCTCATGCGTCATGGTAGATGCTGACGGCAAACTGGTCGACCACATCTATTCGCCGCTCTACAAGCGGGAGTTTCTGGGCCGCTACGGCATGCCTCCCGGCAAGGTGGACTCGTGCGACTTCGCACTACACCACAGCGGCGATGACCTGAAAGGCGACCAGGATGGCGACGACGGACTCGACAACGAGATCATAACCGTTGACCTGAACCGGGTGAGCCCCGATGTCAACCAGATCTTCTTCTTTCTCAACAACTGCGGCCGCGAGGACTTCTCGCAGATACCCTACGCATCCATACGCATGTATGAGGGAACTCCGACCCGCGTCAAAGAGGTGTTCGCGTCATACGATGTCGCAGCCGAGCCTCAGTACAAGGGCATGACAGCGCTCATCATGGGCAAACTCTACCGACGCAACGGGGAATGGAAATTCTCGGCGATAGGGGACGCATATCCCGATTCCAACCTCTACGAGACAATAAAACGAATAGTAACCAATTACGCAAAATAACATGAGAAGACTACCCGTATACCTCCTTCTCGACTGCTCAGGCTCGATGTATGGCGAGCCTATTGAGGCAGTGAAGAATGGAGTGCAGGTACTGGTCTCGACCCTGCGCCAGGATCCCTACGCGCTTGAGACCGCCTACCTGAGCATCATCACCTTTGACAGCAGTGCGCAGCAGGTGTCACCGTTGACCGAACTGGCCGCATTCCAACAGCCTGCCATCCAGGCGAGCGGATGCACCGCACTCGGAGAGGCGCTTGCCCTCCTTGCCCGGAAAGCCGACCAGGAGGTGACAAAGACAACTGCCGAACAGAAAGGGGACTGGAAACCATTAGTGTTCATAATGACCGACGGAGAACCCACCGACGACCTCAACAAAGGCATTGCCGAGTTCAAGAAACGGAAATGGGGAATGGTTGTGGCCTGTGCGGCAGGTGCAGGTGCGAACACCGAGACCCTGAAGAAAATCACAGAATGTGTAGTATCGCTCGACACGGCCGACAGCGCAACGATCAAGGCGTTCTTCAAATGGGTATCAGCATCAGTCAGCTCAGGCAGCATGAAGGTCGAGGAGGCCGGTGCCGAGGCCACGACACTCAGTGAGCTTCCGCCGCCACCACCCGAAGTGAACATAGTAGTCTAACAAGAATTAAAGATTAAGGTGTTAGGTGTGAGGTGTGAGGTGTAAGGTGTTAGGTGTGAGGTGTTAGGTAAATTCCACAGTCTTATGTCGAGTGTTGCAAGTGCAGCGAGTAAATGACCCCTATCCCTAATACCTAATGTCTAACCCCTAACACCTAACTCCCTAAACCCTAACCCCTAACCCCTAACACCTATACAACCTTGAGACGTCTCCCAGTATATCTTCTCATAGACACGTCAGGCTCAATGCGTGGCGAGCCGATTGAATCGGTCAAGGTAGGTCTTGAGTCCATGATCTCAACCCTGCGCCAGGATCCCTTTGCGCTGGAATCAGTCAATATCAGCATTATCACATATGACCGCGAGGTAAAGCAGATACTACCGCTTACTCCGCTTGACGAACTCCAGCTGCCGCAAATCACGACACCCGAAAGCGGGCCCACCCATACCGGACTCGCGTTGAAGATGCTTTGTGAAAAAATAGATCAGGAGGTGCGTGCCGGTACCCCCGACCAAAAGGGTGACTGGATGCCGCTGCTGTTCCTTATGACCGACGGTAAACCCTCGGATATCCAGTTATACCGTGAAATGATACCCGAGATAAAGAAAAGGCACTTTGCAAGCATCATAGCCTGCGCAGCCGGAATGAGCGCCAAGACAGAACCCCTGAAGGAATTGACCGACGAGGTCTTTGCGCTTGATACGGTCGACAGCGCGACTTTCAAGAAATTCTTCAAATGGGTGTCGGATTCTATCGGCGTGGGCAACCGCAGCATCGGGGCGACAGAGGACCTGGTCCTGCCGCCGCCACCGGCAGAAATTAACGTAGTACTATAAACCTTAAACCTAAACCCTTACCTATGAACTGTAAGCTTATTGGCCAATTTGTGCAGCACCTGGAGGTGACACTGTCGCCCGGCGAGGAATTTTATGCAGAGAAAGGTTCCGTGATATATCTTGAATCCGGCATTGAGAAGGAACTTGCCTTCAACGGCTCGGGAATTGGCCGAATCCTCAGCGCTAAACTCGCGGGTGAGTCGCTGTTTATTCTTCGGCTATACAACGTCACGAATATGCCACGCAAGGTGGTTATCGGTAGCCGATTCGGTCTGCTCCCCGTGAAACTCAACGGAGAGTCAATGATATGCCATCGTGGAGTCTATGTCGGATCGAACAACCGTGTGAATGTCTCGACGAAACTCTCGATAGCCGGCCTGACCGGAGGCATGGGGCTGCTGTTGCAAAAGATTCAGGGCACGTCTACCGTATTTCTGGACACCAAGGGACAGCCCATAACAATCAACCTGCAATACGGCGAGACGATTGAAGTCGATGAAGACCATATCATCGCGTTGCTTAACATCGCAGAGAACCAGATGCAGTCCAACTGGTCACTGGGGAATCTGCTTGGCGGCGAGGGCCTGAGCATGATGCGCGTCACCGGCCCCGGAACTGTCTATCTGTCGCCGGCCAAATTCCTGCCGCCGATGATTCAATAACAAATCCCAAAGTCATGGAGTCAGTCAGAGATTTCATGTGCCATACCCTTGACAGTTACAAGGTAGTGTTCTCCTTAGGTCAGAATGACATGGCCATGGGGGAGTTGATAAAGGTGATAGACCGGATAAACGGCACCTATATCGCCGACCGTTATCAGAACATGATAGTATTGATGAGGTCGAGGCAGTATCCGTGGGTTAGGCTAAAAATAGAGACATGAATAGAAAGCAGCGAATGACGAGTCGGAAGAGTGCTCCGATCACCGGACTTGAGGAGGCTGCACGCGCCTTAGACAAGGCTATGCGCAGCGCCGGAGTCAAGCCGGCCGACAAGGAATCGTTTCTCAATTGGGCTGTAGGCACGTTGTGGGACACATTCAAACAGGAACGTATGAATCAACGAATAATGATAGAAAACGAGGTACGTCAACTCGGACTTCGCTTTCCCAACGGAACTGTCAAGAAAGAATACTCAGTATTTTTCGAACTCCCGGTAGACAAGATCTCCGACATCCAACTTGACGGAGCCGAGGAACTGGGGCTTGGATTGGCTATTGGCGAGGATGGAAAATGCTCGCTTAGCGGAAAGCCCCAAAGGGCAGGAGATTTCACTTTAACACTTCGCTATAGGACTGTAGAGGGGGAACCAGAGTCAGAACTTGCAATTCCGGTGGCATTCAATCCGAATCCGCGGGATCTCTGGAAGAATATACCCACCGACCGCGACATACCCTATTACAAGCCGGACAGCGCAACAGAATACGTAAAGGTTGAGGCCGGTGCCGACGGAACTCCCAGAAAGGATATAGTTGCAGCGAGTCAGCGCGGCAGAAGCCACGCGCAGGAGGGCCGGCCTCGTGATGACCATTTCAGCCTTTATCATTGCGATAAGTCTGACTGGTACATCGTTGCCGTGGCTGACGGCGCAGGAAGCGCAAGATACTCGCGCAAGGGCTCCGAGGTGGCTTGTAATGCAGTCACAGAGCATTGCAAGAGCCAACTTCAGAATAATCCGGAATTCGAGACATGCATCCAGGCTTATGCCGATGACCGCGAAAATACGGAGAAAAGGACAGCAGCCACACGCCATGTCATAGACATTGTGTTTCAAGGTGCTATGAAGGCACATGAGGCTGTCAGGAAAGTGGCGGGAGTCAATGCGGACTCAAGACTGAAGGACTTTGCGACCACGCTCATGTTTGCCGTATGCAAGAAATATGACTTCGGATGGTTTATAGCGTCATTCTGGGTAGGCGATGGCGCGATGTGTCTGTTCTATGCCGAGAATAAGACTGTAAAACTCCTCGGTACGCCAGATGAGGGAGAATACTCCGGCCAGACACGGTTCCTGACGATGCATGAGATCTTCCGCGATCCCGATGCTGTGACAAAACGACTTCGCATGACGATAGTACCCGATTTCACGGCACTCTTCCTGATGAGCGACGGTGTGTCGGACCCGATGTTTGAGACCGACAGGAATCTTAATGACTATGCCAAGTGGGAGGAGTTCTACAACAGGCTTCGGAACGGCTTCCCTGAGGACGAGATAGGAGGCGTTGACCTCAGCGACGACAACGAGGCAGCCAAAGACCAGCTTCTGGGCTGGCTTGACTTCTGGAGTCCGGGCAACCATGACGACCGTACAATAGCAATACTTTATTAATTAGATTGATTATGGCAAAGACCATTAAATTGGCTGCTACTGACGGTACATCTGTCGAGTTTGTCGATGAGGTAATCGGCAGCGGCGCGATGAAGGATGTCTACTTCAGTCCGGACAAGAAATATGTGGTGGGCTTCTTCCGCACACCACAGGACGCCAACGCTAAAGACCGGCTCCAGAACATCGTCGGGAAATACCGCGACAAGATATTCGGGCAGATAGGCGGCGACTATTGGGAGAACCTTTTCTGCTGGCCCACGAAACTTGTGGAGTGGAACGGCAAGCTCGGAATAGTCTGCCCGGCCTATCAGAAACACTTCTTCTTCAAGGACGGCATGTTCAAGGGAAAGGAAAAGGAGGGAAAATGGTTTGCCTCAGCCAAGCTTCGTAACAAGTTTCTCAGGCCTGACCAGAAGGGAACGTGGCTGACACACTACCACATGTGCCTGCAGATAGCGCGTGCTGTGCGCCGGCTCCATGCCGCAGGTCTTGCACATTCCGACCTCTCGTACAAGAATGTGCTCGTTGACCCGGAGAGCGGACGGGCAGCGGTAATAGACTGCGACGGACTCGTTGTGCCGGGCAAGTATCCTCCGGATGTCGTGGGCACTCCCGACTTTATCGCACCGGAGGTGCTTCAGACCCGCGCACTTAAACTTGGCGACCCCAACAAGAAACTTCCGAGCATACAGACAGACCGACATGCGCTGGCTGTTCTTATATACATGTATCTCCTGAACCGCCATCCACTGCGCGGTGGTAAGGTCAACGACCTTGACGCAGCCAAGGATGAGGAACTCTCGATGGGAGCAAAAGCACTTTTTATAGAGCATCCCACAGACAAGAGCAACCGTCCCAAGATCAAGAATCTGGCACAGTCGGAGTTGCCGCAGGGCGATGTGGAGAAACGTCCTTATACAATCTGCGGCCCGTATCTGAAGGAGCTGTTCGACCGCGCGTTTATCGACGGACTTCATGACCCGATGAAGCGCCCCACGGCCGACGAGTGGGAGAACGCGCTTGTCAAGACTACCGACCTCATGCAGCCCTGCCAGAACCCCAACTGCGAGGCCAAGTGGTTTGTCTTCGACAACTCAACGAAACCTAAATGCCCGTTTTGCGGAACGGAGTATCATGGCCAGCTCCCCGTCCTGAATCTATATTATTCTCCGGCAAAGGGCAGGTTCCTGCCCGAGAACTACCGATTGATGGTTTATGACAAGCAGTCGTTATATATGTGGCATGTCAACCGGTTTGTCACGCCCAACGAGCGTACCAAGCCTGAGGACAAGAAACCGGTGGGAGACTTCCATTTTCACAACGGCAAATGGATATTGATCAATCGGCGTCTGCCCGACATGTGGGATGTTACGGAACAGCCCAAACGGCAGATCAAACCCGGTGAATTCGTGGAGCTGACCGAAGGCCGCAAGATTCTTCTTTCCGGCGAAGAGGGCGGACGCCTGATAGTAGTCCAATTGGTGAACAATTCTTAAAAACTAAAGATTTATGAATAAGGTGCATAAGGTCGCTATTGCGAGGATATTCGCTGACCTGATCAAGGCTGACAGGATTGTGGATACGGGCGAGATGGAATGTTGGCGAAGGATATGCGACAAATATTCCATCGACCGGGATTCGAGAATAGAGGCACGCGATGTGTCGTTTGCCGACGCCCTTGATGTGATTTGCAACTCGGGCGTGCAGGGACTTAAGGAAGACCTGCTCGGCGACTGTCGCTCCATGACTGTCAGCGACGGTTTCTGCGCCCATTCGGAGGCGCTCCTGATGATTGCCCTTACAGTGGTATTAGAGTCCGGAGATGCCTTCAGGGGCGACGTGATCTCTATCCCGAAGGCGAATTTCAATGTAGACATAGCCACCGCCCTATATATAGAGAATGAATATGACCCGGAGACCAACGAGTCCATCCGGACCAACTACCGCTCAATTTTCAAGGAACTCCAGCTTGCCGGATTCCATTTCATCTACATACCCAAGATTATAGAATACTACCGGAATACGGATAAGGTTCTCTTCAAGGACATTCTATCTTTTCTCGCGCCCACGATGAGTGAGCAGGGTATTGAGAGCACCTACGCATCGCTGATGAAGATGACGACCGGAGTATTCTGCAAGGATCTGCTCTGCAACAAGTGTGGAATAACCGAACTCCGCAATACAATGCCGTCGCTGCTGATAAAACTCGGCAACAGTTTTGTGGGGGAGGCACAGTATGCCAACTATCTCCGGATAGACGTTGACGAGGATATCATATCGACAGTCCAGGTGTTTGTGGACTGTTTCTCGGAGATGATCAACAGCGATGTCTTTGTGGTGAACACATCAGAGGAGCGGGATAATCAGTTTCATTTCCACGGATTCTACAAACAGTTGCTCGACATATTCTTGGTGCGCCGCAATATACGCAGTGCGATTCATCTGAACCCTTACAAGGAAGAGATACTGTTTCCCGATATCGATACCAAGGCCATGGGTCTGCACCGCCGTGAGCGTGCGCTTTATGCACTGCTGTTGTGTCAGGGAAGCGACGGCATTAATTTCAGCCTGCCAAAGACTGCCGACGGCCTGGAAAAGTACAACCGACGGATGAGACGGGTGCAGCAGCGTTATTCCGCAATCTACGAGATGTTTGGCGGGGAGCGGGAATCCGCTCCGGATCTGAGCGTTCCAGAGATAAGGCGACCGATATTCAGTTGTCTCAAGAGGTCACTGAAGGGTCTTGAGGCCCTATATAACCCGGGAGACTACAACATAACCAAGAACGCTGACGGTTCATTTTCCGTTAATATAGAACCGGAACTGGTATTTGTTTCTCAGCATGATTCAGAGGAACCGGTTCCGTTGCATGAGTCGGAGATGTACCGCCGCTGGACAGAGATATAGGGTTGCAACATTGCAGCCGGCAATATCGGAAACAGCAGCATCCGTCTGAAACATTCCGAAAAATATGTTGCGAAGTCATAAAGCACTAAATTTGCAATATCAAAGAATAAATTATAGATTTTAGGTGTTAGGTTTTAGGTGTCAGGTTGCCTCCGCCGTCTCATGTCGAGTGTTGCGAATGCAGCGAGTAATACCTTTTAACCTTTAAACTTAACTAAACACTAAACTTTAAACTAAACTTAACCCCTATGTATAACAACAATCAAGTAAACGTGACCCCGAAGCTCATCAAGGGAGCGATATGGGGAGTAGCAGGAATTGTAGTGCTCATAGTTGCTATGGCTTTTGTGCGCCCCTGGTACAATGTCTGGTCACAGGAGATGGAAGGAAAGGCCGAGTTCGCAAAAGCAGAGCAGAACCGAAAGATCAAGATCGAGGAGGCCAAGGCCAATCTCGAGGCCGAGAAACTAAACGCCCAGGCCGAGATTGAGCGAGCCAAAGGCGCGGCCGAGGCCATCCGCATCGAGAACGGAAGCATCACGCCGACCTATATCCAGTATCTCTGGGTGCGTCAGCAGTCAGACCTCAGCGACAAGACCGTCATCTATGTGCCGACGGAGACCAATCTCCCTCTTCTTGAGTCGACACGGGCATTAAGCTTACCGCAAAAGTAACTAAAACAATATAACCTGAAATGTCAGAAAAGAATCATTACACCGGTCTGAGCGACGCGCAAGTGTCGGAAAGCCGACAGAAGTATGGCGTCAACATACTGACGCCCCCCGAGAAGGAGCCGCTATGGAAGCGGTTCCTTGAGAAGTTTGGAGACCCGTTGATCATTATCCTCCTGATTGCTGGTGCTCTCTCAATCGGAATATCGTGCTATGAGTTCTGGGGGCTCGACCAGGGTGCCGGAGTCTTCTTTGAGCCGATTGGTATCTTCATCGCCATATTGCTCGCCACCGGGCTGGCATTCATCTTCGAGCTGAAGGCAGACAAGGAGTTCGCACTGCTCAACCAGGTCAACGACGACGAGCCGGTGCAGGTGATACGCAACGGCAATGCCATGCAGATTCCGAAGAAAGATGTCGTTGTCGGCGACATAGTGATCCTCAACACAGGTGAGGAGGTGCCGGCTGACGGCGAACTGCTCGAGGCCGTTATGCTCAATATCGACGAGTCCACCCTGACCGGAGAGCCGATATGCCATAAGACCACGGATCCGGCTGAATTTGACCCTGAGGCAACATTCCCAAGCAATCATGCGATGCGTGGCACCAAGATCATGGAGGGTCACGGCGTTATGCGCGTGCTCGCCGTCGGCGACAAAACCGAGAACGGAAAGGTGTTCGAGGCCGCCCAGATCGACGACAGCGTAAAGACTCCCCTCAACGAGCAGCTCGACGGCCTCGGGGACCTTATAACCAAGATTTCATACGGATTTGCCGCTGCAATCATCATCGGCCGAATCGTGATGTACTTCATTAATGTGCCTGACTTCGACTGGATGCCTTTCCTTGCCTATTTCCTGCAGACGCTTATGGTGGCCGTCACACTGGTGGTGGTCGCCGTTCCGGAGGGCCTTCCTATGGCTGTAACGCTTTCACTCGCGTACTCGATGCGCCGTATGCTCAAGACCAACAATCTGGTCCGCAAGATGCACGCCTGCGAGACAATGGGTGCAACCACCGTGATATGCACCGATAAGACCGGTACGCTCACGCAGAACCAGATGCAGGTTGCCCAGACTAATTTCTACGGCAATCCCTCTGACGAGGTGCTTGTGGAGGGGATTGCAGTCAACTCCACCGCTCAGCTTGACCTGTCGGGTGAGAAGGCCGAGGTTCTTGGCAACCCGACCGAGGGGGCACTCCTGCTGTGGCTTCGCAAGCGGGGTATCAACTATCTCGATGTAAAGGAAAAGACGCTGCGCCTTGAGGAACTTCCCTTCTCGACCGAGCGCAAGTATATGGCGACCGTTGTCAAGTCAGCAACCGGGAAAAACATCCTGTATGTGAAAGGTGCCCCGGAGATTATCTTTGGTATGTGCCGCAACACGGCCGGGGTGACAAAGCAGGAGATAGACGCACAGTTACTCGAATACCAGAACCAGGCCATGCGTACCCTCGGTTTTGCCTATCAGGAACTCAAGGAAGGCGACAAGACCATCGAGAACAGCAGAGTAGTGGCAGAGAACCTGACATTCCTTGGAATTGTGGCAATCTCCGACCCGGTTCGCTCTGACGTGCCTTTCGCTGTCAATGAGGTGATTGAGGCCGGTATCAAGGTGAAGATTGTGACCGGCGACACCCCCGGCACCGCAAAGGAGATAGGCCGTCAGATCGGTCTCTGGAATGATGCGACTGACGGTGACCGCAACATCATCACGGGAACGGAGTTTGCGGAACTGTCAGACAAGGAACTCAAGGAGCGCGTTGGCGACCTGAAGATCATAGCCCGTGCCCGTCCTATGGACAAGAAGCGGCTCGTGGAGGCACTGCAGGCCAACAATGAAGTTGTGGCCGTGACGGGTGACGGTACAAACGACGCTCCGGCTCTGAAGACGGCGCATGTCGGTCTGTCGATGGGCGACGGCACTTCCGTGGCCAAGGAGGCGTCTGACATCACCATCATCGACAACTCCTTCTCCTCGATCGGTCGAGCCGTGATGTGGGGACGCTCGCTCTACCAGAATATCCAGCGCTTTATCCTCTTCCAGATGACGGTTAACGTAGCCGCCTGTCTTATCGTTCTGTTCGGCGCGTTCATGGGCATGCAGTCGCCACTGACAGTGACCCAGATGCTTTGGGTGAACCTCATCATGGATACCTTCGCGGCCATGGCGCTTGCTTCGCTGCCGCCGTCAAAGAGTGTCATGAAGGAGAAACCCCGCTCGCGCGAGGCGTTCATCATCAACCGTCCGATGTGGAAGTCGATTATCGGAGTCGGCGGAGTGTTCTTCCTGCTGCTGCTTGGACTGCTCTATTACTTTGAGCATACCGATATCACCAGCCTCACTGAGATCGGCAATGTGTCGATGGGTGCGAACACCGGCCTGAGCGGATACGAACTGTCGCTGTTCTTTACGATTTTTGTATTCCTGCAGTTCTGGAACATGTTCAACGCCCGCGCCTTTGAGACCGGCCGTTCGGCATTCCACTTCAAGGGTTGCGGTGGTTTCGGACTGATAGCGCTCGCCATCCTTTTAGGTCAGATACTGATTGTCAGCGTAGGCGGTGAGTTCTTCAACGTCGTGCCCTTGAAGTTCATCGACTGGGTAATCATAATCGGCGGCACATCGCTTGTGCTCTGGATCGGCGAGCTGATGCGCCTCTTCAGGAAATAATTTCAACCACTAACTCCCATAGCGGGTGGCATGTCAGTGACATGCCACCCGCTACTGGGCTTCTTTTCAAATATGAGACAGACGATTATAATTTTGGTGATGATGACGGCTGGGTCTCTGTCGGCGGCGGCCAGAAGGTGTATTCGACTGACAGACAATAATGGCATGCTCCGCCAACGGAAGTCTCACAAATAATTGATCGCATGGAATTACGGAAAGCAAATGTTGATGATATCCCGGAAGTGATGCGGATTTTTGCACAGGCGCGTCTCGCCCAGCGAGCTGCCGGATTCCGACAGTGGGATGACGGATATCCGTCGGTCGACATTTTGACAAAGGACATTAATGATTCAATTGGTTATGTTCTTGATGATGGCGGTCAGTCGGCCGGCTATGTGGCTGTCGCGTCATCGGACGCGGAGTATGACCGGCATAAAGAACTTTGGAATACCGAAAGGTCGTATGCGGTGTTTCACCGTATCGCCATCTCTGATGATTACAGAGGGAGGGGAGTGTCCGGCATTTTATTCAGTCTGGCTGAGTCAATGGCTCGCGAAATGGGGAATGAATTTGTCCGTATCGATACCGGCCTTGAGAACAGGCCCATGCAGCATATCCTCTCAAAAAGAGGCTATGTCAATCTGGGTTATTGCAATTTTGCCTGGGGTGAGAGACTCGCTTACGAAAAACCGTTATACTGATCTATAATTTTTCGGCCAAGCCGCCACAGACTTTTGCGGATGAGCCAAAATTTCATTAAATTTGCATCAGATTCAAATTTGATAGAATGAAAGACTTAAATCGCCTCAAAGTAGTTTTATGCGAGAAGAAAAAGACCAGTAAATGGCTGGCTGAAGAATTGGATAAGAATCCCACAACAATTTCAAAGTGGTGACCAATACGATCCAGCCGGACTTGCCTACGCTTAACCGTATTGCTGAATTATTGGATGTCGATATTAAGGATTTGATTCAAAGCAGTAAATAGAGATATGCCGTCACTTAACTGGATTGGTAAAGAAGAGATTATTACCCTGGAGAACGGGGGACCATCTCGCAATGCCGAGACTTCTTATAAACTGAGGCTCGGTAACAAATGGGCCGACCTCGCTGGAGACAATTAAAAATTCTTCATGGTATTCCAGTCTAAAGAAGTCGCTGGCGCAATCACCATCAAGACCCTCCTTCAATATCTGGATAATCTATAGAATGAGAGAACTCAGATCAAGTTAAATTTTTCTAAATCTAATATCAGTTATGGCATGGATAAATAGTCATCTTGAAGATTTCGTCAAGAGCACTTTTCCCGACAGAACTACACGGGCTTCATACGAGCCATATTCTCGTCAGTGGAACCGATATATACAATTGGCCACTTCATTGGCAGATGACATGGACATCCATTATGAACTTAACTGCGACCATGTCGAACTTCATTTGGAAGGAAAATACAAAATGTCGGAATATAAAGACTTTTGTAAAGCGCTAAGGTTAAGAACTCTGAGGAATCCGATAATTGAATGGAAGAATTGGCAAGGAGTCCCTAACCATAGCTGCACACTCTTAAAACATACCGAAGACTGGGGTGATGTACGAGACGCGTTTAATCTTATGATAAACATCTTTGACGAACTTATCGCAGATTGTGCAAAGCAACAGATGGAAACTCGACTTGAAAATGTTTCTTTCAAACATCGCCTGGAGTTTCACGAGACAAATCTTGCTGAGGAAGATGTATGTTTGGATATCTGTCGTCTTGGTACTGTCTTCGCTCAAAACATTGTTATACCTGATTATCAACGGAACTATTGTTGGAGAAAAAAGGAAGTCGTGTCATTGTGGAAGACCTTAAATGAAATGGTAACAGGTAAAGAGTATCACCTTGGAATTATTATTCTCCACAAAACTGCGGAAGGTGAATACTGTGTAATAGATGGACAGCAACGATTAGTAACATTGACATTAATTTGCAAATCGTTGGGATATTCCGGCTCGCTCCCATTATTAAGTCAGACTTTCCACTCAAAGGAGTCTAAAGAACAAATCGGACGCAATTTACATCTGATAAATAAGCTCATAAATGAAAACAGGGATTCAAGCCTCTTAAACAAAATAATAAACAATCTCAGGCTTTCGGTTTTGATTTTGAGGGAAGGGAGACTTGAGTTGGCATATACATTCTTCTCTAATGTAAATTCCAAGGGAGTGCGCCTTTCGGATTTGGATTTATTAAAAGCCCACCATTTGAGATTTTTAGAAAACGAAGAACAAACTGAGTGGATTGCAGAAAAATGGAATAAGACCCTGCTTAATGACTATGTAGAACTTAAAGAAACGCTTTCGACACATCTGTTGAGACTGAGAGCATGGCTTAGGCATAAACAACCAGATTGGGGCGCACCGCATCCTACTTTGGATGAATATAGTGCCGCACCCGAAATCGGGTCTATTCATACATCTTTTCTTCAGGCAGACTATTACTCAAAAATTTCTGGAGGAGAATACTTTTTCACCTATGCTTCCCGGCATCTCGATGAGTATAAGTCTTTCGTAGAAACGCCTGAAATATCAAGTTTGCTTGGAACACTAAAAGGTGAGACTCACGGAAGATATAGTTCTGTGATAGTTACTTTAACTTTCGCTTATTATCTAAAATTTGGCAAGGCATTTCTGGCTGAAGCAATGTTCGCCATAATAGGTAACATTTCTCAACACCGCTATAAGAAGCCAGCGATAAAAAAAGAAATTGAGAGAGCGGCAATGGCCTCTGATATTGTTTTTATGTTATTGCAGGCACCGACTCCGTCATTTTTTATAGCAGAATGCTTGAATAGTATCCAAACACATCCAGAAGATTTGATTGGTATCAAATTACGCTACTATATCCATCTTCAGGATCTTTTTACTCAATTAGAGTCTCGATTCACAGTACCATCCATTTTTGAAACATTAAGTAATGAGTACAATTGGTAACATACGTTTGACTCCTGAAAAAGTCGTGGAAAATGGCCTCAACTTCGGTATTCCCATCTATCAGCGCCTGTTTGCATGGGACGGTAAGCAGGTATACCGTTTGATGGATAATTTATATCAGCATTATAAATCCCACGATTATAAAGACATCCCATACTATATCGGGGCTCTTTCTTGCGTGCGACAGAACAACCGATACGATTTAATCGACGGTCAGCAACGTATAACGGTTATCTGCTTAATAGGGATAGCCGTTAACAAAGATTATAAATTTCAATCGACATGGGGTAAATTTCTTTCAAAAGGAGACCGTCTTCATTTTATAGCACGAAGCGCAGATTCTGCCTATTTCCAGGGGAGAATACTTGGACAGCTCAACGGATCAGAGCCTAATGACCTCATGGAGAAAGGCATATCAACAATATCCTATTTTCTCCAAAATCAGGTAAAACCGGAATTACGAGAAGATTTTTGCCAGTGGATTTTTAAAAATCTTTCGTTCTTTATATCTATACTTCCAAGCAGCTATGAAGGTGACAAAAATCTATTAAATAAATACTTTGAGAACATGAATGTCGGAGGTAAGGGTTTGGAAGAACATGATATTCTTAAGGTACAACTAATACAAGGACAACTTCATCAGAGAGACTTGATTAGAATCTGGAACACGGCGTGTGACTTATCCCAAAAGGCAATCAAGTTACAAGCAAATGAAAGTGCTTCCAGCTATGCTGAGAAATATCGTCGAGCTATTTCCCATTGCCGCAAAGGGGACATTAAGGCAGCAATGGATATGTGCGTAGGGTCATATGAAGAAGACGATGCTACGACCATTGGAGAAATTTCACCTATCTCTGATGAAAATGAGAGGACTATTGATACACCTCGGAATCCTTCTTTGATATCTATTTCTGAGTTTTTACTCATGGTTTTAGACCTTCAAAATTATGATGAAAACATTCAAAACAAAGAGAGCTTCTATGAGCAACAACTGCTAAAGGCTTTTTCGGATGAAATAATTCAATCATTGGATATTCCGAAGTTTTACGAAGATATCTTATTATATCGACTTCTTCTGGACTACTACTTCATTTCATTAGAAAGAGAAGATTGGGGCTTGAATTATGACCTTGTCCTTTATTCAGATGAAAAAGAAAAAATGGCTCGTTGCTGTCAGTTCGAGGCAATGTTATATGTATCTGATACACCTTTATATCATTGGGTAACGCCTCTCATGCACAAACTGAAGAATGAAGGCGATTTAGATGCCGATAAACTTATTGAAGAGTTAAAAGCGCTTGATAGAAAGTATCGCGGTCGCGTAGAATATGACCAACTCTTTTACCCGGAAGTAAAGGTCTATTGGTTCCGACGGTTAGAATATCTCATTTGGGAAAACAGAAAGGAATTGTTTAAGCAGGATGAACACAGTCTCGCAGTTGCCGATGATTATAGATTCGTATCCAATCGGCGTAGCCGAGAACATATCATACCCCAAACTCCCAAAAGCGAATCCAATCTTCGCTGGGATGATTCGGAAGAGGATACGGCTATTAGGAACTCTTTTGGTAATTTGGTGCTTATATCGGGCTCACTCAATTCCAAATTAAGCAATGAGTCTTATGATGTAAAGAAAGCCTATGTCCAATCTTACCAAAAGCGGTCAATGGGTGGCGCTATAGAATCATTATCATTACTGTTGTTCCATACCAAGTTCCCTGATCTTGACAGAGACAATATGCGTGATTATATCAAAGAATACAGTAGTTTTACCTATAACGATATTTTGAAAAAAAGTTTCTAACTGGCTTTGTAATGTTATTACCGCAAAAAAGGATTATAACATCATTTCACCGGGTCTGCGCAGTATTGGCGCAGGCCGCAGCGTGGGCAATCCTCGCCGCCATGACAATCCGGACTGAACCTGATGCGATTCCACCGAATGCGCCCATCAACATGGCGTATTTCATAAGTCGAAGATAAACTGAGACCAATCGCTCTCTCATAGTTCTTGACCCGACATGATGACAGTGAATTTGATTAAACCATAGGGTAATGTGTCATCGAAATTCACTGACCAAATGACATTGGTTGATTCCGGGAGACTGGAAATCATCTCTGAAAGATGTCTCATATCAGTCATAGTTATAGCAGGTTGTCTCTCTCTGTTAAAATATAGATGGGTGGAAAGAGACTCGATGTGTTGTGTCTGGACTTTCTCTATTTTCTTCTTCATGTTGATGACGGCTTCTTCAACGTTTTTCCCTTCTGCCGTCAGGGTCATGAAAAAAACGGAATCATGAAGTATGGTGTACAAGTCATTAAAGTCAAAACATATATAGCCTTGTGTGACTATAGGCTGAAGCAATGTCTTTATTATCTCGGGAAAGTCTTCATGCCTTGAATCCATCATAACACTATCGAAGCAAGCGATATTGGGGTCATAAACCAGACCTATGGTAAGTACGCCGGCCTCATGATAGGTCTTGGCTATTGTATTGGCGACTTCTTCATTATCCCGTGCAACGATAATGACCATTTTGTCATCATCCATAGGAATGCAATCGCTGGGAGTCTCTGCAAGGATACAGCCAACGCATTCATAACCTAATGATTTCACTTTCTCGATTATGTGGGTCGCACCCGTACCGGTTCCGATTACTTTGAAACTTACCGGAAATGGCTGCTGATATTTTTCAAGTATTTCTGAATCAGTCATCATCATCATTTTGTCAATAAAGATTGAATATTCCCTTTCTGTCTTCGTCGGTAATTCCACGATAACAGTCATTCCGAATCCAGACTAAAGGAAGATCCGTTATGCGAAATTCTTCCGGAATATATGACTGAAGTTCAGCGTTATTCGAGTCATTAGCAAGTTCTTCCAATGACTTGCGACCCATTGCTGATTTGATTGTTCCGACTATAGGCTTGTCGATGTCATTCACGCCAAGCGATTCTACTTCTTTCAGTCTGTCATTGTTCTGCTGGACTGCCAGATTTGAAGATGCAATAAACTGCATACGGGCATTCATTGCGCGTTTTGTCTTTTGTTCTCCTTCAAATCCGTAGGGCATTGAGAAGAAAGAGCAGACAAATTTACATTTCAATATCGCATCCAGTGCAATCAATGGAGCATATTTGCTTCCGGTCATGCCGCCGAGAGTGGCGCAGACAATGACCGAGTCCGATGCTTTTTCGACTATGTCATCGACTAAAGTCGTATCACAGGATTTTACACTCTTGCGTAGTTTTTCGAGAAGGAACGACTCAGTTGCAGTGACCGAGTTCTTTTCCAAGTCCTTCTCGTTGGTATCGCAGACTATCAGGCGGGCATCCGGAAATAATCCGGCGGCGATTATGTCGGTGGCAAGATTATATCCGCCATTTCCAACTGCAATTATTGTTTCTTTCATTGTTTGGAGGGATTAAAGTATTTTCAATGCGATTGCTGCACATGCCGCTCATCCAACTCCTCATCGGCCGGAAACCGCTCATCCATATAGAGTTCGCTCATGTCTGAAATCCACCCCTTCATCGTCATGCGAAGTGATGACGGGCTTATTACCTCTATCATCGATCCGTACTGTAGCAGCTTCATGACAAAGTCGTATGTCGGCGAGAGGTATAACTCAAAATCGGCATACTCGCCACAATCTTCAATCAGACGCTGACTGAAATGGAGCGGAAGGGATTTCAGGTAATGTTTGTGATTCTCATTGGCACGTATCACGATACGTGCCGGAGGTACATCGTAGCCGATCACTACTCCGTAGGCTGTGGAAAAGAAACTGTCGGCATCAAAGTCTTTCGGAAGCTTGTATGTATCTTCCGTAACCTCGACATCCTCAAGACGGTCAAGCCCATAAATCTTTACTTCATCGCGGTTGTTGTGTGCGAGCACATACCATCGGTTCTCAAACAGCTTGACACAATACGGCTCAATCGGGAACGTATATCCATGAGACTTCTCGAACGGACGATATGTGATATTGACAACCCGATTCTCTTTCATCGCTTCAAGTATTGTCGTCAGATGGTCGCGTCCGGATGGTATCTCATCAACTATGATTCGTCCTTTCAGAGAGAGGTTCTCCCCGATAAGATTACCCACTGCAAATGAATCGAGCATCCATTTCTTCAGTTTATCCTCGTCTATGTCTTCGGGATTGGCTATATAATAGAGATAGCCGCCAACCTTCTGACAAGCGATTTTGATTCTGAATATGTCAAGGATAGCGTCACGCCAGCGGTTGAACGTTGCACGATGGAGCGGCCGACAGTCGCTCAGGTCTTTATTACGTTCCCATTTATCGGACAAATCCTTATGGGAAATTTTTCCGGCACGCCGGATTGTGTCGATCAGCCAGGTGTATTTTTGCAGTTGGTTCATATCTCATAGATTTTTTAAGTTCATCGCAACGGCGGAGCCCTCGCGAGTCAGCCGAGAGCGCATGTCGGCTGAAGGCCGGTGCGCTGTGGCTTGCCACTCGGACTGACCGCAACGGCGGAGCCCTCGCGAGTCAGCCGAGAGCGCATGTCGGCTGAAGGCCGGTGCGCTGTGGCTTGCCACTCGGACTGACCGCAACGGCGGAGCCCTCGCGAGTCAGCCGAGAGCGCATGTCGGCAGAAAGCCGGTGCGCGGTGGCTTGCCACTCGGACTGACCGCAAATTTAATCATTTCCTGTATCATATTGCGGTACTGGATGAGAATAATCATGGATTGAGGTCAATTTCTTCGTTCATTGCGGCTGTAAACGAGTTGCGTTGTTTTTCAGTCATCATGCTTAATGCTTCTCTTTAGCATTGGTTTGGCTGTGAATATTATAAAGAGAGCAGAGCTCAAATAAGAAACCAACATCCCTTGCTCAGTGACCAATATAAACGGAACGATTCCACCTATTATCCCGGCAATCATGATCCATAAGAATATCAGACCGAGTCTTAACGATTGCGTTTTGTTCTGTTCGGGTTCATCAAATATTGCGGACAACCGCTGTCTTATCTTTTCTATCATGTTAAGTCGTTTATGTTCCAAGTAAAAATATAAGTAGTTACAAAAAATTATGCTATGTATCAGTTATTTTAAATCTTGAACTATAAAACTTGTTCTTTTCGATTGCTTTCGCCTTGTCGTTCAGTCGAATATCAGCATATTCTCCTTCGCTCCGCGACAAAATCAATTCGAAATAACTGCGTTTTATATGTTCATTAATTTTTCGTAGCTTCTTACTTATTATTTTCTATTATTTGCGTTTTCATTATTATTATGACGCCTTGAAGTTAAAGATTGGGCGTATGACCGTGTCGATGGTGACGGTATCGCCGATGTTGGCGATAATCTCCGACGCAGGCTTGTAGACCATCGGGGACTCGTCGCGGGTGAAGTCGTTGACCGACTCCGAGTAGATGCCCTGCATGGATGCCTCGAAGTCCTCCATCGTGATTTTCTCGTATGCCTGTGTGCGGCTCAACACTCGACCTGCCCCGTGTGGCGCCGAGTAGTTCCAGTCGGGATTTCCCTTGCCTGTACAGAGTAACGAGCCATCGCGCATATTCAAAGGAATTATGCAACGCTCTCCTTTGGCAGCCGAGATGGATCCTTTACGGATGATGTTCTCATCGCTGATGTAGTTGTGAACGGATTCAAACTCCTCCAAAACCGCCACTTCAGGGAAGAATCGCATAAGCAAAAGTGATATAAGTTTGCGGTTGAGCACGGCCCATCGCTGACAGATGCGCATATCATGAAGATAATGTTCACGAGGCTCGCCCTCGACATAACAGAGGTCGGTAGGCAACGATGGTTCAACTGACATATGTTCCCTACGCATCTTCTTTATGACATCCTGTAATTCTGAGCGACGTCCGGCGGCTTTGTATTCCTCGATTGTGCGCTTGATTGTCTCCTCGAACTCATCGGCTCCGGCAGTAAGATGTTTCACCGCCTTAGCCTGATAGATTTCGGCGACCTGCTTGCCGAGATTACGGGACCCGGTGTGAATTACGAGATATACATTTCCCTTATCGTCCTTGTCAAGCTCGATGAAGTGGTTGCCGCCTCCGAGTGTTCCTATCGACTTATTGAGACGTCCGGAATCCTTGAGTTCACGGTAGCAATAGAGTTCCGTAACAAGTTTCTTCGCCTCACGGTAGATTTCCATCTCCTCGCCGACAAGATGCTTGAAGCCGAATCGGTCTTCGCGTACAATTTTCCCCGAAGGCACATTGCCGCGTATATGCTCGTGGAAAGCATGGTAGTCAATATCTGTCAGTTTGCCGAGATTAAGGATACGCATACCGCAACCGATGTCAACGCCCACGATATTTGGGATTACCTTGTCTCCGAGGTCACCGGTAAATCCAATAACGCACCCTGCACCAGCGTGAACGTCGGGCATAATCCTTATCTTCTTATCGGAAAACACATCGATTGAGAGCAGCTCCTTGATTTGCTCCAACGCATTTTCCTCGATGTTATTCGTGAATATCTTCACGTCATAGCCTTCTATTGCGATGGGTATTGATGGCTTCGCCACCCCGCACCGGCTTTCAGCCGACACGCGGTTCAATCCCATACGCGAATTATTATTTGTCTTCATATCATGTTGTTTTATGATTTACATCGCAACGGCGAAGCCCTCGCGAGTCAGCCGAGAGCGCATGTCGGCTGAAAGCCGGTGCGCGGTGGCTTGCCACTCGGACTGACCGCAACGTTAGATTACCGATGCGCAACCGTTCTGCGCACTACAAATTATCTCTAACTTTATGAACGCAAAATTACACCAAGGGTGGCGCATTTTACGGTACAGGTAAAATTTTCATTCAATTTCTCTTATGTATCGAAATTTGAGACATCTCATTACTATCTTTGCGACACATATGGAAGAAAGATACAGAAAAGAACTTAATTGGTGGTTTGCCGAATTGGCAATGGATCCGGAAGTACAGGTCGAAAGGTATTTGACCATATTCCCGGAATTGAAGTCTCGTCTTTCAAAGTTCGGTGTAGGAATTCTTTTATGGAATATGAAAGGACTGGTTGACATTAACAATCCTGATGATGTGAGTCGTGTCCGCTTGATCCTGAAGGTTCTCGACAAGACACCCGGATTTGACTTCTTCGATAACGTATTCAACGAAGCCGATCCTGATACAGTCTGCGGGATTGTTGGAATCTGTCCCAAAGTCCCTGTCGAAGAATCGGCTCTTGAATTTGACTATACCGTTGACTCCATCAGTAGTTATGAAGACGCACGCCAATATCTGGATATGACATCCTGGTGCATTGTGATATCAGAAGAATCATTCAAAAACCAAACAGCAAACGGTAATCGATTCTACTTCTGTGGTAACAACGAGTGGTGGGATACACCATGCGTTCCCGGAACCGCCTTCCCTCACGACCGCTATGGCTACTCTCTCATTGCAGTTGAAGTTACCCCCGATAACAAAATCGCTTCGATTACATCCCGATGGAATACTTACACCGAAGATAGCGGCAACTTCATCACCGGAGAAGAATTAAAAAAGATTCTCGGCGACGCCAACTACGATAAAATGCTTTGTATTACCGCTTAAAATCACTAACTTTGTAATTATGGACAAGAATAAATTACATGCTTGCATTTGTGATATTATCGACGAGTCGTTCAAACGACTTGCCGAGATCTATAAATGCAATATAGAGGGAAAACCAAGCGATGTATCAAGGCTAATTTTCCCTCGTTATAGGGTTTCAAATGAACTTAGGATTAGTGAACAAGAACTTAGATTCATTTTTATAGAGGTGTTCAACCAATACTGTGAAGAAAATGATATTGAACTGCTATACTCCATAGAAACTCCGAGCCTGGATAAATATAACTTTAAGAATAATCCGCAGACAAGTGATAATGGACAAAGCGCGATGTTTGACTTAGTGATTTTTGATAGGAGTTTTACTCGAAGAGTTCTCATTGAGTTCAAAGCAAATAACGCAGATGAAAAATCTCATCGAAAGGATATTGTTAAACTTATTAATCCACAGGAAGGTTCTGAGAGTGTCTTGCGATGTTTTATTGAAGTCGTAGAAAATTCAAACAACCGAACGATTGAAAGTCTTATCAGCAAGTTTGATAAAGCAGATTCCGTTATTGTCAAAGTCTATTCTCTTAAAAAGGAGGCATACATATATGAGAATCACAGTTCATCGCGGCACTGACCAGATTGGTGGTTGCGTCTCCGAATATGAATCAAATAAATCCAGATTCTGGGATTGGAACTGGGACATGGTTATAGTCCGACCGCTTGTGAAAATCAAAACCGAGTATGGCGAAATATCGTCTGAAACCGCTGCCCAGAGAATCTATATTTTCCCATATAAGACCTTGTTAACCAATGAAGATACTCCATCTTTCTGATACTCACTGTTGCCATCACCGGCTACGGGATTTGCCTGAGGCCGATGTTGTGGTTCATTCAGGAGACTTCTGTATGGTTGGGACCGAGCAGGAAGCCATTGATTTCCTCAACTGGTTTTGCGACTTGCCATACAAACACAAAATTTTCATCTGTGGCAATCATGATGATTGCCTCTATGGAGCCAATATCGACGGGCTTGACGCCAATGTGCATTATCTATGCAACTCCGGCATTGAGATAGACGGAGTGAAATTCTATGGCGTGCCGATGTTTCTTGAAGATTGCATAACGGACCGCCAGAGCCGCAACTATGCTAATATTCCCGACGACACGGATGTTTTGATAACACACTCTCCAGCCTATGGAATCCTTGACTTCGACGATGACATCAACTATGGTTCGGAAGAAATTCTGGTAAGACTTCCGTCGCTCCATAGACTAAAAGTACATCTCTTCGGTCATATCCATGCCAAACACGGAATAATTGAGCAAAATGGCGTTATCTACTCCAATGGAGCTATAATGAATGCTAATTATTCGGAACTGAATTTACCAAATATGATTTCTATCAAAAATACCCAAGCGTAAACGACATCAACCGGTAATTAAAGCGGAAGCCTGAGTTCGTCCCTCAGGCTTGATTTACGAATGCGCGGAGGCTGTGCCGCAACTCCAGAAAACTCAATTATTTTGTTCTGCCGGATTGTTCTTCTTTTGATGCTCGCCATACGCCGTTGACTTTATCGCGTCCGAATCTATAACTTATTCCAAACAAGACATAAGCAGTATGGGCGTTAAAGGTCTGACGTATCGTATAATTGCCATATTGTTCTTTTGACCTTGTCTTGTTCCATCCGAATATATCGTTTGCTTTCAGCTGCAGATTGAGACGGTTATTGAATAATGAGTATCGGAGCGAAAAGTTCAGCAACTGGAGGGATTCGTACCTTATCAAATTCTGCTGCCAGGGGAAAAAGTGGGTTAACTGGGCTGAGAATATCAGGGTTTTCGGCCGATTGAGCATTATATTTGTAGATACTTCCAATTTGCCCGACCAATCTTCCATGCGATTTATTTTGAAATCAACTACATCACTATGTGAGGTCGTTCGGAACACCTCACCGCCTATTCTCATCTCCCATCTGTCAAAGATCGTGCGTTTATAATTGGCATATAATCCTGTCTTGTTTGTCGAGAGACAATTATAAGGCATGGTGCTTATAATGCCATTTTCATCAAATCTGCGGATATAGCCGATAGCGTCGGAAGCGAACGATGTGTACAGCACGGCATATAGTCCTCCTAATCCGTAGTAATTTATTTCGGCGTTGTTATATATGGTCGGTTTCAGTGCCGGGTTGCCGGCGGCATACTCGTCGGTAGTGGAATAGTATTTGAATGGATTCAGTTCCCACAGGTTAGGACGTCCCATGCCCATAGAATAACTGATGTTGAACGAGCCAATTCGGTCTTTATTCCATGAAAAGTTGATGGACGGAAACAGATGACCATATTTATCACGGTCGACTTTACCCAATGATTTTTGTATTCCCTTGGTGAATGTGTATTCATATCTAAGTCCGATCTTGCCCCAGAAACCTGAGCCGAGATTGCGTGATGCCGTAAGGTAGGTGGCAGCAATGCGCTCCGTATAGTCAAATGCATTCGCTTCTGAACCGGCTCCGGGTGTTCGAGTAAGAAAGTTGTCTGATGAATTGAGGATGTCGGTATAAGCGATTCCGGCTTCCAATTGCGCCCAGGAGTAGGGAAGTTTGAAATCGGCTTTCCCGCTATGGAAGCGGTAATTGGTCTTGCCGTCTTCACTGACACCATAATCCTCCAGGCTATTACTATATGTAGTTGTAATGTCAGACAAAGTAGGACTATGACGGTTAAAATAGTTGTAGGTCAACTGTATGGACTCACCTTTGGTGCCGAAAGTCCAGTCGTAGAAGCCGGTAAGGGTCAGCGAGTTATTAGGTCTGGATTTAGTGCGTGATTGCGATGCTGAAGAATATCCTCCATATTGAGTAAGGTTTGTTCCCTGGCTCGATATGGATTCATAATTGAAGTTTGCAATCACACCGATATTCATGTCGGTTTTGAATTTGTATCTGAACAGGGCATTGAATCCGGATTCAAACAGATGGGATGTAGTCTTTGTTGAGGAGATACGAGACTGCGAACCGTCTGAAAAAGAATATTCCATGTAATTGTCGTTATTGGCATAGTAGTTCGAGACGCTTGCGTCAAGCGAAATATCCCATTTCCTTGCTGTGTGGCTGATGCTCCCGCTGAAATATTCGCGTAACTTGTTTCCTTGGTTAAGCGAGCCATACATGTTGCCTTTCGTACCGAGTGTCTCATTACGTGTGATAATGGAAATATACGCGGCATTCGGCTCTGCGGCATAGCGAGAAGGTGGCGTGGTCAATAATTCTATTTTTTCGATTTCCTCGGCGCGTAGGTTTTGCAGACGCATTGCCATTGCTGATGCATCCAGTTCCATCAAGATGCCGTCGATTATGTAACGGACAGTGCCTTTGCCGGCAATGGATACTGTCCCATTGTTGAGGGAGATGCGAGGTATTCGATCAAGAATGGTAATACCGTCAAGACCTTTGGCATAAGGATCGTTCTTCACAAGATATATGAGCTTTCCATCCTGCTGTTTTATAACCGGACGTTTAGCCACAACCACAACCTCGTTGAGTTCGAGTTCTTTTTCCCATGAGGAGGCAATGGAATCGTTATTTTCCTGTGCGAAAAGGCACATAGGGAGTGCCGCCACTCCTAAGAGCAGCATACGAAGTATGTTCATATTTGAATGAATTGAAGTTACTTGAATGCTTTCAATGGTCCACTTATAAAGAGATAGCAGCCATTGTTCGCATGATAGCTCAGACCGACATAAATCTCCTCACCATTGTTCATGATTGTCATGGAACGGAATCTTTTTCCGTTGGATATTAAATCTTGTGAACGTACCGCTTTGGGTAAATCTTTCTCAAACAATTGCGAGATTTTATTGAGAAGGCCTTTATTATTTGTGATTGTGCATCCTCTGAAATATTTCTCCTGACTTCTGGAAACATTCAGCGAAACGCTCGGATTTGTATTGTAAGAGCCGTTGAACATCTGTTCGACATGCAGGTTAGGCGCTTTGGCGGAAGCGGCTAACGATATCAACGACAGGATAAGAATCAAGATATATTTTTTCATTGTCAGAGGATTAATTGTCTGTGGTTGCTGAAATTATATCGTTGGCTTTCATCATATAGTCGCGTTCGGCGAGTGAAGCATATCTCATAAGAGAATCTGCTTTTGCCATTGCAATTTCCGTCGCGGCAGCAGCCTTATCTCCATTTAATCGTTGGCCATGACTATATGCAGCGATATAAACATGATCATCCCTATTTGAATGAGACGAGGTGAAATTTTCAGGTTGTCTTATTTGCAGGAAAATTCCTATGGCAAATAAAACTGCAAAAGAAGCGGCTATGCTTATTGTAGTGTTGTTCCTGAAGAGTCTGAAAGACTTTTTAGACGTCTTGATATTTTTTGAGGGGCATAAGACGCCCATCAGCATCCGCACCTCGTCTATGCAGGGGGAGGAATACGGCATTTTCCCAAGCACGTATTGCAGTTCGGTTTCTTCGAGAACCGTCAGTCGGCAGTCCATATACAAACGGCAGAGTTGCTCGGTTTCCTGCAATGTCAGTTTAACGTCATGCTCTTTCATCTGTCGAGTTGTTTGTAATTGTCACGTATCTTTTTTCTCGCCCGGCTCATGTTCATTCTCACGGCTTCGACTGACATGCCGAGGGTTTCCGCGATTGCATCGTACTCCATACCGTCATGTGTGACGAGGGAGTATATATGCCTCTGAATATCCGTGAGTCCGGTTGTAAGCAAGGATTCATACTTATCCATGTCCTCGAAAGAGAAGGCCTTGACTTCCAGACTGTCCGTATCGGTTTCGTCCAGCGGATAAGTCTTAGGCTTGCGGAGTCTGTCGATACAGATGTTCCTGAGTACGGCGAACAGCTTGTTGCGGGCCTCGGTCTCTGTTTCGGCACCTCCGTCTCTCCAAAGATTGAAGAATGTGTCCTGCAAGGCATCTCTGGCATCCTCGTCGTTTTTGAGGAATCCCAGAGCGCTTCTGTGCAGTTTGTCACGAAGTGCCAAGAATGAGGATGTCAGATTGTCTGTTTTCATTGCTTACATTATGGATACGAAAAAGGGCGCCAAACGTAACCGGTTTCTTCAATAATATTTTTAATTTTAGATCTCAACGTGGTGATCAGAAGATAATCTGGCTGAGGTCACCACATTTGACTCGGGGAGGTCCAGTCGAACTTAAGGTTGTGGTGACCCGGAGGTGTATGGATGAATAAAAGACCGCTAACTTGGTGAGAGTTAGCGGTCTTTTGTGGTATCTCCGGAAGTCGTTTTTTTTGATTGAGGAGCCTTATGACATGAAAGAACCTGACTTGAACTCAGTAGTGTCATTCAGGATCTCTTCCAACCCGTTCATCCAGTCCTGATCAGGAGCGACCCATAAGCCCCTGATGCCGAGTGTCTCTGCTGCCGCTATGTTCTTTTTGCTGTCATCGACAAAAACAACCTCCTGTGGAGCAACCCCCTCCGATTCAAGTATCCTTCTGAAAAACTCCTTGTCGGGTTTGCAGATACCCATCTCGTAACTGCAGTAGAGTCTGTCGAAATAGTGACCGATGCCGTGACCGTCGCCGCTAAAGCCATTGCCACGGGTATATGCCATGATAAACGGATTCGTGTTGCTTGCCAGACATACGCGATAATTCTTCCGAAGTTTGAGAAGATTCTCCAGCCGCTCCGGCGGTACACTTTTCAGGAATCCGAGCCAGCAGTGCTGAACCTCGGGCCAGGGCATGTCCTTGTTTACAAGATTGCTGACCGCGAGACGAAATTCCTCGTCTGAGATATCCCCATTCTCCAGTTCAAGGAAGATGCCTTTCTGACCATAATCTCCGATATACTGACGCGCGTCAACGCCAATCTCGGTAAACCGGCGGAATGCCTCCTGCGTGTCCTGCAGGAAGATCACTCCCCCCATATCAAAAAGAATTGTCTTAATCATTTAAAAAATCTTACTTTTCTTTGGGATACCAGCCGATGCTGGTCAGACCGAACCAAGACCGGACCTGTGCGTCGGCAGGTAGTTTATGGACAAGTATAGCGAACCTCGTAAGCATCTCTTCATCCGTATCCACATCGGTATCAGAGGATGTGCCTATATTTACAGACCAGTTGTAGGTGTCTTCTTTCGTATTGCGAAAGTATCTGTTGTTGTATGTGTCGATGGTGTAGTCGTGCAAGACATACTTGATCAGCAATGTGTATTCCCTGAAATTAATTTCATGAAACGTCTCGCTGAACCCTATGGGATCATCCGGCAATTCTGAGACGGAATTGACGATATGCTCGTTATTGACAAGATGAAAGATGTTGTGCTTCTGCTCGTCGTCAATGTCATTTATATTAAATTCCATTGTGGCGGGAAGATAAGTAGCGGCAATAGGGAGCCCGATTTCCAGAGGAGTCTCGTCATTTTTATTGCACCCCAAGAGCAGCAGGCTAAGGGTAATTAACAGACAGTTTAAATATTTCATTATGATAAAGTATTGACTGACTTTATAACGAATGACACATCCATGTATTATCCATGAGGCTGCCTACTCTTTCTTCATAGACTGAATCACCTTGACGAATGACTCGGGCAGGCGCACGTTGTAGAGGTCGATCGCATCGGCAAAGAGGGGAGCGATCTCCTCATCCCTGAACCCCGCGATACCGCAGCCGATTCGCGTCACATAAAATGTGGTCTGGTCCCATTCGCGTGCGAGCGCGATGAAGTCATCGACATAAGGCTTGATGGTCTCCACGCCGCCCTGCATCGTCGGTATTGCATAGGATTGCCCCTGTATTCCGACACCCTGGCCCATGACAGCGCCAAAACGTTTCAGTGCTACGCTTGCTGCGCCACCGGCATGAATGCCGGCAAGATTGCTCCCAAAGACAAACACCTCGTCTTCGCCGAGCGTTTGTATGTTCTCAGGTGTGTACTCCATATTCTTATCTGATTGGTTTCCTTGACAAAGATATACATTATATCCATACTCTCCAAACGCTTCAGATGAAAAATTTTTACTGAAAAATTTGGTTTATATTATAAACCTTATTAACTTTGCGACCGAATTCAGGGTGGAATCGCGCGACCGCCCTTTTTTCAGAGTCAAATGGTTTATAAAATAAACCAAATTATCAACCCTTAAATTCCAAAGAAATGGATGAGAGAAAACTTACAGAGAAGGAGAGTCTTGAAGTAATCACTTCAATGATCCAGCGCACAAAGGAACGATATATCGGCAACGGCAACATAATGCTGATGTGGGGCTATCTCGTGGCTGTCGTGTCGATGCTCGTATGGATAATGCTTGTGTCGACAGGCAATAACGACTGGAACTGGCTCTGGTTCGCAATTCCACTTGTAGGCGGGATTGCCACGCCGATACTTTCAGGGAAGGAACGGCGTGAGAAGGGAGTCAAGATGTTCTCAGACACTGTTACGTCCCGTCTGTGGACGATTGCCGGCTTATCGGAATTTGTGGTGATGATAGCCTGTATTGTCATAGAATTAATGACCGGTTGTAACTGCTGGAGAGCCATGCTCGCGTATTCTCTGATTGCGATGCCCGTGGCCGAGATTGCGCAGGGACTGCTGATAAATGAGAAGAGTCTGGCCGTCGGAGGCTCGGTTGGACTTGCAGTCGGAATCATAACCGTATGCTGCATTGCGGGCAATATATCCCTGGGTGCAAACTGGTATATGCCTCTCTTCATCATCGCGTTTGTTGCGATGATGATAGTACCGGGCCATATCCTCAACCATAAGGCGCGCATAGGGAAATGAAAGAACTGAATCCGCTTCTGCACTCGCAACTCCGGCTTGCCATAATGTCCATTCTGATGAATGTCGAGGAAGCAGATTTTGTTTATCTCAAGGAGAAAACTGAGTCATCCGCCGGAAACCTGAGCGTGCAGCTTGACAAACTATCAAACGCCGGATATATCTCAATTGAAAAAGGGATGTCTGGCAAAAGACCACGGACCGTCTGCTCTGTAACAGCCGAGGGCCGAAAGGCATTTGAAGAATACGTAGAGACGCTGAAATCCTACCTGCATCTGTAAAAGAGTGCATAATCTTACACATCTTTTTAAATGAATGTTGGCGCATCAGAGTATGGTGTGCCAATTTTTTGTTGCCTATAATGTACTATCAATATTATCGCCTTGATTATTCAGCCTTCAGGGTGCAGATTTTTATTGCTGTTCCATAAAAAAGATGTAACTTTGTGGCTTGAATTTTGATTTATTGAATTATGGTTAAGCAGTGTTCGATAATTTTCGCTTGCCTTGCTGCAGGTGAATTCATAGCTTGGATTCTCAGAATCCCCATTCCCGGAAGTATTCTTGGTATGCTGCTGCTGACCACTCTGCTCCAGGAGAAAGTGGTCAACATCGAATCAGTAAAAGGTATCAGCAAATTTTTAGTTTCCAACATGGGTTTTTTCTTTGTGCCACCGGGGGTAGCGATTATGCTTTACTTCGACATAATCGCCGCACAATGGTTCCCCATCGTTACAGCCACTTTACTTAGCATCGCCATCGTGCTGATAATCACGGGATGGGTGCATCAGCTCACCAACTCGCACAGATTTAAATTCAGATTCAAACGCTGACATTATGGAATTTCTGGAAAGCAACGTTTTTCTCATTGCAATTACCTTTCTGACATTTCTTGGGGCAAGAAAACTACAATCTCTTACCGGACTTGTCATTCTGAATCCCGTGCTTATCACGATTGCAGTGCTAATACTTTTTCTGCGACTTACGGGTATCAGTTACGAGACATACAGCCAAAGTGGCCATATGATAGAATTCTGGCTGCGACCGGCGATTGTGGCCCTGGGAGTTCCCCTTTACACACAATTGCACACAATACGCCAGCAACTCATGCCGATATTGATATCCGAGTTCGCGGGATGCATCATGGGAATCATATCGGTCGTGGCCATCGCCAAGGCTCTTGGTGCAAGCAAGGAGATAATCATATCCCTCGCTCCCAAATCAGTTACCGCGCCTATTGCCATTGACATCTCTTCGCAATTGGGAGGCATACCCTCTCTAACGGCTGCTATTGTGGTATGCGTTGGACTGACCGGAGCAATACTCGGGCTCAAGGTGCTTTCTTATGGCCATATAGTCAATCCTTTCGCAAGAAGCATAAGCATGGGCACAGCCGCTCATGTCATCGGCACTTCCCGAATGGCAGAATTCGGCGAGCAATATGGAGCATTCGCCACACTTGGCATAATCATCAACGGCATACTTACCGCAATCCTGACCGGGCCCATCCTGCGTCTCATGGGGATACTCTGAAATCAGCATCGGCAGGGCAATCTTCGGAACACAAGATACACACGCCCATTTCAAGGACATTTTCACAGAGTATTACGCAGATACAATAGACTACTGCGCGCCCCACACCATGACCGCAGAGAATGTCCGAAATGATCTTGTCCCGGCTAACCGTAAAATGCAATATAGACCTGCATGAATCCGTCCCTGCGCTCGCCGCGCACTGTTGGTTTGAATGTTGCCATTTCTTCCGTGTTTCTATTTTTTGACTTAAAAATTTTATGTTGTTTCTATATCTCGCGTCATTACTGACAATTATGTTTGTACACCCCGGCAGTACACCCATGTACGCCACCCCTTGAGAAGTGTGTACACTTTTGTACATTTTTCCGCGCATTTGTACTCACAAAGTGAAACCAAATGCCCGAACCCCCTAAGAATAACTTAGGCTGTAACGCCTGATTTCTCAAAGCGTTACAGCCTAACTGTCGGATTATGTTAGAGTAGCCTCTTTTATTCGACGGCTGCCTGTGCCGCAGTCATATTTATTTGATATTCTTTATGTTGTGAAATTGTTCTAAACATACTCTAAACAAATTTTGAATTCGGGGTTAAATCAGTCGTAATCTCTGTTTCACGGACAAAGTTAATCAGTTAAACTCCAAATTTCCATAAGATTTCCATAAGATGGAATAGAATAATTTTTGTTTAGTTTTGGGTTGGTTCAATTATTTTACTAAATTTGCAGTTGCATATCGTTGCGGAGTCCGATATGGGCGAAGCGGCGGGTGCAAACGACATAACGAAGCGTTTATCGCGCTTGTTCTTGGCAATTCGAAATCTGGCAGTTTCAATCACAGTCAAGGATGCAGCAACGATAGGCGCCTTTCGGGTATGATAACCATCGGCACAGGAGTATGCGCGAGCATACTCCATGCTTTCATATCATACGGCGTGAGGCTCCGCGTTGCTCGTTCCACTGTGATGGGCACATGCCAGAGCCTCGAATTGCGGGACGAGCATCAGGTATGGCTCTCACGCTTTTTTCATATATACCAATATATTGCCAAAGAGGAGGGTCCGGCGGCAACAATGAAGAATAATGTCTGACTCCTCCGGGATTTCAACGCATTACGACTATTGGGACCAATTCGTCAGGGAGTGGATGGACGGCAAATATACGCGTGCGCTTCATATTCCCGAACCATGGTGGGGTTGGTGCCCTGAAAATGGAGCGCTTCACAGCGTGACAGTCAATCTTATGCCCGGACGCGGCGGCAAGCTTCAGGAGCGGCGTTGCATGGGATGCATCTCCGGTGGTGGGCGTCTTGTCTATTCGACCATGATGGCAGACGGGACTCTGCGTGAGCATCTGAGGGATACGGAACAATGGCATCTGAACCGCCGCTACACACCGTTGATGCACGCAATTGGAGCGGACAAAGAGAATATTGCCAGACACACACTACATCATCTCAGTGTGGAACTTTCGCCATTCCACGACTCTGTGAGCAACCAGCTCTTCACTAAAAATCATCGCGAGGAGGCAATCAGGCATACATTGCTGTTTGCCGCCGAAGCCTCAATGCTGATTCAATCCCCCGACGGGTCGCATAGACCGTCGCCGCTGAGAAACATCGTCATAGTCCGTTCTTCGCTCAAAAATATCACAAAATTGGCCGGCGAACATATCTTCGCGGATAACAATTCAATAGGACTGACAGAAAAATCAACTACAGTCGCAACTTTCAGACTATCAAAGGAATTATATCCGCATGTGTCGGACGTGTTGTTCGTATGCATTTCCGGGGCACGCAACCATCTGCTTGGGCAAAAAAATCTAAAGCAAGTAATCAACATAATAAACCACAAATTAAAACAGCAATGAAAAAGTTTTTACTTTCAATGCTCGGAGTACTGATAGCGCTACCGGGCATAGCCCGCGACTTCACCTACGAGTACGAAGGGCAGACGCTGACCTATACCGTCATCGACGAGGACGCCAAAACCTGCAAGACAAAGAATGGAACAAAAAGTTTTCCTGTTGAGCCCGGCAATTCCGTTTCCGGAGCACTGGAGATTCCATCTATTGCAAAAGACGGAGATGTAGAGTATACCGTCATCGAAATTGGCGACTTGGCTTTTCCCAGATGCAATGGCCTTACATCGGTGATAATCCCCGCCTCCGTATCCTCTATCGGCAACGAAGCATTCAAGTATTGCGACGACCTAAAAACATTTATAGTTAAAGATGGCGGCGACCCGATTGCTTTTAAGAATGATGCTTTTTATGGTAGTTCCGTTGAACACTTATATATTGGAAGAAACTGGTCGAATTCTTCCAAGGTAGCGATTTCAACAGGGATCACATCTGTCGAAATTGGCAATTCTGTTACGCAACTTCCAAACTATGCATTCAAGTCTTGCACACGACTTACGTCTGTGACAATCCCCAACTCCGTCAAATCAATCGGCGTTGAAGCAT
The DNA here is from genome assembly GCA_014867205.1 of Muribaculaceae bacterium. Taxonomy (GTDB): domain Bacteria; phylum Bacteroidota; class Bacteroidia; order Bacteroidales; family Muribaculaceae; genus Lepagella. The sequence continues at coordinate 20,654 of WGUO01000021.1, read as the reverse complement.
TCTGCTATTGCCTCGAACTTACATCGGTTACCATCCCCAACTCCGTCACCAAAATCGGCAGAGAAGCGTTCATGCAATGCGACAACTTAGAATCATTTATAGTCGAAGATGGCAGTGCCTCAATTGCTTTTGGAGAAAATGCTTTGAGTTACCTTCCCATTAAACACTTATATATTGGAAGAAACTGGTCGAATCCTTCCGGTGAAGCGATTACAACAAGCATCACATCTGTCGAGATCGGCAATTCTGTAACAGAACTTCCCGAATATGCATTTAAAGGATGCCATAGCCTTAAATCGGTCACCATCCCCACCTCCGTCAAATCAATCGGCAACTCTGCATTCCGCTATTGCACCGACCTTACATCGGTGACAATCCCCAACTCCGTCACCAAAATTGGCCACAGTGCGTTCTCCCAGTGTTCCGGCCTTACATCGGTGATTATCCCTCCCTCCGTCACCTCAATCGCCACTGATGCGTTCGAAAATTGTACCGCGCTGAAGAAAGCGGCATATCCTTCCGAATTATACAATCCATTTTCCAGCGGTATTATTTCTATTAAGTATCCAAGGGAAGTCGCAATAATTGAAGATGGCTTTGTTTACGGATCAGAGAAGAAAGCCCTCTACTTTGTGCCTCTTTCTTTGGAAGGAGAGTATGTCATCCCCGAATCCGTCAACGAAATCGGCAATAACGCGTTCTTTTACTGTGCCGGCTTGACATCGGTGACAATCCCCAACTCCGTATCTTCAATTGGCAACAAGGCTTTCTCGGAATGCTCCGGTCTTACATCGATGACAATCCCCAACTCCGTCAAATCAATCGGTTATGATGCATTCACCACATGCTCCGGCTTAAAAACATTTATAGTCGAAGATGGCAGGGACTTAATTGCTTTTGAAGAAAATGCTATAAGTAAAGCTCCCATTGAACACTTATATATTGGAAGAAACTGGTCATCTAATTTTTACCAGAAAACGATTACAACAAGCATCACATCTGTCGAGATCGGCAATTCTGTAACAGCACTTCCAAACGATGCATTCAAAGGATGCTCCGGCCTTAAATCGGTCACCATCCCCAACTCCGTTACCTATATCGCTTCTGGAGCTTTCAAGGAGTGCTACGGCCTTACATCGGTAACAATCCCCAACTCTGTCACCGAAATCGGAAGCAGTGCTTTCAGTGGCTGCTCGGGCCTTACATCGGTGACGATTGGAAACTCCGTCGCCAAAATCGGCAGCTATGCTTTCGAATGCACGGCTTTGAGAGGGATTATACTGCCCCCATCGGTGAAGACCATCGACTACTCGGCATTCGCTGACAACAGAGATATGACCTCGATTATCATGAGCCACAATGTCACATATATCGGGGATAAAGCTTTTTACAACAGTTTGGTAGATTACGTCTACATCACTGCGCAGTCTCTTCCCGTTGTTTGTAGCAATACATTTAACTACATCGGCACCCTGTATGTGCAAGGTCAGGAAGCCGCTGACGCTTACGCCAAATCCGACCCCTGGTATAGGTTCAGTGGACCCCATTTGATGATCGAGCCGACCGAAATGAAAGTGGAAGGCAACAAGACGCTCAACGGCAAACCGGGCGACACCTTCCAGCTCAAAGCCACTCTCTATCCCGAGAACGTGACTCTGCCGCAGGTTTTCTGGCGCTCCACCAACCCCGAAATCGCCACCGTCGATGCCAACGGCCTCGTGACTCTCCATGCCGACATGAGCGAGCTTATGGCGATGGCTGAAGGAGATGACGACACAACGGGCCGCTCCTGCAAGATTGTTGCCGAATCACTCTACGCCAACGGCCCCGTTGCCGAGTTCACAATCAACGACGTCACCACAGGCATCAATGATATTATCAATGACTACACACCGTCAGGCGAGATTGACTTCGCCTCACCGATTCAGGTTTATAATCTTCAGGGCGTGATGGTAAGCGATAATGTCGAGAATCTTGCCAACGGCATCTATATTGTCCGCCAGGGCAACAATGTCAGGAAGATAGCTGTAAAATAATCCGCACAGAAGCTCCCGTCGGCTCCGTGCCGGCAATCCCGAAATAAAATCGGCTGCGCCCCAAGCGAGGGTGGCAGCCGATTTTTAATTCTCCGTATTTATCTATTATTCCGGTTCGTAGCCTTCGTAGTAGTAAAGTACTTTGGCCTTCTCGATGCTCCTGCGGTCAATCTCGTTTTACGTCATAGTGGATCTACTCGTTAAGGAACTCCTGAACTATAGCCGGGTCTCCAAGCATGCTCATGATTGAACCATGCGTGCGAAACTCGGCATAAGTTTTACTTTTGAAAAAACGGCAAAATGCTTCATAAGATGAAATTCCCAATTCCTTAGCCAACCGACAAACGATTGTGCCTGTCTGCGTTGACGTCAGAATCATGTGTAGTATATGTTCTTTCTCACTCATTATCCGATAAGCTTTGAGATTCTACAAATGAAAGATACTGCTCAGTGAGCTCTTGATTTAAAAGGCATATTTGATTTGTGGGTTTGAAATACTTCAATCGGCCAAGTGCATCTTCCGATGAAATATATCCTCCCATGTACAGCCTTATGGTGTTCACCACTCTGTCATCGGCCACGCCTCCTTCAATATAATCATAGCCAAGCCAAGGCTTTTCACCTAACCGGCTCTGAGCCACAAATTCGAGCCATTCCTGATTATAGGCATCAAAAATGAGGGAAGAACAATTTGACAGAAGTTCTCGTTGCCTCAGATGGTAGACATTGAGAATCGGTGAACTTTCTCTAACATCGGCAATCTTTTTTGCCCAATCTTTTGCCTGAGAAAAAATATCAGATACATAGAATCCGGGGCCAAAGTCAAGATTCGGTCTGCCGACATCAACTTTCGGGTGACTGACAATCTCAGTACCACCATGATAAACAGTCAAAATATCGTACATATCAGTCCTATGCGCAATTTTCGGATTCTCTTTTATGAAGTAAATCCCTTAAATCAGTAATGACATTTTCCATGCTTTCAGTGTGGAGAACGTCATAGTGTGCCAGAATATAACCTTCGGTCATATTCACATTCTCCAGACGATACAGCATCTCAATATAATTACATTTCTCGACATCGGCGAGCGTTTCAATACATTGAGCAAGGAAACCGAACTTGATTTCCTCCTCACTGAGCTGAATCCAGGTTTCTCCGGTATTTCTATCTTTTATTTCTTTCATTGAAAAACAAAGAGGCGTTGACACGTTATGAAGTGCCAACGCCTCTTTTATGTGAGATTAGCGTGTACTTCAATTCTCGATGGCGGCCTGTGCGGCAGCGACGCGGGCTATGGGCACGCGGTAGGGGGAGCAGCTGACGTAGTTCATGCCGAGGCCGGCGCAGAACTTGACTGAGCTGGGCTCGCCACCGTGCTCGCCGCAGATGCCTACCTTGAGGTCGGGGTTGGTGGCACGGCCTTTCTCTACACCCATGCGTACGAGTTGGCCAACACCCTCCTGGTCGAGTACCTCGAACGGGTCAACCTTGATGATGCCGATCTCCTTGTAGTGCTTGAGGAACTTCGGGGCGTCGTCGCGCGAGTAGCCGAAGGTCATCTGTGTGAGGTCGTTTGTACCGAACGAGAAGAAGTCGGCAACCTCGGCGATCTTGTTGGCGGTGAGGGCTGCTCGCGGAACCTCAATCATCGTTCCGACCTTATAGTCGACACGTTCGCCGCGCTCGTCAAACACCTGGCCGGCGGTCGTGTTGATCACGTTTGCCTGGTGCTGGAGCTCCTTGAGGGTACCTACCAGCGGCACCATGATCTCGGGATGAACGTCGATGCCCTTGGCCTTGCAGTTGAGGGCGGCCTCGATGATGGCGCGTGTCTGCATCTCGGTGATCTCGGGGTAGGTGATGCCGAGACGGCAGCCACGGTGGCCGAGCATCGGGTTGAACTCGCTGAGTTCGTCAACCTTCTGTCTTACCTCATCGAGTGTGAGACCCATCTCGTCGGCGAGCTCCTGCTGAGCGGCCTCAGTGTGGGGTACGAACTCATGCAACGGCGGGTCGAGCAGACGGATAGTAACTCCGAATCCGTCCATAGCCTCGAAGATTCCCTCGAAGTCGCTGCGCTGCATCGGGAGGAGTTTGGCGAGGGCCTCGCGGCGTCCGGCCTCGTCAGACGAAAGGATCATCTCGCGTACTGACTTGATGCGGTCGCCCTCGAAGAACATGTGTTCCGTGCGGCAGAGGCCGATACCCTGTGCGCCGAAGTGGCGTGCCTGGCTGGCGTCGCGGGGAGAGTCGGCGTTGGTGCGGACGAGAGTCTTGGTGTATTTGGCAGCGAGGTCCATGATCTTGCCGAAGTCGCCGTCGAGCTCGGGATCGGCGGTCTTTACCTCACCCTCGTATACGTCACCGGTGGAGCCGTTAAGGGAGATCCAGTCACCCTCGTGGAATACCTTGCCGTCCATGGTCACTGTCTTGGCCTTGTAGTCGACCACGATTTCGCCTGCGCCTGAGACGCAGCACTTGCCCATGCCGCGTGCGACGACGGCAGCGTGCGAGGTCATACCACCACGCATTGTCAGGATACCCTGGGCGACCGCCATGCCTCGGAGGTCTTCGGGAGAGGTCTCGATGCGGACAAGAACGACTTTCTTCTTCTTCTCGGCCCATGCCTCGGCCTCGTCAGCCTGGAATACGATCTGACCTGTGGCTGCACCGGGAGAAGCTGGCAGTCCCTTGGCAACGACAGTAGCCTTCTTCAGGGCGTCCTTGTCGAAGACAGGGTGGAGAAGCTCGTCGAGTTTCTGAGGCTCCATGCGGAGCAGGGCGGTCTTCTCGTCGATCATGCCGTCGCGGAGGAGGTCCATGGCGATGCGTACCATAGCGGCGCCTGTGCGCTTGCCGTTACGCGTCTGGAGCATCCAGAGCTTGCCGTCCTGGATAGTGAACTCCATATCCTGCATGTCGCGGAAATAATCCTCGAGCTTGTTGGCTGTCGAGATGAGTTCGGCGGCGAGGTCAGGCATTGTCTCCTCGAGCGCGGGATACTTCTCGCGGCGCTCCTCCTCGGAGATGCCCTGCAGGGCAGCCCAGCGGCGTGAGCCCTCGATAGTGATCTGTTGCGGAGTACGGATACCGGCCACGACATCCTCGCCCTGGGCGTTTATCAGATACTCACCGTTGAATATGTTCTCGCCGGTAGCGGCGTCACGGCTGAATGCCACGCCGGTAGCGGAATTGTTACCCATGTTGCCGTATACCATGGCCTGTACGTTGACAGCCGTACCCCATTCCTCGGGGATCTGGTTCATACGGCGGTAGATGATCGCGCGCTCGTTCATCCAGCTGTCGAACACGGCGCAGATGCCCCCCCAGAGCTGCTCCCATGCAGACTCGGGGAAGTCCTTGCCGGTATACTCCTTGACAGCCTTCTTGAAGCGGGTCACGAGTTCCTTGAGGTCGTCGACAGAGAGGTCGGTGTCGAGCTTGACGCCTTTCTCCTCCTTGACCTGGTCCATGATAGCCTCGAACGGGTCGATGTCGGTCTTGCTCTTAGGCTTCATGCCGAGCACCACGTCGCCGTACATCTGAACGAAACGGCGGTAGCTGTCCCATGCGAAGCGTGGGTTGCCGCTTTTCTCGGCCATAGTCGCAACTGTGGCGTCGTTCATGCCGAGGTTGAGGACTGTATCCATCATGCCGGGCATCGATGCGCGGGCGCCTGAGCGCACTGATACGAGCAGAGGGTTGCAGGGGTCATCAAATTTTGTTCCCGTCAGGCTCTCGATGTGTCCTATAGCCTTCTCGACATCAGACTTGATGTCGGCTACGACTGCATCGCGGCCCAGCTGGGTATATTCTGTGCAGACTTCAGTTGTGATAGTGAAACCCGGAGGTACGGGCATGCCAAGCAAATTCATCTCGGCGAGGTTCGCTCCCTTGCCTCCGAGAAGATTTCTCATCTCGGCTGTACCTTCAGCCTTGCCGGCACCGAAGGTATAAATTTTTTTTGCCATAGTGATTTTGGATTATTTATGATTCTATTTCAAAGTGAATATGTCTGTTTGTTCAACCGGATATTCCCCGTGCCGCGCTGAGCCGGTAGGTGACCCGCGAATTCATCCCGAACGGATGGCTCCCGCCAGGCGCCATATAAGAAACGTCATGTACGTTCCATTGTTTCACCTTTAAGGATAATTCTCACAAATTCAATAAATTTAATACGTCCCGCGCCGAAGTAGGCGGCATATGCCGTGCATTTGCGTGTGACACTTATTGAAATTGTATTCGCAAATATAATAAAAGATAATCGAAAATCATTAATTTTGCAGAGAAATTGTGGGGTGATTCACATTTTTTGTAATAATTTGAAATATTTTTGATAGCGCAAGGCGCTTACGAATACACAGATATATCTATGGCAAGAAAAAAGAAGCCTCTGCCCGAGCTGAAGTCAGTGCGCATCGAGAGCGTGGCGGCCGAGGGAAAGTCGGTGGCGCGGGTCAGGATACGCGAGACAGACGAGTCTCCGATAGTGACCTTTATACCTTTCGGCGCGCCGGGAGATGTGGCCGATGTGCAGATTGACCGTAAGAAAAACAAATATGCCGAGGGGCACATAGTCAGGCTGGTGGAGCCGTCACCCTGTCGGGTCGAGCCTCGCTGCAAGCATTTTACAGTCTGCGGAGGCTGCAAATGGCAACACCTGCCATATGCCGAGCAGCTCCGGTGGAAGCAGCGGCAGGTCTCTGACGCGCTGACGCGCATCGCCAAGGTCGAGATACCGGAGATATCGCCGATTCTCGGATCAGACCATATCTGGGCATACCGAAACAAGATGGAGTATACTTTCTCCAACAAGAAGTGGCGCACCTGGGAAGAGGTCAAGTCAGGTGTGGAATTCGATGACTCACCCAATGCACTCGGGTTTCACATCCCCGGCGCGTTCGATAAGGTGCTTCATATCGACAGTTGCCTGCTTCAGGATGACCTTGGCGACCGTATCCGCAACTTCATCTATGATTATGCCGTGAGCCGTGGTCATTCCTTCTATGACATTCGCAACAACGCCGGACTGTTGCGCACGCTGATGATACGCATCGCCTCGACCGGCGACGTGATGGTCTGTGTCGTATTCGGCGAGAACGACCCGGATGATATAAAGGAGGTGATGACTGCTGTCCGCGAGGCTTTCCCCGAGATAACCTCCCTGCTGTATGTTGTCAACCTAAAGGCGAACGATACGATATCCGATCAGGAGATTCATGTCTTTGGAGGTTCGGAATATATAGAGGAGAAGATGGAGGGCCTGCGTTTCCGCATCAACGCCAAGTCGTTCTATCAGACTAACTCTCGTCAGGCGTATGAACTTTATAAGGTGGCGCGCCGGTTTGCCGGGCTTGACGGCAACGGTGCGGGAGATTCCACGATGAGGCCGCTGGTCTATGACCTTTACACCGGTACAGGGACGATAGCCAACTTCGTGGCGCGACATGCCCGTCAGGTCATAGGCATCGAATATGTAGAGGAGGCGATAGCCGACGCGAGGGTCAACTCGGAGGTGAACGGGATAGGCAACACCCTCTTCTTTGCCGGAGACATGAAGGATGTGCTCACCGACAGTTTCGTGGAGCGGCACGGGCGTCCCGACGTGATGATAATCGATCCGCCGCGGGCCGGCATGCACGAGGATGTTGTCAAGGTCATACTCAACGCCGAGCCGGAGACGCTCGTATATGTGAGCTGCAACCCGGCTACGCAGGCGCGCGACATCGCCCTGCTCGATGTAAAATATAAGATAACGGATATCCAGCCGGTCGATATGTTCCCCCACACTCATCACGTGGAGAATGTCGTCAGGATGGTGCGTAAACATTAAAGAATATGATACAGACAGGAGATACACCGGTTGTGCCCATGCCGGAGATTCCGGACACCGCGTCGTTCTGGAATGATATGAAGGGCATGGGATTTGACGAGGTAGTCTCGACAGTGACTAACTCGCTTGTGAGTTTCGGGCTCCGCCTTATGGTGGCCATACTCGTCTTCTATGTCGGGCGGTTTCTGATCGGCCGAATCTTCAAGGCGGTCTTCGGCGTGATGACGCGCCGCAAGGTCGATGCGTCACTTACGACATTTGTGCTTTCGCTGATCAAGATCTCGCTCTACTTCTTCCTGATAATAATAGTGATCGGGATTCTTGGAGTAGAGACAAGCAGTTTCATCGCGATATTCGCATCGGCGGGAATGGCGATAGGTATGGCGCTGAGCGGCACGTTGCAGAATTTCGCCGGCGGAGTGCTGATACTTCTGCTCAAGCCCTATCAGGTCGGAGACTTCATAGAGGTGCAGGGCTTTACAGGCACAGTGAAGTCGATACAGCTTTTCAACACTGTCATCAACACTGTCGACAACAAGGCGATTATCGTGCCTAACGGAGTGCTGTCGACATCATCGATCAACAACTACTCGCTCGAGGACTACCGTCGGGTAGACTGGACCGTCAGTCTGGCATACGGAACAGACCTCGAGGCTGCCAAGAAGGCCATGCTTGAGATTGTGAGCTCCGATGTGCGCACCGTCAAGAAATATGTAGAGGACGACATGGCTTATCGGCAGAAGGTCGCTGAGGAGAAAGAGCGTGCAGAGCATGTGGCCGAAGCTGCGTCGGAAAAGAGGGAGGGCTTCTTGCGCCGCATGTTCCGCAAGCGTAAGACTCAGATCGCGTCCGCGCCCCATGGCAGCGCGCTCAGCGTGCCTGTGGCTATTCCGGTCAAGGTGGAGCGAACTCCGTTCGTAGGGCTCTCTGAGATGGGCGACAGCGCCATCGTGTTTGTGGTAAGGGCATGGACCCACTCCTCAAACTACTGGCCGCTTTACTTCGAGCTCAATGAGCGTTTCTACACCGAACTGCAGGAGATGGGCTTCTCGTTCCCCTTCCCGCAACTCGACGTGCATCTGGAGCACATGCGCCAGTCCGCACCCGGGCAGGCTTAGAACCTGAGCACCTGAGCCGAGTTTTCGGCAAGGTCGAAAACATAGAGAGAGTCATAGAGCATCTGGCCTGCACCGGTCAGATGCTTTATTGCTTCTGCGGCCTGCACCGAGGCGACTATCCCTGCGGCAGGCCCGAGGACTCCTCCTGTCGAGCAGGGTGTAAAGCCGGAACATGAGGGCACATCACCGAACACTTCGGCGTAGGTGGCATGTCCCGGCGCCCAGGAAGACACCTGTCCGGAAAATCCCCGTACCCCGCCGATGCAACACGGCACTCCAAGGCGTTCACAAACCCGCGAGGTCATCATCTTTGTAGCCGGATTGTCGCTTCCGTCGACCACGAAATCATAATCAGAGAATATCTCAGAGGCTTTCTCTGCGGTTATCATCGATCTGTCCTCGATTACCCTCACATCGGAGTTGAGCGCATGGATGCGCATGGCGAGGATCGCGGATTTGCTCTGTCCGAGTTGGTCCTCCGCGAAGAAAAGCTGTCGCTGAAGATTCGACAAGTCAATGGTGTCGAAGTCGGCGATGCCGAGTGTGCCGACCCCTGAGGCCGCCAGATACATGGCGCAGAGCGAGCCGAGGGCCCCGCAGCCCACGACGAGCACACGCCCCGCCCGAAGGCGCGCAACCCCCTCCGCACCGATGTCACCGAGCGACTCAAGACGCGAGTACCTTATGCTTTCATGTTTCTCTATTGTCATGATTCCAGATGATTTTTGTTTTATGTAGGGGCCCATATGGCGATTGGGCACCATACCGGCATGTCACATAGGTATAACGTAATTAACTTTGAGTATCGATAAAAAGAGGACTATTATTTGTTGAATTAATAAAAATATCCTAAATTTGTAACGGAAATCACTGCAGGCCCATGCGAAGAAACAAGAAGACTGAGCATAGGCAATATGAATCTGGGTGCAATTCCCTGACAGTCCCGCTACGGTAAAAGTCCGACCATATGCAGGTTTCCTCCGGAACGTGTGTCCCGGAATTATAAAGTTTTCCACGAGGATGAGAAAGCACACAACTCCGATAATCACAACATTTCTTGCTGCCGCCGCGGCTCAAGGCTCCGCGTCGGCAGCCACCCTTGTACCCGCCGACACCGTTGCGACTGCGCTTGAAGGCGTTCAGGTAACTGCAACACGCACCCAATCAGCCCTGGCATCGTCAACACCGCGTCATGTGGTCAATGCCGAGCGGGTGCTCACCGGCGGCATAACCGACATAGCCGATGCAATGCGGCGTCTCCCCGGCGTCAATATCCGCGACTATGGGGGCTCAGGCGGAATGAAATCCGTGTCAGTGCGCGGTCTCGGCACACAGCACACCGGCATTATATATGACGGAGTCGCACTCGGCGACGTGCAGGGAGGCCAGATCGACCTGTCACGTTACTCACTCGACAATCTCAGCGCGATATCTCTGAATGTAGGTGACGGCGACGACATTTTTCTGCCCGCGAGGTCTGTGTCGACTGCCTCGACACTCTCGGTCAGCACCCTCAGGAGCCCCGACATGTCGACGGCCGGGACGGAGGGAACATTGCGGCTAAGGGCCGCGTCATTCGGAACATGGAATCCATATCTGCGTCTCGGAGTCAGCAACGGGCATAATCTTTCGATGGCAGTTACAGGCGATTTTATCCATGCCCGTAACGACTATCCGTTTACCATAGTCAACGGCAATGAGCGATCGCGCGAGCGTCGCAACAATTCGCAGATCAATTCCGGCCATGCCGAGTTTGACGGAATATGGAAACCGACATCGGCATCCTCCCTTCAGGCCAAGGGATACTGGTTCGACAATTCGCGCCATCTTCCCGGCCCGGTCATTTACTACAACAATATAAGCCACGAGCGGCTCCACGAGAGCAATGTTTTCGGACAACTCTCATACGGCACGCGGATAGGGAGCATCGTGTCGGTCAAGGGACTTGCAAAATATAATCTGGCCACGACCCGCTATAGGGATGAGAATGGCCGCTATCCGGGCGGTATCCTTGACAACCGCTATACGCAGCGCGAGCAATATGTTTCGGCCTCGGTGCTGGTTGAACCGTGCGGGGGACTGCTCCTGTCATATGCGGCGGATTTCTGGCACAACTCCTTGCATAGCAATCTGCGCGGCAGCCAGTATGAGCAGCGCAACTCGCTGCTTCAGGCACTCGCCATAAAGTGGAGGGTATGGCGGCTGACAGCAGTCGCCCGGGGGCTGCTGTCGCTGATACACGACCATTCGGGCAGCGCCTCCACCGGCAAGGACACACGTCGGCTCTCGCCTTCGGTCAGCGTGTCGGTGAGACCCCTCGAGGACCGGCAGTGGTATGTGAGGGCATCATACAAGAACGTGATGAGGATGCCGACATTCAACGAGTTATATTTCGACCATTACGGAAGCATCAACCTTAGCCCCGAGACAGCCGACCAGTTCAACATCGGTTCGACATGGAGCGTGAGTCCTGTCTCGTGGCTTCCCGGACTCGACATCACGGTCGACGGCTACCTCAACCGCGTCAAGAACAAGATCGTGGCCATGCCTTACAACATGTTTGTCTGGACCATGACCAATCTGGGCCGTGTCCGTGTGCTGGGGCTTGACGCCACAGTCAATGCCGACTTCAGGGTTGCGGCCGGCCATGACATACTCGTGACGGGCAACTACAGTTACCAGCGTGCGGCGCCCCGTACCGACCCCTCCATGTCCGACTGGAACAAGCAGGTGGCATACACGCCGCTCAATTCGGGCGCGTGGTCAGTGACCTGGAAGAATCCCTGGGTAAATGTCGTGGCCCATGGCTCCGGTTGCTCAGCGAGGTATTCCAACAACCAGAACCTCGCCCAGTCTCGGATTCCCGGATATATGGAGGTCGGACTGACGCTCTACAGGGAATTCCGTGTTGGCCGCAGATGTGCCCTTGAGGCTCGTGCCGACATGCTCAACGCCCTCGACCATCAGTATGAGATTATCGCGCGTTACCCGATGCCTGGCCGATCTTTCGCGCTTACGCTCACAGCTCGTCTGCTGAAATAAGTAATCATTAGAACCATTATCATAAGTTTAACCCAAAATAAAAAGTTATTAGTCAAAAGTGATGAAGAGAATGTTATACATCGCGGCTGTCGCACTCGCCGCATTCGGATTAGCATCGTGTGAGAAAGACAACGACGGCCCGGGTTCATTCGAGAAACTGCCCGGAGCGCAGAATGTCTACTTCCTGAGCCAGGGAAGCATGTACAACAATATCGAGGGTGGGCTCACGGTAGTTGACCTGGGGGGCAAGAAGGCTTACCCCAATGTGTTCAAGGCGGCAAACGGCCGCAGCCTCGGTGACACGCCTCAGTGCGCGGTGGCATATGGCTCGAAGATATATGCCGGCACATCGCAGTCAAACACAATAGAGATCATGGACGTCGCCACATACAAGTCGTACAAGCAGATAAAGCTTGCCAACGAGAAAACAGACGGCAAATCACCATATTCAATGGTGGCCTACGACGGAAAGGTATATATATCGATGTTCGACGGTTATCTGGCTCGCCTCGACACCCTGACCATGACCATAGACAAGAGTGTGGCCGTGGGTCCCAACCCCGATCAGATCGCACTCCATGACGGCAAGATATTTGTGCCCGTCAGCGACGGCATGAACTATCCCAACTACGGGACGACCGCCTGTGTCGTTGATCCGAAAACGATGCAGAAGGAGAAGACATTCACCGTACCTCTCAATCCCTCGCAGTTCATCTCGGCCAACGGACACCTTTATCTGCTCTGCAAGGGAAATTATGAAGATGTACCCTCGATAATGTGCGAGGTAACATACGACAGCAAAAAGGGCGACTACGTCGCCAAGAAGGTTTGTGACGCCACAATAATCGCTCCCTATGGCGACAAGGTGGCTGTGGTCAACGAGCCCTACACCCAGGGAGAGCCGGTGGTGGAGTATAAACTCGTAGACACCGCGAGCGGAAAGATTTCCGACTGGAAGATAGAGCGTCCGGATTATGCAAGCAACATCTTCTATGACTCGCGTCACGGCAAACTGTTCATCACATCATACGTGCTGGATGGAGGCTATCCGAGCTATGTGCTGCCGGGCTATGTCAACTGTTACGAAAAGGACAGCGACAAGGTGTCGGGCAAATATAATCTCGGCGCGGCCGGTCCGACATGTATCTTTACACTCCAGAAATGAGAAAAGTATTTATCGGTATATTGGCAGCTGCGGCATTGTCGCTCTTCGTTTCGTGCGGAGGGGGCAATGCCGCAGCCACTTCTGACGCAAAGCCTGTAGAGATGCGTTATGCGCGTCTTCTCTCCATGTCGGAGCCCGAGCCGGGTGTCACGCTTGTCACAATCCGCAATCCATGGGACACGCTCAAGACTCTTGTCAGATATGCGCTTGTGGAACGCGGACAAGACATAAAGGCCAACTTGCCTCATGGTACCAAAAAGATCAGTGTCCCCATAGAGCGATCAGTAGTATATTCGGCGGTGCATGTGTCGCTGATTGATGAACTTGGGGCACTCAACGCCATCAACGGAGTCTGCGATAAGGAATATGTAACCGCTCCCCGCGCGGTCGAGGGCCTCACCTCTGGCCGCATAGTGGATTGCGGACGTAACACGGCGCCGGTCATGGAGCGTGTTGTCAGCCTGAAGCCGCAGGCCGTAGTGCTTTCGCCGTATGAGAAGAGCAGCGAGACCGCATTATTTGGTCCAACCGGCATCACGGTGATCGAGGCTGCCGACTATATGGAGCCTACGCCGCTCGGGCGAGCCGAGTGGATGCGATTCTTCGGACGTCTTTACGGTCAGTCTGAGCGCGCGGACTCGCTATTCGGCGAGGTGGAGAGGGAATATCTTGACATCCGCGATAAGGTCGCCAAAGTGGCTGTCAAGCCATCTGTTTTGTTCGACAGACTATACAATGGAATATGGAATGTGCCGACGTCGGGCTCGGTGACGGGTATACTTATAGAAGATGCCGGTGGTACAAATCCATTTGCACGGCAGACTAAGGGTGGCTCGGCGCAGTTGACAGCTGAGGAAGTGCTGTATACTGCCCGAAATGCCGATATATGGCTTGTGCGCACTTTTGAGCCGTCAGGATTAACACTGAAGTCTCTTGCTGCCGACAATCCGATGTATACGCGGTTTGAGGCTTACGTCAACGGTCATGTATATGCTGCCAACACGGTGAAGACTGCGCTCTTTGAGGATGGCGCGTTTCACCCGCAGAAGACACTGCGTGAGATGGTGAGGATACTGCATCCGGAAATAGACTCCACGCCGCTGCAATATTATAAACCTGTAAAATGAGAGCCATGAGGATAACGTTGCTTGTGATTCTGACACTGCTGCTGATGCTGGGAAATATATTTTTCGGTGCCATAGACATTCCTGCGGCAGATGTATGGGGTATACTGACCGGAGTCCCGGCTGACGACGCGCTTGAGTTCATTGTGCTTCAGAGCCGTTTGCCGCAGGCCGTGACAGCGACACTGGCCGGTGCCGGACTTGCGGCATCTGGCCTTATGCTTCAGACCACATTCCGCAATCCTCTTGCCGGCCCCTCGATACTCGGCATAACCTCGGGCGCGAGCCTTGGTGTCGCGCTCGTTATGCTCATGTTCGGCGGTGTCATATCCATAGGAGCCGAAAGCATAGGAGGGGACATTGCAGTGACTGCGGGTGCGTTGCTGGGCAGTTTTCTCGTCATGGGCATGCTGATCGCACTGTCGACGCGCATACGCAGCAATCTGACCCTGCTGATAGCTGGCATGATGACCGGTTTTCTCGCAACGTCGCTTGTCACGCTTCTGTCATCTCTGTCGACGGCTCAGGGCGTCCAGAACTATGTGATGTGGGGTATGGGGACTTTTGCGGGTGTAACGGCGGATAGGCTCCCATGGTTCGCCCTGCTTGCCGTGGCCGGACTCCTCATGTCCATGCTTCTGGCCAAGCCGCTCAACTTGCTCATGCTCGGCGACAACTACGCCGCCAATCTCGGGATCAACGTGCATATGGTGAGGAATCAGCTTCTGGTTGCCACCGGCCTTCTCTCGGCCGTGATTACCGCCTGCTGTGGCCCGATAGGTTTCATCGGGCTTGCGATGCCCCATATCGCCCGTCTTATTTTCCGGACCGACGACCACTTCGTTTTGATTCCCGCCACCATGCTGTGCGGTGCCATTATTGCCCTGGCGTGCAATCTCGTCAGTGTGCTGCCCGGATCGAGTGTTATTCCGATAAACGCGCTGACACCTCTTGCCGGAGTCCCTGTGGTGCTGTATGTGATTCTTCGCGGACGACATTGAAATGCCTGATTCTCTTGCCGTCGCTGAACCGAGTTGACGTGAATGTGTTAATAAAAGTGAACAAATCACGTCAGGATGAGAAAATTTTACATCAGTGAGAACGGATATGTCGAGAAACCTGAATGGCAGCCCGAGTGTTGGATCAATATTGAGTGCCCCGACGACAGCGACTTTGAGTTCATGCGCGACAGGCTCGGCGTCCCCCAGTCATTTCTCGACAGCGCGGCCGACGCCGATGAGCGCCCGCGTTTCGACCATGAGGAAGACTGGCTGCTCACTGTACTCAGGATACCGCACCGCAGTGACCGCAATCCCGATTCCTACTGCACGGTGACATTAAGCGTGCTTACCCGCAATGACCTGCTGGTCACGATAAGCCACACCAAGACCGAGATGATCGATGACTTCATCGAACACAGTCGTCGCAAGCATATCATCGGAGTCAATAAGCCCGACTTCATCCTGCGGCTCATATATTCGGCCGCGTACTGGTATCAGAACTATCTAAAGGAGATAAACAACACTATCTCGGAGTCTGTCAAGGAAATATCCGGAAGTGTCCGCAACGAGGACCTTTACAACCTGATGCGACTTCAGAAGTCACTGGTCTATTTCAACACGTCGCTTCGCGGCAACAGCACACTTGTAGAGCGTCTCAACAAGATGTTTGCCGACGACTGTGACGCGGAGCTGCTCGACGACGTGGAGATCGAGCTGCAGCAGGCGCAGAGCACTGTCGACATCTATATAGAGATTCTTGACAGCACCATGGACACACTTGCGAGCGTCATATCCAATAACGTCAACGAGATCATGAAGAAGATGACGAGCGTGTCGATCATTCTGATGCTGCCTACGCTTATAGCGAGTTTCTACGGCATGAATGTCGCTGTGGCGTTCGGCACGGATTCCGGTGCGTTCTGGAAGATCATAGCCTTCTCCCTCGGACTTGCCGTGCTGATTTATTTCCTTCTCCGCAAACTGCGCTGGGTATGATCAGGCGCAAGTCATGCCTCAGTCGAGAAAACGGCGGGTGAGCGGCTCGTAGAAGTCTATGCGCCGGTCACGGAGGAAAGGCCACCACTGGCGCACATTCTCCGAGCGTGACAGACTTACGTCGACGACACTCTCGCAAGACGCGTCATCAGGTGCCATGAAGAGTATCTCGCCCTGCGGACCGGCCACAAAACTCGACCCCCAGAAATCAATTCCCGATGTCTGCCCCGAGGGATCCTCCTCGAATCCGTTACGGTTGACCGACACTACCGGAATACCGTTGGCTACAGCATGCGAGCGTTGTATGGTTATCCATGCGTCGAGCTGGCGCTGTTTCTCGTCGTCAGGGTCATCTGGATTCCACCCGATGGCAGTCGGGTAGATGAGCATCTGGGCTCCGCGCATGGCCATGAGCCTTGCGGCCTCCGGATACCATTGGTCCCAGCAAACCAGCACTCCGAGGCGTCCCAGAGAGGTGTCGATCGGCTCGAAGCCTATGTCGCCGGGAGTGAAGTAGAACTTCTCATAGAACCCGGGGTCGTCGGGTATGTGCATCTTGCGGTATTTGCCGCAGATCGAGCCGTCGGTATCGAACACGACTGCAGTGTTGTGATAGAGGCCCGGGGCGCGTCGCTCGAACATGCTCGTCACGATCACCACATTGTTGGCTGCGGCCGCCTCGCTATAGAACTCGGTGAACTCGCTCGGTATCTCCTCCGCGTATTTGAAATTGTCTACGTCCTCGGTCTGGCAGAAATAAAGAGAGTCGTGTAGCTCGGAGAGCACCACAAGCTGTGCTCCCTCTGATGCGAGGCTCTCAATTGCCGTGAGGTTGCGGGCACGGTTGGTGTCCACATCCTCTGAGAATGTATGCTGTACTATTCCGACTTTCATGACAGTGTCTTGTTTTAATTTATTTTCGGGAGAGTCATTGTGCTGCAGTGCAGCGAGCCGTGCTGGCGTGTCAGTGTGGTACATTCCACAGGCACGACCTTATGGTCAGGAAAGGCGATGCGCACCGTCTGGCAGGCGAGTTCATCCTTTTCCGGCTGATTGTACACAGGCATGTACACGGCGCGGGGAGTGACGAGGTAGTTGGCATATGTGGCTGGCAGGCGGTTACCCTCCTCATCAGTTACGGGCCCGGGCAGTGGCAGTTCTACAAGATTATAGGGTTCTCCCTCAGCGTTGCGGAACATCGACAGTTGCGCGCGCATGTGCAGCAGTTCCTCGAACTGCGGGTCATCCATGTCCCGGCATCCGGTGAAGAAAATAATGTTGCCGGGAGCCATGCGGCAGAGGGTGTCAATGTGTGAGTCAGTATCGTCGCCGATCAGAGCGCCATAGTCGAGCCAGAGGATATGGTCGACCCCGAGCTCGCGGGTCAGTTGCTCGCCGATTTCGGCGCGTGTGCCTCCGCCGTTGCGGTTGGGTGAGAGCAGACAGCGAGTCGTGGTTAACAGCGTGCCCTCGCCATCGGTGTCGATCGAGCCTCCCTCGAGTATGAACTCGCGGCGGTTGCGGTACATGCCGACCGGGAGCACCTGTTGCTCCGCGAGCCGCAGGTTGACGAGGTTGTCGCGGTCGGCGGCAAACTTCAGTCCCCAGCCGTTGAATCCGAAATCAATGGCGCGAATGCGTCCGTGACGGTTTACGGTGATCGGGCCATAATCGCGGGTCCAGGTGTCGTTGGTAGGCATCTCGACCATCGTCACATGTTCAAGCGGGCAGTCTGATAGTGTCTCACGGGCCTTGGCCGCGTCGGGAACGAGCAGAAGCACCTCCTCGCCGTTCGATGTCAGGGCATTGATTATGCGTCTGTATTGGTCGATTGCGTCGGGCAGTATGTCGCTCCAGTCAGTGTCATCATGCGGAAGTGCGAGAAGCACCGGTCCGTCAAGTTCCCATTCCGCGGGGTAGCGTATGTCGTTATTCATGACACAAAGATACAAAAAAGTTCGCAAAGTGCAAACTTGTATGTGTGGTCTGATATCTTGTCATTTGGACTCGTGCTCGGCGGCGATCTGTGTGAGCCGGGTCTCGATATCGAGTGCGAGGGAGGCGTTGGTCCGTATGAAATGCATAATCTCGGGGGTAGGATCAGCGTCAGGATTTACCGGCGACAGCATCTGGTAATTGGCGACAAAGGCGAAGCAGTCCTCAAGCAGCTGAGGCCAGAGCGCAAGGTCGATGCGTGACTGAAGCGAGTCGAGATAGAGGCTCATGCGGGCGGTAAAGGTCAGCAGGCTCTGTATGGCGGACCGGTTGGAATAATCGCCCGGCAGACCGGACGGTCTGTTCATGTCGGCCATATCTTCTGCTGTGAAGTTCTCGTTGTAGTTGAGGCGGGTGGATCGTTTCGAGAGGGGAGTGGTGACCGCATAGCAGTAAGTCAGGAACTGATTCAGCATGTGCAGGAATACAGGTGTGTTCTTGACAAGTTTGTCATGTTGGGTCTTGTTGTGGACCTGACGCTGCAACTCAAGTTCCGACGCCACATCAATCTCAGACTTCATGGAGCCGACGGCGTTCAGGAAGAATCCGATCGTGACCAGGCCGAGCATTACCTCAATGGCGGTGACCCACTGTGACGCCGCGTGCATCGGCGTGTAGTCGCCGAATCCAAGAGTTGTGATGGTCACGATGCTGTAGTACAGCCATGCGCCGAAGTCTGTGGTGCCACCGTCAGGGATACGGAACTGCGAGTCGGGAAGCCCCCAGTAAATCAGAGCGAAAACCGGAATGAGGCAAATATAAAGAGAGATCCAGACAATAGGCCGGATGTTTGATATAATATGCCAGAAATGCTTAAGTCGGTCAGAGATGCTCATAGTGTTGTGTGTTTCTATAGTATAAGCCGCATTATCGGCTGCTTATCACATATAAAACACCCGACCGGCTCGGAGAGTTGAATAAATTCTTCGGGTCCGCTCTCCGGGACGGCTCAATTACCGTTTGGGCGTTGATTAACAAACTTTTTCGCTGATTTTTGCGTTATTATTTTGTAGGAAGCGAAAAAGGTATTATCTTTGCGCTACAAAATAAGGGTAGTTTCCCCTCAAGGAAATACTTCGGGGCACAAGCAACGATTTTAGGCATCTGCTGGCGCAGATGGGAAAGAGCAGTCGAAAGGCCGCTCTTTTTTCGTTTAATGCGGAATTATTTTGAAGCCCAGCATTGCCCCATGTGAAGAATAAATGCTCGGCTTGATTATGTCGAACGCAGGATTGTCGGCATCAGGATTAAGAACTTTTCGGGCTATGGGATAGGCTACGAGGTCTGCAATTTGCAATCCGATTATATTTTCTTTTTTCGCTTTTGCTGAAAATGAACCTATTCGTTCACACAATCGTTCAGGTGAGACCCATTTAGTGCCATACACTCTTAACCGATTGTAAAAGCTTGTGAGCGTTTTATCTTCAACCTTTCCTCTTTTCTCGAATATTATATCAATCGTTGCGCTCTCGTTTTCATCATCCACACAAAATATACTGCGTTCTATAAGATATGACAACGAAAGGCCATATACATCATCAGTATTACTGAACTTGTTTATGTACGGTTCTTTAAGAATACTGCAAGCGACTACGACATAGGCCTCGTTCTGTGAGACTATGGCATTTATACGTTCATAAAAAAGTTCCTTGACTTCCTTGTCAAGCAAATTCATAAACTCATTTTTGCAGCGCCGTATCTCCCTTGAATGAATGACTATATCTTCATTACCCCAAAATTCCATTTTAAGAGCGTTAAAGTCGGCTTCCAGTTTTCTTACGTTCTCTCTTGACACTAATATGCCACATAGTGTAAAGATAGGGAACTCCGGATTGTAATTCTCCAAGTTCTGGTCTCCACATTCATCTATATAGAGGAAATATTTTGTATTTGCTTGTTTCTCAGTTGCCATATTAAATGCAAAGTTAGCGATTTTTCTGAGAAATCGTTGTCTTTTCTCCTATGATTTTAGGGCGGTAACTTCGTGGCATAAACCATTTACGCCATGCCAAAGACCGCATACCATATCTTACTCAAAGACTACGTCGGAGGCTCCGACTTCGACCGCTCCACTGTTGATCGTGAACTCGCTAAGAACGAGGGAAAGAAGGTCAATGTCCTTATTGATTGTCCCGGCTGATGTGCTCCGTGCCGACATAGCCGATCGAGGCACCGACGTAAGCAAGGCTTACCGCCGTGGAAAAGCCGCCTCTAAGGTAAAGCTACATACACAGGAAATGATGCTTGCACAGGTCGGCTCGCCGCTCGCTATCGAGAACGCCCACCGCAATTTATTGGATATGGAAGATGATGAATAGCAGAATTTTTTGTAATTTCGCGTTA
>WGUO01000020.1 GCA_014867205.1 Muribaculaceae bacterium | reverse complement strand
AATACAAAGGGAACTGAAACGGAATTCCGTTTCAGTTCCCTTTGTATTTGGGGGTGAGTGTTTAAGGTTTAAAGTTTAGTGGGAATTAATCTTTAATCGTTTATCTTTTATCTTTAATTTGCTTCCCCTTGGTCGCAAAACAGAACATGGGACAACGAAACCTAAACTCTAACACCTAAAACCTAAAACCTAACACCTCACTCTACTGTAATGCGGATCTGGGCGGCGGCCTTCTCTACATTTTCGCAGGCCTCGTCGACGGTCGGGGCAGATGCGAGCATGACGCCCATGCGGCGATGACCCTTGACCTCGGGCTTGCCGAAGATACGCATGTCGGTGCCGGGAATAGAGAGCGCGTTCTCCATGCCGCTGAACACTATGTCGCGGCCGTTGCCCTCAGCCAGCAGCGCGCGGCTTGCCGCCGGGCCGTAGAAACGAATCTCGGGAATCGGAAGGCCGAGCAACGCGCGGACATGAAGCGCGAACTCAGACAGGTGCTGAGAGATAAGCGTGACCATACCCGTGTCATGCGGACGGGGCGAAAGCTCGGAGAAGATGACGTCGTCGCCCTTGATGAAAAACTCTACACCGAAAATTCCGTAGCCGCCGAGAGCGTCGGTAACCTTGCGGGCGATCTCGCGTGCCTTGGCGACAGCCACCTCCGACATGGGCTGCGGCTGCCAGCTGCGCTGATAGTCGCCATTTTTCTGATAATGGCCGATCGGCTCGCAGAACGATGTGCCGCCGATATGGCGCACAGTGAGCAGAGTAATCTCATAGTCGAAATCTACAAAACCCTCGACAATGACAGCACCATGACCCGCACGTCCACCCTCCTGGGCCTCGCGCCACGCATCAGCCACCTGCGACTCCTCGCGGACAAGGCTCTGGCCATGACCCGACGAGCTCATAACCGGCTTCACCACACAGGGCAGCCCTATGCGCCTCACAGCCGCCAGATACTCCTCCTCCGTATCTGCAAACTCAAAGGGAGATGTCGGCAGACCAAGCTCGTTGGCAGCGAGGTTGCGGATCTCGCGGCGGTTCATGGTGATGAATGTCGCACGCGCGGTAGGCACGACATTCCAGCCCTCCTTCTCAAGGGCGATGAGGGTCGGAGTGGCGATGGCCTCGATCTCTGGAATAATGTAATCAGGTTTCTCCTCCTCGACGATGCGGCGCAGCGCGTCGCCGTCGAGCATGGACACTACAATCGAGCGGTTGGCGACCAGCATGGCCGGAGCGTTCTCATACTTGTCGAGAGCAACGACCTCTACGCCATAGCGAAGCAGTTCTATAGCGACTTCCTTACCCAGTTCGCCGCTGCCGAGCAGCAGGGCCTTCTTGCCACGCGCTGTAAACGGGCATCCTATTTCAACCATACCTTAATCAGTTGTGAATTGATGTTAAAAAATATAGCGCAAAGTTACAAAAAAGCGGCAACATGCGCAAATGTGAAAACCGGGCCCCTGATTTCTTAATTTATTCCAGCCACATTGACATATTTATGGGCAAGTAGCGTTATTTAGGAAAAACAATACACACAGCATTTAGAAAAAGATATAACTCATGTCAATCGAAAAGAAAGCCGGTGTATACCACGGCATACTTCTGATGGCGCTGTTCGCCTGCGCCTCGTTCTTCATCGGGCAGGCGCAAGTGCTTCGCGACCTTTCAATCTCGCCGCTCATCATCGGCATCATCATCGGCATGATCTATGCCAACACTCTGCGTATGCACCTGCCGGCAGCGTGGGCCCCCGGCATCCAGTACTGCTCCAAACGCATACTCCGCCTGGGCATCATACTGTATGGATTCAGGCTGACATTCCAGGATGTTCTTGCAGTCGGAATGGCCGGCATCGTGGTCGATCTGATTATCGTCACCGTGACAATACTCGGAGGCGTCTGGATCGGCAAGCTGCTCAAGATGGACCGCGACATAGCGCTCCTGACCTCCATAGGCAGCGGCATCTGCGGCGCGGCCGCCGTGCTCGGCGCTGAGGCCACACTTCACACCAAGCCCTACAAGACCGCCGTAGCAGTGGCTACGGTGGTGATATTCGGCACAATAGCGATGTTCGTCTATCCCGTGGCATACCGCTCGGGCATACTCGGGCTGACTCCGGAACAGATGGGCATATTCTCAGGCTCGACACTGCATGAGGTGGCGCATGCCGTGGGAGCAGGCAACGCAATGGGCGAGGAAATCGCCGGCATCTCAATCATAGTCAAGATGATACGCGTCATGCTGCTGGTGCCGGTGCTGATTATCTTAGGCTGGTGGGCGGCATCGTTCGCAGGCAAGGGCAACGACGCCGAGGGTGGCAAGCGCAAGGTCGCAGTGCCCTGGTTCGCGTTCGGATTCCTGCTGGTCATCGGCTTCAACTCATTCAACCTGCTGCCTGTCGGCCTGGTGAACTGGATTTACGAGTTCGACACGTTCCTGCTGACAATGGCTATGGCCGCACTCGGCGCCGAGACAAGCTTCGACAAGTTCAAGAAGGCGGGAGCCAAGCCTTTCGTGCTCGCGGCCTGTCTGTTCGTATGGCTGATGGTCGGCGGCTGGCTGATGGCCCGCTATCTTGTGCCCGTCATCAGCTGACACCGTCTCAGAGCCCATCGCACAAAAAATGTTAAGGAGCGCAGTTTTGCGCTCCTTAACATTTTTTGTGCGATGCGGCCCCCCGGCATCTGAACATAAACGACCCTGCCGGCGTATTAGAGGTATAGAACAGATTGACACTCCCGACCGGGAAGCCGATTTCTGACAGCCCAACCATTGTCAACCTCTAAAAACAAACGCCATGAGAAAGTGTATTATATGTATGCTCGCAGCTGCGATCTCTCTTCCGGTTATGGTTCCGGCGCAGACATTCACGTTCTCGACAAACACCAGCCCCGGATTAGTAGTCAGCACCAATCCATTCGGCACTGGAGTCGGGGTGTCAACCCCCTACTTCAACACCATCTATACCTCCGACGGCTATTACGACGGCTACTACGGGCGCCCGCGTCATCGCCACTATAGACATTACAGACCGGGAAAGGCCCATCGCAAGGCGATGAAAAAAGCCCGTAAGGCATACCGAAAGGAGATGAAGAAGCAGTACAAGAAAGCCTACAAGCACAGTTACAGACACCGCCACCACGATGACGACTGATGCGACGGAATCCTGACTGCCTACCGTGCGGCACAATCCTCTTCTGGATCAGCAGGCTGTCTGGAGGCCGCGGCCTCGGATGTCCGAAGCATCCTGTAGGCGTTACACCCGAAGAAGTTGCCCGCGACTATGGCCACGTAAAACAAAGCAAGATCAACAGCGTGCTCGGCGAGATACTCTCCGGGCACACATGCGATATAGAACGCGTCTGCCACACAGTGGGGAAAGCCACAGAGTATAAAGGCCGGGATACCGAACAGCAGCGGCAGCCATTTCCCCTTTGCCGTGCCCTGCACAGCCAGAGTCATGATGAATCCGCAGCCGACGGCAAGCAACGCGTTCTTGAGCGGCGACGCCGAAAGCCTTTTATCGACTATCGACAGGGCCGCCTCCTGCATATCTGTACTGCCCATGAGAAGCCCCATGACCAAACAGCCGATGATATTCAGCGCGAGAATGGATAAAAGCCATACATAACCTCCCTGGGCATACTGGCCGTCAGAGCCACGACCCCACACAAACTGCGCTTTGCCGGTGAACAGATTCAACTGCAGCGTCACCACTGTGATTAGTCCGAACGCGAACAGGATGGCACCGGCCACACCTCCGACCTTCAGATAAATGCATCCCCCCATACTGATGCAGATTCCGGCCAGTAGGCCACGGACTATAAACGTCTTGTCTTTCATACTTACAAATGCGATTGAAAGCGATTCTGCTTTAGAGTTTTTTGAAGATGCAAAAATACTAAATTTCAAACAATCGAGAGGCATAAAGCAGAAGATTTAAGATAAAAAACGGCAGCAAAGATAATTTTTTCATCAAAAATTTGGAGGATTCAAAAAAAGGCATTAACTTTGCACTCGCTTTCAGGGAGGTAATTCCGGAAGCGGCAAGTCAAGCGAGGGAGTTCGCAAGACAAAGATCTCGGGGTGTAGCTCAGCCCGGTTTAGAGTACGCGTCTGGGGGGCGTGTGGTCGCAAGTTCGAATCTTGTCACCCCGACTGAGATCAGAGAGAGAGTCAACAGCAATGCTGTTGACTCTTTTCGTTATACACAGTCTGCCAACCGGCAGACTCTTCACACCTTATACAGGTCTATGACTCTGTTACAGATCCTCGCACTGTATAAGACAAACCGTTGTGATGATCAGATAAGAGAGACCTGACTCAACTCTCTTGCAAATACATGAAGGCCCCGTTGTATCTTCTCGGTGGTTTTAGGAGAGGGATTTCTGTAGCCTGTTGCATATTGCGAGAGTTGTGCGGCAGAAACCCCGGTGAGTTTTGAAAGACCCTTGAATGTAATGAGATTTCCATAATAGGAGAGAAACGATGCAACGTCATACACGAAATTGAATTCCGCCTCAACAAAAGGCATGCCATCGCTCTCATAACTTTGCTTCATAGCCTTATATAAATTATTCCATTCTTCTATGGCCTCCCCAACCGTATTCCCTTCTCCGACAAGACCGTAATTTATCGGAGCATTATCATCAACAAAAATAGAATATGTCCCGTTTTTTTCTCTTGCGACATAAGCCTTTACTTTTTCCATTGTGCTTCAGTTTAAAAGTTTAAAGTAGTAGGTTCTGCTATTCTAATGGTTAACAAATCACACAAGAATAGAGTTTGAGAGAGAGATGCATGGCCCTATTTTTTAAAGTTTCACGCCGGAGGCCTTTCGTATATTTCGAAGAGTTCCGATGGAGACTTCCTGCGATGCATGATGTCCAGTGGCAAATTTTTGCCCCGTGATAGGACTGTACCATTCGGGATGGCCACAGAGTTCTTGGCCTGTAGGAAAACATCCCGCTTTCCTAAGTTTTCGATGGAGTTCACTGTATTTCATTCAGCCCGCATTTTAAAAGCCAAAGTCTAAGTTCTGCACAAAGGTATTGCTATTTTTTTTGATAGCAAAATATTTCTGACAAAAAATGATCGAAAGACTCCGGGCAATCGGGCAATCGGCATGGGCTAAGAGACTACTTCCGATACAAGCGACGAAAAATGCAAAAATCATAGGGTCGCTCGAGAATAAATCGCAGACGCCGCCGGAGGGCAAAATGGGCAGTTTTATGCAGTCGGAAGCAAAATACGCAAAATTGACGAAATTTGATTGAAAATTTATTTTACACGTCTTCAATACTTTATAAAAATTGATGAAAATTTCTTGAAAAATTCTTGCCCAAAAATTTGGTGGTTTCGCAAAAAGGCTATAACTTTGCACTCGCAATCGGGAATCAAACACCGATGCAAAGCAAAAGACCTTCTAATGGTGCGGTAGTTCAGCCTGGTTAGAATACATGCCTGTCACGCATGGGGTCGCGGGTTCGAGTCCCGTCCGCACCGCCGAGGAGAGAGGAAGAGCAGCAGAGTAAACTTAGGTTTCCTGTTGCTCTTTTTCGTTATGCCTGCATAGGCTCATGCCTTAACACCTATAACCCGAACATATGTATTACGCCATAGTCAACGGACCAAACCTGAATCTGCTCGGACGCCGCCAGCCAGAGATTTATGGTCATGCCTCGTTCGAGGACACCCTCGCCGAACTCCGCTCGGACTTCGCCGACACCGACATCACCTATTTCCAGTCGAACAGCGAGGGAGAACTCATAGACCACATACAGCACACCGGTTTCGACCCGGAGTGTGGAGGCATCATCCTCAATCCCGGTGCCTACGCACATTACTCCATAGCCATCGCCGATGCCATCGAGGCTATTCCCGCCCCGGTGATCGAGGTGCATATCTCCAACATACATGCCCGCGAGGAATTCCGACATAAATCAGTGACGGCTCGCGCCGCTCGCGCGGTGATAGCCGGATGCGGACGCGACGGCTACGCCCTTGCCCTCCTCCACCTGGTCAGGTTAAGCAACAGTCAAGTCTCCAGCCAAAAGAAATGACACCGAAACTCCGTAAATACATCGAGGACCATATCGACGCGGAACCCGAGCATCTCTACCGCCTCGAGCGCGCCACCAACATCCACCTCATCAACGGGCGGATGTGCTCGGGCCATCTGCAGGGACGCCTGCTCAAGATGCTCGTCACTATGATCAATCCCTCGAGGGTGCTTGAGTTAGGCACGTTCTCAGGTTACTCTGCTCTCTGCATAGCCGAGGCACTCCGCGAGGATGCCGAGATACACACCGTTGAGGCCGACGACGAACTCGAGGATTTCATAAGAAGAGCCATCGCGGCGTCGCCCCACGGCCATAAGGTCACACTCCATATCGCCGACGCACTCGAATTCGTCCAAGGACTTGAGATGGAGTCATTCGATCTCATATTCATCGATGCTGACAAAAGACAGTATGCCGACTACTACGAGGCATGCCTGCGGCTGCTTCGCTCCGGAGGCTATATCATAGCCGACAACACGCTTTGGGACGGCCATGTCGTCGAGGCCGATCACCTCAACGACCGACAGACAGCCGGCATACGCCACTTCAACGACATCGTGGCGGCCGACACACGGGTCGAGAAGGTCATAGTGCCGCTTCGCGACGGCCTGACGATAATACGCAAACTAAACCGCGGCGCGACGCGTTAGTAAAATGAACGGCGGTGCCGACAAGTGCAGCCGTCGCGCCCCGTTGTGGATTCTGCCCCCGTTCTGAAAAAAAAACAAAGACATGGAAGGAAAAAGACAAGCAAAGATAGCGAGGCTCATACAGAAGGAGCTGAGCGAAATCTTCCGCCGCCAGACAGCGGCCCTCGGCAACACACTCGTCTCGGTAAGCACCGTGCGCGTGTCGCCCGACCTCAGCATTGCAAAGGCATATCTCAGCATCTTCCCGCCGGCCAAGGCCGCAGAGATTCTCGAGAACATCAAGCGGCAGTCGAAGACATGCCGCTACGAGCTCGCGCAGGCGGTCAAGGACACTCTGCGCAAGTGCCCTGACCTCGCATTCTATCTCGACGACTCGCTCGACTACGTGGAGAATATCGACAGGCTTCTGGCCGCCGACACGCACCTGCACGACGAAGACAACGACACCGACAAATCGACCGAGGCAGACGCCTGATGAAAACAAACCTGACCGCCGCCATTGCGTGGCGCTATCTTCTATCTAAAAAATCACACAGCGCCGTCGGGACAATCTCGACGGTGTCTGTCTGCGCCATGGCCATAGCCACAGCCGCCATTGTCTGTGTGCTTTCGGTGTTCAACGGCTTCCGCGAGGTCATCGCCTCGAAACTCGACACACTCTCTCCCGATGTAATGGTGCAGCCCAAGGAGGGGAAGGTATTCACCGACGCCTCCGCGCTTGCCAGCCGCATATCACATATGGAGGGCGTGGCACTCGCCACCCCCACCCTTTCAGACAATGCGCTGGTCATAGCCAACTCGCAGGAGATGCCGGTCACACTCAAGGGCGTCGTGCCTGAGGAGTATGCACGTGTCACGGCCGTAAGGTCGCTCATCGCGCCGGAGTTCGGCCGATACATCGACAGCGCCTCTCCCGACACGAGAGTCGCGGCACTCCCGTCAATCGGTGTGGCGTCAAGGCTCAGGGTCTATCCTGACGACGGCGTGCTGATTTTCGCCCCGCGACGGCAGGGCCGCGTAAACCTCGCAAATCCCGGCGCCTCATTCCTCACAGACTCGCTTAGCGTCGTGGGAATATACCGCTCCGACCAGGCGCAGTTTGACGAGGATGGCGTCATCATGCCCATCGGTGCCGTCAGGCGCCTGCTGCAATACGACACCGAGGCCTCGGCCATCGAGATAAAGGCTGCACCGGGCATCGATCCCGCGCGGCTTGCCGAAAGAATTCAGAGCCTCGTCGGCGACAGATTTATCGTCAAGGACCGACTGCGCCAACAGGAGATGAACTTCCGCATGATCTCGATTGAGAAATGGGTGTCGTTCCTGCTCCTCGGGTTCATCCTCGTCATAGCAAGTTTCAACATCATATCCTCCCTGTCAATGCTCGTGCTGGAGAAGGAGGAGGCCATCTCGACGCTCACCGCGCTCGGGCTGTCGCGCCGCCGGGTGGGTGCGATATTCGCATGGGAGAGCATCTACGTCTCGCTTGCGGGCGGAATAGCCGGCATCATTCTGGGCCTGTCATTATCTCTTGCCCAGCAGCAGTTCGGATTCATCAAGATAGGCGGCGACCCCGATAGTGCCATAATCAGTGCATATCCGGTCAGGGTCCAGACGCCTGATATATTTATCACGCTGCTGCCCGTGCTTGCCATCGGAGGGTGCACGGCCGCAATCACAGCAGCCTTTGCGCGCTCACGCATCGGCAAAGAGAATTAAACTCTGGCAAATTGCGTGTTTTTCATTGCATATATAAAGATTTTTTGTTAATTTTGCACGAAATTTAAACTTTTTGCAATCATAATGGAAAAACTTGACAATCTTGACAAGAAAATCCTTAATATCGTGATGGAAAACGCGCGGATTCCGTCGAAAGACATCGCTCTGCAGTGCGGAGTGTCGCGTGCGGCAATTCATCAGCGCATACAACGCCTCATCGACATGAAGGTTATAGTCGGCTCAGGCTACATAGTGAATCCCCACAAACTGGGCTACAACACATGCACCTACATCGGAGTGAAACTCGAGAAAGGCTCGCTTTACCGCGAGGCGGCCGGCGAGCTGGCCAAGATTCCCGAGGTTGTGGAGTGCCATTTCACCACCGGTCCATACTCGATGCTGATCAAGGTCTACGCGTTCGACAACCAGCACCTCATGCAGTTGCTCAACGACAAGATCCAGCATATACCGGGCGTCACCGAGACAGAGACCCTCATATCGCTCGAGCAGAGCATGAACCGCCAGATCCATATCCACACCGACCCGACGGCTGAAAAGTAACCGGGAACAACACACCACCGACCTGCGCCCACAAGGCGCCATTTACAACCGACTCCATGAAAAAGAAATATCTGTTCTATATTCTGGCCACCGCGTTTCTCGCGATTGTGGCCATTATTTTTTTCTACCCCGACGACGTGCAGGGCAACGTGCTTCAGCAGCATGACATAATGCAGGGCATGGCCAACGGCCAGGAGGGGAAGGCCTACCATGAGGCCACAGGCGAGACCACACGCTGGACGAACTCTCTGTTCGGCGGAATGCCCAACTTCCAGATCTCGCCCTCATATCCGGCCAACAGCCTGCTCGGATGGCTCGGAAGCGTGTATATGCTCGGCCTCCCGGCACCGGCGAACCTGCTGTTCGCCATGATGATAGGCTTCTTCATCATGTGCATGTGCATGAAGATGAAATGGCACATTGCCCTCTTCGCCTCGATAGCCTGGGGATTCTCCTCATATTTCATAATCCTGATTGGAGCGGGGCATATCTGGAAATTCGTGACCTTAGCGTACATACCGCCTACAATCGGCGGCCTTGCGCTGCTGTACCGACGCAAGTACTTGGCCGGCACGGCTTTGACCGCCCTGTTCGGAGCGTTGCAGCTACAGAGTAACCATCCCCAGATGACCTACTACTTTCTGTTTGTCGTGCTGGCGATGGTGCTGGCATGGCTCTGGAAGGCCATAAAGGAGAAGGACACACGCCACTGGCTCATTGCCACTGCATGCGCGGTGGCGGCGGGAGGTCTGGC
The DNA here is from genome assembly GCA_014867205.1 of Muribaculaceae bacterium. Lineage (GTDB taxonomy): Bacteria > Bacteroidota > Bacteroidia > Bacteroidales > Muribaculaceae > Lepagella. The sequence continues at coordinate 61,387 of WGUO01000020.1, read as the reverse complement.
TGTTGCAGCCAACTCGGCGAGCCTGTACAACTCCTATGAGTACTCTAAGGAGACGGTGCGCGGACGCGCCACCGAACTCTCTACAGCCGGCAAGGAACTTACCGGCGGCATGGACCGCAGCGCGATCACCGCCTGGAGCTATGGCATCGACGAGTCACTGACTCTGCTTATTCCCAACGTCAAGGGCGGCTCGACCATCCAGCCCGTGGCCGGCGAGACCACGCTCAAGTCGATAGCCGATACCGACAAGGCCGGCGAGCTCGGCCTCTCGCCCGAGGAGATGCAGTTCATCGGCCAGTTCCCGCAATATTTCGGCGACCAGCCCATGACCAACGGCCCTGTATACGTGGGAGCCTTTGTGCTTCTGCTCGCGGTTCTTGCCCTCTTCATGGTGAAGTCTCCTATGAAATGGGCATTATTTGCCGTCACGGTGCTCGCGCTTATGCTCTCCTGGGGTCATAACTTCCCGGCGTTCACCAACTTTTTCATAGACTATTTCCCGGCCTACAACAAGTTCCGCGCCGTCAGCTCGATTCTCGTCATCGTGGAGTTCACGGTGCCGCTGCTCGCCGCTCTATGCGTCAAGAAAATGGTCGATGATCCCGACGAGTTCAGACGCAACCCCTGGGTTTCATACACTGTGTTCGGCCTCGGCGCGCTGATATGCCTGGTCGGCTGGATCTCGCCCTCGACATTCGGGGACCCCTATTCGGCGCAGGAGTTAGCCTCCCTCCAGGAGGCCGGAGCATTTACCAACCCTGCCTACTACGGCGTATTGAACGGCATCCGCGAGACTCGGCTCTCGCTCGTGAGCGCCGACTGCGGCCGCTCTCTCATATTCATACTGCTCGGCTGCGCGCTGGTATGGCTATATGTCAAGGGCTACCTGAAGAAGCCCTCAGTATTCGTGTTCACACTCGCCGTGCTTACGCTCGCCGACCTCTACCCCGTCGCCCACCGCTATGTCAACAGCGACAACTTCACAGAGCCGGCCGACAATGAGGTGGCCTTCAAGATGACCGAGGCCGACCGTCAGATACTTCAGGACACGACCAACTATCGCGTGATCGACGTGGCTGACATGGGTGGCGCCCGCTCCTCTTATTTCCACAAGACAATCGGTGGCTACCACGCCGCAAAACTTACCCGCTACAACGACCTGCTCGAGCACCAGATTTACAAAAACAACATCAATGTGCTCAACATGCTCAACACGAAGTATTTCCTCTCAGGCGACGCCTACGAGCAGAACCCGACTGCCCTGGGCAATGCCTGGTGGGTGAGCGGGATCGAGTATGTACCGAACGCCGACCGCGAGATGGCGGCTCTCGACACTCTGGACACTCGAGTACGCGCCGTTGCTGACGCTAAGTTCAAGGGCACGCTCGGCACAGCGTCGGCACCCGCTCCCGGTGACACGATCTACGAGACCTCTTACGCGCCCAACCGTCTGACCTATAAGGCACGCAGTGCCCGTGGCGGCGTCGCGGTGTTCAGCGAGATCTACTTCCCGTGGGGCTGGGAGGCGACTATTGACGGCAAGCCTGCCGAGATAGGCCGCGTGAACTATGTGCTCCGCGCCCTGCGTGTCGGCCCCGGCACCCACGACATCGAGTTCCGCTTCGATCCCAAGTCGCTGCGCGTCACCAACGCGCTCGGAGTCGGGGCTGTGATCTGCATCTACATCATCTGTCTCGCGGCATTCGGGTTCTGGGTCTACTCCTTCGTGCGCAGGCTTAACCGGCAGCACCCCGGCGAGGGGAATACCGAGCCGGCCAGCGGTGACGACAGCAAAAAAAGCAAGTGACCATGTTTTCCGGACTCACGGAATCCTATAAGAGATGGCGCCATACCCGAGGGTATGGCGTCCACTCCCCTTTTGCATATTCACTGGTCTGCAACGTGCTGAAGCCGAAAGTCCCTTATGCCTATTACGGATACGAGGATATTGACAACGCGGTGGAGCGCGGGGAGTCGCGCCGCAACCGGCGCGAGGCGCGAATCCTGCTCAGGCTGGCCGCACGGCTGGGTGTCAGAAGCGCGTTCATTCCGCAACATTCGGTCAATACATTCCGCGTCGCGCTGCTTGCCGCCGACAGCCGGATGCATATCAGCACCGCCATGTCGGAAATCCCGGATTGCACGCTGATTGGCTCAAACTCGGATTACGTGCCACTCGATGTCCTGAAGCACACACTCACAAGGCCGGGATCCATACTCGCCCTTCGGAAACTGCCGCCAGGCTGGATTGACGAGCTCTTTGAGACGCTCGACGAGGGACTGATGCTTTTCGGCCGCGACAACGCCATCATCATATCCCGTCCCGGTATGCAGAAGGTTGCCTATTCCATCAGGCTGTAAATTCTTTTTAATCTCTCAATTCAGGTCATTCGACAGTCACGCTTCCCGCCTATGCGCCCGCTAAAGGACCCTTCTGAAATCGCCGTTGATTTTTCGCGTCACCTCGTACTGGAGCGTGGGCTCTCACGACTGACCGCGAAGAGTTATCTGGTAGATGTGGGGCATCTGCTTGCTTTCGCGTCGCAACACGGGCTGAGTCTTGACCGCATCGGCCATGACGATATCCTGACCCTGCTCTGCGAACTTCACGACATGGGTATATCGGCCCGCTCGCAGGCACGGCTGATAGCCGGAATCCGCAGTTTCTTCAGGTTCATGCGCATGGAGGGATATATCGAGGCTGAACCCTCGGAACTCATCGAGTCGCCGAGGCTCGGTCGCACGCTGCCCGACGTGCTGAGCGTCGAGGAGATTGACGCGATGATTCAGGCACTGCCGGCCGACAAGGCGGAGACTCCGCGCAACCACGCCATAATCGAGACACTTTACGGCAGTGGCCTTCGTGTCTCTGAACTGGTGGATCTGCGTATCTCGCGGCTGTCGCTTGATGACGGCTACATGCTGGTCGAGGGCAAAGGAGACAAGCAGCGCATTGTGCCGCTCTCGCCGGTGGCGATTGAACTTATAGGTGAATACCTGCCTATACGCAATGCTGGACCGATAAAGCGCGAGGGAGAGGACATCCTGTTTCTGAACCGGCGCGGGGCGCCGTTGACGCGCGTCATGGTGTTTTATATAATCCGTGACCTTGCGGCTGCGGCAGGAATCACCAAGAAGGTGTCACCGCATACGTTGCGCCATTCGTTTGCCACGCACCTGCTCGAGGGGGGTGCGAACCTGCAGGCCATCCAGGAGATGCTTGGTCACGAATCGATAGCCACCACCGAGATCTACCTTCACCTCGACCGCACCCGCCTCCGCTCCGAACTCCTCGAGCACCACCCCCACTTCCGCAAGTAATGGACCCGACATGGCTCAAAATACGACGAACTAAGTTTTGTTTCCGATTTGTTGTAAATTTGCAACAAATCGGAAATGAATTAAACAATGAAGACTTAACATTCCAATATAGATCCGTCAATGATCGCTAATAATCTTACTCCTTTTGAACCGACTCATCCCGGTGAACTTATCCGCGATGAGTTAGAGGCACGTAATCTTTCGCAGGCAAGTCTTGCAAGACAAATCGGTGTCTCTCCTTCGCTGCTTAATGAGATTATCAATGGCAAACGGTCAGTCAATACCGAATTCGCACTCCTCCTGGAGGCCGCTTTAGGTATCGAGGCTGAGTTATTCCTGAATCTGCAAAGTGCTTACGACATGCAGATTGCAAAATCCGATACCTCTTTCATGACCCGCCTTGCCCGCATCCGCAGCATCGCCGCAGTACATTGAATAACGTAATTTTAGGCTCTATGACTGGATCATCTCGGGTTAACTAATGAAGTTTTTGAGGTCAAAAAACATTAGTCGGGTATCATCATCTTTATCCTGTTCAGTGAAGAATTGAAAGCCATTCTTTTCATAAAAGGTGACGGCTGTGTTAAGAGCGTCAACTGTCACAAAACGACAGCCTAATCTCTTAACATGAGCAAATGCATACTTGATATTATCAAGTATGAAAGTACCAAGTCCACTTCCGGCAAATTCCTCGCTAACGGCAAGTCAACCAACTTTAACGGCCGGATAACTCCTTCTACGTTTAGGATTGGGAATATTGCGATTAAGTTTATTCCATATTCCCTTTTCATCTGGATTGAATGTAATTTTATCTGCAAGCAAACTAAAATACGCCGCAGTCTTATTCTGCTCCATATATTCGAGCAAATAAGTTACAGTCATAAGTTCTTTCTGAAAATACTTTGCATCCTCAAAAAGGAATTCATTCAAATCGTTGTCGGCACATTTGAATGGTTTAATATCAGTGTCTGATGTTAATTGGAACTGCCTTAGTTTACTGAAATCCATATTACCATTGGAAATTACTTATGGATTTTATAACTTCGTAAGCCTTGCGAGCACGTTCTCTTTCCTCATTAGACACTGGCTTGGGGTTCGATATGAGTGTCTCAAATCGAACGGCATCTTTCCCCTTAAGCTCAGGGGTTTCTTTAATTGGTCGTGCCATATGTCTTTTAATTTGCAGTCTACAAATTTACAACAATTTTTTGATATATGTTGCCTATTTCCTCCCCCACAATCAAATAAAAATACGCGAAGCCAACTGAAATGTAACGGGGTGTCTTGCCAGACACCTTCTTTTTATTGGCTACCGGGGACACGAACCGGGAAAATGCTTTCGCAGCGGAACTGCGGCATTTTCCGGATTCGTGTCCCCGGTTACTCACCGTCGAGGTCTTCCAGACCTCCGCACAGGTAAATATCTAAGACACATTCACTCTTAAGGGGGGCATCTTGGTTCTGCGGTCAGATATGTACGAAATCCACCCGGCGGAATGCTGTGATTCTGCCGGGTGGATTTTTTATTGCTTGTTAATCAGTCTATGCTGACCGGCTCTCTGCCGAATGCTGTCAGTCTATGCTGATTAGATTGGAGTAATTGGACTCTGTCGCTTGGGCGTTGTCAGTCGACTTTGACTTTGACGGACTTGCAGGGGGCGCGGACTATATAGATGCCGTCGCCTACGCTGAAGTCTATCGACTCTGAAGCGGAGGCTACTCCGGCTACTCTAATGCCGGAGAGAGTGTACACCTCAACGGGCATGCCTGCGGCTCCTGCCACACGGATTGTTCCCGGCGTCACGCTGATGCGGATGGCTGAGTCAACAATGCCGCGTACGCCGGAGCCGACTGTCGCCTTGTACTCGTTGGAGAGGGGCGACTCACCCATATCCCAGACTACGCGTGCCGATGTTGGGATAGTCAACCACTCCGAATGGTGTGGAGAGGATGACAGTCGGCGGCGGCGCGGCGCAGTGACCTACAAGATAATCATAGGCCGCTGAGGCCCGGTCGGGAACCATTGACTACGAATTGAGACAAACGCATAACAGAGAGAGGAGCAAGCCGCTGGGCTTGCTCCTCTCTGTTCTGTATTATGCTGGTATCGCGTCAAGCGATACGGATATTGTCTTGTCTATGGTTCCGCACAGAGGCGGAACGTTCATTCCCGTCTCTTCTTAGAAGTTGAAGTAGAAGCCGAGAGTCAGGTCGCGGGTATCGAACATGACACCACCCTGACGGGGCTTGCCCCCCTCGAAAGCCGGATGGTTGGCACCCTTGTAACCGAGGAAACCTACATGTGCCACAACCGAGAAACTGTCAGTGATGTTGAATGCGACACCGGGACGGAAACCAACATTCCATGTAACTGCTGTGCTGCTGTCTCTGTTGTCACCATAGTCGTATGAGCCAACCCCGATACCTGCACCACCGTCAACGAAGAGCTGAACAAGGTTGTTGCTCGAACGGAAGTAGGAGAAACGTGCATAGGGGTTGAACTCAAACATGTGAAGCGATGTTTCAGTGCCACACCAGTGCGTGTAGTCGTATCCGATGGTTGTACCGATGGCCCACTGGCTGTTGAAGTTGTAGCCAATCTCGGGGAGAATGTTGAACTCGTTGGTCTGAGCCTTGCCTTTCTCCTCGTTGTGCATGAAGCCGATTGAACCACCGATGTAGCCGTCACCTGCGTTTGCACCGAATACCGATGCCATAGCAATCACTGCGAGTGTAAGAATTTTCTTCATTTTTTCTGATTTTTTATGGATACCGCATGCACCTGCCGCTTAACCCCGAGCCAGGCTTCTGTGTGTTTACTGTGTGTTCCGTCAGACCCGGAGCGGTCCGATTCGTTTGCTGAATTTCATCAACGGGAATCGTGTGCGTTGTAATATCCGAAGGTTAATAAAACTGGTTTACAAATTTTAGTTCGGGGGCAAAGTTAAACACTTTTTTACTTCTCGCCAAATATTTTGTTCGATTTTTATGTTATACAACACATTTTTACCCAAAAACACACCTTTTAGACTAAAAAAATCTTAAAATTTGATTTAAGATTTTTATGGAAACTTGCTTTTTAGTAGATTTGCAATCATGGACAAAAACAGGGAAAGAGTGCCTGACGAGGCAGGAGATATTATTGAGGCCGAGGCTGGAGCCGGATGGATTGATGCCCGACCCTCATTAGGGGTCAGGATATGGCGGTTCTATGCCGACGGGTTCAGGTCGATGACAATCGGCCGCTATCTCTGGGCCATAATACTCATAAAGCTGGCCCTGCTCTTCCTTGTGTTCAGGCTCTTTTTCTTCCCCGACATCCTCGAGCGTGACTACACGACCGACGAGGACCGCGCCCAGGCCGTCCGCACAAACCTCATCAACAACAGGTAAAAAAATCGGAGACCCGACCCGCAGGGCCGGTCTCCGATTTGCTATCGGCAGTAAACCTATCTCGCGAGAAGTAACGTCTTACTTCAACACGAGCATGGCATCACCGTATGCGCCGAAGCCATACTTCTCCTTGACAGCCTCGTCGTATGCCTTCATCACGATGTCATAGCCACCGAACGCCGCCACCATCATCAGCATCGTGCTGTATGGCAGGTGAAAGTTCGACACCATGGCGTCACAGACCGTGAAGTCGTAGGGCGGGAAGATGAACTTGTTGGTCCAGCCCTCGTAGGTCATGAGGTGGCCGTTCATGCAGACCGCGCTTGCGAGCGCGCGCATCACAGACGTGCCTACGGCGCACACATGCTTGCCGTCATCCTTGGCCTTGTTGACTGTCTCGACCAGCGTGTCGTCAACAAACATCTCCTCGGAGTCCATGCGGTGCTTAGTCAGATCCTCCACGTCAATCTCCTTGTAGTTGCCGCGGCCCGAGTGCAGCGTCAGGAAACCGCGCTCAACGCCCTTGATCTCGAGACGCTTCATAAGCTCGCGGCTGAAATGGATACCCGCGGCAGGAGCCATCACGGCACCCTCCTTCTCGGCATAGATGCACTGGTACGCAGCCGCATCCTCCGGCTCGACCTTGCGGGTGATGTATTCGGGCAGCGGAGTCTCGCCCAGCGCGTAGAGGGCTTCCTTGAACTCATCGTGAGGGCCATCATAAAGGAAACGGAGCGTACGCCCGCGAGATGTAGTGTTGTCGATTACCTCGGCCACCATCGAGTCATCCTCGCCGAAATAGAGTTTGTTGCCTATGCGGATCTTACGCGCCGGCTCGACAAGCACATCCCAGAGCTTATGCTCGGCATTGAGCTCGCGCAGCAGGAATACCTCTATCTGTGCCCCTGTCTTCTCCTTGTTGCCGAAAAGACGGGCCGGGAAAACCTTGGTGTCGTTGAACACCAGCACGTCGCCCTCGTCAAAGAAATTTATGATATCCTTGAAAATGTGATGACTTATCTCGCCCGTCCTGGTGTTGACGACCATCAGACGGCATTCGTCGCGGTTCTCTGACGGATACTGCGCTATCAGTTCCTCGGGAAGTTTAAATTTGAATTGAGACAGTTTCATGTTTAATTTTGTTTTGTTACATTCTCCCGGCGCTCAGTCAGGCGCCGGGACAGTTCTTATCTGTTTCCGGCGGCCTCAGTCGGCCGAGGGGAAGGTTAGTTCATCGTTGGCTATATGCTCGAGTGCCTCGTCAAGCGTCCAGCACTTGTCAACCGTGACATCGCCGACGCGTGTGCGGCGCAGTGCAGAGAGATGCGCTCCTGTGCCGAGCGCCTCGCCCAGGTCGCGGGCCAGCGCACGGATATATGTGCCTTTTGAGCAGAGCACCCGCACGGTCAGCACCGGAGCGGCGAAGTCTATGACCTCGAGCTCGCGTATCTCGAGTTCCTTAGGCTTGAGCTCGACCTCCTTGCCCTTGCGGGCAAACGAATAGGCGCGCTTACCGTCAATCTTTACGGCCGAGAATACCGGAGGCGCCTGCATCACCCTCCCGGTGAAGCGGGGCAGCGTCTGCTCGACAAGCTCGCGGGTGACATGCCCGTAGGGATATATGGCGTCGATCTCGGTCTCGAGGTCGAAACTCGGAGTAGTCGCGCCGAGCGTGATCTCCGCGACATATTCCTTCATGCCCTCCTGAAGCTCGGAGATGCGGCGGGTGGCCCGCCCGGTGCATATTATCAGCACCCCGGTGGCGAGCGGATCGAGCGTGCCGGCGTGGCCGACCTTAAACTTCCGCACGCCCATGCGGCGCTGTATGGCACCACGGATACGCTTCACGGCGTCAAACGACGTCCACTTCAGCGGCTTGTCAATGCCGATAACCTCTCCTGTGATGAAATCCATATTACCATATAATGCAGAGTACGCCCATCACTACGCAGTACACCGCGAACCAGACGAGCTTGCCCTTCTTGACAAGTTCTATCATCCACTTGCAGGCCGCGCAGCCCACCAGAAATGCCGATACGAATCCGATGGCAAGAGCCGCGAGCCCGGTGTCGCCGCCCGGATTGCCCGAGGCCACCATGTCCTTGACGTCGAGCAGACACTCGCCCAGGATGGGAAGGATCACCATCAGGAAGGAGAACTGGGCCACCTCGCTGCGCTTGTCGCCGAGCATGATGCCCGTGGCGATGGTTGTGCCCGAGCGGCTCAGGCCGGGCAGCACAGCTATCGCCTGCGCGAGACCTATGATCATGGCGTCCCACCAACTGATGTCGCGTCCGCGAGAGGCTGACACCAGGGCGGCATCGCCTGCCCCACCGGCCTTACGGGCCATGCGCAGGTCCGACAGCCACGCGAACACCAGCAGCGCCGCCGTAACGCACAGGCAGACGCCGACTACCGTCAGCCCGGAGCCGAACACCGCCTCCACCTGACTCTTGAAGAACACACCCACAATACCGACCGGTATGCACGATATCAATATCTTGCACACATAGTCGAAGTCGCGGCCGCGCCTGAAGGTGAAGAATCTCCTGCAGAGCCGCGAGAACATGGGCCAGAGCACCACGATTGTCGAAAGCACCGTGGCAGCATGCACCATGACGCTGAACTGAAGGTTCTCGTCCTCGGGAAGGTCCACTCCCAGTATATTCTTAAAAATCTCGAGATGTCCGCTTGAACTGACAGGGAGATACTCCGTAAGTCCCTGCACAATGCCCAGAATCAGGGCGTCTAACCATTCCATTTTTATGCTGAGGGTTATCGCGGCCATCCTCGCGGATGCCGCATTGATTATTTTTATTTCTTCTTGCGGGGTGTCCAGATGATGGCGAAGGCCATGAGCAGGAATCCGAGGAATGTCAGCGCGGGGCCGACCACTATGCGGCGGGTGCTGAAGATCTCGGGATTAAACGTGGTGTCGCTCGACGATCCGCCGCCGCTCATCAGCAGGAATCCCACTATGATGAGCAGCAGACAGCCCCCCATCATCAGGAAGTTGGTCTTGCCGAACGGCATCTGGACGCGTGCCCTGTGTGCGGGCTTTTCTATATTTGTATCCATATTCATGTCTGTTTTTCTGAAAACGGAGGCTGAGCCCCTCCTGTTCAGCTGAAGAGCTGGTCGTAATCCTTGCGCAGATATACATTGGCCGAGATCCACGAGGCGAGCGCGCAGAGCAGCACACCTGCCAGTACGAGGGCACCGGCCACTATGCCATATGCGCACCAGCCCACATACGAGGCAACATCGGGCAGCCCGGACTCCTTGGCCACAACCATCGAGAGGGCTATCAGCGCCGAGGCAACCAGACCGGCGATAAGACCGGCAAGCATGTTGTCAAGTATCACGGGGCGCCGGATGAAGCCGTTGGTCGCGCCAACGAGCTGCATGGTGTGTATCGTGAACCGACGGGAGTATATCGTGAGGTGGACTGTATTGTTGATCAGCACAAAGGAGATTACCATCATTATGCCGGCCACGATGCCGAGTATCACCGTGAGCCGCGAGATGTTCTCGTTCATCGAATCGACCATCTCAGCATCGGGACTTGACACACCCTCGACGCCAGGCATACGCGAGAGCTCGGCCTCTATGCGCGATATCTGTGCGGCCGAGGCGTAGTCGGCGCTGATGCCGAAAGTGACCTCGCCTGAAAGCGGGTTGACTCCGAACAGTTCCTGCAGGTCCTCGCCCGTGTCGGCAGTCCAGTTGCGGAGCGCCTGCTCCTTGCTCACCACCGTGACGTTGCGGGCATAGGGCTTGGCCGCGATCTCGCGGGCAAGTGTGGCCGCGCCGCTGTCGGGTATCGTGTCGGCCATTATCACGCTGAGCTCTATGCGCTCCTTAAGCCGGCGCGTCTCAGTGTCCGCGCTGATCCATATCAACGCTATTATCCCCATCAGCACGAGCACCAGCGTAACGCTGATTATGGTGGTGAGGTGATGCGCCCAATAGGATATCTTGATCTCCTTGTTTGTCTTCATAGATATATGGCAACGCCGATGAAGAAACACTCTTCATCCGCGCTATTCCGAAATATTGCCGCAAAGTTAATAAATGGAGACCCCCTTTGTCAATAGTTTATCGAGTTTTTTTCAATAATACGGTATTTTTTGGTTAATTTTGCGTCAGATTTTTGCATAATGACAGAAAACAGGACCAAACTTAAGGCCGCCTACCACACATTGGGCTGCAAACTCAATTTCTCGGAGACCTCGACGATCGGCAAGATGCTCGAGGCCCGCGGCATCACGCGCGCAGCCGAGGGCGAGACCCCCGACCTCGTGGTGGTGAACACCTGCTCGGTCACCGAGATGGCCGACAAGAAGGGACGCCAGCTGATACGCCGCATCTCCAAGGAGTGGCCTCAGGCAACCATTGTCGTGACCGGCTGCTACGCCCAGCTCAAGCCCGGCGAGATAGCCGCCATGCCGGGCGTGGCCGTGGTGCTCGGCTCCAACGAGAAACTGCGCATCGCGCAATATCTTGACCGCTGGATGGAGACCCGCACGCAGCAGATTGAAGTGACCCCGCCGCTCGAGATACGCGAGTTCATGCCCTCGTGCGAACGTGGCGACCGCACCCGCTATTTCCTTAAGGTGCAGGATGGCTGTGACTATTTCTGTACCTACTGCACCATCCCCTACGCACGCGGGCGCTCCCGCTCGGGCACTGTCTCGGAGATCACCGAAATAGCCCGCGGAGTCGCAGCCGAGGGGGGCCGCGAGATTGTAATCACCGGAGTCAACATCGGCGACTTCGGCCGCGACACAGGCGAGAGACTCATCGACCTGCTCCGCGCGCTCGACTCGGTCGAGGGCATCGAGCGCTACCGCATATCATCGATTGAGCCGAACCTGCTTACCGAGGAGATTCTCGAATGGATAGCCGGCGAGGCACGCGCCTTCATGCCTCATTTCCACATACCGCTCCAGGCCGGCTCGGACGCAGTGCTGCGGCTCATGAACCGTCGCTATGGCACCGCGCTCTTCCGCTCGCGCATCGAGTTGATACGAAAACTGATCCCTGACGCCTTCATAGGCGTTGATGTAATAGCCGGAGCCCGTGGCGAGACCGACGACGAGTGGCGCCGGGGACGCGATTTCATAGAGTCGCTCGACGTGACACGCCTGCACTGCTTCCCATATTCCGAGCGTCCCGGCACCAAGGCCCTGATGATCGGACACGCCGTGAGTCAGGAAGAGAAGCACCGCCGCACCGCCGAACTGATGGAGATTTCCGAACGCAAGCACGCGGCATTTGTCAAGGCGCACATAGGCCGCGAGGCAAGCGTGCTCTGGGAGTCACCTGTCCATTCAGCAAGAATCGACCTCTCCACGCCCCGCCCGGGACTCATGATGCACGGCTTCACCGAGAACTATATACGCGTTGAGGCACCTTTCGACCCCGCACTCGTCAATACCGTGACCCGAGTCACCCTCAGCGACGCCAACATATCATCGGCCCAATAGAAAACGCATGAAGAAATTAGGTGTCATAATACTCAACTGGAACGGCCTGGAACTTCTCAAGAAGTTTCTGCCGACAGCCTCGCGGCTGACTGTCAGCGACGAGGCAGACCTGATCGTTGCCGACAACGGCTCGGCCGACGGCTCAGTGGCCTGGATCCGCGAGAATCACCCCGAGGTCAGGATAATCAGGCTCGACCGCAATTACGGGTTTGCCGAGGGCTACAACCTGGCTATAGAGCAGGCTGACTATCCCTATGTGACGCTCCTGAACTCCGATGTAGAGGTCACGGAGGGCTGGTGGCAGCCCATCCTGTCATTTCTTGAGCAGAATCCCGACGTCGGCGCCGTGCAGCCCAAGATTCTCAGTTACCGCGACCGGACGAGCTTTGAATATGCCGGGGCGGCCGGCGGTTATCTCGACTCATTGGGATACCCCTACTGCCGCGGACGCCTCTTTGATGTCGTGGAGAAAGACAACGGCCAGTATGACGGCGCACCGGTAAACGTGGCCTGGGCCTCGGGTGCCTGCCTCTCGATGCCGCGCGACGTGTACCGCCGCCTCGGCGGACTCGACCCGAAGTTTTTCGCACATATGGAGGAGATAGACCTCTGCTGCCGCGTGCACAATGCCGGCCTGGGCGTCTGCGCAATCACTGACTCGCATGTCTATCATGTCGGCGGAGCCTCGCTCAACCAGGGAAACCCGCAGAAGACATACCTGAACTTCCGCAACAACCTGCTGCTGCTACACAAGAACCTGCCGAGGGCAAAGGGAAGACGGGTACTGTTCATGCGCCGGCTGGCCGACACACTGGCCTTCGGCATGTTCCTGCTCAAGGGCGACATGCCGAATGCGCGCGCCATACTGCGTGCGCACAGTGACTTCCGCCGCATGCGGCGGGAATACACGGATTTCCCCGACCGCGACACCCTCAGCAGCCTGCCGGGCGCAAACCGCAACGCGGTCCTCTCCCGCTACCTACTCCGCCGCAAATCCCTCCTCCCCTAACCCCCATTAATAATTCATCACTCATCATTCATCATTAATAAATACCTATGCCCCTCATACTTGTAAGCAACGACGACTCATATGTCGCACCTGGAGTGCATGCGCTCATCGACCGGCTTGTAAAATTCGGCGAGGTGGTATGCGTCTGCCCCGAGCATCCACAGTCCGGCCAGTCTATGGCCATAACAGTCAATGCCCCGCTCCGAATAAACTCGCTGCCCGACTATAATGGGGCCAGGATGTATAATGTGTCAGGCACGCCAGTAGACTGCATAAAGCTCGCCATGCACCACATACTCGACCGGACACCCGACCTGGTGGTGGCCGGCATAAACCACGGTTCCAACTCAGCGATCAACGTGCTCTATTCCGGCACGATGGGCGCGGCTATGGAGGGGGCGGCCTTCGGAATACCATCCATAGGCTTCTCGCTCACCGACCACGCCATGGATGCAGATTTCACGCCATGCATGCTTGCGATCGACATACTGGTCGAGGCCACGCTGCGACATGGACTTCCGCGCGACATCGCCCTCAACGTCAATGTGCCGAACATTCACCATCTACCCGCCGAAATGAGGATATGCACTCCCTGCGAAGGCAGATGGAACGACGAGTATAAGGTCTATACCGACCCGTCGGGCCGCAAGTTCTACTGGCTCACGGGAAAGTACGAGAACCTTGAGCCTGACAATACATCGACCGACGAGTGGGCGCTCGCACACGGCATGATATCGGTCGTTCCCGTAGCCATTGAGCGTTCTACCGACATTTGCCGCAATGTCGAATGGCTCGAGAAAGCAGTCGCCGACTACAATATTCACATCAAATTAACCAAATAAATCCCCATTAGACCAATTTTTAACATTTTTAACAATTTTGAATCCCTAAACTGTTAAAATTAGTATTGGATTTTTTGGTGAAATGGTACGGATAGACTAATTTTGCAACGTCGAAAGCGGGGTCGCGGTGACACCGCCGAGACGCGATGATTAGCAGTAATCATCAATGGACATAAGAAAAAGTATATCGCATATATCGTTTCATTGACAATTTATTGTTGCATTAGTAAAGTTATGGATTAATAGTTTAATTAGAATTAGGACCCACGGTTGTCTTTCGAAGGATTTCGAGAGCAGTCGGAAAGCAAAGGCGCAGTGATGCGCCTTTGTTTTTTATAGGCATTTGTGTACATGTTAGGCTATTTTTTGCTAATTTTGCAGTCTGTTTGACACACAATGCCGTGCGCCACGACGCGACGGCCTGCAAGACACCATTGACATGGAACTATCTATCAAAGAGATTGCCGCGACACTCGGGGCGGAGACTCCCGCGGCCGACATGAAAATCAGGCACCTGCTGACTGACTCACGCTCGCTCGAGACTGCCGACGACACCCTGTTTTTTGCAATACCGACCAAAGGAAACGACGGCCACCGGTTCATAGCCGACCTCTATGACCGGGGAGTCCGCAACTTCGTGGTAAACCATATACCGGCTCGCCTGCGCGACTCAGACGCGAACTTTATTGTCGTGCCGGATACCATAGCCGCGCTGCAGCGTGTCGCGGCACGCCGCGACGACTTCTCAGGACACATCCTGGCCATTACCGGAAGCCGGGGCAAGACTACACTCAAGGAGTGGATTTTCCAGCTTATGGAACCCCTCTCCGACATCTCCCGTTCTCCACGAAGCTATAACTCTCAGATCGGCGTGCCTCTCTCCATGTGGGAACTTAACCGCTCGACACGACTCGGAGTGATCGAGGCCGGTATCTCACGCCCGGGAGAGATGCAGGCACTCGCTGCCTGCATACGCCCCGACACGGTGATCATCACCAATATTGGCGAGGCTCATTCTGAGGGATTCGCCTCTGATGCCGAGAAGGCCGCCGAGAAAGCCATCCTTGCCTCGACGACTCAGACCACCACTGTCATATTCCGCAGCGACTACCCCATCCTGCGCGAGGCTGTCAGGACATCTGCACCGGGCACACCGATACTCACATGGTCGACCGAGGACCGGCAGGCCGACATCTTCATCCGGGCCGAGAGATCGGACAGCGACACGCTGGTCGAGTACACTTACCGGGGAGAGATATCGTCGTTCAAGGCTCCGCTGGAGAATGAGGCCGACATCGAGAATGCCGCCAATGCCCTTGCCTTCATGCTGCTGCAGGATATCGACCGCGACACTATAGCCGAGCGTTTCACGCATCTGCACAAGATCGGCACGCGCCTCAACGTGTCGGAGGGCGTCAACGGCTGCAGCGTGATACACGATTCCTATACATCCGACTTCTCGTCGCTGCGGCCGGCTCTCGACTTCATGCGCCGCCGCAAGATGCCCAACCAGTCAGCCACCCTGATTCTCAGTGATATACATCACGAATCAGGCGATACAGACGCCCTTTACCGCGATATAGCGGCACTCACAGCCCGGGCCGGTGTGAACCGTCTTATCGGCGTCGGACCGGCCATAACCGCACATCGCACCCTTTTCCCAGATAATGCCGAGTTCTATGCCGACACAGCCGCCATGTTAAGCGCACTCTCGACTTCTGATTTCGCCGATGAGGCCATTCTGCTCAAGGGCTCGCCCGAGTTCAGTTTCGACACTATAGCAGAGATGCTCGAGACGCGCAAGCACGAGACTGTCCTTGAGGTAAACCTCGACTCGATTGTCAACAATTTCAATTATTTCCGCCGTCATCTGCCCGCAGGCACAGGCGTCGTCTGCATGGTCAAGGCCTCGGGCTATGGCGCCGGCAGCTATGAGATCGCCAAGACCCTTCAGGACTGCGGGGCCGCATACCTGGCCGTCGCCGTGCTCGACGAGGGTATCGAGCTGCGCCAGAAGGGAATAACCATGCCGATCATGGTGATGAACCCCAAGGTGGTCAATTATAAGTCTATGTTCGCATATAGGCTCGAGCCGGAGATTTATTCGTTCGAGATGCTGCATGATGTCATCAAGGAGGCCCGCAAGTCGGGCGTCACCGATTATCCGGTCCACATCAAGCTCGACACGGGTATGCACCGCATGGGTTTCGTATGGCAGGAACTTCCGGAACTGATGGACATTCTCGAGAACTCGGATGAGGTGACGGCCAAGTCTACCTTCTCGCATTTGGCCACCTCCGACTGCCCGGACATGAACGATTACACCGAGCTCCAGTTGAGGCGGTTCTCACAGTACACTGAGTATATGCTGTCGCGCTCGTCACATCCTATTCTGCGGCATGTGCTGAACACAGCCGGCATACTTCGCTACCCTGAGCATCATTATGACATGGCACGCCTCGGCATCGGCCTTTATGGAGCCAACACGCTCCCGCCGGAGATGGAGAAGCCGCTCGACGTCGTCTCTACGCTCCGCACGGTCATCATCGCTATCCGCGAATGGGAGGAGGGTGAGACTATCGGCTATGGCCGACGCGGGGTGCTGACACGCAAGTCGCGTGTCGCCACCATACCTATCGGCTATGCCGACGGCATGAACCGTCACTTCGGACGGGGAGCGGTCTCCGTATTCATCAATGGCAAGATGGCCCCGACGGTCGGCAACATCTGCATGGATGCCTGCATGGTCGATGTTACCGATATCGACTGCAAGGTCGGTGACCCTGTAGAGATCTTCGGCCCGAACGCGCCGCTGCAGCGGCTCGCCGACGTGCTTGACACAATCCCCTACGAGGTCCTCACCTCAATCTCCCCCCGCGTCAAGCGCATCTACTACCGCGAGTAGGCTGGCTAGGGCTGGCTACGCCTACGCCTAAGTGCCTATTGTGTTGAAAAAAATTTGGATTAGTCGGCTAACTTGAGTAAATTTGTATTTCTTTAGGGAAAATGTGTGTCCGCCTGTCAGGCCGACCCCCGACTCCCTGTGAATACTATAACCCGACTACTGATGAAAATTATTGATTCCAAGGGAATTCACCAGATAGACACAGCCACCTGCGAGGCCCAGCAAATCAGTTCGATAGAACTGATGGAGCGCGCGGCCACCATGGTGAGCTGCGAGATTATCTCACGCTTTCTGCCGAGCCAGCGCATCGTGGTGATAGCCGGCCCCGGAAACAACGGCGGCGACGCCCTCGCTGTGGCCCGCATGCTTATCGAGCAGGGATACCGTCGCGTGGAGATATTCCTCTTCAACGTCACCGGCAAACTCTCGCACGACTGCGACGAGGAATGCAAGCGGCTTATCGCCATGGACGGCATCGACTTCACCGAGGTCACCCACGCCTTCAACCCGCCCTATCTCGGGCAGAACGACGTCGTGATCGACGGTCTTTTCGGCACAGGCCTTGACGGCCAGCTCAAGGGGGGATTCGTGGCCGTGGCACGCTACATCAACGAGTCGGGAGCCTTTGTCGTCTCAATCGACATACCGTCGGGCCTCCAGTGCGAGTGGAACGCAAACATAAACCTGCGCGACGTGGTGCACGCCAACCTCACCCTCGCCTTCCAGCTTCCGAAACTCGCATTCTTCTTCGCCGAAAACTATCAGGTGCTCGGCGAATGGAAACTCCTCGACATAGACCTTGACCAGACAAAGATCAAGGAGGCAAAGACACAGTTCTATGTCATGGACGAGCGCAATGTCGCCCCACTGCTGCATAAGCGCATCCCCTTCACCGGCAAGCGCGACTACGGCTCAGCGCTCTTCTTCACCGGCTCGACGGGTATGTTCGGTGCCGCCGTGATGTCGGCCCGCGCCGCCATGAAGAGCGGTGTCGGACTCGTCACCGTACACAGCGCCAAGCGCGGCCTGCCTATCCTCCAGACCGCCGTGCCCGAGGCCATGTTCGAGCCTGACCGCAACGAGCACATCATCTCGCAGATGGCGATCCACCACAACCACCAGGCCGTAGCCGCCGGCCCCGGTATCGGCACGCAAGAGGTGACAATCAACGCCCTCGAAGGGCTGCTGCAAAGCTACTCCGGGCCGCTCGTGCTCGACGCCGACGCACTGAACTGCATCGCCCAGCGACCGGCGATGCTCTCCCTACTCCACCCCAAGACCATCATCACACCGCACATCGGCGAGTTCGACAGGCTGTTCGGCGAGCACCGCTCGTCGGAAGACCGCCTGAAGACCGCCATCGAGATCTCGCGCAAATACAACATCATAATCGTGCTCAAGGGTCACTACACCGCCGTGGTGCGCCCAACCGGCCGCGTTTACTTCAACCAGACCGGCAACCCGGGCATGGCCACAGCCGGCGCCGGCGACGTGCTGACAGGCATAATCGCTGCATTCCTCGCACAGGGATACCAGCCCGAGTATGCCGCCTCGATAGGCGTCTATACCCACGGTCTCGCAGGCGACATGGCCGCCGACGAACTGGGTGAGTTCGGCATGACCGCCTCCGACATCGCGAATCATGCCGGCCGGGCCATTAAGAAACTTCTTTCTTCACGCAAATAAACCATATCATATGAAAACTGCAGCAATCCTGATTTCAGCGGCAATGATATGCACGGCCGGCGCCTCGGCCCAGCAGACCCGCATGCTCACCGCCGACAAGCACAACGAGTACGGACTCGTATACACACTCCCCTACACCGCCATCCGGTTCGAGGTGACCGCCCGACAGACCATAAGCCACGCCGGTCCTTATTATCAGTATGCCAAGAAATACATCGGCACCGACCGCGTCATCAAGGAGGACTCCGAGAAATGGGAGATCCTCTCGGTCAAGGCAACGCCGTTCGGCGTGCCCAACACTGAGCAGGAGTTCCTGATGCAGGTCAAGCCCGGCTCGATGACCTCGATATGCGTGGCCGAAGACGGCATGCTCCTGGCCATCAACACCGAGGCCCCGGCACACGCACTCCCCGACGTCCCCGCGGATTCCGAACCTGAGTCGGAGGTGAACGTGCGTGAATACCTGCAGTATGTCAACGAGGACTTCCTCGCCTCCCAGTCATCGGCAAAACAGGCCCAGATGCTCTCGGAGAGCCTTATGGAGATTCGCGACGCAAAGATCTCGCTCACACGCGGCACTGCCGAGACGATGCCTACCGACGGCCGCCAGCTCGAGCTGATGCTCAACTCTCTCGGACATCAGGAGGCCGCCATGACCTCTGCCTTCACCGGGACGACCGAGACCCGCACCGTGACACGCACATTCACCTTCACTCCGGCCGAGGCAGGCAAGTCGGTGCTGTTCCGCATGTCTGACTTCGCGGGATTCGTCGCCTCTGACGATTATTCGGGCGAGCCTGTCTATGTCAACGTGCAGATAACGCGAGAGGCCGAGTTGCCGCTCGACGCCAAGGGCGAGGAGAAGAAACTCCCCAAGGACGCCGTGATGTACAACATACCGGGCGCGGCCCGCGTCACACTCTCGCTCGCAGGCAAGACCCTATGGAGCGACGAGGTGGAGTGCGCGCAGTATGGAATGCAGTTCGGGCTCCAGCCCTCGATCTTCAGCGACAGAAAGGCCCGCTCGTCAGCGACATTCAATCCTGCGACCGGCGCAATCGTAAACCTTACGGAAATCAATGAGTGAGGCCGGACTGACACTCTCACAGTTCCAAACGCTGCTGGGCAACACCATCCGTATGAACCGCGACATACAGAATGTCTGGGTCCAGGCGGAATTCTCCGACCTGCGCCTCAACGGCGGCCACTGCTATATGGAACTCATCGAGAAGGATGCCGCCGGCACCACCCGTGCCAAGATACGCGCCATGATATGGAGCGGCACCTTGGGCGCAATACGCCGCAAGTTCCTCGGCGCCACCGGACGCGACATAGCCTCAGGCATGAAGGTGCTCGTTCGCGGCTCGGCGACACATCACAACATTTACGGCCTCTCATTCACCATCAACGACATAGACCCGGCTTACACGTTAGGCGACATGGAGCGGCTTCGCCGCGAGATTCTCGAGCGTCTCACACGTGAGGGCATCATCGACGTCAACCGCCGGCTCGAACTCTCCCCAACTCCACAGAAGATTGCCGTCATCTCGGCGGCCGGCGCTGCCGGCTACGGCGACTTCATGAACCAGATCGAGCATAACGCCGACGGGCTGGCAGTATATACGATGCTCTTCCAGGCCGTGATGCAGGGAGAACGCACCGCCGCCTCGGTCATAGCCGCGCTTGACAGGGTCGAGACGGCTGTAGACTTCTGGGACGCCGTGGTGATAATCCGCGGAGGCGGCGCAACCACCGACCTCAACGGCTTTGACAACTACGATCTGGCACGCCGCGTGGCCCTCTGCCCTCTGCCGGTCATAGTCGGCATCGGCCATGAGCGCGACCGCACCGTACTCGACGAGATTGCCTGCGTGCGCTGCAAGACTCCCACGGCCGTCGCGGCATACATCATAGACAGACTGCGCACGGCCTACACCACGGCGGCCGACATCGTGGCTCGCATCGCACGCTATGGCTCCGACGCGCTGCGCGGCGAGCACCTGCGCCTCTCCAGCCTGTCTCAGTCGGTCCCGGCCCTGGCCCGCACAGCAGTGATGCGCGAGAAGATGCGCCTCTCGGACCTCACTGCCGCGATACCTCCCCTGGTGCAGTCTCGCGTCATGATGCAGAGACTGACGATCTCTGATTACGCCAACCGCATAGGCCGCGCTGTCGCCTCGAGTATCAGTGCGGAGAAATCGCACCTCGATAGCATCTCCCGGCAGATTGCGAATGATTGCCTCAGCATATCCCGGCATGAGCAGATGCGGCTCCAGCGGCTCGAAGACATGTTGCGTCTCCTAAGCCCCGACAACACCCTGAGGCGCGGATACAGCATCACCCGCGTCGGCGGACGCGCTGTCACCGACCCGGCCGCCATCGCACCCGGAACTCAGATCGAGACCACTCTCGCCGGTGGCACCCTCATCTCCACCTCAACATAAAAACAGAAATTCAAAATACGATCAGCATATGCTACCCGAAACCTATAAGGAGGCAATAGCCGAACTTGAGGCTATTCTCGCCAAGATGGAATCCGACCAATGCGACATAGACTCGCTCTCAAGCTATACGGCCCGCGCCCTTGAACTGCTCAAATTCTGCAAGGAACGCCTATTCAAGACCGACCAGGAGGTCGAGAAGTGCCTGGCAGAACTTAAATCGGCCCTGTCGGAGTCATAAATTTTTGCCCAATTGAGGAAATTTTTCTATATTTGCAAAAATTTAGGTCAATAGCCTAACTTTAACGCCCCGTCGCGGGTTCCACATTATGCCCCGCAGTGGGTTACACATCATACCCTATTCCGGTTAATTAATTAGAAATTAGAAATTACCAATTAAAATTAAAGTCATGGTAGATTATAAAAGCTTAGGCCTCGTGAACACCAAGGAGATGTTCGCAAAGGCAGTGCACGGCGGATACGCCATCCCGGCATTCAACTTCAACAACATGGAGCAGCTCCAGGCCATCATCAAGGCCGCATCTGACACCAAGTCGCCTGTCATCCTTCAGGTTTCGAAGGGTGCCCGCAACTACGCCAACCCCATCCTGCTCCGCTACATGGCACAGGGTGCCGTTGAGTATGCGAAGTCGCTCGGCTGGGAGCATCCGCAGATCGTTCTTCACCTCGACCACGGTGACACTTTCGAGCTCTGCAAGGACTGCATCGACCACGGTTTCTCGTCGGTAATGATCGACGGCAGCCACCTTCCCTACGAGGAGAATGTCGCCCTCACAAAGAAGGTTGTCGACTATGCCCACAAGTATGACGTGACTGTAGAGGGTGAGCTCGGCGTTCTCGCCGGCGTTGAGGATGAGGTTTCTTCCGACCACCACACCTACACTGACCCCGAGGAGGTCATCGACTTCGTGACACGCACAGGCTGCGACAGCCTCGCCATCTCGATCGGCACTTCTCACGGCGCATACAAGTTCACTCCTGAGCAGTGCACACGCGACCCGAAGACCGGCCGTCTCGTGCCCCCGCCCCTGGCCTTCAATGTGCTTGAGGCTGTCGAGGCAAAGCTTCCCGACTTCCCCATCGTGCTCCACGGCTCATCTTCAGTTCCCCAGGAGTATGTCGACATCATCAACGAGTACGGCGGCAAGCTTCCCGACGCAATCGGCATCCCCGAGGAGGAGCTCCGCAAGGCCGCTAAGATGGATGTCTGCAAGATCAACATCGACTCAGACAGCCGTCTGGCCATGACAGCCGCTGTCCGCAAGGTCTTCCACGACAAGCCGGCTGAGTTCGACCCCCGCAAGTATCTGGGTCCGGCCCGCGACGAGATGGAGAAGCTCTACAAGCACAAGATCATCGCCGTCCTCGGCAGCGAAGGCAAGGCAGAGTAATCCTCGCCCCATACCGACATCAAGGCGACACCCCTCCGGGTGCCGCCTTTACTTTTCATATTCCCATCCGACCTGAATCTATCCGGCTTAATTTTTAAGCATCCATTTGGCTAGTGGAACAACATGGATATCGAGCGAGGGCGTATGAATCACACGTTCCTCTGAATACGTTACTATCTCGGCCCGTTCCAATCCGTAGAGAGCGTGGAATTTAAGGAGTGCATTCACCTCACGTTCCTCAGTGTCCGGATTATCAACACTGAAACTGGCTTGAATACCATATCTTTCTGAGGGCACATAAAAATCGAGTTCAACCTCCTTATTATAATAGTACACATCAAAGTCAGAACCCTCACAGGCGCGTTTGTGCAATGTCAAGGCACATATATTCTCAAGCAAGGCTGTCTCACTGTCAACCAGAAAAATATTGAGCAATCCATTGTCTACGAAATAGTGTTTCTTTACCGACTCTTTCTCCACAAATTTCGAGGCAAAGTTTTCTAATGTAAACAAAAGACACGCATCCTTGCAATACCGGATATAATCAATCATTGTCGCGGTGTTCGTTGAGACTCCGGTGGCCTTAACCATGTTGGCCAACCTGTTGTATGACGTAGGATTCTTTATATTCTCTGCAAGACGCTTTACTGCGAGCCTCAAGGCCTGCTCGTTCTTTATGCCGTTGCGCAATATAATATCACCCAGTATTATATTCTCATAAAGTTCATTCAGCCAACGTCTCTTGTTAACATACATAAGCAATTCCGGGAAACCGCCCCATAGGAAATATGACTCCATGAGTCTAAGGACCTGCGACCGTTTACTGCCATATTCCCATCTCTTATCAATCGTGACTCCATTGGCCTCAAGATACTCTGCAAATGAGTAGGGGAAAACACGCTGCTCTATATAGCGGGCTCCCAGGGTTGAGGCAATGTCACGGCTTAACATCTTCGCGTTACTCCCTGTGATATATACCTGATATTTTTGATTTGCCAGCCGGCGTGCGAAATGTTCCCATCCATCCACATTCTGAATCTCATCCAGAAAGAGTATCGGCCTTGACTCAAACATCGACGAATAAGCTTGCAATATCATGTCAAGCATATCTGCACGCATCCCAATTAGCCTCTCATCATCAAAATTCACAAACAGCATCTCATGGATATCATGGCCCATCGCAATCAGCTGCCGCGCCCTATGGTACAGGAGATACGACTTCCCGGCCTGACGTATACCGACAAAGACATATCTCGCCGAATCCTCAAACTCAAATGACCTCGAACTGATTTCGAGATGATCCAGGATTTCCTGCCCCTCAATTATGATATTCTTTAAAACAGTAATGTCCATATCATCTTTTTTGCAAAGATAATAAAATATTTAATACCAATAAACGATTTACGTCAATTTTATTTACTGCCAATAAATAAAATTAGCCGTTTTTATTTACTGGCGATAAATAAAAATACCAGGTTTTGTTTATTGGCAGTAAACAGAAACTGACGGGTGGCCGGTTTTAGGATTTGTCGTCGGAAAGTGATAACTTTGCAGTCTAAAACTTATGACGCACTTCTAATCGATATGACGGACAGTAAATCTATGAGAGTCTTGCTCGCGGCAATTTTAAGTCTTGCGATACTTACAATTCCGGCGAACTCAATGGCGGCCAAGAACGGTGACGACGAGAATTTCACCCATCACCGCGCATCGATGACGGGCGCGCTGACTTCATCCGACTGCTACCAGCTTCAGCTTTCTTATCATTATATGTTCTGGAAATATTTTGGAGTCGGCGGCAGTGTGGGCAACTGGCAGAACTATTTCGAGACAGGTTATGCCTCCGGCCCGGGATGGGAGATTGATGACGACGACAACAAGCCCTGGAACCTATACCTCCGCCCGTCGGTGGTGGTAAAAAGCCCGGCGTTACGAATCAAAAATGTCTATCTTTCACTGTATGCCGAACCGGGGATAATGCTCAGTATTCCATATACCCGCGTCAGCATTGAGAAGATATACAACATGCAGGTAGTCGACTACGATCATGCAAGCACAAGCCGTGGGCAGTGGCTCGCATTCGATATCCACCTCGGCATCAACGCCGATATCGGACCCGCAGGAATAAGCATCGGCTATCTGATGTCCAACTTAGATATCTATAGCCAGTTCAGGCATCTCCGCTACGACGGCGTCTCATTCAGCGAATTCTATCCCAAGGAATCATTTATGCAGGGTGCATATCTGACCCTGTCATATAACTTTTAGTATTGCACATGTAGAAATAAATTTATAAATTTGCAGAAGAAGGCCCGTCCTTGTAGCGTCAGGACAAGGGATTTTGCGGGCAATATATGCAAAAGAAATAGTCTATTAACGAGATATGATCACCGGGAGGAACTCAGGGAAATGCAGAAAATGCTAAAATAAGAATAACTATGGCCGCTCATTCCAATCAGACACAACCTTAAAACCTCCATTTTTTCAGAAACTATATGGATATAGACTTTGTTGTAACGTGGGTCAATATGGATGACCCTAAATGGATGAGAAACTACTCGCATTATTCCTCAGAAGGCAAGAATGAGAAAAATGGTGTGTCAAAAGCCAGATTCCGGGATTACGGCTTTCTGAAATACTGGTTCCGCGGCATTGAGAAATTCACCCCCTGGGTCCATAAGATTCATTTTGTGGTTTCCGGCCAGACCCCGGAGTGGCTCGATGTAAACAATCCGAAAATAAACATCGTGCGCCACGAGGACATAATTCCCAAACAGTTCCTGCCCACATTCAACTCCGTGGTAATCGAGCGCTATCTCTATAAGATACCGGGACTCACAGAACATTTCGTCTATTTCAACGATGACTTCTACATCATCCGCCCCATCAGTCCCGACAGATTCTTCTCCAACGGGCTACCCTGCGACATCGCGACATTTACATATAACCCGGCATGGTCACAATGGTATAAGAGAATCCGCAATAACGTCAGGATAATCAACAAGTTCTTCAGCAAGAAAGAGGTGATGATGCAGTATCACTCGAAATGGTTCTACACCGACTATGGGCTAAAGTCATACTGGAACTATATCCTCAAGCCCTACGGAAAATTCATCACTCTGCGGACTCCCCATAATGCCCAGCCATACCTCAAGTCCACATTTGAGGAGGTCTGGAGCAAGGTAGGCAAGGAACTCTCCGACACGTCGTCCAACAGGTTCAGGGCCTCGACAGACTATACGCCCGAACTGTTCCGCATGTGGCAGATCTGCGCCGGAAATTTCGAGCCGTACAATACATATTCCGACACGAAGATGTTCCCGCTGATGATTCGCTCCAATCAGGCAATCAAGGCCATCTACAACCAGTCCTATTCCCTGGTCTGTCTGAACGACAATGTCAATATCCGCGACTATGATAATGTGATGAGCCGACTCAGGGATGCCTTCGAAAGCATCCTGCCCGAAAAATCATCGTTTGAACTATAAAACCGACCTGGCCATGACAAGAGAAGACTTTACAGACCGCGAAGTTGTTGTCTCGCTGACATCTTTCCCCCCGGCTATAGGATATGCCGTCAAGGCAATCAGGTCGATTCTGAAAGGCTCGGTGCTTCCAGACAGAATAGTCCTCTATCTGTATCTGCCGCAATTCAGGGATTCCACGGTTCCCGAGGAATTAACTCAACTTCAGAAGGAATACCCCATCTTCGAGATACGTGACTGCGAGTCAGACACCCGGTCATATAAGAAACTGGTGCCCGCACTAAGGGATTTCCCGGAGTCCATCATCATTACAGTTGATGACGATGTGGCCTATCACAAAAACATGGTCCGTGACCTGTTGCGGCTACATGCAAAGTATCCGGAATATATATTTGCCCACAGGGCTAAGCAAGTCATGCCCGGTTTCCCATATAAGAAATGGACCAAATACCGCTGGTATCACTTTCTTTTCAAGCGCATACAGCCGAGTTTCCGGAATCTGCAGACCGGCGTCGGCGGCGTGCTCTATCCGCCCCACTCGCTGAGCAGCGAGATGATGGATGAGTCGCTATTCACCGAGCTTGCTCCGACATGCGACGACATATGGTTCTGGGCTGCAGCCGTCGCAAATGGCACAAAGGTCGTGCCCGTGCCGTTCGGCCACAACAAGCCCAAGGGACTCGGAAAGCCGGCAAGCATCTCATTGAAAACCCTGAACTTCAAGAAATCCGATGACCGAAACACCGCAGCGCTCATGGCTATTCTACATAGATATCTCAATATCACTGCAAAATTAATATAGTGAGATGAACTCCCGCGACAAAGATATGGATTTCCTAAAGATAGACCTTGTCTATACCTGGGTCGACGGCAACGACCCCGCATGGCAGGCTCGATATCGTCACACAGCCGGCATCGATGAATCTGCCGCCGACTCCAGTTGCAAGGGCCGCTATGCCGATAACGAGGAACTGAGGTATAGCCTCCGGTCCATCGCCCGGCATGCCCCCTGGATCAACCATATATACATCGTCACTGACGATCAGGTACCCAAGTGGCTGAACACTGACAATCCGAAGATTTCGGTAGTCGACCATAAGGATATTATACCCACCCGGTATCTTCCCTGCTTCAACTCCCAGATAATCGAGCATTTTATACACCGCATTCCGGGTCTGTCGGAACATTTTCTCTATGCCAACGATGACATGTTCATAAACCGGGACGTGAAGCACTCCGATTTCTTTAAGGCTGACGGCTATCCCGTCATCCGCATGAACATGAGGCCTTTCCGCAGATTTACCCTGTATCTCAGACGCAAACTGCTGGGCAAGGAACTGAACATGTATAACCGGGCCATACTCAACGCCGCCGATTTGGTAAGCAAGAGATATGGTGTCTTCTTTGGCTGCAAGACCCACCATAATATTGACGCATACCGTAAATCTGATTACGAGCATACCCGCGAGATATTCAAGAATGAGATTGAGCCTACTCTGATAAATCATTTCAGGGCCAGGAACGACATCCAACGTAACATCTATTCATATGTGCCTTTGGCCGAGCGAAAGGGGCATCTGAAAATCACCTCCCACCGATCGTCGTACAGGCTGCATATCGATAAAAATAAATATGACAAGATGATTAGGTGTAAACCCACATTCTTCTGTCTGAACGATTCCGAGTTTGCCAACGACGAGGACCGACGAAGAGCAGGAGAATTCCTCAGGTCATATTTCCCCGACAAGTCGGAATTCGAGCTCTGATCCCACCCCTCATGACCGCGGGAAAGGGTTGCCCGGTGTGGCGGCTAATCGGTATCTGCCTCGTCGTTCAGGTCATATTTGTTGAAATACTCCATGTCGATGTATTTCTTTCTGCCGCTCGCACGCCCTCTCAGGCATTTCTCCTTAAATTCCTGAAGCGATCTGACTGCGTAGTGATTGATGCGTATCACGTCGTGCTGCGGCTCGCGCTCACGAAAATTCCTTGTCACCTCATCGCCATGTGAATCAACGGCAAACCCGCTGATGCAGGCCGCCTCATGGCACCCGATCATAGCATAGACCCGGCGCGGCTGCACTATGCTCTTCACATGCCGGTTCAATCTATTGTCGCCCTTGGAATGCCTTTTAAACCTGCTCATCACCGGCTCGGATGATTTTTTCTCTTGTCCTCCGCTCCCGTATATCAGCCAGTTTATCTCGACCCCAGGCGCCTCCCCAAACCGTTTTAAGAACTCGGTCAATGACCCGTCAACTACCGGAACGATAAACTCATCAAGATCTATAAAGGCAAGCCATCGGGTGTCAAACCGATGGCGTTCCATACAGTCATCATAGGCGGCTATCTGCATCCGGTATCCCGGGTAATTGATATATTCGACAATCCCGGCATTAATATATGGTTCCAGCACCTCTCTCGTATTGTCAGAACTGCCGTTATCATAGATATAGAACTTCTCCACACCGATCTTGCGGTGCCATTCTATCCACTCCTTGAAATAGGGACCCTCATCTTTGGCTATGGCACATACCGACAGGAACACATCGGGCGACTTGGCGGGTTTCCTGAGCCTTCGGTTCAGCCGAATTGCATTGAGGACTCCGTATCTGAGAATCCCCCTCCACCGGTTGCGCTGCATCTTGACCGGTATCAGTCCGGCAATCAGCTCTGCCATAACCTTATTCATAAAAGTTCCTTTATTTTGTCATTTTACTCATTTTGCGGCCCACACGCCCTCAGCGGGTCCAGAGGTAATAGGCGCCACGGCCGCCCAGAAAGGTGTAACGGTAAAGGAGGCGGAGCAGAAAGCGGCGTCCTGAGGGCATATTCGGCCCTGCGATCGCCCGGCTCATCAGTTCTCTCGCCTCTTTTGTCGCGCCTTCGCGTCGGTATTGCGCCGCAAGTATCATCTGCCGGTAACTTATCATCGACCTTAGTCGGGCGATATCCACATTTCCCTTTCCGCCGTCAGTAGCACGCCGCTCTATCTTGTCTGACACTATGGCGAGCGTCGCCTCCCAGTCGCCTACACGCCTGCTGAACATGCTGCCGGTAATCGACTTCTCCTGCGCATATATGCGGACGAGCACCTTGGGCAATGCCACGCAACGCGGGGCCGCAAGCGCTATCCTCACGCCGAGTTCCCAGTCATTCCATACCAAGGCTCGCTCCTCCCAGCCCCCAATTTCTCTGATAAATGCGGTTCGCGCCATATAGACCTGAGTCGCGAGCATCGAGTTGTAGAACTGACGTCTCACCAGGTCATCGACATGGTAGGGCTTCCGCTTCACCCTGCCGTCAAGGCCGACAAGCTCGGCCTGCCAGTACACCAGGTCCTTCTCGCCGATGACATGCCTGGCGTCAGACACAAGCGTAGGGAGCATCTCGTCGTCGGAATCAAAGAAAAGCACATACTCGGTGTCTACCTCCGACAGACCTCGGTTGCGTGCAGCCGACGCGCCGGCCTTCAGCTCTGACAGCAGATGCAGCCGGAACTCCCCCTCATTGTCGCAGACTCCATGATCGCGGCACCAGCGACGAACTGCCTCCGGCGTGCCGTCGCTCGAGTTATTGTCTACCACAAACACATGAAGCGGCCTGTAGGTCTGCGCCCACACACTGTCAAGGCACCGACATATAAGTTTGTCACGGTTATAGACCGGTATCACTATGCTTACGGCTGGATCCATTATAATATAGGCGGTTGCGAAAAATTAAACGATGATTACAGCTATTGAATGCTGCATTAATCTTTCGCAACTACTTATAAAACGCGGTCTAGAGGCATTTATTTATCCTTCAGACCGCATTTTTATCTTATGTAGGGAACTGCGTTCCTTTCGTAAATTCACTTCATGACTCCGAAACGGAACCGGATGGTGCGCCGGTATGTCTCGCCCGGCTTGAGCGCCTGCGACGGGAATCCGGGTTTGTTGGGAGCGTCAGGGAAACCCTGCATCTCTATGGCGACACCCTCGTAATCCTCGTAACCGCGTCCGCTGCGGTTGAGCGGCGAGCCGGAAAGCCAGTTGCCGGTATAGATCTGTACACCCGGCTGGTCGGAGTCTACGGTCAATGTGCGGCCGCTCTTCAGATCCCGGAGCCCGACGGCCTCCTCGACCATCTTGCCAGCCTGCCATTCCTCTATCGCCCAGCAATTGTCATAGCCTTTGCCATAGCGCAGGGCTGGAAAGTCGGCCTTGATGTCGCGTCCCAGTGACTTATACTCCGTAAAGTCCATCGGCGTGCCCTCGACTGACGCGAGCTCGCCTGTGGGTATCAGCGTATCATCGGTCGGAAGCCACCTCGAGGCGCGAAGCCGCATCTCGTGGTCAAGCACGCAGCCGTAGTCGGCACCGTCAAGATTCCAATAGGTATGGTTGGTCATGTTGATCACTGTGTCGGCATCGGTCTCGGCCCGGAACGTCAGCGTGAGCACATTCGCGTCATTCCAGATGTAGGTCGCATATACTGTCAGGTTGCCCGGATAGTTCTCCTCTCCGTCGGCAGAACGATAGGTGAACTCCACTCCATCCTCCAGCTCACGTGCCTCCCAGATTCTGTTCTGGAAACCGCTCGGACCGCCATGCAGATGGTTCGGACCATTGTTGACGCTGAGCTGATAGGTCTTGCCGTCTACCTCGAGATGGCCGCCGGCGATGCGGTTGGCATACCGGCCCGGGCACTTGCCAAGACAGGGACCGTCAGCCATATAGTCGGCAGGATCGGCATATGCCAGCGCGACATTGGCTATCACGCCGTCACGGTCGGGTACTCCGACACCTGTGATTCCGGCTCCGAGAGTGGAAACCTCCACCCAGGCTCCCCCGGCGTTCTCCATGCGATAGAGTGCAATCTCCCCGTGGGGAGACTGCACTGTCTTTTTTGTTATCTTCATGTCACTCCTCAACTTTGCGCGCGCCGTCGGAAATCACCACGTCATAGACCTTGGGCTCGTGGCCATACTTCTCGTTGAATCGATTCCTGGCTGCCTCGACAAACTTGTCGTGAAGATCATCCTTTACCAGGTTGATGGTGCAGCCGCCGAAACCTCCGCCCATGATGCGCGAGCCGGTGACGCCCATCTCCTTGGCCACGTCGTTGAGGAAGTCGAGTTCCTCGCAGCTCACCTCATAGTCTTTCGACAGACCCTCGTGGGTCTCGTACATCTTCTTGCCTACAGTCTCGTAGTCACCCTTGACCAGTGCGTCGCAGACAGCCAGCACACGGTCCTTCTCCTCGATGACATACTTGGCCCGCATGTAGTCCTCGGCCGTGATGTCGCTCTTGGCTGCACTGAGGGCCTCCATGGTGGCGTCGCGAAGTGTCTCGACTCCGAGGCGCTTGGCTACGCGCTCGCATGACTCGCGGCGCTTGTTGTAGGGAGAGTCTGCAAGCTCATGCTTCACGCGTGAGTCGATAAGCACTAAGCTGTAGCCGTCGGGGTTAAAGGGGAAATACTCATACTCGCCCGAGCGGCAGTCAAGGCGCATCAGGTTGCCCTTGCGGCCGAACACGCTGGCGAACTGGTCCATGATGCCGCAGTTCACCCCGCAGTAATTGTGCTCGGTGCTCTGGCCGATACGCGCCAGCTCGAACTTGTCAATATTGTTGCCGTTGAACATATCGTTGAGCGCGAACGCGAAGCAGCTTTCCAGCGCGGCCGACGAGCTGAGGCCCGCACCCAGGGGCACGTTGCCGGCGAAGACGGCGTCAAAGCCCCTGACAGTGCCTCCGCGCTTGATGATCTCGCGGCAGATTCCGAACACGTAGCGCGCCCAGCTCTGCTTCGGGGCATCCTCCTCGTTCAGGCCGAACTCCACATAGTCGTCAATGTCGACAGAATATACACGGCATCTGTCGGTGCCGTTAGGCTTGATCTCGGCCATGATCACCTTGTCGATGGCGCCGGGGAATACGAATCCTCCGTTATAGTCGGTATGCTCGCCGATAAGGTTGATACGTCCGGCAGAGGCATAGAGGGTACCGCCCTCGCCAAATCTCTCTTTGAAGATCCTCCGGATCTTCTCTCTCATTTCTTCCATGATATATGATGGGTTTAAAGTTTACTTTACGTTGATTGTGATCTTTGCAGGTTTCACGCCCTTGGCCTTGGCCTGGAGAGTGACAGTGCCGGGCTTGTCGCCGGCCTGCACTATGGCTGTGGCCGCGCCGCTGAAGAGGTCCATAACCGGCTTGTGGAACTGGCGGAGACTCGTGGCGTCACCGTTGGCGGTGGCGCGGAAGCGGCCCGCTCCCTTGACGTCGAATGTCACCTCACGCTCGTCGGTCGGCACGATGTTGCCATCCTTGTCAGCGACCTGTACGGTCACGTATACCAGGTCCTCGCCGTCGGCCGAGATCTGCGTGCGGTTGGGTGTCAGCACCAGATGGTCGGGCTTGCCCGCCGTGCGGATTGTCTTCTCGCCGGCCACGCTGCCGTCGGCGTTATATGCCACTACCTTGACCTCTCCCGGCTCGTAGCGGGTGTCCATCCACATCAGGCGGTAGCGGTTCATCACGCTCGAGTCATTCTTCTCGCGGATGCCCTGGCTCTTGCCGTTGATGAAGAGCTCGGCACGCGGAGAGTCAGTATATACGAATACCGGAGTCACCTCGCCCTCGCGGCCGGCCCAGTTCCAGTGGGGCAAGATGTGGAGTGTCTTGTCGTCGGTGTTCCACTTCGAGCGGTAGAGCCAGTAGCGGTCCTTGGGGAGCGACGCGAGGTCGATGATGCCGAAGTAGCTGCTGTGCGACGGCCATGCGTCGGTGTCGTAGGGTGTCGGCTCGCCCAGATAGTCGAAGCCTGTCCATACGAACTGGCCCATGTTCCAGTCAAGGTCATCGTCTACTGCAAAGTCCTCGTCTGGAATATTGCTCCAGTAGCATGCCTCGGTGTCGTAGCTGTTGCTCTGGTTGCCCTCGCGAACCACACTCTTGCCGACCTCGACGGGGAAGTAGTATTTGCCGCGCGATGACACAGTCGAGGCTGTCTCCGTGCCGAGCAGGAAGTTCTGGGGAAGTTTCGGGATAGCCTCGTTGTAGCGGGTCACCTTATAGTTGAAGCCGGGGATGTCGAGCGCGGCGGCAAAGCCGTTGTTGACTACGGCGTCAAACTGGTCCATGCCGCAGGTGACGGGGCGTGTCGGATCCTCGCGATGCACGATGTCCTGGAGCATCTTGAGCTCACCGATGCCGTCCTCGCCCCACTGGCTCGGCACCTCGTTGCCTATCGACCACATCACCACTGACGGATTGTTGCGGTAGTGGCGGACCATGTTGACCATGTCGCGCTCGGCCCAGTCCTTGAAGATGGAGCCGTAGCCGTTGGGGCTCTTGGGGCGGAATCCCCAGTCGTCGAACGGC
This sequence comes from Muribaculaceae bacterium, assembly GCA_014867205.1. GTDB lineage: Bacteria > Bacteroidota > Bacteroidia > Bacteroidales > Muribaculaceae > Lepagella. Next base: position 28,033 of record WGUO01000020.1, on the reverse strand, counting down.
TCGATCATCAGCATCAGGCCCATCTCGTCGCAGAGCTCCACGAGTTCGGGGGCCGGCATGTTGTGAGATGTGCGCACGGCGTTGGCACCCATGTCGCGGAGCATCTCGAGCTGATGGCGCAGTGCCGACCTGTTGACGGCCGCGCCCAGCGGACCAAGATCATGATGGTTGCACACGCCCTTGAACTTTATCTTCTCGCCGTTGAGGAAGAAGCCCTCTCCCTCGCGCGTCTCGACTTTGCGGATACCGAAACGGGTCGAGTACTCGTCTACTACCTTGCCGCCCATGCTGACGGTGGTCTGAGCCGTGTAGAGCGACGGTGTCTTCGGACTCCAGAGCTCGGGGTTGTCAACTCGGAAGTTCTGGTTGAGCTCAACGCCGGGATATATCTTGTATGCATGTGTGTCGGTTGCGATCACCGCCCCCTTGGGGTCGCGGATAACGGTGGTGAGGGTCACCTCGTCGCCCTTGGACGCACCCTCGACCTCGGTGGAGAGATGTATGGTGGCATACTCCCTGGAGACATAGGGAGTTGTGAGGTAAGTGCCCCAGACGGGGATGTGGACACGGCTGCGGTCCACGAGATGCACGTTGCGGTAGAGGCCCGCGCCGGGATACCAGCGCGAAGACTGCGGCTTGTTCTCGAGACTTACCTCCAGAACATTGGTGCCGGGTCGCGCCGCGTCGCCGAGAGGCGCCGAAAAACTGTTGTAGCCGTAAGGCCAGTAGGCTATCTCCTTGCCGTTCACCTTGACATGGGCGTGACTCATCGCTCCGTCGAATATCAGCACCGGGGCGCGTCCGGCGGTGTCGGCAAGCTCGAATGTAGTGCGGTAGTAGCCCGTGCCGAGATAGGGAAGGCCACCGGTGCGGCCTGTCTTCCAGGTCTCCTCGGTCTCGCCATTCTGCTCGACGGCCACTTTCTGAAGATCATATTTACGGTCGAACGGCCCATAGATGGCCCAGTCGTGCGGTATCGTGACATTCTCCCATTTGAGTGAGTCACGTGAGAAATCCCATGATTTAAGGAGTGTCTCTGTGCGAACGTCTCCGGCTTTTGCCATGGATACGGCGCCAAGCAGCATCGCTGCGATAATCGGGTTCTTATACGTCATAAATCTATCTGCGCCGGTGATGTTTGACCCGGCTCTTGTTCATAATTCAGGTTAACGCGACAGCCGCGCCTGCGGCATGATTTAAACTGTGACACAAATTTAATATTTTTTTATTCGATTTTCAAGCATCATCCTGTTAATTATCATAAAAGTCTCATAATATGTCAAAAAAAGCGACCCGCACTGAAAAAAGTGCAGGCCGCCTCATTATTTGTCTGCCGGGTCCTGGCCGCCGGTGGCGCCTCCCAGGATAAAGGAGAAGTCGTAGGGTGTGCTGAAAAAATTCCTGTCGGACGAAAGGACAGAGGGCCCCGGCGGACAGTTGCCGGCAATCGCCTCGATGCGTCGCCGGCTGTAGTATTCCTTATATTTGAGGCATCGACCGATGCGCACTGAAGCATGAAGTCGTCGAAACTTTTCAGCAGGTCGGCCAGTGCGGTCAGTGAGTTGCGCGTCTGCTGGTTGTAGAGCGTGCCACTCATCGAGTTGCTGTCGAGCCGGCCCTGAAGCGCCCCGTTAACACCCGAGATATCCTCCATCATCTTCATCTGTATCTCGAGCAGTTCGGTTATTCCTATATCGGCCGACTTCGAGCTGACCTGCTGTGGCACGGGCACGCCTGCGCGCGGACGATAGACTATGACGCCGTTGAAACGTCCCCATTCTTCGGCGACCTCGTTGATGTCGCACCCGTCGGGCAGAGAGCCTTCAGGAAAAAGAAGCACGCCCTTGGCCGAGGCCCGCAATATCCAGTCGTACATCGATATGAGCCGGTTGGTGAGTTTCTGCTGGTCGATTATGTCGCTGACAAACGAGTGTATCTCGCCGTCGATAAAGGGATATGCCTTGAATACATACGGATGCGAGCCGTGGGCGTAGGGCGACGTGCCGCGCCTCAGCACGTGGCCGGCAGGCGTCATGAAAGTATAGCGCCACTCCTCGTCGACAACCCACCGCGTCTCGATCAGGGCCTTGCAGCCCCCGACGCGACGCCTCTCGTTCTCGGCGGCAACCTTTGCCTCGTCTCCGCGCCCGGCCTTATACCATATGCCGCAGCGGAGGTCATGGCAGTGCAGCCTCATCGGACGGCGCCGCTCCCACACCTCATATACCGTGCATATCATCCTCCCCTCATCGCCGGCCGACGACGTGCCGTACAGGCCGCAGAGGGTGTCTGCCTCGACGGGCGTGGCGGCGAATGTGGCGCACACGTCCTCTAACCGCATCTCATGCACCTCGCCGACCAGCGATACATCCGAGCCACGGAAGTCTCGGCTTGAGCCGTCGAAAAAGAATCTCGACGGAGACACCTGGTCGGTCCAGCAGTCACTGCGGCCCCCGCGCATCCCGTACCATTTCTTGTGTACCGCCATGCCGCTTATCAGAAACTCCTCCATAGTGCGGGCATACATCTCCTCAAGTCGGTTGGCGGCCGCGTTGCAGTCGAGCAGAATATTCATCGTATCGGCCGCACTGCGCTCCGCTGCGTCGCGCGCGACGCAGCGCGGCAGTTGCCAACGGTTTCGGCACACCCCGAGCACATTGCGCACCAGCCGGCGTATCAGATTGTTCTTGAGGGGGATGTTGCCCTGGCTCGCTATGTATTCCTCCTCGCTGATGCTGACTCCGTTGTCGATTATACGGTCAATCCACTGGTCGCCATAGGTGAACCGCTTGCACCGCTCGCGGTCATCTCTGAACCGGCGCAGGCCGTCGATACATTCTGTGACACGCGCCACCAACCCGGTGTCGCATACCTCTGTGCCGTAATCTGTAATTACTCTTGTTCCCATTATAGTTTTTTGGCGTAAAGTTATGACGTTCGCTCACCCGGCCGCCTTTATCCATACACTCTCGCTGTCCTTCCCGCTGTCCTTCCCGCCCCCAATTCAGGCAAATGTCAGGCAAATGTCGGAACCTAATTTTGCTTTCATCCGTTTTTTTAGTAAATTTGTGGTTCTGTTCAGTCTATACATTGTTTCAACATTATGGATTCAAATACTGAAAACCCCGGCGCAGCCAAAAGATATATCAACGCCGACGGCCGGCTCTGCGCGGAGGGTGTCAGACCTGACATATTGAATTATGAGGATATCCGCAAGATGATTCCTCTACTCGACGGCCACCCTAAGGTAGTCGAGAAGATCATGCATTGGCTGATTCTCGACAAGTGCAACGCTGTGCATGGCAAATATTGCTACACGACGGGCGTCCCTTTCTCCAACCTGCTTATCGACGACGCATACCGTATCCGTAAGCGCATAGACAACGAGCAGGTTCTCGACCGTTTCCCGGAGCAGCCGTTCGTCACTGTCAGCAATCACCCGCTCGGCGCGCTCGACGGCATCATGCTCATCGACATCATAGGGCGTCACCGGGAGGATTTCAAGGTGATGGTCAATATGTTCCTGAATTATCTGACGGCGATGCGCCCGTCGTTCATCGCCGTTGACCCCTCGGGCAGCGACGACCCGAAGAAGAAGGCTGCCACCATGCATGGCATCCGCCAGGCCATAGCCCATGTGCGCGCCGGCCATCCGATGGGATTCTTCCCCGCCGGCGCCGTGTCGAAGATAAACCGCCAACTCCGAATCGCCGACCGTCCCTGGCAACCCTCGATAATCCGGCTCATCAAGCAGCTGAAGGTCCCCGTGATACCGGTTTATTTCCACGACCACAACTCGGCATTCTTCAACATCCTCGGCCTGATTGACTGGCGTCTCCGCACGCTCCGGCTTCCCCGCGAGCTCTTCAACAAGACCGACAGGGAGATGCATGTGTCGTTCGGCGAGCCCATCATGCCTGACGAGCAGGGCGCCTATACCGACCTCGACGCGTTCGGCCAGATGCTGCGCGAGCGTACCTACGCACTGAAAACAAAATAGGAAACATGCCAAATCAAGAATACATGGAATCGCCCGAGGTGCAGCAGGCCAAACAGCGCTTCGGCATAATCGGAAACTCCCCGGCTCTGCTTGCCGCCGTGGCACGGGCCATCAGGGTAGCCCCTATCGACCTCTCGGTGCTCGTCACAGGCGAGAGCGGCTCGGGCAAGGAGTTCTTCCCAAAGATAATTCATCAGTTCGGCGCCCGAAAACACAAGAAGTACATAGCCGTCAACTGCGGCGCCATCCCCGAGGGCACTATCGACTCCGAGTTGTTCGGCCATGAGAAGGGCTCGTTCACCGGCGCGATCGCGGCCCGCAAGGGCTATTTCGAGGAGGCCGACGGCGGAACACTATTCCTCGACGAGGTCGCCGAACTTCCGCTGACGACCCAGGCGCGCCTGCTCCGCGTCCTGGAGTCAGGCGAGTTCCTCAAGGTCGGATCGTCGAACGTCCAGAAAACCAATGTCAGAATCGTGGCAGCCACCAATGTCGACCTGCTCGATGCCGTCAAGAGAGGAAAATTCCGCGAAGACCTCTATTACCGGCTCTCGACCATCTCGATTGTCGTGCCCAACCTGCACGACCGGGGCGCCGACATCCATCTGCTGGCCCGCAAGTTCGCATCTGACTTCGCCCGCAAATACATGACCGAGCCGATATCCTTCTCCGACGCGGCCGTCCACGCCATGACTCTCTACAGGTGGCCGGGCAACGTGCGCCAGCTTAAGAATATCGTAGAGCAGCTCGCCCTCTTCGACGCCGGTCAGGAGATATCTCGCGAGCAACTGCTTGACACACTTCCCATCGACCACTCCGGACTCTCGACACCTGTCGCCTCTCACAGGCAGCAGGACTATGAGGCCGAGCGCAAGATGCTCTGGCAACTTGTACTCTCGCTCAAGTCGGATCTCGAGCAACTGCGCGCCAAGGTCGACAGCCGTGACCCGGCGGAGGTACGCACGGGCGACTTCTGCGAGGTCCCCTCGGTAACGTCGCTCGTGAAGTATCCTGAGTCTGACCTGCTCGGCGTCAGGCCTCAGCATCAGTCGCTCAGCGACGCCGAACGCGCCACAATCGTCGAGACTCTCGCCCGCAATAACGGAAACAAGCGCAAGACCGCCGAGGACCTCAACATCTCTCTCCGTACACTATACCGCAAAATCCAGGAATATGAGATTTAAGCAACTCGTCGTGCTGACCATCATAGTGCCGCTGCTCGCTCTCGCCGTCAGTTGCGTGCCCAGATATACCCTCAATGGCTCGGCTTTAAACTACGATATATACAAGACGGTCGATATCGGAAATTTCCCGATTCGCGCGGCCCTCGTGTACCCGCCGCTCCAGCAGACTTTCGAGAATGAGCTGCTCGACTACGTGTCGCGCAACACCCGGCTTCAGGAAATCGACTCCAACAGCGCCGACCTCATGCTCGAGGGCGAGATCACCGGATACTCACTCTCGCCCCAGGCAGTCGGAACCGACGCCTACGCCACCGAGACACGACTGACAATAACCGTACACGTCAAATATACCGACAACAAGAACCCGGCCAACAATATCGACCAGACCTTCTCGGCCTACAGGCAGTTTGACGCCTCGCTGATGCTGACCGACGTCCAGGACGACCTGTGCCAGCAGATCAGCGAGGAACTCGTCAACCTGATATTCAACGCCACGTTCGGAAACTGGTAGACCACACCCCAAACATTCCCCACCTCAGGCAAGCATCTTATCATGGAACAGTATCCCTACTTCATCAATCCCGATATCGACGCGCTCCCCTCGGCTTCGGCTGAGGAACGCACGCGGCTCGTGCGACGAATCGCGGCATGCGTCGGCGACGAGGCCACCCTGCGCACTTTAATCGGCATTGACCCGGCCGAGTTCGCAAGTTTCTATCCCGACATGCAGTCTCCTCAACTCTCCACTGAGGCCACCATCGACTCGTTTATCAACCGCTTCGCCTCTGAACAGGCCGCCGAAGCCCCTGAGATCGAGGAACTCGTAGTAGCCCCAGCCGTTGATTACGTCACCATGCTCGAATCCGAGGCCGACGACAGTGAGGATTCTGATTTCACCGACAGCGGGAGCGATCCCGACTCCGACAGCACCGACAGCACCGCAAGCCTCATTGACTCATTCCTCAAGGCAGTCCCCCCGAAAAGCCCCAAATCCCAGGCCAAGTCCAATAGCCCCGCAAGACCTCAGGTTCAGGCCGCACCCTCTCTCTCCGCCGAGGCTGAAGATCAGGCTAACCCGGACTCAATGGTGTCGGGTGCCGAGGACTCTCAGCCCGAGCCGAAGTCTGCCGCCCCTGAGGCTGCAAAACCCGACTCATCTCTCTCCGAGGCACTGTTCAGACTTATGGTCAAAAACGGAAACTACACCAAGGCCCTTGAAATTATTAATGAATTAAGTTTGAATAATCCAAAAAAAAGTATTTACTTTGCATACCAAATGCGATTTCTTAAGAAATTGATTAAAAATCAGGAAAACGCCAAGCCCTGACGACCCTCAGTTACCCTTGAGAAGTCAAACACAACCGAATTTAACATTTTTTAGATATGTATATCTTTCTCAGCATTCTAATCGTGATTGCATCGGTACTCCTGATCGGTGCCGTGCTCATCCAGAAATCAAAAGGTGGCGGTCTCGCCTCTGACTATTCAAGCGGAAACCAGTATCTCGGATACCGCAAGACAACCGACTTCATCGAGAAGGCAACCTGGAGCCTCGCTATATTCATCTGCGTGCTCTCGATCTTCGCCTCGTTCACAGTGAAGACTCCGGTAAACGTTTCCGCCATCACTCCGGCTGCGGCTCCCGCTCCCAACAGCGCTGCTCCCGCTCCCGTGAACGCTCCGTCCAAGGCAACCCCGGCTCCCGCAGCCAAGCCCGCCGCAGCCCCGGCAGCGACTCCCGCTCCTGCTCCCGCCAAGTAAACATTCTCAAACAATCTGAACAGAATCGACAGAGCCTGACAGTCATGACTGTCAGGCTCTGTCGATTCTGTACTTTCCCTTTTATCCCATATAACCCCCTTCACTATCCCATGTCGAGTGTTGCGACTGAAGGTAGCAAGCCGCCGTCAGGGCCATTACTGCACGAGCCGCTCGCCCCAGCGGAGTTTGGCCCGAAGTATCGAGGCAAAGTCACTGCCACCCGGCAACACCACATAAACCCGCGATGCCGCACGACGCAGACTCAGCGCGATTCCCTCTGAAGGAATTGCGAATGTACGCCCGTCAACACCTACATGACACTCCTCTCCGCGCGAACTCACCTCAAGGCGCAGCCTCGAGCCGGCACCGATTACCAGCGGTCTGAGCGTCAGTGAGTGCGGGGCAATCGGCGTCAGTATGATGTTCTCAGCCGTGGGCTGGACTATCGGTCCACCGCACGACAGATTGTAGGCCGTACTGCCTGTCGGGGTGGACACAACCAGCCCGTCGGCCTGGTAGTCGGCCACATAGCGGTCGTCGATATATGCACGTATGCTCACCATCGATGTCGTGTCGCCTTTCGATATCGAGACCTCGTTGAGCGCGAGCGGCGAGAAACCTTCAGGAATATAACTGCACTCAAGCTCGAGCCGCATGCGGGGCGAGAGCTCGTATATGCCCGACACGGCCTCAAGCACTTCCGTCGGCCTGTCGAGCGAGAATCCCGCGAGATAGCCGAGATGCCCGGTATTTATGCCCATCACCGGCACAGCCAGGTCTCCGATCCATTCCGCAGTGCGCAGGAATGTTCCGTCACCCCCTATGCTGATGGCGATATCCGTATCGGCCGGAAAGCCCTCAACCCGCTCGACACCGGGCATATCCACACCGTCTGCGGCGAGATAGGCGGCGAAGTCGGACTGGACCCGAAGACGCACATCCATGCCGGCAAGCATCTTGAAGAAGTCGCGCAGCCGGTCGATATGGTCTGACTGAAAAGTATTGCCGAATATGGATACGGTTCTCATCCCTGTCCTATTTACACGTTGATCAGAGCCTGCAGGCCAAGCAGACGCTCTATGGCCGCAGTCTGCGAGACATCGCTGTTGCCGTAAACATCCGTGACCTCATAGCCATACCGCTCCAGGCTGTGCACGGCGCCCGTCGGGTCCTCGCAGCGCACACGCAGCGTGACGTGCATATGCCCGTCGGCGCCGGGCGTGGTCAGCAGGTCGACCAGATGCACATCGGCATCCTCGACGGCGCGGGCCAGATGCGACGCGCTGTAGTCTGACGGCGAACATTCCACCTCTATCACACTGCTGTCAAAACGCGGTGCTATAAGCCTCCCAAGTGCCTCAAGCATTGAGTCCTGATCGACTACACCAATCAGTTCATCACCATCCATCACCCCGAGCTCACGGCGCGGTGAGTCAAGAAGCTGCGGCAGCACATCGAGCAAGTGCCTACCGCCGTCGACCCTCTGCAATGGCGCGACGGTCTCACTTTTCCTTACCGGGGTTACGGCATCTCTTGCTGTCATAGTAAATCTCCTTTACGGCGGATACAGCCGAACGTAATGGGCCACACGCCATGACTCCTGTTAAAATATTTCGGTCCTCCGCTGATTATTATAAGAATTTTTAGTAAATTTGCCTTTAAATGTTATCCTGACTTCCCGATGAAGCCGTCCACATTGATTTCAATGACAATCTTCATTAAGGAAACGCCCGACAACATTCTTTATTATAAAACGGATTTCAGGCATCTGCGTTGCAGATTAATAATGCAAATTTCGTGCCGAATCCTATCGGAGAAACAAATACAGTTATGACAAGACTCAGTGTCAATATCAACAAGGTGGCCACGCTGCGCAACGCACGTGGCGAGAACATCCCCGACGTAGAGCGTTTTGCTGCTGACTGCGAGAGTTTTGGCGCACAGGGCATAACGGTACACCCACGCCCCGACGAGCGCCACATCACACGCCGCGACGTCGAGTTGCTGTCGCGGCTCGTCTCCACGGAGTTCAATATCGAGGGCTACCCCTCGCCTGAATTCATCGAGCTCGTCATCATGGCCGCTCCCGCACAGGTGACTCTCGTGCCCGACGCCCCCGACGCGCTGACAAGCTCGGCCGGATGGGATGTCGTGGCAAACCGCGACTTTCTGCAGGATATCGTGGCCCGGTTACGCAACGCCGGAATTCGCGTATCCATTTTTGTTGACGCCGACCCGGTGCAGGTGCGTGCCGCCGCTGCAATCGGCGCTGACCGCGTCGAATTATACACAAAGCCTTATGCAGACGAGTATCCCAAGGACCCGGAATCGGCCGTCAGGCCCTTCGTCTCCGCTTCAGAGGAGGCACGCAAGCTCGGCATCGGACTCAATGCCGGCCATGACCTTAATCTCGAGAACCTGCGGTATTTCAAGTGCTCGCTCCCACTGCTCGATGAGGTCAGCATCGGTCACGCCATTATATCCGACGCACTCTATCTCGGCATCGAGCGCACAATCCGCGCATACCTCGAGTGCCTGAAATAAATATTAAAGATTAAAGATTAAATATTAAAGATTAGTGATCAAAGATTAGCTATTAATAACCAATTCGCTATAAATCAATCTCTTATCTTTAATAATTAATAATTAATAATTACCCTCACCCCTAACACCTAAACTCCTAAATAATCATGCAACCCTCTTTATCGTTCTGGTCGCTCGTAATGGATGGCGGCTACATCATGATTCCTCTGGCGATTCTGCTTTTGGTCACTATATATGTCTTCACCGAGCGCTGCATCGTGATTGGCCGCGCCGCCAAGGAGGACAAGACTTTCATGAACCGCATCCGCGACTATGTGCATGAGTCCGACATCGAGTCCGCGCACAATCTCTGCAGAAAGACCAACACTCCATACGCACGTCTGATCGACAAGGGTCTCTCGCGCATCGGCCGTAACATGAACGACGTGCTTGTCGCTATCGAGAACACCGGCAACATCGAGGTGGCAAACCTCGGCAAGGGCCTCCCCTGGCTCTCCACAACTGCCGCCGGAGCACCGATGCTCGGCTTCCTCGGAACTGTAGTCGGAATGATCGACGCTTTCTTCTCGCTGGCCAACGCCGGCACATCGGCCAATATCACCGTGCTCTCAAGCGGCATCTACCAGGCTCTGGTCACCACTGTGGCCGGTCTCGTGGTCGGTATCATCGCCCTGTTCGCCTATAATTACCTCGTGGCACGCATCAACCGCGTCATGAACGCTATGGAGTCCAAGACCATGGAATTCATGGACCTTCTCAACGAACCCGTCTAAGCCATGGCCCTAAAGAGAAATTTCCAGTCGCTCGACACATTCTCGATGTCGTCGATGACCGACGTGATATTCCTGCTGCTGATTTTCTTCATGGTCACATCGACCATAATTTTCCCGGCGGCAATTGACGTGAACCTGCCCCAGAGCAGCGAGCAGACCTCGACCAAACCGGTCACCGAGGTCTATATCGACGCATCCGACAACCTCTATCTCGTGGCGGACCGAAATGACTCGACCGGCATGCTCAACACGCCCAAGCCCGTATCGTTCGAGGTCCTCGAGGTCGAGCTGACCGGAATACAGCGTGCTGACTCGACCCGCGCCATCGCGCTCTATGCAGATTCCGTGGTCGACTACGGGAAAGTGGTGCGCGTGCTCGACATGGCTGCCAGAAATAAAATGAAGATGGTGCTCTCCACACGGGCGCGCCAGCAGGAAACACAGAACTGAATCCATGAGTCAACAAAAGAAGAAAGACTCCATAATAGCCGCCGCCGTGACCTTCGCGGTCGCCCTGCTCCTGCTGCTCTTTCTGTTCACAGGGGGAATGACGTTCGACCGCGCCCGGCTCGCCTCGGCCTCTACTCCCGAGATTGAGCCTGACACAGAGGAGGAACTCTTTATCGAGCCGGAAATCCTCGAGGATCTCGGTGAAGAGAATGCGACTGTGCAGGATGCCCCGGCGCCCGCTTTCAAGGGTGAGCCCGAACCGGCACCCGAACAGAACACCAAGCTTGTGGTGCCCGGCAAGAATCCGGCCCCCGCTCCCCCAGTAGAGAAACCGGTGACACAGCATAAGGAGAGTCCCGTAAAGGCCACCGAGCCGCCCAAGACCAACGAGGAGCGCAAGCGCGTCACCGACAAGATGGCCAACAAGTTCAGCGCTAAGAACGGCTCCAGTTCCGGAACCTCAGGCACCTCGGGTGCCGGCGGAACTGGCGTAGGAATATCAGGCAGCATCTCGGGACGCACGTTCAAGGGATGTCCCAAGCCAAGCGTCGAACTCCAGAACAAGGTGGTGGTGGAGGTCCGCGTCACAATCGACTCCGCCGGCCATGTCACCAAGGCCACCGCCCGAAGCAAGTCAGGCAAAGCCTCCGGCACCATTCTCCGCGCCTGCGAGAGGGCTGCCCGTGGTGCCCGCTGGAGCGAGGACAAGGACACACCCTCAGCTTCCGGGACCCTCACCTTCACAATCACCCCAAGATAACAGGGATAATCCTATTCATAGCGGCACGTCATATCCGACGCGCCGCTTTTTGTTTTCACTTTCGGCTATTATTGGTCATATCGATACCCCGGGGCATTACCTCTCGTTTATTATTGCTACCTTTGTCCGGTTTTTAAATATAACAACTTTTTCACTATGAAAAAATCTACAATCTCTGCCGCAGTCCTCATGCTGGCCGCCGGCAGTCTCGGTGCCCTTGACATGCAGGGCGCAATCACCGAGAAAACTTATGATCAGCTCAACGGCCTTACCCTGACCTACAACAATGCCCCGATGTATGGCAAGACCGTGAAGTTTACCCCGTCTGCCGACCTGAAGACGGCGACCGTGGCTCTCAGCAGCTCATTCGACCTCAGTGAGATTCCCGGCATCCCCGAGGACCTGAAGCAGACTGTAGCCGGCCCCGGTGTGCTCCCCGGCTCTCCCCTCATCATCCTCAACGTGGAACTTAAGGACCATGGCAACGACACATACACATTCGAGGGCAGCGCGTTTACAGAATACCTGACCTTCAGTTATTCCGCCAAACTGACCCCGAACACCTTCGACATGGCGATTACGGATCCGGAACTCGAGAACAAGACTCTCGTCGGGCTATGGAACACCACTCCCTATGCATTGTCTGAGGATGGTACCGAAATCCTCTCGACACCCGCACATATCGTATGGACCTCAGACAAGTCGCTGGCCGTGATGGAGGGTTTCGAGCTACCGATGGAGACGCTGCTCCAGCTCGTGGTCTCGCTGCCTATGATTGATGACGGCACCCTCTCTGTGCTTCAGGTTCTCCCCGAGGCCTTCAAGAGCGTTGAATTCGCTGACGACGGCAACCTTATGGCAACTCTGGTCGACGAGGGCCAGACAGTCACAAGCCCGCGTAACCTTGCCCAGTACGTGGTCAGCGGCGACGACCAGTTCCGCCTCTTCCTTGACCCCGCTGCAATCAAGGTGGCAGACACCGCCAAGGTACGAGCCCTCGAGAATGACCCGACATTCGGCATTGACATCAATAATATCCTGGGCAATGTGATTGCACAGCTTGCCCCGATGATGAGCGAGGGCGTTCCCATGGGCTATGCGAAGGCCGACAACAACCTGACTGTATATATCGGTGAGGATGTACTGCTTCCGCTGCTCCAGAATAACGTGGTTCCCCTGCTCAGCAACGCCGAGCTCGTGCAGGCTCTTGCCGACATGATGGCCCAGAGCGGTGACGAGACAATGGCCTCGTTCGCACCTATGATTCCGGGCATTGCCGCATCGCTCGTCGAGGTGATCAACGGCACCACCAACATCGAGATTGGCCTCAACTTCACAGCAGCCCCCAACGCTGTGGAGGGCATAGAGTCTGACATGACTGCAGAGCGCCATGAAGTCGCCCGCTATGACATGCAGGGCCGTAAGGTGACGAAGGACACCAAAGGCCTCGTGATCGTTCGCTACAGCGACGGCTCGGCAGCCAAACTGATGGTACGCTAAGAGAACCAATAATAAAGCCCATAAATAAATAAGCCGCGCAACTGATTGCGCGGCTTATTTATTTATGGGTGATTATTAATCAACGCTCGTCGAAGCGGCTGAAGTCTGCGTTCTGCATGTCACCGGTCTCGATGAATGCCTCGTGGAGAGCGAAGGCAGCAGGCAGATAGTGCGGAGTGTGGCCTCCGTTCTTGGCTGCAAGCTTCAGATAGTCCCACATGATTTCCTTGTACATCGGGTGTACGCAGTTCTCGATGATGCACTCGGCGCGCTGGCGGGGATCCTTGCCGCGGAGGTCGGCTACGCCCTGCTCGGTGGCAAGTATCTTCACTGAGTGCTCGCTGTGGTCAACATGCGAGACCATCGGCACGAATGTAGAGATCTTGCCTCCCTTCTGGATAGACGGGCAGGAGAAGATCGACAGATATGCGTTGCGGCTGAAGTCGGCCGAGCCGCCGATGCCGTTCATCATCTTGGTGCCGAGCACATGTGTCGAGTTGACATTGCCGAATATGTCGGCCTCGAGGGCGGTGTTCATGGCGATCAGGCCGAGACGGCGCACAACCTCGGGATGGTTCGATATCTCGCCCGGACGCATCACGACCTTGTCGCGGAAGAAGTCAATGTTGTCCATGAAGCGGAGCATAGCGTCGTCGCTGAATGTCAGCGCGCAGGTCGACGCGAACTTACACTTGCCCTCCTCCATCAGTTTCATCACGGCATCCTGGATAACCTCAGTGTACATCTCGAACTGGGGAATCTCCGGATTCTCGCCCAGACCGTAGAGCACGGCGTTGGCGACGTTGCCCACGCCCGACTGAATCGGGAGGAATTCCTTGGGTATCTTGCCGCTGCGGAGCTCGGCTGCGAGGAAGTCGCAGATGTTGTTGCCGATCTTCGTGGTCAGCTCGTCGGGGGCGGTGAAGGGCGCTATGCTCTCCGATGCGTTCGAGGGCACGACTCCTATAATCTTCTTCGGGTCAATCTTCAGGATCGGGCTGCCGATGCGGTCGCTCGGCTTGTAGATGGGTATCTCGCGACGGTGAGGAGGATCCAGAGGAATGTAGTTGTCGTGGAATCCACGGAAAGAATTGTGGTAATACGAGCTGTACTCGATGATGACTTTCTTGGCCATCTGCGCGATAGTCGGGGTCATGCCGAGTCCGGCGCCGAGTATTATGTCGCCGCTGGGGCTCATCTCTGTAGCCTCGATTATGGCCACATCTATGTCGCCATAGAAACCATAACGCATGTCCTGCGAGAGGTGGCTCAGGTGAAGGTCCGCATAGTTGATGCCGCCGCTGTTGACCAGCTTGCGGCTGTCCTTGTGGCTCTGGTAAGGCACACGCACGCCGATTGCATCGGCTCGTGACAACTCGCCGTCGACATGGTCATTGGTCGACGCGCCTGTGAAGAGATTGATTTTAAATGGTTCGCCTTTTTCATGGAGGGCCTTGGCCTTTTCGGCCAATGCCACCGTTACTACCTTTGGCGTTCCGGAGGCCGTGAAACCTGATGTCGCGACATTATCGCCATTTTTTATCACGCTTGCAGCCTCTTCTGCTGAAATAAATGGAATGCTCATTTGTAACGTTTAGATTTAAATGGTAATTTTGCACAAATTTAATAATAATATGCAATAAAGTCTAAAAATGAGCCTATTTTTTTTACCAGATACCGAAAAAAAGTGCACAGACTCAAAAAAAGTGCGCATTGAGACTTACGGATGCCAGATGAACGTGGCTGATTCGGAGGTCGTGGCCGCCCAGATGGCGCTTGCCGGATATGAGCCTACGGATAACGATTCGGAGGCTGCCGCAGTGCTGCTAAACACCTGTTCGATACGCGACAATGCAGAGCAGAAGATTTTCTCTCGACTCGCATACTGGAACGCGCTTCGACGCAAATCGGGCCGCAACATCATAATCGGCGTAATCGGCTGCATGGCCGAGCGTCTCAAGAATGACCTCATCAAGAATCATGGCGTCGATCTTGTGGCCGGTCCAGACGCTTATCTCGACATTCCCAACCTGGTGGCGGCGGCCGAGACCGGCGAGCCGGCAATCAACATCGACCTGTCGACCACCGAGACCTATCGTAATGTCGTTCCCCGCCGTCTCGGCGGTGCCGGGGCCGTGGGCGGCTTCATCTCGATTATGCGCGGCTGCAATAATTTCTGCTCGTATTGCATCGTGCCATATACCCGCGGCCGCGAACGCTCGCGAGAACCGCAAAGCATTCTTAAGGAACTCGCCGACCTGCGCGGCCGAGGATACAAGGAAGCCACCCTCCTGGGCCAGAATGTCAACAGTTACCGCTATCAGGATGCCGGCACAGGCACGGTGGTCGATTTCCCGGCTCTGCTCGCCATGGTGGCGGAGGCTGCCCCCGACATGCGTATCCGCTTCACCACATCTCATCCCAAGGACATGAGCGACCGCACTCTCGAGGTAATCGCAGCGCATCCCAATCTGGCCCGGCATATCCATCTCCCTGTGCAGAGCGGCAGCAATTCGGTCCTTAAGAACATGAACCGAAAGTATACCCGCGAGTGGTATCTCGACCGCGTGGCGGCAATACGGCGCATTCTGCCTGACGCAGGCCTCTCGACCGACATGTTCACCGGCTTCTACAACGAGTCTGAGCAGGATTTCGAGGAAACGCTGTCCCTGATGCGTGAGGCCGGATTCGACTCCGCATTCATGTTCAAGTATTCGGAGCGTCCCGGCACTCTCGCCTCGCGCGAGATGAAAGACAATGTGCCCGAGGAAGTGAAGATTGACCGTCTCAACCGCATGATCGCGCTTCAGAACGAACTGTCGCTCGAGAGCAACCGCCGCGACATCGGCCGTGAGTTCGATGTGCTCGTAGAGGGTCCATCCAAACGCGACCCGAACGAGTTCTTCGGCCGCACGTCACAGAACAAGGTGGTCGTTTTCGCGCGCCGCGGTGTCAACCCGGGCGATTTTGTGCGCGTGCTCGTCACTGACGCATCGTCGGCGACACTGCGCGGCGAACTGCTCTTACCAATATAAAAATTTTTGCAATGAGGCCTTAGTCGGGAAGTTGCTCGAGCCAGTCAGGCTCTGTGTCTTCCTCCGGCTCCTCAGGAGCGTGGCTCGTCTCAGACGCGCTCCTCATATCTATCACAGTAAGTTCATCGGCTTCCGGATTCCTGTCTCCGGAAGCCGTTTTCATCTCTTTGATCCGGGCGCGCAACCGGGCAATGCGCTCCTCGTAGCGTCTCTTCATATCCTCGGCCCTGGTCAGCAACTCCTCGAACTCACGGAGACGGCTGTCAAGGTCGCGATATTCCTCCAGTTCGGCGACGACACCTGACAGTTCCCTCTCGAGATCCGAGACACGTTGTCCAAGCATTGCATTCTGGGCCGCAAGGTCGGCTTTCTCTTGCGTAAGCCGTTCATTCTCCTCGCGGACCTTGTCACGTTCCTGCATGGCGACAGCCTCTGTCTTGCGGAACCGTTCCAGTTCTTCCCTCAGAGCTGCGTTTTCGGCACACAGGGCCGAACTCTCAGACACATTCGTCTCGAGGCCCTCCATCATCCTCGCCGCGCGACGCGGATGGCACCATATACTCCATGCCGAATAACCCATCTTCGCTTTTACTGTTCCTCAGTTTTATGAGTAAGTTTGTTCTTGAACACCACGCCTTTAGACTTGCGCCCGTTAATGGCTATGGTCAACGGGTCGTCAAACCGTATTATCCTCAGGAATTCGGTCTCGGCCTCGGCGGCCAAGGACTCAAGAAAATCCATGTCGATATAACCGTTACCGCCATTGGGGTCAATGGTAAAATAGCCTGTGCCGAACGATGTCAGGTTCTGGAAGAAATGAGTGCCTTGCGACGGCTCTATCCTGAATCCTGGCAATGCCGACTCGGCAATGACTCTTGCGCCGGCTATCTGCGCCCAGCGCACGGGTATGCCGAGCGACGGGTCGGAGGTGCCCCACCGGCCCGGCCCTATCAGCACATATGGCTCGCCGGCCGCCGTCATCTTCTCGTTGACCTCCCCGACCTCGGCCGCGATCTCGCGCGTGCGAAGGGTGTCGAACTTATCCGGCTTCACATACACCAGATGCCGCACTCCATCCATCATGCCGTGGCCCAGGGCAGCATCTGACCTTATTATGACATCACGGTCGTCGACCTCGGTTATCGAGTCGTCGAGCATCTCTTTCTGGTCGACTATCGGGCGTATCTGCAGCCAGTATATTATGCCCTTGCGCCCCTGCTCGTCGGGCTTTGGGAATATCTTGCCCGCGAACTCGATCTCGACCGGGCGCCCCATCTCATACTGGCCGGTGGTGAGCATGAAGTTCGAGACCTCGGCGAGCGGAAATGCGCCATGCTTGAGCACATTGGCGAACGTCACCACCTTGCGGCCCGGTCCGAACTCATTGTCGCGTATCATGCGGTCGTTGATATCGAATGTCGACACGAGGTATTTGAGTGCCCCGGTCTTGAATGCGTCGGCTACCGGCACCTTGACTATGTTGAATGTGTCGTCGGGTGTGAAGTTATATATCGTCTGGTTCTCTACGGGCAGAGCGTGCAGACAGGTCTGCGTGTCCCGCAGTGCCAGATCAAGTGTCGAGGTCTGGAGCACTTTGTCGGGGTGCGCCGGCGAGAAACGGAGCGCCTTTCCGCCATCCACTATATATGATCCGAGTCCGGCGGCTACCTCCACGACTCCCTCCTCGCTCTTCTCGTCGCCTACAGGATAATAGTTGAGCGAGCGGCCGACGCCTGAGAAGTTGGGATAATAGAAGCCTCCATGGTCTTCTCCGGCCATTTCCTGCAGTATCACAGCCATTTTCTCCTGGTCTATGACATTGCTCGTGGCGTTCATATATGCCTTGGAGTCGGCGAAGAATACCGACGCGTAGACAGCCTTGACGGCATCGCACAGCATATTGACACGCGCCTCCTCGTCATCGCCGTAGGGCACCATGTATGTGCTGTATATGCCGGCGAACGGCTGGTAGTGTGAGTCCTCGATCAGCGACGAGCTGCGCACTGCCAGCGGGCGCCTGACAACCTTGAAGAATGCTGCCAGGTCAGCCTTGACCTCCTCGGGAAACTCCGCCTCCAGGAATTGACGCAGTATCTCGTCGTCGGGCAGGTTCGAGAGGGCCGTCGGATAAAGGTTGTTGCGGTCCATGAACTCGTCGAAGATATCGGTGCATACAACCAGTGTGTGCGGTATCGTGATCTGCACCCCGTCGAAGTTCTCACATTCGGGATGCCGCTTTATTATCTGGTCGATAAAGGCCAGGCCGCGTCCCTTGCCTCCCATTGAGCCCTGGCCGATACGGGCGAAGTTGCTGTAGTCGTCGTAACTGTCCTTGTTGAATACGGCCACAACGCCACGGTTCTTCATGCGCCGGTAGCGCACGATACACTCGAACACCAGCTTGCGGACCATCGGGGCATCCTCCATGTCGATAAACTCGAACTGACGCAGGTAGTCGGCTATCGGGAAGAGTGCCCGCGAGTAGAGCCAGCGGCTTATGCTGTTGTCGCTGCAATAGAAGTGAAGCAAATCGTCGGGTATCTCGAAAATCTTGTGCTGAAGTTCCTTAAGGTTGCGTATGCGCATCAGCTCGCGCCCGTTGCCAGGATACTGGACTATGAAATCGCCGAATCCGAACATGAACGACACCGCCTTGCGCAGGTCTATGGGGAGTGTCTTAGAGTTCTTGTCGATGAACACGTATCCGGCCCCCTCGGCCTTCTGACGGTTCTCGGTCTCTGCGCTCTCCATTATGGCCGGAGCGTGGGGACGGCGCTTGTGCAGATATTCCGCCAGTGCCATGCCGGCGTCCGGGTCTTTCTCGCCGTTGCGGGGAAAACGACCGTCGGTCACGAGGCCCATTATGTTGTCCCCATATTTGTCGACAAGGGCGGTGGCCTCCTCGTAGTCGCGCGCCACGAGTACCTTGCAGCGGCCACGCATGCGCAGCATCTTCTCGTGGTCGTTGAGGGCCTCGGTCGAGAATACCATCGACTGCTTGAGCAGGAACTTGAAGAGATAGGGAAGTATCGAGCTGTAGAACCGTATCGAGTCCTCGACAAAGAGTATCGCCTGCACACCTATCTTGTTTATGTCATAGTCGGCGTTCATCTTGTCCTCGATCAGTTTGATGATCGCCACTATCAGGTCGACATTGCCGAGCCATGAGAAAACGTAGTCGACGCCGCGCAGGTCCTCGTTGGCGATGCGCCGCCGCACCTCGTTGCTGAAGGGCGTCAGCACCACGAACGGAATGTCGGGATACATCTCGTCGATCTTCACCGCCTCGCGGAATGTCTCGCTGACATCCACTCCAGGCATCGCTATGATCAGGTCGTAGTTCTTCTTGGCGAGTTCGGCATATGCCTCCTCGTAGTTGGCGACCTTGGTGAAGCGCGGCGCCGACGACAGATTAAGCGCAACATACTCGTTATAGACCTGCTCCTCGACGCGGCCATCCTCCTCAAGCATGAACGCGTCATAGGGGGTCGCTATCAGCAGGATGCTGAATATCCGGTTCTGCATCAGGTCCTGGAATGCCGTGTCCTTCAGATAGAGGCGGCTCAGCATAGTGTCGTTTACATTCTTCATGGATTCGTGGACTTTTATGGATTATTATGGATTCCTATATTATGACAGGCCGCCGGCCTATACCGGCAGCCTGTCTGCTTGTTATTCCTGTGGTCTGTTTACTTTTCCTTCTCCTGCATCCCGGCGAGAAACTCGTCGAGTGCGCCTGTCATCGAGCGGTGACGCGCGTTGGGGGCGTCTATGTCCACACGCAGCCCGGCATCCTCTATGGCCTTGACTGCCGTCGGGCCGAACGCACCGAGATAGATGTGGTCGCGATCCTGCTTGAAGTCGGGGAAATTTTTCTTGAGCGACTCTATACCGGCCGGGCTGAAGAACAGAAGCACGTCGTAGTCAAGTGTCTCGCCTGGCTGGAAGTCGTTGCTGACCGTGCGGAACATCACAGCCTTCGTCACGTCGAGATGATGTGCCTCAAGCACCGACATGTCCTCTTTGTGGACATCTGACACCGGGAAGAGCAGTTTCTCCTTGTTGTTCTTGTCGAGGGCGGCGAGAAGCGCTGGGTCATTGAGTTTGCCCGTGGCCCCGAATGATATCTTACGCTTGCGGTAGACTATGTATTTCTGAAGATAGAGCGCTATGGCCTCGGTGGTGCAGAAATAACGCATCGTGTCGGGTATCTTGACACGCATCTCCTCGCAAAGACGGAAAAAGTTGTCAATGGCGGCCTTCGAGGTGAAGATTACTCCCGTGTAGTCGGCCAGATTGATCTTCGACTGCCTGAACTCCTTGGCGGTGAGGCCCTCGGTTTTGATGAACGGACGGAACACCATCTCCACGCCATATTTGTTCGCTATGTCATAGTAGGGAGACTTATCTCCTGAAGGCTTGGGTTGAGAAACAAGTATCTTCTTTATATTCATGTGTTTCCTTATTAAATACTACGCCGTGTTTCATAGCCACAGGGTGCACGCGGCGACTGCCGCGACGTAGGTCAATATTAGGGGTACAATTTCTAAACTGCAAAGGTAGTACAAAAAAAGCATCCACGAAGAAATTTGAGTGAAAAAAATTCGAAATCCTTTGTATAAGAACACGATTTTTCCCACTGCGAAGACTCCGCCGGCTATGCAGAGCAGCGTCAGGCGCCACTCCGGATAGGTCAGTGACAGCAATGCCACGGGGAAGAGCAGGAAGGTCTCAAGACCTGTCGAGGCAGCCGCTCCCTTGATCCAGAGCCGAGTGTGGCTGCGGTCGGAAAAGACACTGCCGACCACCCAGTAGGCCAGCATCATCACCACCATATAGACCGCAGCAACTCCCATGCATAGGCCGATCCCCTCGGCTGGCCGGTCGGGCACGCTTATGCTTGATGTCACGGAGTGCGGCACGGTCAGGTAGACCAGCTGCCAGAGCAGAACTCCCGCGCACGCCGCCCACATGATGTTCAGAAGCACCAGAAGCGATGTCTCCTTTACTGTCTCGTCGAATGCATTATGGCGTATCCTTGTGTCGGTCAGGTCACTGACAAGGGCCTTCATGTAGCGCGCGTTACTCTTGAACTTTATTCCTATTATACAGAACAGGGCTGCGAGAGCCAGATATATCCATGACATTCCTCCGCCCAATGGCTCTGCAGCAGGCTTTGCCTCCTCGCGCAGATATTTGCTCGCGGGGTTTATCAGCACTATCCCCTCTCGCACCTCGCCCGGCACAGGCGCTGCGACACTGTCGGCCACTATGCTGTCGGTCGGAATGCTGTCAGTGGCCGCGGCCGACGCGTCGGCGCCGCTTACGGCAGTACTCTCCTCTCCGACGTATGGGTACGACAGAAGTCGCGGCACGCCGTAATGCGCCTTTACTGCCGGGCGCATCTGTCTTACGGCCTTGACCGTAACGGCTTCCTTACGGACACTCCGCTCGGCCGCAGGCTCCTCGACCGTCACCGGTATGACGATATCGTTCTCGCTCTGCCAGACTGTCCTGGTTGTGGTCTGTATCGAATCCTGCATCTGCATGTCGCTTCTTTCTCTGTTATGACTCGCTCATCTATTTGAGCCAGCCCTCCTGCCTATACCATTCGACACTCTGCCTGAGTCCCGACTCAAGCGGAGTCGATGCCTCGAATCCGAAATCCCTGCGCGCCTTGGCAGCCGAGCAGTTCCAGTTCCGCTGTCGCATTATCCGGAACTTGTCGCTGTTGAGCGTTGAGGGCTTGCCTCTGACCACGCCTATCTTCTCGGCTACGGCACATGCCGCTCGGGCTATCCACAACGGGAGCCGCACCGGAAGCACAAAATGTTTCCCGAGCGTCTTCATCACAAGTTGCCTGAACTCTTTCTGGCTATATCCGCGTGGCTCGGCTATGTGGTAGGTCTCTCCGGCCGGCGCATGCGCGAGCGCATCGTAGGCCGCCCGGGCCAGGTCGGCCGCGTAGATGAAGGTAAGCATCTGCCTGCGGTATCCGACGCCGAAGTCAAATCCCTTTCGGATTGACTCGATCATCAGGAAGTAGTCGTGATCCCAGGGCCCATAGACCCCGGTGGCACGGAATATCACGTATGGGATGCCGGCTGTCGCGAGCCATACCTCAGCCTTCAGTTTTGACGCTCCGTATCGGGTGTTGGGCTGCGGGACCATATCCTCGGTCAATGGCTCATAGTTTTTCTCGCCGCGCGGCCCGAGTACCGACAGGCTGCTCATCAGCAACAGTTTGCGCGGAATCTTGCCCGTCTGGTGCAGCGCACCGGTAAAATATCGTAAATAGTCGTAGTTGATGCGGTTGAAATCTGAATAACGCGTCACCTTCGTGGCTCCGAGGTTATATATGATGTAGTCCCATCTACCCTCGGGAAGTGCCTCATTCATGGTCTGGGCCAGCGATGACGGATCATCAAAGTCGAATTTGATGAAATGGATTCGGGGGTCCGCGAACCGGTCACGTCGGGTGCTCTTGCGCACTCCTGCCCACACCTCATAGCCGCGACGTAGGCCTTCCTCAATCATATAGCCCCCTACGAAACCTCCGGCACCGACCACCAGCACCCGTAGCCCCATGCCTTCGTCATCTCCGGTTCTGACTGGAGTCCCGCTATTGTCAGTGATCGTGTGTGTCTCTTTCATTTTTCTTTCTTTTTTTCATATCGGGGAGATCTTTCTTACCCGGTATGAGCCTGAATTCGTAACCCTCGGCCAGAAGCCATTCGATGCTGCGGGGCAGCGCATATTCCAGCTTGTCGCGGCTCTTCAGTGAGTCATGGAATACTATTATCGACCCCGGACGCGAATAGCGTCGCACGTTCTCGTAAACCTTAGCCGCGTCGACATAGCAACTGTAGTCGCGTGTCACCAGATCATACATGATGATTCGGAAGTCGCGGGCCAGCATCTCCTTCTGGCTGAACCGCATCCACCCGTGAGGGGGCCGGAGCAGGTCACTCTCTATGTATTTCGCGGCCTCTCTAACATCCCTGACATATTTCCGGGTCAGATGACGAGAGCCGTCGAGGTGGTGCATCGTATGGTTTCCAACCCTGTGTCCGCGTCTCAGCACTTCGGCATAGAGCTCGGGATATTTGCGGACGTTGTCACCGACCATGAAGAATGTCGCCTTGATTCCATACCTGTCGAGCACGTCGAGAAGCCATGGTGTGCATTCCGGTATCGGTCCGTCGTCAAACGTCAGGTACACCGTCTTGCCTCCCCCCTTGTCCTTAATACGGAAGACTCCACGCAGAAAGGTCTTCCTGAAGAACTTCGGAGGGGATTCTATCCATGGGCCGACTATGCGAAGAAAGGTTCTTTCTATCCCGCTTATCTTCATGTCTGTCTGATTCAAGGGCTGCAGTCCGGGGTGTCTGGCCCGGCAGGCTCAGGCACCCCGGTATTGCTTTATTGCGGATGTTTTGCGGAATATTCCTGATACAGCCTGTTGCTACGCCCCATATCGACTTTGCCAATCTCGGGATTTGCCTTGAGTTTCGCCTCGTCGATCTGCTCGGCATACTGGCGGTAGGCCTCGGCATATATCGAGTCGATATACCTGTACTCCTCGGGCTGGCTCGCATATTCCTCCGGACTCATGGACGAAAGGCTGTTCACAGTCTTGGCGGCATCGCTGAGCTCACGTATCAGGTCCTCCTCGCTTACGTATTCGTTTGCGGTGGCGACGTCGCCGCCCTGTACGCCGCCTGAACCATAGGCATAGTCATACTGACGTTTAAGTTCCTCAACTGTATAACCGGTCTTGGCCAGTATTGAGTTGACCTTCCTGATGTCGCCGCCATTCTCGGTGTATATCTCGATGAACCTGTGGAACTGATAGGGCATCGCGCGTGACTCGAGCGTGAGCGGAGCGTTACCGAACTTCATGCTGATCTCGCGGTTGTATGCAAGATACTGCGCCATGCGCTCCATGGTCTTCTCGAGCATCGCGTTGGCCTTGGCCGTGGCCTTCTTGTCGCCGAGACGCTTGCCGAGACGCGCATAAAGGTCGGGAACCATCAGTGCGTTCGAGACGCTGTAGGGCGACGTACTCTCGAGCAACTTGCTGTCCATGAGGTCGGTGACCTCCTTGGCCTTCAGGAATTTCTCACGTGCCTCTGCCTTCTTGCCGGCCTGCTCGAGCAGGTCGCCCTCGTAGAGCAACTCGCTCGCAACGTCGAGCATTGAGGTCCGTGTCGATATGAGCATTCGCCGTGCGGTCTCGTCATAGTAGGGGGCTTTCGCATTGTCGGCGCCTCCCCATCTGTATTTCTTAACCACATCGTAGGCACGGTCCACGCGGGCCGGAAGTCCCTCCTGCATTGTCGGCACAAGCTGGTGTGTCATGCCGACACCACGCATATAGTTGCTCAGTCCAAGGTGGTACTCATCGCCTACGGTCATGCACCAGTATATCGGACGCGGCCAGCCGTTGGCGGCATTGGTGGCGATGATGTCGAGCATCAGCAACTCGCTCAGACTTACATATCCCTTGCCGCGTACCGAGGGGGCGTTGCCAAGGTCTATCACTATCTCGTTGACAAGTTCCGCGGTGTCCTGCGGTGCGACAAGGCCGCGCTTGACGCATGCCTCCTTGTCGACCGGAATGCTCACGACACTCGACGGCAGCATCGCATAGCCGTAACTGTTGTCGCGGCCTCCGCCATTATATATGAACCGCAGGCTCTCCATCAGGTCGGCCGGGGCGGTGTCGGTGCCGGGAAGAACCACGTCAAGATTGCCGTAGGCTATGTTGGCCGACGTCGCTGTGAAGTCTATCGGCTTGGCGTCGTAGGTCTGCTTGCGCATCTGGTTGGCGTACCAGTCAGAGGCCAGATAACTCAGGTTCACAATCTTTACGTCGGGACGAACGCCCTCGACCTCCTGGGCATACCAGAGCGGGAAGGTGTCGTTATCGCCGTTACAGAACACTATCGCGTTTGGCTCGAGACTCTCCAGATAGTTGATGGCGAAGTCGCGGGCGGCTGTCCTGCCGCTGCGGTCATGATCGTCCCATGTCTGGCTGACCATCTGAACCGGTATCACCAGCCCGAGCACTACTGCGGCTGCCGCTGCGTACAGTGAGTTTCTGCTATGCTTGTCGTCGGCGTCGGTCAGGTCCGGGTTTTGCTCCCAAAGCTCGTCGGCCGATACTCCGGTCTTCTCGCTTTCCTTATTCTGCTCGTCTACGCTCTTGACATCACCACGCTCCTTGCGGCCCATGATCCACATTATTGCCTGCCAGAGTCCGGCCACTCCCATGCCTATCCATATGGCATAGGCATAGAACGAACCTGCGAATGCATAGTCACGCTCACGCGGCTGCATCGGAGGCTGGTTAAGGTAGAGCACAATCGCGATGCCTGTCATGAAGAAGAGGAAGAACACCACCCAGAACTGCTCGATGCCTCGCTTGCCGGCGAACGCCTGCCATATCAGGCCGATCAGACCGAGAATGAGCGGCAGCATGTAGAACGTGTTGTGGCCCGGGTTGTTCTTGCCAAGATCATCGGGAAGCAGTGACTGGTCGCCGAGCCTGGCGTTGTCGATGAAGGGTATGCCCGAAATCCAGTTGCCGGCATCAAGTTCACCCTGCTGGTTCAGCACATCGTTCTGACGCCCGGCGAAGTTCCACATGAAGTATCTCATGTACATATGGATCAACTGGTAGTTGAAGAAGTAGGCAAGATTCTGGGCGTATGTCGGCCTGTAGGCAATCTTCTGCGGATAACTTACCACGCCTGACACAGGATTGACGAACGGCTCGCCGTTGAAGTCAACCTCCGGCACTTTCTGTCCGGTAGCCTCGTCGAGCGCATAGAGTTCCTTCAGGTTCGACGGAGTTGTGTCGAGCGTTACCCAGTTGCCGTAGGCCGCGCGGTGCATGCGGCTGTAGATGCGGGGGAAGAACATGTCAAGCTCAGGATTGAGCTTTGCCTCCGGCTTATAGTCTCGTTTCACATAGTAGTCACCGTCACGGTTTGCCAGTGAGGCGTTGTCGGCTATCTCACCCTGGTTCAGGAATCCATATTCCGATTTGGGCACAGCGCCTTTGACGCCCTTGGCATATATGGGTTTGCCGGGATTGACAACAGCCTCGTAGTTGGGGACTGTCATCAGCACCGGCGAGCCATCCTCGTAATATGTCACTGTGTCGGTCGTGGTACTCTTCACCCTCTTGTACTGGCCCGAGTTTATTGTCTCGCCATATAGCAACGGATTCTCGCCATATTGCTCACGGTTGAGGTATGTGGCAAGGTCGAATACATTATCGGGGGAGTTCTGGTTCATCGGCGTGTCGGCACTCGAGCGTATCAGTATAAGCGCATAACTCGAATATCCCACGAATATCACGGCAATGCTCCACATCACTACATTGAGCACGCGGAGCGAAATCTTATTGTAGAGGTTCGAGAAGAGCGCAGCCGCAACGCCTGCCATAAGCACCCAGCCTATCCACCAGCCGCTGCCGATAAAGAGCATGCCGCTTAAAAGAACAGCCAGAAAGAAGGATATCTTGATCATCAGCGCTGAACGCTGCGAACGGATCGCGAATATGGCCCAGAGGAAGACTGCCGCCGTAACAAACGCATAAGCCAGTGCTCCGCTGTTGAAACTCATATGCAAACCGTTTACAAAGAAAAGCTCGAAGCGCTGCGCCATCTTGATAAAGCCCGGTACGAGTCCGAACAGCACAAGACCCACGATCACAAACGACAATACAAGCGCTATGAGCGACTTGGTCAGGTTCATGTCTTTCCACTTCCTGTATGCGAACACCAGCACGATTGCAGGGATACAGAGAAGGTTGAGAAGATGCACGGCTATGCTCACTCCGATCACATAGGCAATCAGAATCAGGTAACGGTCTGAATCAGGATTATCAGCCCGGTTCTCCCATTTCAGTATCAGCCAGAAGACCAATGCTGTGCAGAATGACGAGAAGGCATAGACCTCTCCCTCTACTGCCGAGAACCAGAATGTGTCACTCCATGTGTAGGCAAGAGCGCCGACTACACCTGAGCCAATGATGACCAGATACTTAGTCAGCGATAGTTCCTGGGTCATATTGTCACGAACAACCAGACGGCGCACAAGGTGCGTGATAGTCCAGAAGAGCAGCAGGATAGTAAACGCACTGAGAAGACCGCTCATGGCATTGACCATCAGCGACACACTGCCGGCGTCAGGAGCGAAATTCGCGAAGAAACGAGCCGTAAGCATAAAGATAGGGTTGCCCGGCGGATGACCAACCTCAAGCTTGTCAGCCTGGATAATAAACTCGCCGCAGTCCCAATAAGACGCGGTTGGCTCAAGGGTGAGCCAATAGGTCACGAGTGCGATTGCAAACACTATCCACCCGGTGACATTATTGATCAGATTATACTTACGTGTTATCATTCAAGACAGATTATCGTCTAATAAAATTTAATCTAAGACATGATATTGCCAAAGATAAAAATCGCGTGTTAGAGCGCAATAATCGAGAGCGCAATAGCAACACTCCATTAGAATTTGCAAAGTTAACTAAAATCCACGACAAAACCAAACTACACTCACACGCGGCCATGACGGAGCCATGATAATGAGTCATGATCCAGAGCCATGACGGAGCCGTGATACGGAGCCATGACGGATCCATGATACGGAGTAATAGGAACACAACACCTAAGCGGAGCGCCTGAGACCTGTGGATCAAAGGAGCAGCCCAGGTGTCGTCCCATGTTGAGTGTTGCGACCGCAGGGAGCAAAGGAACTGGCCAGGTCGCCGTCCCATGTTGAGTGTTGCGACTGCAGGGAGCAAAGGAACTGTCCAGCTCGCCGTCCCATGTCCAGTTTTGCAACCAAGGGGAAGCAACGTGCGTCCATACGAGGAGGCTTTCCCCGTGCACACAATGATCAGCGGCGGGATAAGGTACAGGCAAAAAAAAAGACCTGACATCAGTCAGGTCTTTTACAAGGTGGCGATTACCTACTCTTCCGCTTTCGCAGTACCATCGGCGTGATAAGGT
>WGUO01000002.1 GCA_014867205.1 Muribaculaceae bacterium | reverse complement strand
GCAGGCGCGGGTAAGTCGTATAAGTCGTATAAGTCATATAAGACGTATAATCTTTCCACCCTAACACCCTCCCTAACACCTACCACCTAACCACCTCAAATATGATACATCTTGACAGCATAGAGGAAGCGCTTGAAGACTTCCGAAACGGTAAATTTGTAATAGTGGTCGACGACGAGGACCGCGAGAACGAGGGCGACCTCATCATCGCCGCTGAGAAGATAACTCCCGACGACGTAAACTTCATGCTCAAGAACGCGAGAGGCGTGCTCTGCGCCCCGATCACGAATGCGCGATGCGCCGAACTCGACCTGCCCCATCAGGTCGAGGACAACACCTCGGTACTCGGCACACCCTTCACCGTGACCGTCGACAAACTCGAGGGGTGCTCGACCGGCGTGTCGATCCAGGACCGTGCGGCGACGATCCGTGCCCTTGCCGATCCGGCGTCGACGCCCGAGACCTTTGGCCGCCCGGGCCACATCAACCCCCTCTACGCCCAGGACAGAGGCGTGCTGCAGCGCGCGGGCCACACCGAGGCCGCCGTTGACCTGGCCCGTCTCGCCGGACTCCAGCCGGCAGCAGCCCTGATGGAGATAATGAGCGACGACGGCTCGATGGCCCGGCTCCCCGAACTGCGCCGCCGCGCCGATGAATGGGGATTGAAACTCGTCAGCATCCGCGACCTGATAGCATACCGCCTCAACAACGACTCGCTCGTGGAGCGCGGCGAGGAGGTCGACATGCCCACCGCCTACGGCCACTTCCGCCTGATACCCTTCCGCCAGAAAGACAACGGCCTGGAGCACATAGCCCTGATCAAGGGCGACGTGACCGGCGACGAGCCCGTGCCGGTGCGCGTACACTCGTCATGCATGACCGGCGACATATTCGGCTCGCTGCGCTGCGAATGCGGCGAGCAGCTTCACCTTGCCATGCAGATGATAGAGAAAGAGGGGAGAGGCGCCGTCATTTACCTCAACCAGGAGGGACGCGGCATCGGACTGATGGACAAGATACGCGCCTACAAGCTGCAGGAGAACGGGCTCGACACCGTCGACGCCAACCTGCACCTCGGCCACAAGGCCGACGAGCGCGACTACGGCATCGGCGCCAACATACTCCACTCGCTCGGCATCAAGAAGATGCGCCTGATGACCAACAACCCAGTGAAGCGCATCGGACTCGAGGGCTACGGCGTGGAGATCGCCGAGATAGTCCCGCTTGAGGTGGAGCCGAACCCATACAACGAGCGATACATGGAAACCAAGAAGAACCGCATGGGCCACGACCTGCATAAAATCTGATACCCTGACATGAGGAAAACGATCATAGCCGCGCTGACGATACTCCTCGCAGCAGGCAGCGCGTCAGCCGAGAAAAAGGCACTCGGCCACGATGACTTCGACAACTGGAAGTCGGTACGCAACATGGCCATAAGCCGCAACGGCGAATGGACGGCCTTTGCCGTGAACCCGCAGGAGGGCGACGGCACGCTGACATTCTACAACACGCGGACGCGCAAGCGCGTCGACATCGAGCGAGGCCACAGCGCGAAGATCACGCCCGACGGCCGTTATGGCGTCGCACTGATCAAGGCACACCACGCCGACACACGCAAGGCCAAGATAGCCAAGAAAAAAGACTCGGAACTGCCGCAGGACTCACTTGCGATCGTCGACCTCAGGACCCTCAAGGTGACGCGCATAGGCGACGTGACTGAATTCAAGATAGCCGCCGACGGCGGCGACTGGGTGGCCTTCAAGTCGTGCGACACGACCCTCATCACCCCCGCACAACTCAAGGACAAGGAAAGCGGGAGGCCATTAGTGCTCTACAACCCCGCGACCGGCGCGCGCAAGGTGTCGAAGTGGGTCAGGGACTACGCATTCTCGCGCGACGGACGCCGCCTGGCACTCAACACCGTGAAGCCTGAGAAAGACACGCTGCACACAGACGGCGTCGGCGTGTTCCTTCTGCCCGACACATCCTACACCATCATCGACCGCGACCGCCGATTCTACGGCGAGCCGGTGTTCAGCGAGGACGGCAGCCGACTGGCATACACCGCATCCGACGACTCGGTGAAGACCGGCACAAAGCGTGCCTCGGTATATCTGAGCAACCTCGACAACGTGCTCCGCACCCCCCTCGAGATACCCCTGTCGTTCAAGAGCGAGAAAGAGGGAGAGCTTGTGCCAAACCAGTACACGAAACTCAAGTTCTCGCACAACGGGCGCCGCCTGATAGCCGGAGTGGCACCGATAATTGCCCCCGACGATACCACGATAGTGGACTTCGAGCGCGGCAAGCTCGACATCTGGGTATGGGACAAGGCCTTCAACCCGCCGATGGAGGAGCACATGCTCGACGAGATAAGGAAGAACAACTATCCCGTGGCCATTGACCTCCAGACGATGAAGCCGACCCTGCTGACCGACGTACCCCTGGCCGAGGTAAAGGCCCCCGACCGCTGGGACGGTGACCGGGCGCTCGTGCTCGACCCGACCGAGAGCATAGTCTCATACCAGTGGGACTACTTCGCGCCGACCGACATGGGCATCGTCAACGTCAACACCGGCGAATACAAGGCCATCGGCAAATACCGGAGGGAACTCGAGCCCGAGCTCTCGCCCTGTGACAGATACGTGGCATGGTTTGACGACCGGAACTACTACGTGTACGAGATAGCCACCGGCAAGACCGTATGCGTAAGCGAGAAAGTCCCCTATCCGCTCTGGGACACTGACGACCGCCACCCGTCGCCCTCGACCAACTACGGCATAGCCGGGTGGGGCGCGAACGACGAGGCCCTGCTCGTATACGACCGCCATGACATATGGAGCCTCGACCCGCGCGGCGAGAAGGAACCCGTCTGCATCACCGCCGGCGACGGCCGTAAGCGCGACCTGCGCTACCGCTACCGCAACACCAACAAGGAGCGCCGCTACCTGACGGCCGGCGACGAGATGCTGCTCGACGTGTTCAGTTACGCCGACAAATACCAGGGCCTCGCCGTGACTAAATATGGCAAGACGCAGGCTCCGGCTGTCAACGTGCTCGACAAATATGCATACACGCAAGTACTCAAGGCCCGCGACGCCGAGACATACACCTGGCAGCGCGCCAACTTCTCGACCTCGCCCGACATCTGGGCATGCACCGGCACCGACTTCAACCGTGCGCGCCAGCTCACCGACGCCAACCCGCAGATGAATGACTACCGCTGGGGCACCGCACAGCTTGAGCGCTGGTACGCCTACGACGGCAGCCCCTCGGAAGGAGTGCTCTACGTGCCGGAGGACCTGGACCCGAACAAGAAATACCCGATGCTCTGCGTCTTCTACGAGACCGGCTCGGAAGACCTATACTACCACTATACGATGGAGCCATCGTGGAGCTGGGTCAACTACCCTTTCTACGTGAGCAGGGGCTACGTGGTGTTCGTGCCCGACATCCACTATAACTCAGGCCGGCCGGGCGAGGATGCCTACAACTACGTATGCTCCGGCGCCGAGGAGATGTGCCGCCGCTACCCCTGGATCGACAAGGATCGTATCGGCATAGACGGCCAGAGCTGGGGCGGCTACCAGACCGCCTACCTCGTGACGCGCACCGACATGTTCGCCTGCGCCGGATCGGGGGCACCCGTGGCCAACATGACCTCCGCCTACGGCGGCATACGCTGGGAGTCGGGTGACTCCCGCCAGGCACAGTACGAGCAGGGCCAGAGCCGCATCGGCGGAACCCTCTGGGAGAAGACACCCCAGTATATAGCCAACTCGCCCGTGTTCTTCGCTGACCGCGTCCACACGCCGCTGCTGATTATGCACAACGACGCCGACGGCGCAGTGCCCTGGTATCAGGGCATCGAGATGTTCATGGCCCTCAGACGCCTGCAGAAACCAGTGTGGATGCTGCAGTACAATGGGGAGGCCCACAACATCCGCGCCCGCAAGAACCGAAAGGACATCACCCGCAGGCTCCAGCAGTTCTTCGACCACTATCTGAAGGGGGACCCGATGCCCAAGTGGATGAAAGAGGGTGTGCCGATGATTCGCAAGGGCCAGGAATGGGGCTTCGAACTCGAGGGAGAGGACTGACATGATCGC
The DNA here is from genome assembly GCA_014867205.1 of Muribaculaceae bacterium. GTDB lineage: Bacteria > Bacteroidota > Bacteroidia > Bacteroidales > Muribaculaceae > Lepagella. The sequence goes on along the minus strand of WGUO01000002.1, from coordinate 122,470 downwards.
ATTTGTAAACGCAAAGATAAACATAGGACTGCAGGTTGTGCGTAGGCGCGAGGACGGCTACCACGACCTGCAGACCCTCTTTTATCCCGTCGGCATCTATGCAGGGACCCCTGTCAACCCCGAGACCTTCTGCGACATCATCGAGGTGACGCCCGGCGCTCCGGGCAAGATAACATTCGAGGCTACAGGACGTGCCGTAGACTGCCCGCCGGAGAAAAACTTAGTGTGGCGTGCGGCGCGGCTGATGCTTGACCGGGGGATGCCCGACGGATTCGGCGCGGCGATACGCCTTGACAAGCACCTGCCCGACGGGGCCGGCATGGGCGGGGGGAGCGCCGACGCGAGTTCCACTCTCCGGCTGCTGCGCGACGCGGCAGCGGAATATGCCGCGCTGACCGGCAAGACATGGGATGCCCCCGATGACGCGGAGATGGCCGCCATGGCACTGCGGCTCGGGGCCGACTGCCCCTTCTTCCTGACCAAGCGGCCCGCATACGCCGAGGGAGTCGGCGAGAGACTCGAGCCGGTGCCGCTTGAACTCGGCGGCAAATGGCTCACCGTGGTCAAGCCCGCCATATCCATATCCACGCGCGAGGCGTTCGCCGGAATAAGGCCGAAACCGGCGGCATTTGACCTGAGAAGCCTTCCCGCACTCCCGATTGAAGACTGGAGGGGAGTGGTACACAACGATTTCGAGGACTCCATATTTCCCGCACACCCCGAATTTCTGGAGATCAAGGAGCGCCTATACGGCGCGGGAGCGGAGTATGCCTCGCTGACAGGAAGCGGCTCCTGCATATACGGAATATTCGCCGACGAGGAGAGCGCCAAGGGGGCGCGAGGTGAAATATCATCGCATCCAACTATCAGTGCTTCTTATTTGTTAAAGTTGTGAGAAAGGCATGTCACGGCGACATGTCTTCAGTCCGAGTCATGCCGTGGCCCCGTATAAAAAGCGGGCGCCGGCGGCTATTTAACATTTTTTGGCGTATTATTTGTAACCGATGTCTGTAACCGCAATGTAGAAAATGCGGGTGCAAGCATTCATAAAACTGAATCACTGCGATGGTAAAGGAAGAGAAAAACTATAAAAAGAATAAAAGAGAAGAGGCTCCGGAGGCTCAGACGGGCGAGGAGATGAACGCAAAGGCCGCCCCCGAGGCTGTCGAGGAGACTGCGGGCGAAGAGCCGGCGGCAGAGCAGAGCGCAGAGGAGAGACTCGAGAAAGAGAACGAGGAACTGAAGGCGTCGCTCGAGAAGGAGAAGAAAGAATACATGTTCCTGATGGCGGAGTTCGACAATTTCCGCAAGCGCACGCTGCGCGAGAAGTCGGAGTTGATCAAGAACGCCGCCGAGTCGGCGTTCAAGGGCCTGCTGCCGATAGTCGACGACATGGAGCGGGCACTCAAGGCGTCGGAGGGCGTCGATGACGCCGCCTCGATACGCGAGGGGATGGAACTGATATACAAGAAACTGAAGAAATACATGGAACAGAACGGCGTGAAGGAGATGGATCCTGAGGACCGGGAGTTCGACGCAGACCGCCACGAGGCCATCTCGGCGGTGCCCGTGGCTGACGAATCGCTCAAGGGCAAGATACTCGACACGGTCGAGAAGGGCTACACCATCAACGACAAGGTGTTACGCCACGCCAAGGTGGTTGTCGGACAGTAATAAAACTATAGATCAATGGCTGAGAAAAGAGATTACTATGAAGTGCTGGGCGTGTCTAAGAACGCCACGGCAGATGAAATAAAGAAGGCCTACCGCAAGAAGGCCATCCAGTATCACCCGGACAAGAATCCGGGCGACAAGGAGGCCGAGGAGAAATTCAAGGAGGCAGCGGAGGCATATGACGTGTTGAGCGACGCCGACAAGCGCGCCAAGTATGACCAGTTCGGCCATTCGATGGGTCCGCAGGGCTTCGGCGGCGGAGGCGGCTTCGGCGGTTATGGAGGCTTCAGCGGAGGGGGCATGTCGATGGAGGACATCTTCGCCCACTTCGGCGACATCTTCGGCGGCCGGTTCAGCGGCGAGGACTCGTTCGGCGGGTTCGGCGGCGCGGCCGGCGGACGCGCCCGCAAGCACGTCAACAAGGGCACGGACCTGCGCATCACCGTCAAGGTCACGCTCAAGGACATAATGAACGGTGTCGACAAGAAACTCAAGATACCCAAATTAGTGGCATGTCCCCACTGCAAGGGCACGGGGGCTAAAGACGGCACGGCGTTCCACACCTGCCAGCGTTGCCACGGCACAGGCTATATAACCACGGTGCAGCAGACCTTCATGGGAGCCATGCAGAGCCAGTCGGTCTGCCCCGAGTGCAACGGCGAGGGTAAGGTCATCACCGAGAAATGCTCATACTGCAACGGGCAGGGCGTAGAGAAGAAGGAGGAGATAGTAAGCTTCCACATACCGGCCGGTGTCGAGAACGACATGGTTCTGACGCTTCGCGGCCAGGGCAACGCCCCGCGCAACGGCGGCGTGAACGGCGACCTGCTCATCAAGATCCAGGAGGAGAAGGACCCCGACCTGATCCGCGACGGCAACGACCTTATCTACAACCTGATGCTTGACTTCCCGACAGCAGCCCTCGGCGGCACGGCCGAGGTGCCGACCATCGAGGGACGCGCACGCCTCAAGATCACTCCCGGCACACAGCCCGGCAAGGTGCTTCGCCTGCGCGGCAAGGGTCTGCCGCAGATGAACAGTAGCGCGAAGGGCGATCTGCTCGTCAACGTGATGGTCTATGTGCCGGAGTCACTCTCCGACACAGAGAAGGCCGCCATCGAGAGCCTTAAGGACGCGCCCAACATCGTGCCGACCAAGACTACCTCACAGCGCATTTTCTCGCGCCTGCGCCATATCTTCAATAAGGAGAACAGAGGGGAATGAGCAGTTTTTAAATAGTAATTAGCAATAAAAAGGACAGGCCTCAAACGAGGCCTGTCCTTTTTATTGCTAATTACTGGTTGGAGATTACCCAACGCACATGCGGTAGAAGTAGAAGACGAGGACGGCGAAGCCGGCGCCGACGATGGGCCCGGCGATGGGTACCCAGGCATATTTCCACTGGCTGTCACCTTTGCCCTTGATGGGGAGGAAGTGATGTGCCAGGCGCGGGCCGAGGTCACGGGCCGGGTTGATGGCATAGCCTGTTGTGCCGCCAAGAGCCATGCCGATGACCACGACGAGGAGCGCAACGGGAAGTGCGCCGATCGAGCCGAGACCCACCTCAGCCGTGTTGCCCCTCTCGGCCAGGAACAGGATGACGAGGATGAGCACGAAAGTGCCGATGACCTCGGAGAGGAAATTACGCTTCAGGTTGCGGATGGCCGGCACGGTGGCGAACACGCCGAGTTTGGTCACCTTGTCGTCGGTGGCGTCGAAGTGGTCCTTATAGAAATAATAGACAGTCAGCGCGCCGAGGAACGCCCCGATGAGCTGGGATATCATATACGGTATGACCATTCCCCAGTCGAACTTGTCGGCCATGGCGAGGCCGAGGGTTACCGCCGGGTTGAGGTGGGCACCCGTGTACGGGCCGGCGATAAACACGCCGCACATCACGGCGAGACCCCAGGCGAGGGTCACGACCACCCAGCCGCCGCCAAAGCCCTTCGAGCCCTTGAGCGAGACGCATGCCACAACGCCGCAACCGAGCAGTATCATCACATATGTTCCTAAGAACTCGAAGAAACATTGCAAGAAAACAGGAATCTCAACAGCTTCCATAGTATTGAAAGATTAAGAGTGTAAAAGCTGGTTAACTATCACTTGGTGAGGCATCGCTTCACGGCGTCATCCCATCCGTCGAGTTTGTCGGCGACGAAACCGGGGTCAGCCTCGGGCCTGAACTCTCGCTCGACCTGCCACTGGGCGTTGATCTGCTCGATATTGTCCCAATATCCGACAGCAAGACCGGCGAGATATGCCGCGCCGAGCGCGGTCGTCTCCGTGACGCGAGGGCGGAGCACGCAAGTGCCGAGTATGTCACTCTGGAACTGCATGAGCAGGTTGTTGCGCGACGCGCCGCCATCGACCTTGAGCTCCGTGATGCCGAGACCCGAGTCGAGTTCCATCGACTTTACGATGTCATGCACCTGGAAGGCGATACCCTCGAGGGCTGCACGGGCGATGTGGGCCGATGTCGTGCCCCGCGAGATTCCGCAGATGACGCCGCGCGCGTACTGGTCCCAGTATGGTGCGCCGAGACCTGTGAGTGCCGGCACGAAATAGACTCCGTCAGTGCCGGGGACAGACTCGGCAAGTGCCTCTACCTCCGATGACGAGGTGATGCATCCGAGGCCGTCGCGCAGCCACTGCACGACCGAGCCGCCGACAAAGATGGAGCCTTCGAGAGCGTATGTGACCTTGTCTCCGATTTTCCAGGCGATGGTGGTGAGCAGACGGTTCTTCGACATGATGGGCTTGTCGCCCGAGTTCATGAGCAGGAAGCAGCCTGTTCCGTAGGTATTCTTGACAGCGCCCGGCTTTATGCACATCTGGCCGAAGAGGGCGGCCTGCTGGTCGCCGGCCACGCCAGCGATGGGGAGCTGGTGGGCGAAGAGGGTGGTCGTGGTGTGGGCCATGACACCGCTGCTCGGCTTGACCTCCGGCAGCATAGAGGCCGGGATGCCGAACAGGTCGAGAAGATCCTTGTCCCACTCGAGGGTGTGGATGTTGAAGAGCATGGTGCGCGCCGCGTTGGTTACGTCGGTGACATGCACCGTGTGGCGGGTCAGGCAGGAGATCAGCCAGGAGTCGACGGTGCCGAAACGGAGTTTGCCGGCCTCGGCCTTGGCCCGTGCCCCCTCGACGTGGTCGAGAATCCACTTGATCTTCGTGGCGCTGAAATAGGCGTCGATGATGAGCCCTGTCTTCTCGCGGATCATGTCGGCATAACCCTCCTAACGGAGTTCGTCGCAATACTCAGATGTGCGGCGGTCCTGCCAGACAATGGCGTTATAGACCGGCTCTCCTGTATCGGCGTCCCAGACGACGGTCGTCTCGCGCTGGTTGGTGATTCCGATGGCAGCGATGTCGAGGCCGTTGATGCCGATCTGCGAGATGGCCTCCGCAATCACGGAGGCCTGGGAGCCCCAGATCTGGTGTGGGTCGTGCTCTACCCATCCCGGCTTTGGAAAGATCTGCGGAAACTCATGCTGTGCCACGGAGCAGATGTTGCCCTCGTGGTCGAAGACTATGGCACGGCTGCTTGTCGTGCCCTGGTCAAGTGAAAGAATGTACTTGCTCATGGGAGTGATAAGGATTAACGATAAAATATTAAAGATTAATTATTAACGGGGACCCGGCGGCCGAGGGGCGCGCCGGCACTCGACACCGAGGGGCGCGCCGGCACTCAACATCCGGCGGCCGAGGGCCGGCATTCAACAGCAGGTCGGGGCGGTGACCTGATTGAGGCGGCGCGTCTCCTCGACATCGATGGCCTCGGCCAGGACGGAGATCGGGTTCAGGACCGGTACGTGCGTCGACATCTCTATCTGCCATTTGCAGGTCTCGCAGTCGCAGGCCACGAAGTCACAGCCCGAGGCGAGAATCTGATCGAAGAGGGGTCTGCCGATCTCCTGCGAATAGTCGTAGTTCTCCGCCTTGAAGCCGTATGTGCCGGCGATGCCGCAGCAGTGCGAGATAAGCGGGATGAACTCCACCCCCGGAATCATGCGCAGCAGCGAGGTCGAGAAGATGGTCCAGCCGAGTTTCTCCATGTGGCAGGGGACATGGTATGCCACGCGCTTCTTATAATCAGGACGGAATGCGATCCTTGCCTCGCCCCGGTCGAGCAGGTTGAAGATGAAGAGGGTGGCGAGCATGATGTGGTCGCGGACATCGGAGTTGTCGAGATGAAGCAGGTGCGGATACTCGTCGCGCATGGTGAAGCAGCAGGTCGAGGAGGTGGAGAGCACCTCGTCGCCACGGTCAACAGCCTCACGGATGGCCCGCAGGTTGTTCCTGCCGTCGCGGGTGGCCTCGTCTATGCAGCGGTTAGAGATCTTGGCCACGCCGCAGCAGCGCTCGCGGTCGAGCAGGCGCACGCCGTAGCCGAGCGCGTTCATAACCTTGATGAGGTCCTTGCCAAGCTGGGGATAATTGTAATTGACATAGCAGCCGTGAAAATAAGAAACATGCTTAGGATAAGCCTCCTGGCAGCCGGCGGCATGCCGGCGGTACCAGCTCTCGATGCGTGTGGAGGCATACTTGGGGAATGTGCGGCGGTCGTCGATCTTGAGCACCTTGTCCATCAGATACTTGACAGGCCTGAGGCCGAGCGAGAAATTCACGACCGGAGCGAGGCGCGTGGCGAACTGGCCCATGAAGTCGGTGTTGGCCAGCATTGTGTCGCGCAGCGATGGCCCGTGGTCGGCGTACTTGATGCGGGCCGCCTGGATGATGTCGCCTATCTTGACGTCATTGGGGCAGGCGACCTCGCAGCGCTTGCAGTTGAGACAGTATTTCAGGGCCTCGTCGTAGAAATATGGACGTTTCAGCCGATAACGCTCGCCGTCGGGTCCGGCCTGCTTGGGGCCGGGATAGTCCGGGTTTACAGCGGTGACCGGACAATAGACCGTGCAGATGGTACACTTGATGCACGACTCGAAATTATTGTCGCTGATATTCTGTTGCTGGAGGGTCATCATGGCAATCAATTTTTAAGGATGTTTTCGGCGGCGCTGAAGGCCGTGGCGAGAGTTATGCCGGCACCCGAGCCCTCCTTGAGGGCATTGAAGCCGGAGAGGAGGGCGCCTGTGGCGTACAGGTTCTCGACAGTCTCGCCGCGCAGCGACGGACGGAAGCGTGCGTCGGTTACGACACCGTAGCCCATGTATGGCTGCGGGGCGTAGAAGTCCTTGTCATACCAGTCCTGGCGCTCCTTGCCGGCAAGCACGTCAAGTCCGAATATAGGCTCATATACGCGGTCGAGGTCAGCGATTAATCCATGGCCGAAGAAACTGCCCGTGGATATGACGAAATTGTCGGCGTCAAGAGGGATGTCGCCGAAGTTGACGGAATAGACACGCCGCAGCCGGTGATTCTCGACCACTCCGCGGGTCACCGTGTCGCCAGGCATGTACTGGCCGCCGAGACGCGTGAAATACTCGCGCAGGGCGAGCTGGCAGCGCACGCCCGGCACAGATGCCGGGGTGGTGGCGATGAAACTGACCGGACGGTCGACGCCGCGGCGCAGCCGCCGCACCGGACTGTCGCTGAAGATGCCGAGCACGGCCGGCATGACCACGAGGTCGGCACCGGCCGAGACTCTGTTGATCTCGCGGGCAAGGTTGTCGACAGCCTTGTCGTCCATAAAGCGAGACATGTTGGTGGCGCGCATCTCGGTCGTGCTCTTGCGCAGGATATCGAGCTGCGGGATGTTGACATCGGCTCTTGTACACTCCGCGCCGAGTTTGCGGAGACCGAGCTCGAGAAAGCGCGGGTAGAAGTCTATATAACTGTAGATATTTACGATAGCGATTCTCTTGCCGGCAAGTGCGGCGGGATCGTCGAACATCAGGTAGTCATCGAGCGAGAGCCATGCGGGCTTTACAAATCCGAGAGGAGTCATGCGGAAATGATTGCGCGCGAGTGAGCCGTTGACCTTGATGCCGGCCTCGCCGAGGAGGGGTGCGGTGCGCTCAAGCAGACGTGCGGTGCGCTCGATGCCGATACGCCGGTAAGGGTGGTCCGCGTCGAGAAGCGCGGCCTGCTCAAGCGGGGAGTCGACGACGGGTCTGCCGTCGCGGCTGCAGAGGAACTCGAACGAGCCCGACCAGAAATGCAGGGCACTCTGGCCTGTGGATACGATTGCAGTCCGTCGGCCGGAGCGCGCGGACTCGATCCCACAGACCAGTCCGCTGAGTCCCCCTCCGATAATTATAGTGTCGAATTTCATGGTTCAAAGAGTTTTTGAATGTATAAACAGGAGGGCTATTGGGCCGGTTTCGCGTCGGGATCCTCATGGTCGAGACCGAGCACACCCTGATAGAGCCAGGAGGTGAACTGGACCTCGACGAGAGTCTCACCCCAGCAGACGGGGTACATGCCGTGCCAGCGCTCGTTCATGAACGCGGCGAGGTCGTCGAGGCTGCGCTGCGTGCATCTGTCATGCCGCTCGAGGAGTCCGGCGCCCCTGCAGGCGCAGAGTTCTCCCTGGCATGTGCCCATGCCGAGGCGTGTGCGCCGGCGCAGGTTGACGAGGTTGTGGACATGCAGTTCCTCGATGGCGTAATTCACCTCGGCGACGCTGACCTGCTCGCACTCGCAGACAAGGGCGTCGCCCGCGTCATCGCCCGACTTTATGCGTCCGGACCAGGAGCCATGGCGCCCCTCGGCGGCCTTCTGCTCGGTGCTGAGCTCGATGATATGCTGGCGGCGGTTCTCGTCGGCGGCATTCGGCTCGGAGCCGGGCAGAGGCACCTCGGCAGTCTCGCAGGGGCGGTGGACGCCGAGTTTGCGGCACACCATGTCGGTGGCCTCCTGGGCCATGAGCCGGTAAGTCATCAGTTTGCCTCCGGTGATGGAGATGAAGCCCTCTACGCCGTCGCGCCTGGCATGGTCGAGGCAGACAATGCCGCGGCTGATGCTGCGGCCCGACGGGTCGCTGTCGTCGGCCACGAGAGGGCGGACGCCTGCATAGGCGCGAAGGATTCGCGTCTCGGCCAGCCGGGGCGAGAGCTTTACACCCTCGCGCAGCAGAAGGTCGACCTCGCCGGTGGTGACCTCCATGTTGTCGATCTGGTCAAAGGGAATACGGGTCGATGTGGTGCCGATGACGCATATGGTGTCGCCGGGCACGAGGATATCTGCGTCGGCAGGCTTGCGGCAGCGGTTGATGACCATGTTGTTGACTCGGTGGCCGAAGATGAGCAGGGCTCCCTTGGCCGGGTACATGTTGACACGCACGCCGGCGAGCTCGGCGACATGGTGGCCCCAGATGCCGCATGCGTTTACCGTGACCTTCCCCCTGACCAGCGACTCCTCGCCATTGAGGTGGCTGCGGAGGCGCACGCCGGTGATACGGTCGCCATCCTTCTCGAAACCGACAACCTCATGATAGGTTATGATGTCCGCGCCGTTCATTCGGGCGGCGAGCACGTTGGCCGTGGTGAGCCGGAAAGGGTCGATAGAGCCGTCGGGCACCTTTACCGCGCCGATGAGGTCAGGATTGACGGCCGGCTCCATGCGGATCGCGTCGCGCGGATCGAGCACATCCGCCCGTATGCCGGCCTTGAGGCAGTCGGCCACGAACTCTTCCTGATAATCGAGGCTGTCCTCGGGGAGAGTGATGAAGAGCCCCTGGGTATCCTCGACGCAATGACGCGCTATGCGTCGGAGTATAATATTCTCCTTGATGCACTCGGCGGCTGACTCGGGGTCGGTATGGGCGTAGCGCGCGCCGCTGTGCAGCAGCCCGTGGTTACGGCCCGTGGCGCCGGCTGTGAAATCAAGACGCTCGACAAGGAGCGTCTTCAGCCCGCGCATGGCGCAGTCGCGTGCGGTGCCGGCGCCGGTGGCGCCACCGCCGATCACGATGACATCATATTCTTTTGTCTGAGTGTTTTTCATAGCGGATTAAAGTTCTTTTATGATTACAACATAGGAGGCGCCTCTCCGGTTTGAGGAGAGGCGCCATAAGGAGAATAATTTAACAAAACGGCAAAAGTGTCAGAGCGTCAACGCCGGTTACCACTCATACGTGATGTTGAGGCCGAGGCCATTGATGGTGGCGTCATGCTGCCATGTGCTCCAGTAGTCGGAGGTCATGAGCCGGTAATGGATGCCGATGTCAATGGCCTGGCGCGGATTGGTGCTGTTGACAGGAATCCGAAGGCCGAGGGCGGGCTGGAAGTAGAAGTAATTACGGTTGGTGAGATAACCGTCGCGAATCTGCACATAGCTGTCGGAGCAAAGAAAAGCCGCGCCGAGACGCAGGTTGATGAAGAACCCCACATCAGTCTGTGCCCCGAGTATGAACCTGAAGTCAGAGAATACCGGAATCATCACGGCAGTCTTGGTATGCTCATGCGCGTACCAGTCGGGATTCTGATCAGACCAGCCGTCGCCCCATCCGCTGTTGACCGTCGACCAGAGAAAATCCACTCCGATACCGGCACCCATATAGAACCAGTCGTTGAACTTATATCCCTGCGAGGTGGCGAGAGTAAGAAAATTGCTTCGGTAGTTGCCGACACCAAGCGTGAAGTCAGACTCGACATATCCCTTATACCCGGGCCCCTGCTGAATGGCGGGGAGTGCGACATTGGTGAGTCCATTGACAATATCGCCGATCTGCGCCCGGGCCGGAATCATGCCCGCGAGTGTAAGCGCAGCGATCACCGGAAACTTTATCCATTTCATAATCCATTGACATTAAGAATGACACAATCGGCTGCCCGCAGAGGACAATCGCTTAAGACTTTTTATAATATAACAAGTGTATTGGGCAGCATGTAAACGCGATTTTGTTAAATTAAGTTATAAAGGGAGACAAAAGACGGGAGAGAGTAAAAAAATGATTAACTTTACATCCCAAATCCTACTAAACGACAAGAGACCCAAGCGCAATATGGCATACACAGCACCGGTAGACGAAAAGCGGCTCATAGCCGACCTGCAGAACCCGGCGACGGCCCGCCAGGCCTTCGATACGCTGACGCGAACATACGGCGAGCAGATCTACTGGCAGATACGCAAGATGGTGATAAACCATGACGATGCCAACGACCTGCTGCAGAACTGTCTTCTGAAGACATGGAACAACCTGCACAATTTCCGCGGAGATGCCAAGCTCTCGACATGGCTCTATAAGATAGCGGTCAACGAATCAATCAACTTTCTCAACAAGGAGCGGCAGCGGCGCGGCCTGACCGAGGATGGCGACGACTCCTTTCTGCTGCGCAATATGGAGAGCGACGAATATATCGACGGCGACGCGCTGCAGATGGAACTTCAGAAAGCCATCCTCCATCTGCCAGAGAAACAGAGACTCGTGTTCAACATGAGATATTTCGATGAAATGAAATACGAGGAGATGTCGGAGATACTCGGAACGTCGGTTGGCGCGTTGAAAGCCTCTTATCATCATGCAGTCAAGAAGATAACATCCGCTATCGAAGGCCTTGAGATGTAGGGTGAATGGGCCGGCGGGATAAAAATCAAAATTTTTTTCAAAAAATCAGGTGTTTTCCAGAACCTTTTTCCGCCGGTGATGTTTTAGAGGTATAAGAAATCGTTTCATGATGTTAGGTTAGTTCGAAAAGTATTATGGAAAACACTTCGTTACGGCTGGTTGGGAAACCGGCCGTAACTGCTTTTTATAGGCTATGAGGTGTCAGATGTTAGGGTGTGAGGCGGTTGACAGGGTGCCCGATTGGAAACGTCAATGTTAAAATGCTAAGAAATTTAGAGAGCGGTTTAAACCAAACGGAGCGGGGTGAGTCAATAAGGTAAAAAACACGTTCACATGAAGGAAGAAGACAAATTGATCGCGAGATTCGGCAGGAAGACCCCATGGGCCGTTCCTGACGGCTATTTCGAGACAGTCCGGATTGAGATCGAGTCTAAACTGCCCCCATATCCGGCAGTTCCGCAACCGGAGCGTATGTCGGTATGGCAGCGGGTGAAGCCCTATGTCTATCTTGCGGCCATGTTCGCCGGCATATGGTGCATGATGAAGGTCCTGCACAACGCCGGAGCATCGGGAGACCTAAGCCTCGACAACCCCCCCGAGCATATTGCGGCCTATATGGGTGACCCTGACAGCGACCTGACCGACATGTACTCGCTGCCGGTATCGCTGAGCGACGGCGAGCTCATCGACGAGGTAAGTGACGACTATGACTCGATCGAGGAGTTCGAGAAAGACTTCGGGTATGAACTTGAACCTGAATATAAGAAGATAGACATATGAATAGAATTCTACTTATAATAACGTTGCTTCTGACCGCGCTCGCTCCGATGGCCGCCCAGAACCGATGCAGGGACCGTCAGGCCATGCGCCGCGAGGTAGAGGAGTTCAAGCTCAAGTTCATGGCCCAGGAGATGGATCTCAAGGAGGACCAGCAGAAGAAATTTTTCGAGGTCTACCGCCAGATGAGCGACGAGAAGGAAAAACTGTTCAAGGAAACCAAGGCTCTGGAGAAGAAACTCGCGGACTCAGGGAATGCCACAGAGGCTGAATATGAGAACGTAAGCAAGGCGATAACGGCAGCCAAAGAGAAAGATGCCGAGATCGAGAAGCGCTACGATGAGAAATTCAGCCAGTTCCTGACATCACGCCAGATATTCCAGATGAAGTCGGCAGAACATAAATTCCGGGAGAAAATGCATGAGATGCGCCAGAAGCGGCGCAGTGAAAAGAGAAGATAACGCTAAAAGCAAAAGTGTATGAACAGAGTGACAAAGATATTAAGAAGGGGGTTGAAGACCTCCTTTTTATGTTTAGTGGCCCTGGTGGCCATAAGCGGCATGCCGACGGAGACATATGCGGCAAAGCCGTCGAAAAAGACAACTGCACGAGGCGCGAAGGTAAGCAATACATTTGCCACGCCCGACTTCGCTTTCCCGCAGACAGTGGAGAAGAACGCCTCGGCAGAGTTCGGCAAGGCGATGGCGCAGGGCGACGGCCAGACCGCGCTTCGGGCGGCGATACAGCTCGACGTGGCGGCTGGCCTGGTGTCGGCCGACACCTATGCGGCGTCGCTGGCCCGATTTGACAGCGTGGCGCGCACGATGCCGGCTCCGTACGCGGCGCTTGCGCGGCTTCTGGAGGCACGCCTATACTGCGACATATACAACTCGCAGTCGTGGGTATTCAATGGCCGCACGCTGCCCGCGACGCCCGTTCCCGAGAACGTGATGGAATGGAGCACACCGATGTTCTCGGAGGCGGTGACCAGTCTGGTGCGCGAGGCGATGGCCGGAGCCGGCGATGCCGCCTCGACACCGCTGAAAAGCATTGACCCGCTGCTGACAGACGCGGCCGACGCCGAGCGTGCCGGATTCAGCGTACTCGACTTCATGACGCTGCAGGGGGCTGATATATTAGGGACATTCGGCACATCGCGCCGTTCGGCCGAACTCCCCTTCGGGCGGAAGGCCCGCGAGGCGCAGACTCCCGCCGGTCTGGCCATGAGTCTTGTCGATGACGCCATAGCGCGTCACAGCGGAGACTCCGATCTGTTTATCAAATCATATTTCTGCAACGCGCGCCTCGGGCTTCTGGACGGAAAGGAGAGAAGAAACTACCTGAAGAAATGCGTCGACATGTTTATTGATACCCCATACTGCGCGCGGTTCCTGGCCGATTACTACAGTGAGCAGCCGGTGGAAGAGACAGTGAGTCTCCCGACTGCAAATGATAGCGCGAGAAAGCGATATGACGCGCTCAGGGCCTATCTCGACAAATACCCTGATGCGCCCGGCATAGGCGACATAGAGTCGATACTCAACGACATGAGGAGCAAGAACGTGACTGTATCATTCCCCGACAGGATGCTGCCCGGGCGCGTCAACAGCGCGACAGTAACGGGTGCCAACTCATATGGCTTCCATGTACTTGTACTTGCCCTGAAGGGGAATGACAGCGAGCACCGCTACACATATGCCGACTTGAAGTCAGGGGGGGAGATTGTGGCCGATATACCCGTCAATGTGGCAGGCGCGACTCCCGACCGGTTCGAGACCCGGATAGAGATTCCGGCCCTTAAGCCCGGCCTTTATACGATAGTGGCCTCGGCCAACGGCACTAAATCGGGAATCCTGCAGAAATCCCAGAGGAGGCAGTTGCCCGTCACGTCCATAAGCGACCTGACGGTAATAAAGACGGAAGATGCGAGGAGTGCCGAAAGGAAGATGTACGTCGTCTCGGCCATCAACCAGAAACCCGTGGCCGGTGCCAAGGTGACATTCTATAAGGAGAGGAACGGCGTGAAGACATCTCAGTCAGTGACTACGACCGACAGCAACGGTTGTGTCACGGTGCCCGAAGGAGAGATATCATACATCGTGAGGAGCGGCGGCAGCACGGTCAGCGGCAATTACTACCGGAACAGCCCGATGGGAAAGGACATGAATGTATATCTGCGGGGCAGCGCATTCACCGACCTGTCGATATACAGGCCCGGCGATAAGGTGCAGTTCTCTGTCGTGGCCTACACGGAGCAGGACAACAGCCTTAAGGCGGCCGCAGGGCGCAGGCTGAGCGTTATACTCCGCGATGCCAACTGGCAGGAGGTAGATACCCTGAGTGTCGAGACCGACAGATTAGGACGTGCCTCAGGCTCATTCACACTGCCCAAGAGCGGACTTCTCGGCAACTGGTCAGTGACCGTGAGCGAGGGAGACAAGTGGGTCTGCAACACGTCAATGCAGGTGGCCGAATACAAGTCGCCGACATTTATGGTGACGATGGACTCCGCGGCCGGCTCGTACAAGGCCGGCGAGACACTACGTTTCGGCGGCGAGGCAAAGACCTATTCAGGCATGCCCGTCGCAGGGGGCAAGGTGGCATATACGGTCGAGTATGTGCCCATGTGGTGGCGTATGTCGGCAAGCGGCGCAAACTACGGCGGCGAGACCGAGACCGGGGCCGACGGCAGGTTCACGATCGAGCTGCCGACCGACGGACTGGTCGGCACGGAATATGACCGTGGCACTTATCGGCTGAAGGTGAGCGTGACCGATGCCGCCGGAGAGACGCGCGAGGCGCAGGCTGTAAGTTTCTCACTCGGCAACGAACTGCATATCCTGGCTAAGTTACCCGATATGATACAGTCTGATCGGGAGGAAGTGAAATATGACGTCGCCGTCTATGACATGACGGGTCGCCCGGTGGTTAAAAAGATTTACTACGACATAACGGCCGACGGGAAGAGCGTGGCGGCAGGCGAATTCGAGTCACCGGCGTTCAGTCCAGACCTGACTTCGGTGCCATCAGGAAGATATGCCTTCAGGTTCTCTCTTACGCCCGACCTCAAGTCCGGCAGTGACGAGGTGGTGACCGACTCCGTGACGGTATGGCGTGCTGATGACAGGCGCCCACCGGTCCGCACACCGCTCTGGGTGCCCGTCAAGAGCATCACCGTGCCGGCGGGCGAGAAGAAAGTGGCAGTGCGTGTAGGCTCGAGCTATGATGACAGCTGGCTGCTTGTCCAGGTATCGGACTCAAGGCATCTGATTAGCAACAAATGGGTCAAGGTGTCAGACGGCATCGTAGACATAGAAGTCGAAGCACCCGCCGACAGGGAGAGGGTATTTGTAACGCTCACCGGCATGCGCGATCTCGACATGAAGAGCGAGACAGTGACGCTGATACCTCACGCACAGACAGTGCGGCTCGACATCAAGGCCGAGACATTCCGCGACCGGATAGAACCGGGAGCAAAAGAGACATGGAAGTTCCGGTTCAGTACCGACGGCAGACCGGCAGCCGGCATAGCCGACATGGCCGTGATGAGCAACAAGGCCCTCAACGCACTGGCGCCATTTCAATGGAACTTCGACCCTATGGGCTCGCTTTACTGGGGTAATTCCGGAAGAATGTCATTCAAGAGCATCTATCAGGTCAGCAGCGAGTACTACGCGGCGGCCGGAGGCAAGGTGACACGCACCCCGTCGTTCCTGACACCCGAGTGGAATACATACGGCTACATGCTGTACCAGTCAGGGATGCGTGCGGTTAACGAGATGAAATATATGTCGACGAGCCTGCGGGTGCGCGGCAGCGCCAAGATGATGGACGCCGGGGCCGACTCAGTCGCTGCGACAGAGATGGCCCCCGCTACGGGTGCTAACTCCGCGATGACCGAGGGCGTTGAGGAGGAGGTTATGGCCGATGATGCTGACATGGGTGGCAGCAGTGCCCCGAAGCAGTGTGGAGAGCCGCTGCGCCAGGTGGAATGTCCGCTGGCATTCTTTATGCCGGGACTTTCGACAGACAGCCAGGGCGTCTCGACACTTGAGTTCACCGCCCCCAATTTCGTAGGCACCTGGCAACTCCAGGTGTTGGGCTATACCCCGGAAATGCGAGGCGGCGTGCTGACTCTCGATGCCGTATCCGCCAAGAAGGTGATGGCACAGCTCAACGCTCCCAGATTCGCACGTACCGGCGACCTGCTGAGTGTCTCGGCGACGATATACAATAACACAGGCTCGGCAGACGAGGTGTCGGGACGGCTTGAGTTCTTCAACCCGATGACAGGTGAGACCATGCAGATGTTTGATGCCAAGGCTGAGCAGGTGAAGGCCTCCGGCTCGCGTGTTGTTACGACAGAGATGAGAATCCCCTCTGACATTGACGTCCTCGGCATCCGCGTATATGGCGAGATACCGGGACACACCGACGGCGAGCAGACCATAATACCTGTGTTGCCCTCAAGCACGCCTGTTATAGAGTCGACACCCTTCTATATCGCACCCGCAGCCAAGGACTTCAGCGTGAAACTGCCGAAGTTCGGCAACGGCTCGAAGGTCACCCTGACATATAGCGACAACCCCGTGTGGGAATGTGTCACCGCGCTCCCGTCAATCACGCGCCCAGAGTCGGTCAACATCCTCTCGCACGCCGAGGCACTCTACGGCAATGCCGTGGCCTCCGGTCTCTTCGCGCGCTATCCGCAGCTTATCGAGGGTATAAAGGAGATGGCCTCGCCGGTGAATGCCGTCGACTCGAGCCTTTACTCTCCGCTGCAGAAGAATGCCGCGCTAAAGACAGTCCTGTTGAACAACACCCCCTGGGTCAACGACGCCAAGGCCGAGACCGCGCGCATGCAGAGCCTGACCGAATATGCAGACAACGAGTCGGCCAGAGCGGCTGTGGAGACGATAATGAAGACAATCACCGAGCGTCAGAACAGCGACGGCGGCTGGAGCTGGTGCCCTGAAATGAAGTCATCGGAATTCATAACGATGCGAGTGCTCGGCACCTTCGCCTCGCTCGCCAACATGGGCTATCTGCCCGATGGCGCCGACAGGCTTGCGAAGAAGGGCTTCGCATATGTCGACGGGTGTCTGGCAGAGGACTGGAACCGCAGCGAGCGCAAATATATCCCCGTCTCCACGCTGCTCGAGTATCTCTATGAGAAGAGCGCGTTCAAGGGCATCGGCGCGACCTCGGCCTTCAGGCCCCTTGAGGCAGCGGCGATGAAGGAGATATCTAAGAACTGGCGAGATTTCGGCATACGCGACAAGGCAACGGCCGCCATGCTGCTGGAGCGTCGCGGAGAGACGAAACTTGCGCGCCTGATTCTTGAGTCACTGAGGCAGTTTGCCTCGGTGAGCGCCGAGAAGGGAATGTGGTATGACAACCTTCGTTCCGGCCACGACGGCATGGGCACATTGCTGACGACAGCCCGCGTGCTTGAGGCATACGCCATGCTTGAGCCGCAAAGCGAGTCGGTAGACCTGCTCCGACAGTGGTTCGTGGTTACGAAACAGACGCAGAACTGGGGAGACCGGACGGCATCGGCCGAGGCCATCCAGGCTGTGCTTGCGTCGGGCAGCGAATGGACAGTACCTGCTGGGGCTCCCGTAATAATGCTTGGAGGCAAGCGCGTCGATACCGGACGTGTGTCGTCTTTGACAGGCTCGTTCACAGTTGATCTTGACGCTGCAGCTGCATCGGACAAGGAGCTGCGCGTAAGTCGCGCGGGAGAGGGGCCGGCATGGGGCGGCGTGCTGTCGCAGTACATCGCTCCGATCACGGAGGTGAAGGCGGCCGATGTGCCCCAGCTGTCGATTGCCAAGAGCATCTACACGATTACCCCGGGCGAGGCAGGAAATAAGGCTTCGGAAGGAGACCTTTCAACCGGCGACCGCGTGCGCGTGACACTTACCATAACCTGCGACCGCGACCTTGAGTATGTGGCCGTGACAGACCCGAGGGCGGCATGTCTCGAGCCTGCTGACCAGATATCATCCTATACTCAGAGCGACGGTGTGTGGTTCTACCGCGAGGTTCGCGACTCGGCGACAAACCTGTTCATACCTTTCCTGTCGAAGGGAACTCACGTGATCAGCTATGACTGCTTCACTGACCGGTCCGGAGATTACTCGCTGGGCGTAGCCAACGCCCAGTCACAATACGCCCCGACCATCACCGCCCACTCCGCCGGCAGCCTGATAAGCGTGAAGTAACAGACCTGAGAGATATAAAGAAGGCCGCGTCCGGTTTTGGGCGCGGCCTTTTGAGTTTTGTTGGCGAAAGGATTATTCGGCGGATTCGTCCCAGTTGCAGGATACGAACTCGAACTTGCCCTTGGCCACAGCCTTGCAGACGATGGTGGCGGGTGTAGTCGAGGTGCCGTTATATGTGTAGAAGTGGATTGTGACAGTCGGCTCGAAGTCGCCTACCGGCGCGAGGTCGGGATAAAGGACTCCAAGTACAGCGGGGCAGACCTCCTTCTCGAAGCGCTCCTTCATAAGGGCCACAATCTCCTCGTCGGTCATGTCGTCATAAGTACTGCTCTGGTTGCGTGCCGAGCCGGGGCGAAGGTCTATGTTGCCCTGATATGCCGACGCGCCGGTGTAATAGTCGTTGTTACCATAAGAGGTGATGAACGACGCACCGTCGGGCACATTATCGCGAACCCAGTCAACGCACGCCTGGAAGAACCATGAACTGAGTGCCTGGTTCTTGCCCGCCGGGAGAGTCAGCTCGATCGACGGATCGAGTTTCCAGATGCCGTCGCGGCGCACGAACTGGTTGGTGACGGTGCGGATGCCGTCGCGCGAGATGGAGTCAACCCACTTGGCGCCGTCGAACGTATACTGCGAGCATGCGAACGTGGTGGCGCCGCTTGCGTAATATTTGTAGACTACATACACCTCGTTGTCAGCCTGCGCGTAGGGATACTTGCCGCTGAGGAACTTGGGCAGGAACTCCTGGGCCTGGTTTCCGGAGAAGTTACCGTAGGTCAGCCCCATTGCCGCATAATCGGAAGGATTGACCGGCACGATGTCGGAATCGGCGGCCTCCCACTTCGAGCCGTTGAACACATATACGGCGTTAAGGTTCTCGCTGGGCACGGTGACAGAGCGGGTGAGGTGACGGCGACCCTTGGCAGGTGTCAGAACCTCGGTCACCACGAAATTGCAGTTGGTATAGGAGCCGGAATTCGAGGTCTGTGTGAAGTAACCCTTGAAAGTATATGACTTCTCGGACTCGAGCTGGGCCTTGATTGCGTCGGTGGCATTGTAGATTGAGCCACGCACATCCTCGCGGTCGCCGAAATATACATTGAGGTAATTGCCGTCAATCACGAGTCGGCCTGTGATGTAGCCATAGCGGGCGAGCACCGGGTCGGAGTTTGTTCCGGCGGCAAGAAGCATGTCGGGAGTCAGCTCGGTGGCGGTGGGGTAGGTATAGGCCTGCTCACCCGCCTTCTGCAGATTGCCGTCATAGGGAAGCTGCAGGCAGTTCTTGTACGAGCTGAGTGTGCCGGTTGCTATCACCTGGTCGCCAACCTTATAGTCGGCAGCGGGGAAATCCTTGGCATACACCAGAATCGAGCCGGCGTTATCGGTCAGGATTATGCCGGCGTTGCATACAGCCGTCACCACGCCGTTGACAGTCACGTCGTCACCGTCGGCCAGGTCAGCGGTCAGTACACTCGTCATGGAGAAGCCGGGAGTAGGGGGCTGGGGAGTCTCCTCGAAGACCGGATCAACGTCAGATGTGTTGTAGTTGACCACGTAGTAGTCTCCGGCCTCGGCATCGTCGATGGCCATGCCGAGAACCTTGGGAATGTTTGTCGAGGCAGGGTGCGACGGAGAGAAAGAGGCCGTGTAGTCGTCGGCACTTCCATAGATGATCTGGTAGTCCTCATCGGAGACGATATACTCCTTGGCGGAGTTGAGCTTAGACATCTTCTCGGGGAGCGTGCCGGCCTCGCGGTAGGTCAGGTTAATCGCCGAGCCGTCAGACAGCGCGAAATAAGTGAACAGCGAGTCCTTGAGCAGATTGGGGAGATACTCCGCAGCCGGAATATCTGCATTTAGGTAATGCTGTGTCTTGACTGCAGCGAGTTGCGACGACACATCGTTCTTGGCAGCGAGGGCCTTGTTGAAACGGTTGTCGGCGATTCGGGCATAGTCGGCATCGGTGAGCGTATAGTCGACAGACTGGACTTCGGTGGGGGTGAATCCACCCTCGAATCCGTCGAGATAGAGGTCGTTCCAGCTGTTCTCCGAGCAGGAGGCCAGGGCCAGAAGCGCGCCACCCGCCATAAGCAGGCTTTTTATATTGGTTTTCATTGTATACTCGGCTTAGAAATTGATTTTGAGTTTTACAGAGAAGGAGCGTCCGTAGGAGTAGAACACGCGGAAGGCGTTGTCCCATGCGCCGCGTGTGTCAGACAGAGTGTAGGCGTCCTTCACATAGTAGTTGTTGAGCAGGTTGTTGACATTGCCGTAGATGGTGGCGTTGATGCCTCCGATCTTGAAGCGGTAGCTTACGTTGAGGTCAAGCTCGTTGCCGAAAGGAATCTCCCAGGGCTTCTCGACATTGATCACGTCAGAACTCTCATAAGCGGAAGAAGAGACCTCATAGTCGGAGTAGTTGCGTGCGGAGCAGGTCCAGTCGGCACCGATGCGGAATCCCTTGAACGGACGGAAGGTGACGCCTAAGAAGCCGGTTGTCTGAGCCGAGCCGCCGATCTTGCGGCCCTTCTGGTTGAGGGAGGCCCGCTTGTGGTCGGGGGCGAGGATGCCGCTTGCGATCGTGCCCTTGAGGTCGGCTAGAGGCTGGCCGTCGTTGGTGTAGAAGTAACCGGTTGGATTGGAGTCCCAGGTCCAGTCGCCGATAGAAAACATGGCGTCGAACTCAACCCAGTGGCAGGGGATATACTTGGCGTTTACCTCTGCGCCCATGTGCTGGGCGTTGACACCCGAGAGGCTGATGTAGTAGTACTGGCCGGCGAGGGGACCCTGACGTATCTCACCAGAGCGCGTGGTGGTCTTGTCGCTCTTGTCGAGCCACTTGGTGTAGTAGAGGTTCACGTTGGCCGAGAACTTGGGCGAATGGTAGCCATAGCCGAGCTCCACAGAGCCGATCTTCGAGTTCTTGGCCTCAGGGTTGATGAGGTTGCTTGAAGCGGAGCTCAGGAACACGCCGTAACTGAAGAAAGGAGCACGCGAGATGTAGCCTCCGTTGACATATACGTTGTTGTGGCGGTTGATGTTATAGTTGACTCCTGCCTTGATTGTGCCGCCGAGGAAACTTTTTGTGTCAGAGCGCTCATGCTCCTTGTCGTAGAAGAACATGTCGCGGCGCCAGTAGCTGGTGACGTTGAGCGCGCCGGCCAGGATCGCGGTCAGGCGGTTGTCGAGAGCGGTGTACTCAGCCTGTGCATAGGCACCCTCCTGGGCCACATAGCCCTTGTAGTTGCGGTAGACGATATCGCCGACACCGAGTTTCTCGAACTTCCAGTCAGGGTTGAGGGCGGCCGCGTTGTTGTAGGGCTTCACGCTGGTGCGGGTCTCGTAGTTCATATAGTAGTCACCCTCATAGAGGTCAACTATCTTGTTGTAGTGGTGGCCGATGTAATAGCGCACGTCGATACCGCCCGTGAACGTGAGTTTCCTGGGGATGAACTCGTTCTTGTAGGTCGATACGAGGCCGTACCACTGGTGGTCATTATTGGAGGTGGTCATGACCATGTTCGAGCCGGCCTCAGACTCCATGTTCATGCGCTGGATAGCTGCGTAGTCGAAAGTGCCGTCGGGGCAGCGGAAGAGGGTGTTAAGTTCTCCCTGGCTTGCTCCGAACCAACTTGAATAGCTGAGAGACTTGCCGTTGTATGTGCCGTGGCCCTGGCCGCTGTAACCGCCGCCGGTCGAGAACGAGCCATAGATTGTGGTCGAGAGCGATGACTTGTAGTCGATCTGCCAGATGTGGCCAAGAGAGATCTGAGGCTTATGGTAGAAGTTGTAGCTTGAGCTCTTGCGCTCGCCATGCATGCCGTAACCGAAAGTCGGATTGTAGCGGTATGGGCTCTCGTCGCCCATGAACTCGCGGGCCTCCTGCCAGCCCTCGATGGTGAGACCATCCTGACGGCTGCGCTGGTAATGAGACTGCGGTGCGCCGAATGCAGTGAGCGAGAGCTGGTGGTTATCGCCGATGCGCTTCGAGACGTTTACGAAATAGTTGTAGGCGTTATAGTCAGTGCCCTGCACGTAGCCGTCGCCCCACTTGCGCGAGCCGAGCACTGTGATGGCCCAGCCGTTCTTCATGAGCCCGGTAGAGAGCATGATGCCGTAATTGTTCATCATGTCGTTGCCCATGCCGTACCATGCGGCGCCGCCGCGCTTGGCGTCGGTAGAGCGGGTGGTGATGTTGATTGTGCCGCCGATCGAGGGGGAGGAGATGATTGCCGCGCCGAGGCCGCGCTGCGTCTGCATGTTGCTTGTCACGTCGCTGAGTCCGGCCCAGTTGCTCCAGTAGACGCCGCCCCACTCCATGTCGTTGATGGGAAGGCCGTTGATCAGCACGGCGACGTTCTCCGACTTGAAGCCTCGCATGTTGATCTTTGCGTCGCCGAAACCGCCGCCGTCGGGGGTTGCCCAGACGCCCGGAGTCGTCTTAAGCACCTCGGGGAACTCCTGGTTGCCGAGTTTCGCCTCAATCTCGGGAGCCGAGATCTGCGAGAGGGCTACCGGGGTCTGGCGAGTCTTGGCCACCGACTGTGTCACGATTACATCCTGAAGCATCTTTGAGTCCGGAACCAGGCGGATCTCGCCCAGGTCTGAGGCCGCTGACAACTCAATGGGGGAATATCCCACATAGGTTATCTTCAGCAGGTGTTTCTTGTCGGGAACGGTCAGCTTGAAATAACCGTCGACATCGGTGTTGGTACCGATCTTAGTGCCCGGAATCATGATGACGGCCCCGATCATGGGTTCGCCCTGCTCATCGAGCACCTGGCCGCGACACACGACATCAGCCCATGCTCCGGCCGGAATAGCCGAAGCGGCGATGACAGCCGCGCCCGAGAGAAGTAGTCTCTTCATAAGGTCTGGAATTAAAGGTTGTTATTGTTGATTTGAGTTATAGCGTATGCGGATAGTCGTTCTAAAACACAAAAATACAACTTTTAATTCTTTTTCACAATAGACAGCCCTTTTTTAACAAAAACTTAATCAATGCTCAGTCGAGGGGGGTGACGAGGCCCTCGCGGTTTAGGATGACGTTGGGGAAGACTTCGGAGGCCTCGGCGATGAAGCGGGACTCATCCTTGTAGCGCGATGAGTAGTGGCCCGTAAGGAGGGCTTTAGCGCCGGCATCGCGGGCCACGGTGGCCGCCTGGCGCGCGGTGCTGTGAAAGCGCGCCTTGGCCTCGACAAGGTGCTCGTCAAGGTATGTAGTCTCATGAAAAAGCAGGTCTACCGGACCGATTTTTGACGCCAGCTCGGGCATATAGGCCGTGTCACTGATATGGGCGTAACTCAGCGACGGGTCAGCATCGGAAGTAAGGACCTCATTCGGAATCAGCGTGCCGTCAGGTTTCACAAAGTCGGCACCTTCCTTTATGTCGCGGATACGTGCCACCGGAACCTTGTGGAAGTCGATCATGTCGCGGCGCATATGGCGAAGTTTCGGCTTTTCCTCGAAAATATACCCCACTGCCGGCACGCGATGATGCAGCCTGACGGTACGGACCGTCAGCGAAGGAGTCTCAAGGATGACAGCATCCTCGGGCTTTATGATGTTGAAGCGGAGGTCGAAAGTCAGATCCTTGGCGAAGAAGTCAAGTATGGTGCGCAGTATCTTCTCTCCCTCGGCAAAAGTGTGTACGGTAATTGATCCTCCCTCGCCGCCGAGCGCAAGAGTGGAGAGAAGCCCCGGCAGACCAAGCACGTGGTCGCCGTGAAGATGGGTCAGGAAAATATGGCCGAGTCTGGAGAACTTGAGGCGCCCCATCTGGAAAGAACGCTGAGCCCCTTCGCCGCAGTCGACCATGAACAGGTTGCCACGGTGTTCGACAACCGTCGACGACGGCTGGTGCCTTACCGTAGGCTTTGCCGAGCCGCATCCCAATGTGTGAATCGAGAATGTAGACATAACTGAATTGAGTTACTGAGAGTTGTGACCGGAATATCCGTGGGGTATCGCGGAGCGCGCCTGCAGCAGTCAATACCCAATAGTAGGTATTTTGAAGCAAATATACCAATACTTTTTGGTCAGGGAGGAAAATAGAGGTAAATTTGCAGTGTGAAGACAACTATACCAATAATAACGTTAATTGCGGCCGGAATACTATCTGCATCGGCAGGAAAAACAGCCGAGCCGGTCAACTTGCGCACTGAAACGGAATATTCCGACTCGGTCCGCACGCTGGGCGAACTTAACGTGATAGCGTTGAAACAGGAGGAGATGCTTCGCGACGATGCAGTGGCATCGACAGTGATAGGGCGGACCGAACTTGAGCAACTGAACACAGTGGCGCTCAAGGGCATCTCGGAGGTGGTCCCCAACTTCTATATACCCGACTATGGGTCGCGCATCACCTCAACGGTATATGTGCGCGGCATAGGGGCACGTATGGACCAGCCGGCAGTAGGACTGAATGTGGACAATGTGCCCTATCTCAATAAGAACGCCTATGACTTCGACCTGGCCGACATAGCGTCGGTCGAGATGCTCCGCGGTCCGCAGTCGACCCTCTATGGCCGTAACACGATAGGAGGGCTGATAAACATAACGACCCTCTCTCCGCTGCGCTGGCAGGGCTGGCGTGTCATGGCGCAGGGAGGCAACGGCAACGACTGGAAGGCGTCGCTCGGCTGGTACCACAAGTTTACTCCCTATTTCGCCACGGCGATAACAGGCTCATTCTCGTATCTTGGCGGTTTCTTCCGCAACCGTTACAATGGGAGGCTGCTTGACAAGGAGATGAGCGGAGCCCTGCGATGGAAAACAGACTGGCGCTTGTCGCAAAGCGTAAAACTGACCAACACCGCGTCGGCCTCGATGCTGAGGCAGGGCGGTTATCCGTACGAGTACGTCGGGACAGGGGAGATCAACTATAACGACACCTGTTTCTACCGGCGGTTCATCTTCAACGACGGGTTGACCCTGAACTGGCGGCACGACCGGTTCACCATGTCTTCGATAACAAGCGTGCAGTATCTCGACGACAACCTGACGCTTGACCAGGATTTTCTGCCCCTTCCATATTTCACATTGACCCAGAAACAGAAAGAGACCGGAGTTACCGAGGACGTAGTATTCCGGGGCAATGAGGGCGACGGCCTCTACACGTGGGTGGCGGGTGCTTTCGGCTTCTACAAGCATATGTCGATGCAGGCCCCGGTGACATTCAAGGATGAGGGAATATCGAGTCTGATAGAGAGTCACCGCAACGAGGCCAATCCGGACTATCCCATTCGCTGGGACACCCGCGAGTTTCCCCTCAACAGTGACTTCACGATACCCACCGGCGGTATAGCGCTCTACCATGAGTCGACATTCAGGACCGGTGACTGGAAATTTACCGCCGGTCTGAGGCTCGACTGGGAACAGTCGGAACTTAATTACCGGAGCCGGTGCGACACCGGCTATGAGGTGATGCGGCTGAATGCCGACGGGAGCATGACGCACGTGCGGGACGTTAGAATCGACATAGACGACAACGGACACCTGAGGCGCAGCTATTTCAACTGGCTTCCTAAAATAAGCATATTGTATAGGCTTCCGATGGCGGGGGAGAACAATGTGTATGCCAATGTCTCCAAGGGCTACAAGTCGGGAGGGTTCAATACCCAGATGTTTTCCGACGTGTTGCAGCAGCGGCTGATGGGAGTGATGGGCATAGGGTCTAAATACGATATTGACGATGTTGTGGGATATAAGCCTGAGTACTCGTGGAACTACGAGATAGGCTCGCACCTTACTTTTCCGGCAGCGCGCCTGTCGGTCGATGTCTCGGCGTTCTATATCGACTGCCGCGACCAGCAGCTCACCATGTTTCCCTCAGGCAACACGACCGGACGCATCATGACCAACGCGGGGCGAACCCGCAGCCTGGGTGGCGAGGTGTCGGTAAACTGGAATCCGGTGTCGACGCTCGAGCTCTCGGCGAGCTACGGGCATACAGACGCAAGATTCGTGCGTTTTCACAACGGCATAGATGATTTCAAGGGGAAATATATACCCTATGCGCCGCAGAACACACTCTTCGCCCAGGCGCAGTACACATTCGGATTCGGCCAAAGGCTCGTGAGGTCGCTCACACTTGAGGCAGACGTCCGAGGCACTGGACGAATATATTGGAACGAGTCGAACACCCGGAGTCAGGATTTCTATGCGCTGCTCGGAGCCTCGGCCACACTCGAGGGTGATATATGGAGCCTGCAGATATGGGGAAGAAACCTGACAGATGCGGACTACCATACGTTCTACTTCATGTCGATGGGCAATGAGTTCCTGCAGCGGGGGCGTCCGCTTCAGGCCGGAGCGACCCTGAGGCTGTTCTTCTGAGCGGGGCATGCATATAATATCGGGAGGCTTGCGCCGTTGAATATCAGGTACGGTAAAAAACATAACAAAGCAAATAATACAATATATAATGAAGAAAACAATCTTGTACGGCATGATTGCGGCAACTGCCCTCACAATCACATCATGCGACAAAGAGTCAGAGAACTCATATACGAGCACAACCCTGATTCCAGCCTATAACCTGTTCACGCCGGCCGATGACAATGCGTCTCCGTTTGTGAGCCTGGGCGCATATAACTTCACGCTCAAGGTTCCGGACAATACCTTCGAGATGAATGTGTCGTCGATGCCGGCGCCGGGAGGAACGACAGCGTCGTTCGCGACGAAGCCCATCTCCTTTATCTCCGGATATATAACCTTTGAGAATAAGGCTTACGAGCAGATAAAGTTCTCGTCGAATCTGCCGACAGCGACGGGCACAGAGATATCGGACCTGAACGTACTCCTGACTCAGGCCGTATATAGGGCGCCGGAAGGGACCGGACTTCAAGACTACACACCGTTTGTGCCGAGCAAGACCATGCATTACGCCTTCATGCAGTATACATATCCGGGAGACTGGAGTGTGCGCACCTTCTGGCCCGACGTGACGTTCAGAGGCACGACCACCACGACCTACCCCGGCATGGAGGGGCCGTTTGTCAACAAGACTATGTCATATCGCGTAGTGATGCAGCGCAATGAGAACGCGATCACCAATAAGGCTGACGTGATATTCTACAACGCACGGTTCGCGCCAAAGGCTCCTGAGATATTGGTCGTCCTCAAGAATCTCGATCTTAAGTTCACGCAGCGCGGATACGAGATCTCTGGCCAGGATGTGATTCCCTACATGCTGGAGGGAGAGGGTCTGACGGAGACTCCACGTTACAAGTTCAACGCCTTTACGCTTACGGTAGGCGGAGACATGACTACGGCCAGCGTATCCTACAGGGTGGCAGAGGTGTTCAAGGGCGAATTCCAGGGAAGCTGCGTCATCGCTGCAGAGGGAAAGTAAAAGTGAAAATTTGATAAGGAAAGGGATGGAAGACCGGAAACCGGCTCTTTCATCCTTTCTTTTTGCTTGCGTGGAGTGCCGGAAACGGAGAATGACAGGCATTTTCAGTAGCAAAAATAACCCTCTTTTTATTTGTTGATTTAGGAAATTTTGGCTAATTTTGCGGAAACCCATCGCCGTTTTATGCGGCGAAGAAAGTCATAAAACCGATAACTAAATAAATATTAACACGATATGAATCTATTGTGCGAAATAGGCAATGGCGCATTGTCGATTACGGCCACCCTGACGGGAATCGGGCTTGTGTTTGCGGCGCTGCTTATTGCAAAATTGATTTCCCCGAAATCTTATTCGGTAAAGAAGGCCGAGCCTTACGAATGTGGTATACCGACGCGCGGAGCGTCGATGATCCAGTTCAAGGCCGGCTATTATATTTTCGCCATCCTCTTCCTGCTGTTCGACGTCGAGGTGGTGTTTCTTTATCCTTGGGCGACCGTGATGCGCTCGCTCGGGCCGCAGGGCATCCTGTGTATCGGAATCTTTATGTTTGTGCTAATAATGGGCCTGGCGTACGCCTGGCGGAAAGGAGCGCTTAAATGGGAGTAGACCATATCAAAAGCATGACCCGCGAGGACTTCAAGAACAACGACTACATAGACAAGCTTGTTGAAGAACTCAACGCGACGGGAGCCAACGTGATGGTTGGCAAGTTTGATGACCTGATCAACTGGGGCGTGTCCAATTCGCTTTGGCCCCTTTGTTTCGGCACGAGTTGCTGTGCCATCGAGTTCATGAGCCTTGGCGCGGCGCGTTATGACATGGCCCGCTTCGGATTCGAGGTGGCCCGCAACTCACCCCGTCAGGCTGACTATGTGATGGTGCAGGGCACGATCGTACACCGCATGGCTCCGGTGATGCGGCGACTGTATGAGCAGCTCGCCGAGCCGAAATATGTGATAGCTTGCGGCGGTTGTGCCGTTTCCGGCGGTCCCTTCAAGAATTCATATTGTGTCGTTCCGGGTGTCGACAAGATCCTTCCGGTTGATGTCTATGTTCCCGGCTGTCCCCCGCGTCCCGAGGCCATGTTCTACGGACTGATGCAGCTTCAGCGCAAGATCAAGGTCCAGAAATTCTTCGGCGGCGTCAACCGCAAGGAGAAGATTGAGGAGTTCTTTGCACAGCATCCCGAGGAGAAAGGACAGATAGGATAACATCACCCAACTATTCAGACAGACATGAGCGAATTGAAAGACAAGATACTTAAGATATATCCGGCTGCGGAGATCACGGAGGGTGACACCCTGGAGATCAAGGTGGCCGAGAAAGACTGGCTCAATGTGGCCACCGCACTCAAGAACGACCTCGGCTTCGATGTCCTGACGGCGCTTGTCGGCATGGACTGGAAGGACTCTATTGGCGTCATGTATTATCTGACATGCACGTCCCGCAACTGGGAGGTGATGTCAGTTAAGGTAGTCTGTGAGTCGCGCGACAACGCTTATATACATTCAGTGTCGGGCCTGTGGAAGGTGGCGAATTTTCAGGAGCGCGAGGTGTACGACATGTTCGGCATCAAGTTTATCGGACATCCCGACATGCGCCGCTTCTTCCTGCGCAACGACTGGGTGGGACATCCCCTGCGCAAGGATTATGACGCCAACCCTGAGCTTAATCCCATACGTCTCGAGGACGAGCAGAACGAGGATGACACACGCACATTCTCGCTTGACGCCGACGGCAATGTCAAGGAGACTCCCGGCAAGGTGTTCGACGAGAACGAGTATGTGGTCAACATCGGTCCCCAGCACCCCTCGACACACGGAGTGATGCGTTTCCGCGCGTCGATCGATGGTGAGACCGTCAAGAAGGTCGATGTAGTGTCCGGCTACATACACCGGGGCATCGAGAAACTGAGCGAGGGCCTCACATACCCGCAGATACTGCATTTCACCGACCGTATGGACTATATGTCGGCCCATCAGAACCGCCACTGTCTCTGCATGTGTATAGAGAAGGCGCTCGGCATCGAGGTGCCCCGCAGGGCACAGGTGATCCGTACCATGATGGACGAGCTGATGCGCATATCTTCGCATCTGCTCTCGTTCGGATGCACGGCGATGGACCTCGGCGCCACGACGGCGTTCTTCTATGGATTCCGCGAGCGCGAGCAGGTGCTTGACATATTCGAGAAGACCTGCGGTGCACGCATGTCGATGAACTATAACGTGATAGGCGGCGTTATCGCTGACCTTCACCCTGATTTCCAGAAGGATGTCAAGGAGCTGATACGCATCATGCCCGAGCGTCTCAAGGAGTATCACACAGTGTTCTCGGGCAATATCATTGCCAAGAACCGTCTTGTCGGTGTCGGACACCTCTCGAAAGAGGATGCGATCAACTACGACATAACCGGCCCGAGCGGGCGCGGCTCGAACTGGAGTTGCGACTGCCGCAAGAAACATCCGTATGCTGTCTATGATGAGGTGGAGTTCGACGAGGTGCTTCTCGACGGCTGCGACTCCTATTCCCGCTACATGGTCCGCATGAAGGAGATAGAGCAGAGCCTCCGCATACTCGAGCAGCTTGTAGACCGGATACCTGAGGGTGACATCCGCGCACAGGTGCCCAAGATTATAAAGTTGCCTGCCGGACACTGGTACCAGCAGGTCGAGGCGAGCCGCGGAACATTCGGCGTATATATCGAGTCGACGGGAGAGAAGAAGCCGTTCCGCGTGCACTTCCAGAGTCCCTGTTTCAACCTTGTGGGAGTCATGGACCTCACATGCTCGGGTTACATGATCGCCGACCTGATCACAATCGGTGCGGCGCTCGATTTTGTGATTCCCGATATCGACCGATAAGGATGCGGAACTAACCAACAACTTTTTTTCAGAATAGAAGTATAATCAAAAGCATAAATAACATCATGTTTGATTTCGGAAAATGGACGTCGGCTTTTAACGACTGGCTACTCGGACTCGGGATGGCCGATTGGCTGGCCGTTCTGATAGAATGTGTCATCATCGGCGTGCTGATTCTGGGTGTCTATACCGTACTGGCGCTTTTCTATATACTGTATGAGCGTAAGCTCTGCGCATGGTTCCAGTGCCGTCTCGGCCCCATGCGAGTCGGCAAGTGGGGATTGCTCCAGGTGTTCGCAGACATGTTCAAGATCCTTATCAAGGAACTTATCTGCCTCAAGGGCACTGACCGGTTCCTCTTCAAGCTCGCGCCCTATCTGGTGATCACATCGTCGGTAGTGATGCTGGCGTGTCTTCCCTGGGGTAACGGACTTCAGATAATCGACTGGAATATAGGTATATTCTTTATTCTTGCCGTGTCTTCGGTGGGTGTTCTGGGTATCCTTTTGGCCGGATGGTCGTCAAACAACAAGTACACGCTGATCGGAGCGATGCGAAGTGGCGCCCAGATGGTAAGTTATGAGATCTCCCTGGGACTTGCGCTGATGACAATCGTGGTTCTCGCCGGCACGATGGATATATCACAGCTGGTGCTTGCCCAGGAGGATGCGTGGTTCATTTTCAAGGGTCACATCCCGGCGATACTTGCATTTATCATCTATGTGATCGCGGCTACGGCAGAGACCAACCGCGGCCCCTTCGACCTCCCCGAGGCCGAGCATGAGCTTACCGCCGGATATCATACCGAGTATTCAGGTATCCATTTCGGATTCTTCTATCTGGCCGAGTATCTGAACCTGTTCATCGTGTCGGGAATCGCAACACTGATGTTCCTTGGCGGATGGATGCCTCTGCACGTACCGGGCTGGGACGGCTTCAATATGGTGATGAACTGGATTCCGTCGCCTGTATGGTTCCTGCTCAAGGCATTCTTCATCTCGTTCATCATCATCTGGTTCAAATGGACATTCCCGCGTGTGCGCATTGACCAGATGCTTGCGTTCGAGTGGAAGTATCTCATGCCTTTCTCGCTTGCAAACCTTCTGCTCATGACAGTGTTTGTGGCGTTAGGCTGGCATTTCTAAACATGTAAACAACCGGCGACCCCGGAAAAGAGAATAAAAACAAAACAAAATATGGCGGCGCAGCGATGAGCGGGCCGCGACAAACAGAATAAACGTTATGAGCGAAATATTAGGTACGGTGACCCAGGTGATTGGTCCGGTGATCGACGTCTCGTTTGAGGGAGGAAAGGAATCGATTCCCCCTATCTATGCGGCTCTGAAGGTAGAGCGCGACAATGGCGAGGAGCTGATCCTCGAAGTGGAGCAGCACATTGGCGAGGACATAGTGAGATGTGTCGCCATGGAGAGCACCGACGGCGTGCGCCGAGGTGTGAAGGTGCGCAATCTCGGCCATCCCATCTCCGTGCCCACGGGCAATCAGGTCAAGGGGCGTCTGCTCAATGTGGTCGGTGATGCAATCGACATGCTCGGCGAGCTGAAGCGCGAGGACATGCGTCCTATCCATCAGCCCGCACCCTCGTTCGATGAACTGGCCATCTCGCAGGAGGTGCTTTTCACCGGAATCAAGGTGATTGACCTGCTTGAACCCTATTCCAAGGGTGGCAAGATCGGTCTGTTCGGTGGCGCCGGTGTAGGCAAGACCGTGCTCATCATGGAGCTCATCAACAATATTGCCAAGGGTCACAACGGCTTCTCTGTTTTCACAGGAGTGGGCGAGCGCACACGTGAGGGCAACGACCTGCTTCGCGAGATGATCGAGAGCGGTGTCATCAAGTATGGCAAGAAGTTCGAGGAGGGCATGGAGAAGGGTGAATGGAACCTTGACGATG
Source organism: Muribaculaceae bacterium (assembly GCA_014867205.1). GTDB lineage: Bacteria > Bacteroidota > Bacteroidia > Bacteroidales > Muribaculaceae > Lepagella. Next base: position 90,182 of record WGUO01000002.1, on the reverse strand, counting down.
TCAGCCACTCCGAGCTCTCGAACTCTCAGGCAACCCTGGTGTTCGGCCAGATGAACGAGCCGCCGGGCGCACGTCTGCGTGTGGCTCTGTCGGGTCTGACTGTCGCAGAGCAGTTCCGCGACAATGACGGCGGCGGTAAGGAGATTCTTCTCTTCATCGACAACATCTTCCGCTTCACCCAGGCCGGTTCGGAGGTTTCGGCACTTCTTGGCCGTATGCCTTCGGCAGTAGGTTATCAGCCCACTCTTTCGTCGGAGATGGGTGCGCTCCAGGAGCGAATCACTTCGACCAAGAACGGCTCAATCACATCGGTACAGGCTATCTATGTGCCGGCTGACGACCTTACTGACCCCGCTCCGGCAACGACATTCTCGTTCCTCGACGCCACCACGGTGCTCTCCCGTAAGATCTCGGAGCTTGGTATCTACCCGGCTGTAGACCCGCTCGACTCTACATCGCGAATCCTTGACCCGAATATCGTGGGCGAGGATCATTACAACACGGCGCAGGCCGTTAAGCAGCTTCTGCAGAAATACAACGAGCTTCAGGACATCATCGCCATCCTTGGCGTCGACGAGCTCTCGGACGAGGACAAGCAGGTCGTGACCCGTGCGCGCCGTGCGCAGCGTTATCTCTCGCAGCCGTTTCACGTGGCCGAGCAGTTTACAGGTCTCCCGGGCGTGATGGTGCCTCTGGCAGAGACCATACGCGGATTCAAGATGATTCTTTCGGGCGATCTTGACTACCTCCCGGAGCAGGCCTTCCTCAATGTCGGCACAATCGACGAGGCAATCGCCAAGGGTGAGGCAATGCTCAAGGATGTTAAATAATAGGGCCTTGTAAGGACCCTGAAGTCAGTTCTCTAAAACCAGCACAGACAATGACACTTGAAATTATATCGGCACATGAGGTGGTGTTTACCGGCGAGGTGGTTTCGGTCACAATGCCGGGCCAGATGGGCTCCTTTACCGTGCTCAAGGACCATGCGCCGCTCATCTCGGTACTCGTCAAGGGAAAAGTGAGGTACACCGACCCTAAGGGGGAGACCGGGAGTTTTGAAATCGCAGGAGGCGTGGCCGATGTGAACAATAATGTAATTTCCGTATGTGTCTACTGAGAGACTGGTCCGAACAGACACGACATTACAAAAAAGCTCAAAAGATGTCGAAATCAATTATTAGAAGAATCATAAACCGAGGCAGGCAGACCGCCTTCAGCGTGTTCGCCCTGTTTGTGGCATTGGTGCTTGCGTCGCCTGCCACGGCGAGCGCGTCGGGACATGAGGGAGGCGGAGAGGAACTTGATGTCAAGGGAATCATATTCGAGCACCTTGGCGACGGTTATGGCTGGGAGGTTCCCTTCTCGCACTCACGCCGCATCCCGCTGCCTGTGATAGTCCGTGCAGAGGACCACAGCTGGTTCTGTTTCTCCTCGGGCAGCCTGACACGGGTTGAGGAAGTGGCGGACGATCAGACCGGTGAAGAGCATGCTGTCGTCGAGCCTGTGGTCAAGACATGTGTCCGCGACGGCAAGGAATATAATTTCATCATCGCTCATATCAGCACACATAAGGATAAGGTGGTGCAGATATTCCCCCTGACCGCTGCCGAGCAGAAGGACCTCGAGGCACAGCTTGCCGAGGTTAAGAAGACCGGAGCGGTCGACGATGGAGCCCAGGTAATAGACGGATATGTCTACTTTGACGGTAAATATTACCGGGAGTACCGTCCGCTCGACCTCTCGATAACCAAGAATGTAGCGGCACTTTTCATCACTGTGCTGTTGGTGATAGCAATGGTCATGAGTCTGGTGAGCTTCTATCGCCGCAAGGAGATGAAGGCTCCCCGCAAGGGACTCGGCTTTTTCGAGATGCTGGTAAGTTTCGTATATTACGATACCATCAAGGCCACCTTGGGTCCGAGCACGAGGAAATTTGCTCCATATCTGCTCACGGCGTTCTTCTTCATCCTGACGATGAACCTTGTGGGCCTGATAGTGATATTCCCCGGTGGCGCCAACCTGACAGGCAACATCGCCGTGACCCTGGTGCTCGCGCTCTGTACGTTCATTGTGACCAATATCACAGGCACCAGGCACTACTGGAAAGAGATATTCTGGCCCGATGTGCCTCTCTTCCTGAAGTTTCCTCTCCCCATCATGCAGCTTATAGAGGTGTTTGGAATCTTCACCAAGCCGGCGGCCCTCTGCGTGCGTCTGTTTGCGAACATGATGGGCGGCCACATCATCGTGATAACCCTTACGCTCCTGATCTTCATCTTCGCGGCATTTGGCGCGGCGGTTGCCGGAGCAGCCACGGTGGTGTCTGTCCTCTTCTCGATCTTCATGCTGCTTCTTGATGTCCTTGTAAGTTTCATCCAGGCATATGTGTTCACCCTGCTCTCGGCTCTCTTTATCGGCATGAGCCAGGTTCATGAGGAAGAGCACAAGGAAAAGGAGGATAAGGGAGATGCCGCGCTTGAGGCAAAGGATGAGAGGGCGCTTGCCGAGGAGAAGGCTCTTCTCTCGGGTGAGGCCGCAAAATTAGACATGAAATAAAATAAAACAATCATAAACTTAAAAAACTCTGAATTATGTTATCTACAATTTTGAATGAGGTACTGAACCTTCAGCCTATCGCCGCTCTTGGCGCAGCACTCGGTGCAGGTGTGGCAGCAATCGCAGCCGGAATGGGAATCGGTAAGATCGGCTCGTCGGCCATGGAGGCCATCGCGCGTCAGCCGGAGGCAGCCGGTGATATCCGAAGCAACATGATTGTGATCGCCGCGCTGATTGAGGGTGTAGCCCTGTTCGCAGTGATCGTGTCTGCCCTGGCAATCTTCATCAAGTAAACAAAGGGGCAAGTTTTATCCTCAAAACAAAAAGATAATGGAATTATTCACGCCCGATTTTGGCTTGGTGTTCTGGATGTTCGTAGCGTTCATCCTGCTTTTCCTCGTCCTTGCGAAATGGGGATGGCCGGTGATCATCAAAATGATGGACAAGCGCGCCAGCACCATCGACCAGGGTGTGGAAGACGCCCGGAAGGCAAAAGAACAGCTTGACAACGCCCGTGCCGAAGCACAGAAATATGTGAAGGAGGCGCAGGCGCGTCAGGCAGAGATGCTCAGAGAGGCTGCCAAAATGAAGACAGACATCATCGAGGAGGCCCGTCGAGAGGCACAGAGCGCCGCCCAGAAGGAGATGGATGCTGCAAAACTTGCCATCGACCAGGCCCGCAAGGATGCTGAGTCGCAGTTCCGCAACGAGGTCGGCAAGTTCTCGATCGACATCGCCGAGAAGATGCTGCGCAGCCGCATGAGCAACGACAAGGCACAGACCGAGTTGGTAAACAAACTGTTGGACGAAATAGAGAAAAACTGATAGATAATGATTTCCGGACTGATTCCCCACCGATACGCGCTCGCTTTATACAAGTTCGCAGGTGAATCCAATAACAGCAAGGCTGTATATGCTGAGATGAAGAACGTCATCGCGGCGTTTCGCTCGAACACGCAGCTTGAGAAAGTGCTGTCAAATCCATTTGTAGAGTCGGAAGACAAGAGAAAACTTCTCCTGTCGGCCGCGGGGAAGACAGCCGGAGACGATTACCGGCGATTTGTCTCACTGATTCTCGACCATAACCGCGAGGAGTTCGCCTATCTTATGGCTCTGGCCTATTGTGACATTTACCGCAAGGAGAACAGAATCTCTCAGGTGCGGATCACTACCGCGGCCAAATTGCCTGACTCCGAGATAGACAAGCTTAGAAGGGTAGTCGAGGGTTCGTTCAAGGACCGGACGTTCGAGTATGACTACGCAGTGAACCCGGATATAATAGGGGGATTTGTGATCGATGTGGATTCGACACGAATGGATGCCTCGATCAGCAGTGAACTCGAACAATTACGTCAAAACCTAAGTAGCAATTAAGAAGATGCTTAATCCCAGCGAAATATCAGATGTTTTAAAGCAGGAGCTCGAAAATATCAATTCAAAAGTGAAGTTCGAGGAGGTCGGCACGGTGCTGAGCGTCGGCGACGGCGTTGCGCACGTTTATGGCCTCGAGAACGTCAGGAGTAACGAGCTCGTAGAGTTTGAGAACGGTGCCATGGGCGTCGCACTCAACCTCGAGGAGAGCAACGTGGGTGTAGTGTTGCTCGATAAAGTAAATACAATCACGGAAAACATGTCGGTGAAGCGCACGGGTGAAGTTGCTTCTATACCGGTGGGCGAGGGCATGTTGGGTCGTGTCATCAACATGCTCGGCGAGCCTATCGACGGGCGTGGCCCGATCGAGGGTAAGCGGATACGCCTCCCGCTTGAGCGCAAGGCTCCCGGCGTAATTTTCCGTCAGCCTGTGAACCAGCCTCTGCAGACGGGTATCAAGGCGGTTGACGCCATGATTCCTATCGGTCGCGGCCAGCGCGAGCTGATCATCGGCGACCGTCAGGTTGGCAAGACAGCTATCGCGATTGACACCATCATCAACCAGAAGGAGAACTTCGACAAAGGCAAGCCTGTATATTGCATCTATGTGGCAATCGGACAGAAGGCCTCGACAGTCGCCTCGATAGTCAATACTCTTAAGAAATATGGCGCGATGGACTATACGGTAGTGGTTGCTGCGAATGCCTCTGACTCGGCATCTATGCGCTACTACGCTCCGTTCGCCGGTGTTGCGATCGGAGAGTATTTCCGCGACACAGGCCGTGACGCGCTTATCGTTTACGACGATCTGTCGAAGCAGGCAGTGGCATACCGCGAGATCTCGCTGATCCTGAAGCGTCCCTCGGGCCGTGAGGCATATCCGGGCGATATCTTCTATCTGCACTCGCGTCTGCTGGAACGCGCCGCCAAGATCATCTCTGACCAGAAGGTGGCCGAGTCGATGAATGACCTGCCTGAGGTGCTTAAGCCTATGGTAAAGGGTGGAGGCTCCCTTACCGCACTTCCTATCATCGAGACTCAGGCAGGCGACGTATCGGCATACATCCCGACCAATGTGATCTCTATCACGGACGGCCAGATATTTCTTGAGACCGCACTCTTCAACCAGGGTATCCGCCCGGCCATCAACGTCGGTATCTCAGTGTCGCGTGTAGGTGGTAACGCGCAGATCAAGTGTATGAAGAAAGTGGCCGGCACACTCAAGATCGCACAGGCACAGTTCAGGGAACTCGAGTCGTTCACCAAGTTCGGCGGCGACATTGACCCTGTGACAGCCGGCGTGATCGACCGTGGCCGCAAGAACCAGCAGATCCTGGTACAGCCGCAGTATCATCCATGGCCGGTAGAGAATGAGGTTGCCGTGATATATTGCGGTGTGAACGGACTGCTTGAGAATGTGCCTCTCGAGAAGGTGCATGAATTCGAGCAGAATCTGATACAGACACTCAAGATGCGCGACCAGGAGGATGTGCTTGATGTGCTCAAATCAGGCAAACTTACACCCGAGGTCGAGGAGAAGCTGACGGCTGTGGCCAGAGAGGTGGCTGACGGCATCAGCGCGGAGTAAACAAATTCAAGATCTTGACAGAAAAAGATGGCAACGTTAAGAGAACTAAAGACAAGAATCGGGTCGGTGGCTTCTACAGAGAAGATCACCGGCGCGATGAAAATGATTTCATCGGCGAAGGTGCATCAGAATGAGCAGGCCCTGCGCAAACTACAGCCCTTCAAGGATAAGATCAAGTCATTAATGGGGCATATACTGGCTACCGACGAGACCTTCAACTCCCCGTTGATACAGTCACGCGAGGTGAAACGCGCCGGGATAGTGGTATTCGGTTCCGACGACGGTCTCTGCGGTGCCTACAACATCAATATCCTCAAGGGGCTCCTGGTGCATATTGACAATATGCGCCGTGAGTGTGGGGCGGATATCGATATTGACGTTTATCCAGTCGGCAAGAAGATCGAGAAGGCGGTTAGGCGCCTGCGCGACCCGAAACTCAGCGTGGTGGTGAACGAGGGTGTCGACAGCAAGATGCAAGGCGATAAGGTGACTGAGTTCACGCAGTCGCTCCGCGACAAGTTCCTGGCAGGAACGATTGACCGTCTCGATGTGGTCTACATGAAATACCACTCCATGAGCCGTCAGATCCTGACAGACGAGACACTCTTTCCGGTGGCCGAGGAAACGCTTGCCGGAGAGGCGTCGGACACTTCCGACAACCAGCTCTACATCTTCGAGCCTGACGCCAACAGCATTTTCAACGAGGTTCTGCCGATGTTTGTGCTCTCGACCATGCAGGAGATCACTATAGAGAACAGGAGTTCGGAACAGGCGGCGCGTGTCATGGCCATGCAGAGTGCCAACGACAATGCCAAGAAACTGCTTGAGGAACTGCAGCTCGAATATAACAAACTTCGCCAGCAAAGCATCACCACTGAACTGCTCGACATATTGGGCGGCCAGGTGGAAAGATAAACAGGATAACAAATTTCAGAATCATTTTATAATTAATGGGCAACATAAAAGAATATTTCAAGTCTGTGGGTGAGGGCGTAAAAAGCCTGCTCGTGGGAATGGGTGTGACCGGAAAGGAACTTGTCACTCCGAAAATCACCGAGCAGTATCCTGAGAACAGAAAGACGCTTAAGATCGCAGACCGATTCCGCGCTGAACTCACACTGAAGTATGACAGCGAGGGACATCACAAATGCATCGCTTGCGGAATTTGCCAGATGAACTGTCCGAACGGGACCATCAAGCTCGAGACCAAGATGGTGGAGCTTCCCGACGGCAAGAAGAAACGCAAGCTCGACAAGTATCTTTATGATTTAGGCAGCTGCACGTTCTGTATGCTCTGCGTGACGTCATGTCCGCAGGATGCGCTGGAATTCTCGAATGACTTCGAGCAGGCTGTGTTCGAGCGCGACAAACTGATCAAGCAACTTAACTACAGGCCTGAGCCTGAAGGAGAGCCTGTCGCACCGGCCAAGCCGGCGATGGATCCCGAGAAACTCGCGGCCATCAAGGCCGAGGCGCTGAAGAAGGCGGCTGCCATCAAGGCTGCCAAGGAGGCTGCCGCTAAAGAGGCTGCCGCAAAGGGGGAGGCTGCAAATGATGCCCCGACCAAGGAGGCTCCGAAAGCCGACGCGCCTACAGGGGAGGCTAAATAAAGGAAATAAACAACAACTACAACATAATAATGGATTCAGTAGCGAATATAATTCTCTATTTTGTGGTGGCAATCTGCATCGCCGTCTTTTCGGTGATGACGGTGACGTCACGCAAGATTCTTCGCGCAGCCACATATCTGCTCTTCGTGCTGATCGGAACTGCCGTGTTCTATTTTCAGCTCGGATATCAGTTCCTCGGAGCGGTGCAGATAGCCGTTTACGCGGGTGGCATTATGGTGCTGTTTGTATTCTCGATTCTGTTGACACGCCGGCCCGACGACCTGGCCCCGCTTCTTGACTCGCACCGCAAGGCGCTTGGAATAGGAGTGTCGATCAGCGGTCTGGTGCTTCTGCTCTTGGCTCTGTTCTATATGCCGCTTCTCAACGGCATGTCGCTGACAGAGTGCATCGCGGCAGGCAAGGCAATCGACATGCAGACAATAGGCCATGCGTTTGTAGGAACAGACAGGTTCCAGTATCTGCTTCCCTTCGAGGCGATAAGTATCCTTCTTCTGGCATGTATAATCGGCGGCGTCACAGTGGCCCGCAAAAGATAATTCCCGCGCAGTATGGACTTAAGTATGTTATGGTATCTTGTGCCGAGCGTCATTATGTTCGCGGCCGGTGTCTACGGGTTTGTGACCCGCAAGAACATGATCGCGCTGCTGATCTCGCTCGAGCTGATGTTGAACTCCGCCGATCTGAACTTTGTCGTGTTCAACAGATTCCTGTTCCCCGGCTCTATGGAGGGAATGGTTTTCACGTTGTTCGCGATTGCGATAGCGGCGGCAGAGACTGCAATCGCCATTGCTATTATCATCAACATCTATCGTGAGGTGGGCAACACCGATATTAACTCTGTAAAACAAATGAAATTCTAAATATGGGCACAACTCTTCCAATTCTTATTCTGGCCATTCCCTTCACGATGTTCCTCATCCTGGGGCTTGGCGGCGTGAAGATGTCCCGCAAGCTTGCAGGTGTTCTTGGTATCCTTGCCAACGGCACTCTTGCGGTACTTGCCTATATTGTGGCCTTCACATATTTCTTCTCGGGCGATCCGGCGTTCATCGTCGATGGAGTCCGCCAGCAGGTGCAGCTCTTCGATGTGACCTGGCTGGCATTTACCGACCGCATGGTGGTCAACATCGGGTTCCTTCTCGACCCGATCTGTGCCATGATGCTTGTGGTGATCACCACAATCTCGTTTATGGTGCATCTCTATAGCTGGGGATATATGGAGCACGAGCCGGGATTCCAGCGTTATTATGCGTTCCTGGCTCTCTTCACGTTCTCGATGCTCGGCCTGGTGGTCGCCACCAACATCTTCCAGATGTACATCTTCTGGGAGCTTGTCGGCGTGTCGTCATATCTGCTCATCGGCTTCTTCTACAAGTTGCCGTCGGCAGTCTCTGCGTCGAAAAAGGCATTTATCGTCACACGTTTCGCCGACCTGTTCATGCTGATCGGTATTCTGGTGCTGTCGTATTATGTCTCGCAGACACCGGCCGATGGACCCCTCGGCACAGCCTCGGCCTTCAACTTCATGATGCTTAACTCGCAGCCCACCAACGTGCTCGCTTCGACGATCGGCGCTACATTCATGGGTGGCTCCGCACTGACATGGGCGATGATCCTGATATTCGTCGGCGGTATGGGTAAGTCGGCCATGATGCCGCTGCATATATGGCTGCCCGACGCTATGGAGGGTCCGACACCTGTATCGGCACTTATCCACGCCGCCACGATGGTGGTTGCTGGTGTATATCTGGTGGCACGTTTCTTCCCCCTGTTCTGCATAGTGCCGGATTCGCTGACATTCATAACTGTAGTCGGAGCGATCACGGCGTTCTACGCCGCTGTCGTAGCCTGCGCGCAGATCGATATCAAGCGTATCCTCGCATTCTCGACCATTTCGCAGATAGCGTTCATGATGGTCGCTCTCGGCTGTGCCTACAATGAGCCGGTTGAGGGAGTGCATTATTCGGGTCTCGGCTATATGGCAAGTATGTTCCACCTGTTCACACATGCCATGTTCAAGGCGTTACTCTTCCTTGGTGCCGGCTGTCTGATCCATGCCGTTCATTCGAACAACTACACCGAGATGGGTGGCCTGCGCAAGTATATGCCGATATGTCACTGGACATTCCTGATCGGCTGTCTTGCAATCGCGGGTATCTGGCCTTTCTCCGGCTTCTTCTCGAAAGACGAGATGCTTGCCGCGATGTTCAGCCGTCACTGGTTCTGGGGCGCATGGATGACTATGGTGGCTGGCCTTACGGCCTTCTACATGTTCCGCATGTATTATCTGGTGTTCTGGTGGGAGGAGAATCCTAAATACAAGCAGAGCGGTCATAAGCCGCACGACGCACCCTGGCAGATGTCAGTGCCTCTGATTTTCCTGGCGCTTGTAAGCTGTGTCGCAGGGTTCATACCTTTCGGTGAGTTCGTTACCTACAACGGAGAACCATATCACATCCATATCGAGCCTGCGGTAGCGGCCACCTCGCTGATAGTGGCTGTTCTCGCCATTGGCCTTGCGACTGTGATGTATGTGAAGAAGAATAATGTTCCGACCAAGGTCAAGAACCTCTGGCCCGCCCTTTGGACAGCAGCCAACCGTCGCTTCTACTGGGATGAGATCTATCAGTTCGTGACACATAAGTTCATCTTCGGTATCATCTGCCGCGGCATAGCCTGGTTTGACCGTCATATCATCGACGGCACAATGGATGCTCTTGCATCAGTCACCCAGTGGGCGTCACTGCGCATCAGGGGCATGCAGAGCGGCAGTGTGCAGTCTTATGTTACCTGGTATTTCATTGGTGCCGTGCTGCTGGCAGCCATCACCTGGATATGCATCCTGTAAATTGTAATTGTCGCAAAATATTCTGATTATGTTTTCAAATTTCTTAATCTGGTTTGTAATAGTTCCCGTCATCATGATGGCCGGGCTTGCATGTTGCGGCAACAGCAATATGAAGGCCATACGCGCCGTGATGGTGACATGCTCGACAGTCCTGCTGGCCATGGCCATCTGGCTTGTGGTCTCGTTCCTCGAGATACGTGCGGCAGGTGATACCAGCGAGATGCTCTTCACGGGCAGCTGGATGTGGTACGAGCCTCTTAACATACACCTTGCTGTCGGTGTCGACGGCATTTCAGTTTTGATGCTTCTTCTCTCGGCGATAATTGTATTCGCCGGCACATTCGCATCCTGGAAGATCAACCCGCTGCCCAAGAATTTCTTCCTGTGGTTCGCGCTTCTCTCGACCGGAGTGTTCGGATTCTTCATCTCGGTAGATATGTTCACGATGTTCATGTTCTATGAGGTGGCGCTTATCCCCATGTATCTTCTTATCGGAGTCTGGGGAACCGGCCGCAAGGAATACTCTGCCATGAAGCTGACGCTGATGCTGATGGGAGGCTCGGCCTTCCTGATGCTCGGTCTGCTTGGCATCTACTGGCACAGCGCGCCGGAAGGGGGACAGGCAACATGGAATATCCTTGAGATAGCGCACAATAACGCCATAGACCCATCATGGCAGAATCTTCTGTTCTGCTTCACGTTCGTGGGCTTCGGCGTGCTTGGCGCCATGTTCCCATTCCACACCTGGAGCCCCGACGGTCACGCATGTGCTCCGACGGCGGTCTCGATGCTTCACGCAGGTGTGCTGATGAAGCTTGGTGGATACGGATGTTTCAGGATCGCCATATATCTTCTTCCCGCCGCCGCACAGGAACTGGCCTGGATATTCATCATCCTGACAGGAATCTCGATTGTCTACGGAGCCTTCTCGGCATGCGTTCAGACTGACCTCAAGTATATCAACGCATATTCGTCGGTTTCGCACTGCGGCATGGTGCTGTTCGCCATTCTGATGCTCAACCAGACTGCGATGACCGGCGGTATCCTCCAGATGCTCAGCCACGGTCTGATGACGGCCCTCTTCTTCGCCTTGATCGGTATGATCTACGGTAGGACCCATACGCGTGACATCCGGCAGATCGGTGGCCTCATGAAAATCATGCCCTATCTGGGAGTGTGCTACATGATAGCCGGTTTCGCATCGCTCGGACTACCGGGCATGTCAGGATTCGTGGCCGAGATGACGATATTCTTCGGAGCGTTCGAGAACGGTGACATGTTCCACCGCATCTTCGTGATTGCCGCGACCTGTTCGATAGTTATCACCGCCGTATATATCCTGCGCGTTGTCGGCAAACTTATCCTTGGACCTGTGCAGGACGAGCATCACCTTCAGCTCACCGACGCGTCGTGGTGGGAGCGCCTCTCGACAGCCACACTGATTGTGTGTCTGGCCGGGATCGGTTTCTTCCCCAATTGGATCAACGAGACGATACAGAACAGTTTCGTGCCAATCATCAACGCGCTCAACACAGCGATCTGACAACTTCAAACTACTCATTAGAAACAACAAGAACAACTGAATACAATGGATTATTCACAATTTGGGGCGATGTTGCCCGAACTCATAATTCTGGGACTGTTCTTAATCGTGTTCCTTCTGGACACGTTCACCGGTGATGGTGGTAAGAAGTTGCTGACACCTGTCACTACTGTCCTGTTCGGCCTCGCCACTGTTGCAATCTGGATCATACCGAGTTGCGGAGAGACGGTGTTCGGAGGCATGTATGTCGACGATACCGCCTGCAAGGCAATGAAGGCTATACTTAACGTCGGAGTGTTTATCGTGCTGCTTCAGTCGGCCAAGTGGGTCGACAGCGACGAGGCCGCCATCCGCAAGGGAGAGTTCTATGAGCTGATGCTTGTGACACTCTTCGGAATGTACCTGATGATATCCGCACGTCATTTCCTGCTCTTCATAATCGGGCTTGAGTCCGCGTCACTGCCGCTGGCTGCTATGGTTGCCTTCAACAAGCGCCATTACGAAAGCCATGAGGCCGCCATCAAGTATATTCTCACGGCGGTGTTCTCATCGGCTATTCTGCTCGTCGGTCTCTCGTTTGTGTATGCGTTCTCGGGCGGCTCGCTTTATTTCGACGATATCCGCGCGGCAGTCTCTGACGGCAGTACTCCGGGCCTGCTGATCTGTGCGCTTGCATTTGTGATCGGCGGTATCGGATTCAAGCTCTCGCTTGTGCCGTTCCATCTCTGGACTGCCGACGTTTATCAGGGAGCGCCGACCGCAGTAACCGCATATCTCTCGGTTATATCGAAAGGAGCGGCTGCTTTCGCGTTCTTTGTGATTTTCGTGCAGGCTTTCGGCACACTCTACAGCGGTCTCTGGGAATGGATGATGTATGCAGTGATCATACTTACAATCACTGTCGGCAACCTGTTCGCAATCCGTCAGAAGAACATGAAGCGTTTCATGGCCTTCTCGTCGGTTTCGCAGGCCGGTTACATTATGCTCGGTGTGATGACAGAGTCAGCACTCGGACTCGGATCGATGATGTTCTACATCTTCGTATATGTAGTCAGCAACCTGGCGGTTTTCTCAGTCATCTCGGCTATCGAGAACAAGACCGGCAAGGTTGGTATGGACGACTATGACGGACTTCACAAGACTAACCCCTGGCTGTCGTTTGCGATGACACTTGCAATGTTCTCACTGGCCGGAATCCCGCCGTTCGCCGGATTCTTCAGCAAGATACTTATCTTTACATCTGTGACTGCCTCCGGCAGCATGGCGCTGTATATGCTTGTGCTCATCGCGCTGATCAACACTATTATCTCGCTCTACTATTATCTGCTTGTAGTGAAGGCAATCTGGATCAATTCGGGCGAGGCAAAGGTTGAGTCATTCCGCAGCGACAGCAGCCAGCGACTCGCATTATGGATCTGTGTGGCAGGCATAGTCTTATTCGGTCTCGTTCCGTACATCTACCAGTACTGCGTAGACGCAGCCCTTCCGCTGTTCCAGTAACTATATCAATTGTGGGGTATTGGATTGCAGACAACCCGCAATTTAGACATCTTGGGGTTTTAGCCCGACCTGAATCCGGGGCCTGATAAGGCCTCGGATATTTTTTTTGAGAGAAATGGAATGACGTGTTATGAAATTTAAAAAATATTTGAAATAAATTCAATTGATATGAAAAATTTGATTAACTTTGTCAATTGAAATTTTAAATATCATTTCAATTTGCTGAATCAAGACGTCGTCATGATGTTTAGGCATCAGGATGATTGAGGTTCACAACTTGCTTTTTGGTTTCATTATTTGGTTTTAAGAATTCAACTTTCGACATTTACAGTCTGTGGTGTCCTGATACGGTTATAAGCCGTTACTATTAGTTCAATAAGGCCTTTGAGTTCATGCGAATTCAGAGGCCTTTTTCTTGTCTTGGTGTCTCTTATTGCCTATTTATCGGATAATTACTGAATTGACAAAAATTTTTACTGAAAAATTAACATGTTATGCGAAATTTTTGTAATTTAGCGGTTGGATAGAATGATTCTTAATAAGGAATGATTCTAAAGATGCATCCCTATTGTCGGGAAAATCGAAAAGAATTCAGGTTACAAAAGGAATAGCCGTCATAAGATGGCGAATGATGAACCGAACCTTTATCTTAATGGTTGGCGTGCCGGAGCCGACCGCGCTGGGAAAGTTCCGGCACGTTTGGTTCATCATCATTAAACAGCGGGGCCGTGAATCAGATTCACGGCCCCGCTGAAGTTTTGTTTATACCGGTGGTATAAGTGGATTATCTCGCAAGAAAGAATTGGCATATGGGTTCAATCCATGTCCGGAGGTATGCCATGGTATCAGAACTCGAACGATTTGAGTTTCATGGCTGCGTTGTCGCGCATGATGCCGACGTATCTGACAAACTCATCAGATGCGCTGTGGGCGTCGAGGGCTGCCTGGTCGCGCCAGGTCTCGCATATCATCATCACGTCGGGTCTTGTGGCTGACGTGAATATATCATAGGCTATGCAGCCGTCCTGCGCAACGGAGGCGGCGGTAAGGCTGCGGGCAGCCTCAAGCACCGTGTCGCGCTTGTCGGGGCTGACCTGAATGAAGCAGTTTAGTCGTATCATCATTTATCCTTTTTGGCTGCTGGTTTGCGTCCGCGTTTCTTGGGTGCCGGAGTCTCGGGGGCGCCTACCACCACAACCGGCTCTACAACCGGCACTGTGTCATCGTTGAGGATATTGGCGCGGAGAGTCGTGACCTCCTTGTTGAGTGAATTGATTTCTGCTGCCTGGTTGCGGATGGTAAGCAGCAGCGAGTTGAGTTCCTCGTTGTCGATGCTCTCTGGATACTGCTCCTCGACGCGCACCAGGAAGTCAGCCAGCACATTCATATAGTTGGTGAATGCGGCGAAAGGAGAGTCGTAGGGACTGAAGGCTGCATGCGATGCACCGTCAGCCAGGTTCTTGGTGCTCATGTAGTAGAAATGGTCACTGCTCTGGAGATATTCCCAGTCCTGCTTGAGTCTGCGGTCATCGCAGAGGCTTACGCGCTCGGCCACGCAATAGAGTTTGGCGAGGGCCTCGTTCTGCAGGTCGTTACCCTTCCATGCGGAGACATCGCGCGCCTCGTCGATGTCTGACATCGGGTAGGGCACCGAGAGCTCGCCGACGGGCTTGAGTTTGGCCGTGACCTCCGAGGGGAGGGCGAAGCCGATGTTGCGCTCAGCAGCGAAGCGGGGAAGTGCCTTCATGAACTGGAAGATGCCGGTTGAGGCGGGCAGGAACGAGCCGAAGGTGTCCATGCTGAAATAGAGGTTGATGACCTGCTCCTCCTCGGGGAGAGCGGCGATCCAGTCCATATATTTGTCGGCATTGAGGGGATACTCGGGCCATTCGGGGTTGTTGAAGTTGCGGGCCACGTCATCGCTGAGTTTGTCGTTGGTGAGCAGCAGCCTGAGCTTGGGGGCTGTGGCCGCGCAGTAGACATAGTTAGGCGACTTCCAGCCGAGCACATGCTTGGCGCCCACGGTGAGGCAGGACTTGAAGCCCATGCCGTAGATCATAGAGGCGATGTCGTCATCGTAGATGAGCTCGGTGTTCGCGAAGGTCTTTGGCTTGATGCCAAGTGTGCGGGTGATGAGATCAGACTCCATCTTGACCTCTCGCATAAACTCCTCGGGGTCCTCGAGCGATGCGAGAGAATGGGCGAAAGTGCCGGCGAGGAACTCCACGCAGCCTGTTTCGGCGAGCGCCTTGAGTCGGTCTATGACCTCGGGGACATAGAGCTGGAGTTGCTCGAGGGCAGTGCCTGAGACAGAGATGGAGCACTTGAAGGCGCCATTGTTCTCGCGGATCATGTCGAGCAGCGTATCGCACATAGGGAGATAGGAATTCTCGGCCAGACGTGTGATGATCTCGTCATTTGCGAAATCATCGTAATAGTAGTGGTCGTTGCCGATATCGAAGAAGCGGTAACGCTTCAGGCGATAAGGCTGGTGTATCTTGAAATAGAAACAGACGTTTTTCATATATTCGTGGGTGTTAGGTTTTAGGCTTTAGGTTTTAGGGATGTTTACGTTTCAAGCCGTTAAACTCTAAACTCTAAACCTTAAACCGTAAACATTAAACTTTATTAATTACTTTCTTGTAAATGTCGATGACTTTCTTGCCGGCCTTCTCCCAGGTTATGCCGTGGATCTCCTCGATGCCGCGCTCGCGCAGTTCGTTGTGTAGAGCGGGGTAGGAGACCAGTGCATGCATGGCGTCGGCCATTGCGTCGATATCCCAGTAGTCGGTCTTGATGACATTGTTGAGAATCTCGGCGCAGCCGCTCTGCTTCGAGATAATCGAGGGGACACCCATCTCCATTGCCTCGAGGGGCGATATGCCGAAAGGCTCGGAGACAGAAGGCATGACATACACATCCGAGTCTCGGAACATCTGGTAAACTTCCTTGCCCTTGAGGAATCCGGTGAAATGGAAACGGTCGGAGATTCCCCTTCGGGCCGCGAGGCGTATCATGGCCTGCTCCATGTCGCCCCCTCCGGCCATGACAAAGCGTACGTTCTTGTCCTTGTGGAGCACCTTGGCGGCAGCCTCCACGAAATATTCGGGCCCTTTCTGCATTGTGATACGTCCCAGGAATGTGATGACCTTGTCCTTGCGCGTGTTGCGGGGCAGATTGAGCAGTTCGTCGCTGAGTGGAATGACGGCATTGTGTACCGTGGTCACCTTGGCCGGGTCAATCCCGTACTTGTCGATGACGGTGCGGCGCGTCAGGTCGGAGACGGTGATGATGTGGTCGGCATTGTTCATGCCATCCTTCTCTATGCCGAAAACAGTAGGGTTGACATTTCCGCGCGAGCGGTCGAAGTCAGTGGCATGCACATGGATCACGAGAGGCTTGCCGGTGACGTTCTTGGCGTGGATGCCGGCCGGATAAGTCAGCCAGTCGTGCGAGTGGATCACGTCGCAGGGTATGGTGCGGGCGATGACGCCGGCAACAATCGAGTAATTGTTGATCTCCTCGATGAGGTTGTCGGGATAGCGGCCCGAGAACTCTATGCAGCCCATATCGTTGAGCCGCAGGTAGTTGAAATCGGCGTAGATATGGTCTCTGAGATTGAAGTAGAGGTGAGGGTCCATCACCTTGCCGATACGGCCGTTGACATAATCCCAGTTCACGTCGCGCCAGGCCACGGGCGTGCAGTTGGCGCCGACGATATTCGCGAAGCCTTTCTCCTCGTCGCCCCAGGGCTTGGGAATGACGAAGGTGATCTCCATATCGCCGTTATTGTGCATGCCCTTGGTAAGGCCATAGCTGGCAGTTCCGAGACCCCCTAAGATATGAGGGGGAAACTCCCAGCCAAACATTAATGCTTTCATAATAATGCCTTCAGGAATTAAACGGATTCTGATTGAGACAGGAGCTTGCTCATGCGGTTTACCGATCGGATAGAGTTGAGGATCTCGCCGACGTTTTTGGCGGTGCTGACCGCACCCCTGCCGGTAAAGGGGGGATTGGCGTCATAGAGTTCTGAGAGCGAGCCAATGCAGCCTTCAGACATCTCCTCCTCGTAACCGATGAGCATACGCTCGATAAAAGAGAGGCCGCTGATGCCGAACACCTTGAAATAGGCGTCGGCATAGAAGCCGAAGAGCCAGGGCCGAGCCGGACCCTGGTGCACGGTGTATTCGCGTTCGGTGGGATTGCCGACATACACAGGGCGATAGTTATGGCTCTTTGGGCTGAGCGAGCGGAGACCCTTGGGCGTAAGCAGCTCGCGGGTGCAGAAGTCGAGCACTTTCTTGCGCTGACGCCGGTCGAGCGGAGAATACTCCAGTCCGACGGCGATAGCCATGTTAGGACGAACCTCGAGGTCGGTGTATGTGCCGTTTACGTAGTCGTACAGGTAGCCGAAGTCATTGAGGAATGTCTTGACAAACGCCTCCTTGCATCGGTCGGCCAGAGCCGTGATGCCGTCGAGATACTCACCCTGCGGTCCGGCCTCCTGCAGCAGGGCTGCGAGGAACATCAGCGCGTTGTACCACAGGGCGTTGAACTCAAGGATATAGCCGGTGCGGGGTATGATGGGTTTCCCTCCGATCGAGGCGGAGAGCCAGGTGACCGGCGAGTGTGTGCCCTCGGAGCTGACGAGACCGTTCTCGTGAAGCCGCAGGTTGCGGATGCGTCCGTCCCGCACACAGTCGACCAGATACCTCACCGTGTCGAGATATCGATCGGCGCATTTGCCTGTGTCCGTATAGCGGCGGAACTGCTGTATGGCCCAGATGGTCCAGAGTGGAATGTCGGGCAGGTCGATCTCCTGGATGACCCGGTCTTTCTCACCGGTCTCGATGTATCGGCGGAGCGCCCCGCAGAACGAGGCGAGAATCGTGTGGTAATCCTCCTCATGGTCGATTGCCAGCGTGCAGCCTGGAAGCGCGATCAGCTCGTCACGCGCGCGTACGTTATACCATGGATAACCGGCCATGATGTACATGCCGTGCTCGTTCTTGAGATAGAACTGCTTGGCGGCATTCTTCAGGCAGTTGAAGAAACTTGTGCGGCATGTGCGTCCCTTGATCTCGGCGGTATATGTCTCCTCGAAAGTCGTGGGGTCGGCCTCGAACGTGGATGCCGAGAAGATAATCGACTCCCCCTTCCTGATCGGAAGCTCGAAATAGCCTGGAACCCAGAGGTCCTCCTTGTAGGGTATCCCGCGGTCCTTGTCCTTATAGTACTCGATGCCCTTGTACCAGTTGGGATCGTCGACCCATGTCACCTCCTTGTTGAACTGCATGTAGAGCGTGGGATATCCCTCGTAGAGGCATGTGGCTATGCCGTCGGGCACGTGGCGGATCTCGCGGTTGATCTGACTGTTCTCGACCACGAGGTCGTTGGCGTTGCGGAATGCCAGGAAGGGACGGAAACGAAGTGTTGTCGGCGAGTGAGCGTCGAGAAGCGTATACTTGATGAGGATTCTGTTCTCATGCGAGATGAAGACCTTCTCTTTGGTCATCACTACACCCCCGACGCGGAATGTAAGTTTGGGTACAGATTCGCAGGTGAACTCGCGAATATACTTATGACCGTTGGGGCTGAACACATTGTCGCCATACTGATGCAGCCCGAGGTTGAAGGAGGCTCCGTGCTGGATGACCGATTCGTCGAGCGACGACAGAAGCACGTGCGCCTTGTCGTCCATCTCAGGTATCGGTATTACAAGCAGCCCGTGCTGCTTGCGCGTGTTGCATCCGACTATTGTGGTACAATGGTAGGCCCCCGACATATTCGTGCGGAGCATTTCCTTGGGTAGTGACTGCTCCAGGTTGATCATAAGGTTCTTGTCGAATTTAAGATAACTCATGATAACATAGATATGTTGGTTTATAAAATTTGTCTGAAAATTGGCGCCCGGGTATTGATTCTGGTCGGGAGAGTGAGAAAAGTCTAATTCCGGCTTGCCAGTCAGGGCAGAGACAGGTGCCTCTGTAATGATATTACAAAGATAATCAGAAATAATCGGTTTAACAATATGTTTTTTAACACTTTTATTGTTTTGCAACATTATTGATGGCATTTTATCAAAAACCGATACAAAATGAGCGAAAAATTATAGTGCCTATTTGGCGTCAGTAAGCAGGATGCTCTTGATCGTGCCGGGGTCGGGCAGCCGAATGTCCTTGACGCAGAGGTCGGCGAACTGTGCGTATGATGCCTGCATCAGGGGCTCGAGCGTATTGATGAAGTCCTTGTATATGTTGCGGAAGTCATAGATAAAGTCGGTGACGCCGACATTATCGAATGCCTTGAGAAAGTCTGCCACGGTGAAGGTCTCGGTCTCGACGGCCGGAATAATTCCGGACTCATCGCTCTGGAGGCCGACCTCATAGATGAGTCCGGCCAGCCGGAGTTTCTCGACAATACGGCCCGCGATGCGGATCGGCAGGTAATACATCACGGCGATTTCCTGTCTTGACACAGGTTTCTGCCTGTTGCGGAACCGCGTGACGGCCACTGTCATGACAATGAGCCCGACATTATGCCAGGCGCGGTTGGAGATCGCGCTCTCGTCACCAAGCAAGTTGAAGGTGAAGACGTTCTGCATCGAGTAGGCAATCATACAGCCTGTCAGCAGCACGAGCCAGGAGAGCTGGAGCCATATGAGCATCAGCGGCAGGAATGCGAATGATCCGTAGATCGCGTTATATTTCGAGACATAAAGCTGGCCGTTGAGAAATAGCATCTGGAGCACCTGGAACGAGATCGCGGCCATCAAGCCGGCAATGGCGGCATACTTGAAGCCTACGCGAGTGTTGGGAATCAGGTAATATGAGAGCGAGAAGGCAAGCCAGCAGAGCACCAGAGGGGCAAGTTCGAGACCGACGTTTACGACAGGCGTCAGAAACGGAAGGTTGAGGTGCTCCTGCACTACGCCCGACATGAATATCGACACTCCCGACGAGCATATCATCAGCACGGGAATCATTAGGCATATGGCGATATAGTCGGTGAACTTCTGGTAGATGGTGCGCGAGGTCTTGACGCCCCAGATAGAGTTGAAGGTGTCCTCGATCGACGACAGCAGCGAGATGACCGTCCAGAGCAGCACGACGATTCCGACGCCGACAAATACTCCGCTTGTGGCTGAGTTGAGATAGGAGTCGACGAATCTCAGGGCAGTGGAGATTCCCTGAGACTGTGAGGGAAAGAACTGATATAGCTGGCTCTGGAGAGCGTCGGCCAGACCGAAGCCTCGGCCGATTGCCACGAGCAGGGCGAAGGCCGGCACGATCGAGAGCACTGTCTGGTAAGTCAGCGACATCGACTTGTTCTGCAGGCTTGAGTTGAAGAATGCGCTCAGGGTCAGGTTAAGGGTCTTGAGCATGCGCGTGCCGAGATTGTTGCGGGGGTCACTCCACACCCCGTCAGCGCAATAGTCATACCATGTCTTGGCTCGCTTGATGATAGAGGCCATCATGCCTTCCTTCTGTTTCCGTGTGTCTTTCATGATCTGCAGATAGAGAGTTTTTATAATAACAAAAAGATCCGGGCATTAGATAATGCACCGGATCCTGATGATGAGACAGAGATGCTGTAAGCCGGGTTATGTGCTCCGGCCGAGGCCGGAGTGTCTGTCATTTATCTCTGCGGCCGTTTGCACGGCGCGCTAAAGCAGTCTACCCCCCGGCAATGGACGAGCCGCCCTTGACTGCCGGTATATTTGACCTTGCAACTCGCAGGATGTGCGGCTCCGCATGTCGCCATGCGGACCGGTGGGCTCTTACCCCGCCTTTTCACCCTTACCGGGCCGTTGCCGGCCCGGCGGTCGTTTTCTGTCACTTATCCCCGGCGTTGCCGCCGGCTTTCCGTTAGAAAATGCGATGCCCTGTGTTGCCCGGACTTTCCTCTATATGCAGATGACGCATGTAGCGACAGACCGCATTTCTGTCTATGGTGCAAAATTACATTATTTTTTCAGAATGTGCAAATTCAGTGGTTGTCCAGGCCAAGCATCTCCGCGGCGACGGCCGAGATGGTGTCGTCAGAGACTTTCGACGAGTCGAACGAGAGGTGGTAGTTTGCGGCCCGGCCCCATCCGTTGCTGTTGGTATAATAATTATAGAACGACTCGCGGTTGCGGTCATTCCTCTCGGCGATCTCGCGTGCGTCGCAAAGGTTGCCGGTCTCGCCGCGCTCCATGATTGCGGCAGCCCTGGCGGACAGCGGCGCATGCACGAAAATGCTGAGCATGCGCGGATGCCGGCGCATGATATAGTCGGCGGTACGCCCGACGATGACACACGACTCACGCGAGCATATGTCGGTGATGACGTGGCTCTGTGCCTCATATATCTTCTCGTCGCTCATCGGGGCCTCGTCGATATTGGCTGTCGGGGCGCCGTACGTGAACGACAGCAGCGAGCGTATCAGCGAGGGTCGTCTCTCATCCTTGCGGGCGAAAATCTCAGGCGCATATCCGAGCCGAGCGGCTGCCGCGCTCAGCAGTGACTTGTCGTAATAGGTGGCTCCGAGACGCTCGGCAAGCATCTTGCCTATGCGCCGCCCCCCACTCCCGTATTCCCTTCCGATCACAATCAGAAACCTCTCGTCTGTGTGTGCTGTGTCCATATATATCTGTCTTTGCGATATTAAGATTTGTTGAGTTTTGTCCGCAATTATTCAGATTTATCATGCGATTTTGCAAATATAACAAAAAAATTATTACTTTTGCATATAAATTTTCGACTGTCGGCATAAATAGCGGGTCTTTTTCCCATGACACAAGTGAGGCCGGCTGCAGATATAAAGTCTATAACGAATCAATACGATATGGAGTCAACAGACACTAAAGAGAATCTTGAGCAGGAGGGGATGGCGGTCTATCAGCTGATAGTTGACGGCTGTGAGACCTGTGGGGAAGATCTGGACGCGCAGATAGCGCGTCTGCGAGAGGTCGACATGTCGGGACAGTTTCTGGCCAGTACGGCCCGCTATCTGGCGGCTGTAGACCGCGAGAGGTTCGAGCCCTGGCTCGCCCCGCTCATCGAGGCCGCCATAGACCGCGACCGCGAGCGCCGATATATCGGCTCCCTGCTCCAGGCCATCTGGGGCGACGACTACGAGGAGCGCGCCGACGAACTCAGCAGGACCGACAACAATTTCCGCCGCATCTTCAAGCGGATACATTCCGACGACATCATCTGAACATGAACAGAATAATCATAAGCCTGTTACTTACTCTCATGGCAATCGCAAACGCACAGGCCGAGCCGGTGGTCGACATCAAGACCACCCTTGGCGACATCAAGGTAAAACTATACGACGACACACCGATTCACCGCGACAACTTCCTGAAACTCGTCAGGGAGGGTTACTACGACGGCGTTCTTTTCCACCGCGTCATCAAGGACTTCATGGTGCAGACCGGCGACCCGAACTCTAAGACTGCCGACAGCACGGCGATGCTCGGCTCGGGCGATCCGTCATACACACTTCAGGCCGAGATCCTATATCCGAAGCACTTCCACAAATATGGAGCGCTTGCCGCAGCGCGTACCGGCGACCAGGTCAATCCCGAGCGCCGCAGCTCCGGCTCCCAGTTCTACATAGTGACCGGCGAGAAGCAGAACGCGCGCACACTCGACATGATGGAGCAGCGCGCCAACCATGAGCGCAAGCAGACATACTTCAACGGCCTCGTCAAGCAGCATATGGACGAGGTGCGCGCACTGCAGCAGGCCGGCGACCGCGAGAACCTCGAGAAACTCCGTCAGGAACTCGCAGCCCAGACCGAGGCGGCCGTTCCCGATGAGAAGATGCCTCAGGAGATACGCGACGCTTACATCAATATTGGCGGCACTCCGCATCTCGACGGTCAGTACACCGTCTTCGGCGAGGTGATCGAGGGCATGGACGTTGTGGAGAAAATACAGAATGTTGAGACCGGCCGAGCCGACCGACCCAAGACCGATGTGCGTGTCATATCGATGAAAGTGGAAAATCAATGAGGGTAGGGGTGACCTCTCCCGCATAGACTGATTGGAAAAATCCCGCGCATGAAAAACTCTGAAATCGCGATATAAAGATAACTTAGATAATAACAACGACAACAACTCAACCAAATTATTATGTATCACAAAACAATCTTACGAGCTCTGGCGTTCACGTCGCCGTTGCTGCTGCTCACGGGCTGTATCGACGACAACTACGACATCTCGAACGCAGACACCACCAGCCGTATCAATGTCAACGACCTGGTGCTTCCCGTTAACATCGACCCCGTCAGACTTGGCGACGTCATCAAGATCGAGGGGGGCAAGATTCAGCCTGTCACGATCGGAGACCAGAACTTCTATGCCCTGGTTCAGGATGGCCATTTCGAGTCTGAAGACATCCAGATAGCCGGAGTATCAGCTGAGCCGACCGAAATCGAGCCTACAATCGAGACTCTTGACCGATTTGTAAATGAGCAAGGCTCACGACGTCGCGCGCCTATTTCTGACTTTACATATAAAATAGTGGATATCGAGGGACCCTTCTCATACAATGCCGCTGACATAGACGAGTCAATCGTCAGTCTCGGCACCATAGAGACCAAGCCTTTCGAACTTCGTCTCACCCTCGAGGTGGCTGACCAGGACAATGTCATCAAGGATATGACATTTGAGAACCTGCAGATTATCGCGCCGAAGGGACTTGTCCTCGACGGCGAACCCTCAGTGGGCCACTATGTGCCTTCGACCGGTATATGGACAATCAATAGGGTCGACGTGTCAGGAAACCGCACTGAGGTCTGGCTTCGCGCAAAGGCTGTAGACTGCGAGACTGCTGGCGTGGTTATTGCCAAAGACCGTTCTCTCGACTTCCACAGCCAGCTGACACTGAAGTCTGGTCTGCTGCACATTGTGCCCAACGAGGGCATGCTCCCACATCCCGACCATGTGACATTTAAGATCAACTACGATCTCTCGGACTTTGTGGTCAAGTCGTTCAGCGGCCGCATCAAGTATGACCTCAAGGGTATCAACATCGATCCTGTCAACCTGACCGACATCCCCGACTTCCTGAAGGGTAGCGAGACTAATATTGACATAGCAAACCCGCAGATCTATCTGCAGATCAATAACCCTGTGGGCAACGTTCCCCTCAACTGCCAGGCCGGCCTGCGTCTCACCACACACCGCCAGGGTGCTCCTGACAGAGTATTCCCCGGTGATCTTGATTCGGATCATGCAGTCATCGTGCCAATCGGATACGCACAGGGTGCCGCAGGTCCCTATAACTTCGTATTGTCACCCAACCAGTCTGAGGACCTTGTAAAGCCTAATATGCAGAATGTCCCCGATTTCTTCATAGACCGTATAGCTGAAAATCTGGAGTGGAAGGAATTCTACGACCTCGGCCAGTTGCTGAAGACAGGCAAGGGAATCCCCGACCAGATCAGCATCGATGTCGTGAATGCCGGTGTGCCCGAGCAGCCCGTGAACCAATTCGTGATTCCGCAGACTCTCCCAAAGGCTGTGGGTGAATACCAGATTGTGGCTCCCCTCGCCCTTAACGATGGCTCGCACGTGATCTACACCGAGACCCGAGACGGCTGGAGCGACGACGACCTTGACAAGCTGACCATAACCAAACTTGAGCTGACCGCCGATGCCAAGAACAACTGCCCCGTAAGCCTTGACCTCACTGTCAAGCCCCTCGACAAGGAGGGCCATGAACTCGACGCCGAGGTGAACAGCAATGTGCTTGCCGCAGGCGAGGAGACTGAACTGAAGATTGAGCTCACTGGCGAGGTGCGCAATCTCGACGGCATAATTCTGCGCGCCGTGCTTAACGCCGGACCTAATGCCGAGCCTCTCTCTCCCGAACAGACTCTTGAGCTTAACAACATCCGCGTACGTGTAAGCGGATATTACGAAACAGATTTCTAATCAGTCAGCAAACACTGCAACAACAATGAAAACCAACATACGACTCATAATGGCAGGCGCGATTCTCGCGTCGGCCGTCGGTCTTCAGGCCCAGAACACCAATTCAGGCTACTTCCTTGACGGCTATAACTACCGTTACCAGATGAACCCGGCCTTCGGCAATCAGATGGACTTCGTATCCATTCCGGCCATCGGCAACATCAACATGGCGATGCGCGGCAACCTGCACCTCACCGATATCTTCCATGTGGTAGACGGCAAGACTGTCCTCTTCACCAATCCGGCGGTCTCCTCATCTTTTCTCGGAGACCTCCACAGCGTCAACAAACTCGGTGCCGACATGAAGATCAATCTGCTGTCGGGAGGCTTCAAGATGTGGGGCGGCTACAACACCGTCTCGATCAACGCCCGCGCAGATGTGCATGCCGGAATCCCCCGCACATTCTTCGAACTGGCCAAGGAGGGTCTCAGCAACCGCACATATGATATCCGCGACCTCAGCGCCAGCGCCATGGGCTACGCCGAGATCGCATTCAATCATTCGCGCGACATCAAGCAGGTGCCGGGACTCCGCGCCGGTGCTGCCGTGAAGTTCCTGATCGGTATCGCTAATTTTGAAGCAAAGTTCCGCGAGGCCGACCTCACACTCGGCGAGGATGTCTGGACCGCAACTACCAACGCCGATATCTACGCCAACCTCGGCAAATTACAGTACGAGACCAAGACCAACCATGAGGGCCGTGAATATGTCTCCGGCATCAACATGGATGGCGACGGCTCGATTGGAGCCAACGGCTTCGGTATGTCGTTTGACCTCGGTGCCAGCTACAAGTGGCGCGACTTCAACTTCTCGCTCGGACTCCTTGACATGGGCTGGATATCATATTTCGACACCAAGCACGCCTCGACCAACGGCCGCCGAACATTCACAAGCTCCGAATATATTTTCAACGCTAACGAGAACGTCGGAAACAGTTTCGAGAATGAGTGGGACCGTCTGAGCGATGACCTCGGCGAGCTCTACCAGCTCAGCGACAACGGCAACACCGGCACACGCAACGTAGGCCTGGCAACCACACTCAATGTCGGTGTGGACTACACGCTGCCCTATTACCGCCGTCTGCACTTCGGCCTGCTGAGCTCGTCACGCTTTGCCGGCGACTTCACTTGGACCGAGGTGCGAATCTCGGCCAATGTCAACCCGGTTGACTGCTTCTCGGCCGACGCCAACGTGGCCTTCGGAACTTACGGAACATCGTTCGGATGGCTGCTGAACTTCAACCACCGCTGGTTCAACATCTTCCTGGGCATGGACCACACGCTCGGCAAACTCTCGAAAGAGGGAATCCCTCTGAATTCTAACGCATCTGTCAACTTCGGCATCAGCATCCCCTTCAACTGATACTGAAAGACGCCCTTCATGCCCCGAAGCCGGAGAAATCGCTCCGGTTCCGGGGAAATATAGACGATAATTTTGGCAGAATCAATTAATTGTTATATATTTGGCAATTATTTCGGCAGTTAATGCGGCATAAGGACTCAGAGAGACCCGGCTGCCTCCGGCCGAAAATGAACAATAAAATCATAAACCAATTATGAATGAGCTTGAAAAAGCAGCATCCGGACAGGAGGCTGTAACCCCCTCGCCCTCAGTGGCGGAAACTGAGAAGGAATGTATCGTGGAAACATCACCGGCCGCCGACCTCGGCGCGGTAGCCGACGGTCAGCAGGCGGAAGAGACTTGTGAGGAGACAGAGTCTCCGGCCCTCGACATCGCAGCCGCAGCCGACGAGGAAGATGAGAAGAGCGCCAATGCGCGCCGCTTCCATGCAATGAGCAAGGAGGAACTACGCGACACACTCAAGGAAATCCTCGACACAGACAATATGGAGGCGCACAAGGAGGTGACAGCCATAAAGCAAGCCTTCTTCAACCTGAAGAACCGCGAGAACCTCGATGCTCTCAACGCATATGTCGAGGCCGGCAACGACCCAGCCACTTTCTCGGCAGAGCCTGACGAGGTGGAGAACGAGCTCAAGAACCTTATAGCAGAATTCAAGGAGCGCCGTGCGGCCTTCATTGCCGCTGACGATGCCCGTCGCGCCGCCAATCTCGAGAAGAAGCAGGAGATCATAACCCGCATGGAGGAGATAGCAGGCGACATCGACAACGTAAACACAAAGTTCCCCGAATTCCAGCAGCTCCAGCAGGACTTCAAGGCTATCAAGGATGTTCCTCCTACGGCCGAGACCGAGATATGGAAACAGTTCCAGGGAGTGGTTGAGCGCTTCTACGACAACCTGAAGATCAACAAGGAGCTCCGCGACTTTGACTTCAAGAAGAATCTCGAGGCCAAGCGGGTGCTTATCGAGGAGGCGCGTAAGCTTGAGGCAATGAGTGACCCCATCGCAGCCTTCCGGGCTCTGCAGGGACTCCATGACCAATGGCGTGCCATCGGCCCGGTAGCCAAGGAGATCCGCGACCAGATCTGGGATGAGTTCAAGGAGGCCTCGACCATCATCAACCGGCGTCATCAGGACTACTTTGAGCGGCGCAAGGCGGCCGAGCAGGCCAATGAGGATGCTAAGACCGCTCTTTGCGACGAGATCGAGACAATCCATATCGAAGAGATGAAGAATGTGGCAGACTGGAACGCCGCCACCGACCGTATAATCGAGCTGCAGAAGAAGTGGAAGGAATATGGCTTCGCTTCGCGCAAGGCCAACGCAGCGCTCTATGCGCGTTTCCGCAAGACCTGCGACAATTTCTTCGAGGCGAAGACAGCATATTTCCAGCGTACCAAGGATGAACTCAACGCCAATCTCGAGAAGAAGACGGCACTCTGCGAGCGCGCCGAGGCTCTCAAGGACACCGAGGACCTGCGCAAGGCGGCCGACGAGGTCGTGAAACTCCAGGCGGAGTGGAAGTCTATCGGAAGCGTGCCCCGCAAGCATAGCGACGCACTCTGGCACCGGTTCACAACAGCATGCAACTACTTCTTTGACGAGCGCAAGAAACAGGATAAGGAGCGTCACCGCGTAGAGATGGAAAACCTTGAGAAGAAGCGTGCGATAATTGCAAGACTTGCCGAGTTGCCCAAGGATGGCGACCGCCGCGAGGTGATGCCGCGCATCAAGGAACTCCAGGCCGAGTGGCAGAACGCCGGATTCGTGCCCTTCAAGATGAAAGACAAGATCTTCGCCGAATACCGCGAGATATGCGACGCTCTCTATGACGCCTACAACCAGCGCGAGTCGCGCAACCGCATGGCCAACTTCCAGAACCGTGTCAGCGAACTCAAGGGCGACGGCAACAAGATCAGCCGCGAGCGCGACCGCCTTATGCGGGTCTGTGAGGCTCGCCGTATGGAACTGAAGACCATTGAGAACAATATGGGCTTCTTCAGCGTCAAGTCGTCGGCAGGCAACTCGATGGTCCGCGAGATGGAGAACAAGATCAAGCGAATCAAGCAGGACATCAAGGAACTCGAGGACAAGATAGCCCTCCTCGACTCCGAGGAGTAAAATAAGAAATTCTTTACAGAATTTCTCTGCATAGACAGGAGACCGTTATGATAGGCGGTCTCCTGCTCTCTTTTCATATATGTGCGCTGAGAAGGTGAATTCATATTTTTTTTATGTGCATTGAGAAAGTTAATTTGTTTTATTTCATGCAAAATTTTTTAGAAACGATGATTCCTGATAATTCTTGTCAGGAAAAGTCGGGATGTTTTTTTGACAAATTGCTGAAAAAAGTGTTATATTTGCAGAAAATATGTTAATAGACCATTCAGAAATGCCTCTATT
This sequence comes from Muribaculaceae bacterium, assembly GCA_014867205.1. Taxonomy (GTDB): domain Bacteria; phylum Bacteroidota; class Bacteroidia; order Bacteroidales; family Muribaculaceae; genus Lepagella. Next base: position 61,403 of record WGUO01000002.1, on the reverse strand, counting down.
GACATAAAATCGGTTTGAAAAAACTGGAGAAACACGCTAACCGAAATTTCGAAGAAATACCCATAATAATAACCAAACACAACAGAACGTATGAGGAAATTCTACTTCGCGATGGCAGCATTGAGCTGCACAATGATGATGTCCGCAGCAGGTCCCGTCTCGATCAGGAACGGCGTGTCAGACTGGAAAGCCATAAGCAATGCACCCATAGGGCGCACCGTAAGCCTTCCCAAGGTTAAGGCCGCTCCTGCGCTCCGTTCGGTCGATGAGCCACAGACAGTGTTTACTGCCATTGAGGCCAGTTTCTATGACTTCGGCGATGCGCTCGAGAACGGCACAAACGCCTACTATCTCTTCCTCTCGACGGCTGAGATGAGGCAGGGAAACCCTACGCAGACCTGTCAGATGGCCCGCATATTCTTTCTGACGGAGCCGACTGACGGATCATCTGATCCTGTTCTTCCCATCGGGACATTCCCTTATGCAGAGACAGCCGAGGCTGGCACTTTGGTGCCTGAGATGACAGAGATACTTGACGTGTTCCCCAATCCCGATGATCCGTCACTCGGTCTGGTGGCATATTCTTTCGTTCCCGCCGACGGCACACTGACCATCGAGAAAGACGATGAGGGAGTCTATACGATCTCCCTGCAGTGCGAGGGGGTGCTCCTCGACCAGGAGACAGGCGACGAGATTATGCGTCAGCCCTGTGAGGTGACCTACACCGGAGCCGTGCCCTACGAGGACATCTATGCCTACATTCCGCTCGAGGGTGACTATGAGCTGAATATCCCCAACCTGTCGGGCCGTTACTCTGACGGTGACTATACGCTGACATTCTATAGCGTGGCACTCGATGAGGATGGCTTTATCATCGGGGGCGGTGACCTCTTCAACGCCGAGATTTTCGTAGACAATGTCTCTCCGATGAATCCCGATGATCTCGTTGGCACATACTCACCGGTCGATGTCTTTACAGAGGGTCCGGTGCCGGGCAAATATATGCAGGGTGTCTGGTATGATGTTTTCGGAGGCTATTATGCAGCTATAGGAACGTCACTGACCGTATATGACGAGAACGTGGAAGTCACCAATGTCGGCCTGGCTACCGAGGGCAGCATCACAGTTACCAAGGAGGGCAACGAGCACAAGTTCGTGTTTGACCTCGTTACTCCCGAAGGCCATAAGATGACCGGTTCATGGCAGGGTGTCGTAGCCGACTATGTCTCAGACTACACGTCGGGTGTAGAGACTATTGGTAACGATGTGGTCATAGCCGGAGGCAAGGGCCGTGTCATCGCTCCCGCCGGCGCCGAGGTCTACACCCTCTCTGGTGTAAGGACAGGCAGCGAGTCACTCGCGGCAGGCTGCTACATAGTCAGAAACAACGGAACCGTGAAGAAGGTCATGGTGAAATAATTCATCTGATGCCGTCGCCGCTCATGGCAACGGCGGCGTGAAATCGGAATCTTAGACATGCATGTCCGGATTGTCAACGGATGTCATTGTGAAGATGGCAGCCGGTGCATCCGGACATCTCTATATATGGTTCAATGTAGACAGAAATATTTATGCCGTTCATGCGTTATGAAATAGAACCCTGTCGTAAACCCTGTAATAATCTATATGTAGAGACACCGCCCGTTCGGCCACGCATGCCTGACGACATATGCCGTCGGGCCGGGATGACAGAAAAATCATAACACTAACAAATGCAGATCAGAAAGACAATACTCATAGCAGCCCTGTCGGTATCCTCAATATTCATACAGGCCAGGGTCAGCACCGACCCGGAGCCGGTGGTCAGGCCTTCGGACTTTAAGTCTCACATAGAACTGGCTCAGGAGGGCGACGACGAGGCAGCCCGCGTGATAGGAGACTGTTACCTTACCGGCATAGGAGTTGGCCGTGACGCCACAAAGGCATGGCAATGGTACGCACGGTCGGCTGGCAAGGGAAATATTGAGGCCCGTTACCGCATCGCCACAATGTACCGCGACGGCGTCGGCGTCCGGCGGAACGACAATGAGGCTGCCTATTGGTTCGGCAAGGCTGCGCGCAACGGCCATGCACTCGCGCAACTGAACCTCGCGGACTGCTACGCCAACGGCCGTGGCATACAGATGGACCTGCGAATTGCCGCCGAGAATTACTGGCGTGCCGCCGACCGTGGTGTCGACGAGGCCGCATACAGGATTGCCGCCATGCTCAGCGACGGAATCGGAATACCGCAGGACAAGTCGATGGCCCTGAAATATTACCGGCAGGCTGCGGCAGATAATTATGCCGATGCCGCCGAGCGCGCTGCCCGACTCGAGCAGGAAGGTGTGACAATGCCCGTCAAGAAAGCCGCGGCCTCAAGGAAGTCAACAAAGAAAGCCGACGTCTCCAAGAGTGGCAAGCATAAGAAATCAAAGGCCGGCGGCAAGAAGAATTCCAAAAAAAGGAAAGGAAAGAAATAACCCACGAATATGACAGAACTCATATTGCTCAACATATCGGGTCCCGACAAGACCGGAATCACGGCAAGCCTCACCGAGATACTTGCCGAATACGACGCGAAGATACTCGACATCGGTCAGGCCGACATCCACCACACGCTCTCGCTCGGCATACTGATTAAGACCGATAGTGCGCGCAGCGGAGAGATTCTGAAGGAACTGCTCTTCAAGACCCGCGACCTGAATGTCCAGGTTCACTTCGACATAGTGTCCGAGGAGGATTACAACGACTGGGTGTCGCGGCAGGGCAAAGGCCGCTACATAGTCACGGTGCTTGGCCGCGAGATAACAGCCCGCCAGCTCGCGGAGGTCACAAAGATCATCAGTGCCCAGGGCCTCAACATAGAGACTATAACCCGTCTGACAGGTCGTATGCCCCTCGATGAGACCCAGCAGCCGCTCACCAAGGGCTGCATCGAGATGACGGTGCGCGGCACTCCGGCCGACATCGTGCAGATGCAGGCCGACTTCATGAGTCTCGCCTCGCAGCTCAACTTCGACATATCGCTTCAGGAGGACACCATCTACCGCCGGTCGCGACGCCTGATTTGCTTCGACATGGACTCGACGCTGATACGCACTGAGGTCATCGACGAACTCGCCGACCGCGCCGGAGTGGGCGAGGAGGTGCGTGCCATCACCGAGTCGGCGATGCGCGGCGAGATTGACTTCAACGAGAGTTTCAAGCGCCGTGTGGCCCTGCTGAAGGGTCTCGACGTGTCGGTGATGAAAGAGATCGCCGAGAATCTGCCCATCACCGAGGGTGTGGAGCGAATGATGAGCGTGCTTAAGCGCTCGGGCTACAAGACGGCCATTCTTTCCGGCGGGTTCACATATTTCGGTAATTACCTGAAGCAGCGGTTCGGATTTGACTATGTGTATGCCAACGAGCTCGAGATCGGTCCTGACGGCAAACTGACCGGCAACTACGTCGGCGACATCGTCGACGGCAACCGCAAGAAGGAATTGCTGAAACTGATAGCGCAGGTCGAGAACATCAACATCGCGCAGACCATAGCCGTGGGCGACGGAGCCAACGACCTCCCCATGCTCTCGACAGCCGGCCTTGGCATCGCCTTCCATGCCAAGCCCAAGGTCAAGGCAGAGGCGAGCCAGAGCATCTCGACCATCGGCATAGACGGAGTCCTATACTTCCTCGGCTTCAAGGACTCCTACATCCAACCCTGCGGTCAGTAGCCCCCTAATAACCCCTCCCACCTAACCTCTATTAAACCTATTAAATTTGCCGGGATGTTTTGCATTTCGGCTTTTTCTTTATATATTTGCGCCAAATATAACTATAAGTATTTTTATAGTTATATGCTAAAAACTGCTTTAATCATAAATATACTTATAGTTATGAAAGAGGTATTGACGCCGGTGGAAATCATCCGGAATCTCGGGGAGAGGTTTCGCGACTTCCGTATGCGCCGCGACATGACGCAGCAGCAGGTGTCGGATCTGACGACAATCAGCATACCGACGATCTACAAGTTTGAGACTGGTCGGATGACCGACATGTCGCTGGTCACACTGCTGAAGCTGCTGCGGGTTATCGGCTTAGACGGAAACTGGAATGAACTGATTCCGGACTTGCCCGAGTCGCCATATCTGTATAAGGAAAACAAGAAACGTCAACGTATACGCCATCCCAAGAAATGAACTATCTGAAAGTAAATCTCTGGGGCGATGAACTCGGCCGCCTCGTCTGGGACCCGTCATGCCGCCGTACATACTTCATGTTCAACCCAAAGGCGTCAGGCAGGCCCGATGTCTCGCCTCTTGCCAATCCGGCTGCAAGTTGGATTGCTGATATTCCCATATTCGGCGACAGCCGTCGCATATATCAGGGACTCCCTCCATTTATTGCGGACTCCCTGCCGGACTCGTGGGGTAACCGGCTGTTTGACCAGTGGGCTCGCCAGGCGCGTATCTCACGCTCTAAGATTACGCCACTCTTCAAACTGATGTTTATAGGCCGGCGCGGCATGGGTGCCCTTGAATTCGAGCCGGCTGCCGCCGAACTGGAGCACCCCTATCCTGTGAATATAGATAAACTGTACGACCTGTCGGTAAAGATACTCGAGGAGCGCGAGTCGGTAGTGATAGACGCTTCTGATGACTTGTCGATGAAGGCTCTCCTCGCAGCGGGAACATCGGCCGGGGGACGCCAGATGAAGGCAATTATAGCCATGAACCCGACAACCGGACAGATCCGTTCGGGTCAGACTGACGTTCTCGACGGCTTCGACTACTATATCATTAAGTTTGAGGATAAGGAGGTTCCCACCACCGAGATCGAGATGTCATACTATGACATGGCCACCGCCTGCGGCATAGAGATGGAGGAGTGCAGGATGATTGAGGTTGAGGGCGTATCACACTTCATGACCCGCCGGTTCGACCGTAGGAATGGCGAGAAGGTGCATATGCAGACTCTGGCGGCGATTAATCCCGAGGCGGATTCCTACGAGGAACTGATGGAGACATGCCGGAAACTCGAGTTATCTGATAGGGAACTGACTGAAGTGTTCCGCAGGCTCGTTTTCAATGTCCTTGGCGGCAACACCGACGACCATAACAAGAACTTCTCGTTTATGCTGGAGAAAGGCGGGAGTTGGCGTCTGGCACCGGCCTATGACCTGACATTCATATTCAATCGTTTTGGGACTGATGCGGAGCCGGACCATGAACTTTCGATATATGGAAAGACAAGCTACATAACAAAAGAAGATCTTATGGAGTTCGCGAAAGAACATGGCATACGCGACGCAGAGACGGTTATCAACGAAGTGGCTCATGCGGTGGCCGGTTTCCCCGCTCTTGCCGACAAATACCGGATACCGACACGATGGCGACACATTATCCGGAAGACACTCAGGGAGAATCTGACACGTGTCTGGTATTTGGAGACGCCTGTGACAGAGTCTCGGTTTACAGACTCGATAGGCAGGGAAATCCGGAACATCTCGGTCAGCAATAACACCCGCGGAAACTATCACATCACGGCGCTTGTCAACGACTGTCCGCGCAAGCGTGTCGTAGGGCCCAAGGCTGGAGCGTATGCCCGGCTGCAGCAATACGAACTTGGCAATCTTGACCGCCTCGAATTCAGAAGTTTGATAGAGAACCTGTTTGCTGACTGATACTGACGGTGTCGACCAGAGCCGGAGTGGATTGATACAATCGTTAGATTACCATTTGTGGTGCAAATATCGATGTGTATAGAAAGTTGGTGAAGGATTTTAACATTTGTGGGGTTAAGGGCGTTGTAGTGGTAGGAGAGGAGTGTCTTGCCCAGACATAGGAATGAGGCGGGGCGCGTCTCTCGGAAAACCACTTAAACGTATCTGATATGGGTCTGTTCCGAACCATCGCCCTATTGGCGGGAGCCATGCTCTTCCCGTCACTTATATATGCTCTTCCCGGCGAGAATGCCCATCCCGGAGAGAATACACTCCCCGGAGAGGATGCCGGAAAACCGCGCACTCCGAAAAGCGTCACGCTCGACACGTTGCCCTCGTTCGAGCCGTCGGCTGCAACACTCACGCGGCCAACGGGGCGAGAGTCCGTGGGACTCGTGCTGAGCGGCGGGGGTGCCAAGGGTATTGCGCATGTCGGCATAATCAAGGCTCTTGAGGAGAATGACATTCCCATCGACTTCGTGACCGGCACGTCGATGGGAGCCATCGTGGGCAGTCTCTACTCATGCGGCTGGTCGCCTGAGCGTATGCTCGACTTCTTCACCGCGCCCGACTTCCTCGACTGGGCCACCGGCAAGATCAACAAGAAGAACATACTCTATTTCTACGAACCCCAGCCGACGCCCAGATGGGCCTCGGTCAACGTGAGTTTCAAGAAGAAGGAATCGCTGCCTACACAGATAATACCCACAAGCCTGGTCAGCCCGCTACCCATGAACATCGAGTTCCTGAAACTCTATGGGCCCTACTCCGAACAGTGCGGCGAGAACTTCAACCGGTTGTTCGTGCCGTTCCGCTGCGTGGCCTCCGACGTCTACCACAAGCATAAGGTTGTCTTCGGCGAGGGCTCCCTCGGCGAGGCTGTCAGGGCCTCGATGAGTTTCCCGATGGTGTTCCGCCCTATCGAGGTCGGAGGTGTGCTGCTCTACGATGGCGGTATATACGACAACTTCCCCGTCAACGTGATGAAAAAGGACTTCAACCCCGACTTCATCATCGGTGTGTCGGTGTCGGGTGCCGACTCCAAGCCCCGCAGCGGCGACATGTACAGCCAGCTCGAGGACATGATAATCCAGAACAACGACTACTCGCTGCCCGCCCCCGATGGCGTCAAGATACAGGTGCCGGTGCTCAACTTCGGGGTCCTGCAGTTTGACAAGGCACGCACCATCTACGAGATAGGCTACAAGACCGGGCTCTCGATGGTCGACTCCATCAAGAGCAGACTCTCGGCCCGAGTTCCGCTCGAGGAGGTGACGGCCCGACGGGAGAAGTATGCCGCCGACACGCCGAGACTGATGTTCGACTCAGTGCAGGTCAGCGGTATCGAGGCAAGTTCGGCTGCCTACCTCAGTTATCTCTTCACGCGCGACAAGCGAGAGCCTTTCGGCATGCAGCAGACTGTCGATGCCTATTACCGGGCTGTCACCGACGGCTCGCTTAGCAACCTCGTGCCCGAGGTCAGGTTCGGCAGAAACGGCACCGATAACATTCTGCTGCTCAATGCCACTCCGCGACGGCCCTGGACACTCGCCGTAGGCGGCTACGTCACCACATCGACCAACTCCATGCTCTATTTCTCAGGGGGGTACCACACCATGGGCCACAACTCGCTCGACGTGTCATTGTCGGGCTGGGTCGGACAGGCATATTTTGCCGGAATGATCAACGCCAGATTCTCCCTGCGAACCCATATACCGTCATATGTCGAGCTTACGGGGGTGCTCAGCAAACAGAAATTTTATCAGGACGAGGTCCTGTTCTTCAAGAGTTCCAATCCAAAGTTCACAACTGAGATCGACAATTTTGCCCGCGTAGGATACTCATGGGCCGTGGGGCGTGATATGAAGGGGTATGCCAGCATAGCCGGGGGCTACATTTCTGACTCATACTACCCCGGCGGAGACAATACAGGCGAGCGCGATCAGATGAAGTACCGTGTCGGCGTCTTACGTGTCGGCATCGAGGGCAACACGCTCGACAACCAGATGTACCCCTCCTCGGGCATGAAATGGTTTGCCAACGTTGACCTCAGCTACCAGTCCTCGCGCTTCTGCCCGGGGCAGCGCAATACAGAGGTGTCCGACTGGCGCACGCATCCGGTGGCCTCGCTCGAACTGCTGTGGAAGAGATTCTTCACGCTTCACCGCCGGTGGAGTCTCGGAGCCTTTGCCAACGCCTACGGCACGCTGCGTAAACTCGACCAGAACTACGTCAACACACTGACGCATGCGCCTGCCTTCGCGCCGACCCCAGCCACGCAGAACTACTTTAACCTCGCGTTCCGCTCGGAAAACTATGTGGCCCTCGGCCTGATACCGATGTGGAAGCCGATACGCAACATGCAGTTGCGTGGAGACTTCTACGGGTATATGCCGCTGCGCAACCTGGTCGACAACGGACGCATGGCCGTGGCGAGTTATGAGGGATGGGCGCGCAAGGTCCAGTTCATTGGTGAGATAGCCGCCATCTACAACTTCCCGTTCGCCAGTCTGTCGGTCTACGCCAACTATCTGTCGGCACCGGCCCGCAACTGGAACTTCGGCATAAGCTTCGGCCTCTTCTTCAAGGCGCCCCAACTGCTGCGCCGCTAAGATTCATCTCGACGGCGGTTGAGTCGGCGAGCACGAGAAGCACCGGATAGCCGAGACGACGGGCGAGAGCCGAGGCATCCCCACTGCCGAGCGCCATCATCGAGGTGGCAAGCGCGTCAGCCTCCATGGCGGTCGGGGCGATTACCGTGGCACTCAGCACATCGGTGCGCGCCGGCCGCCCACTCTTGGCAGAAATTGTATGTCCATACACCCCCGACGAGTCGCGGTGGAAGTTGCGGTAATTGCCCGAGGTAGCCATACCACACCCCGATATCTCCACAATGCGCTGAGAATCATGGTTTATGGAGTCGGAAATGACTGGCCGGTCGATCGAGACGCGCCACTTCCCTCCCGAGGGGCTGATGCCCGCGCATCTGATCTCGCCCCCGATTTCCACCAGATAGTCGCTGATGCCGTTGCGCTCGAGCATCTCGGCAACCTGATCGCAGCCATAGCCCTTGGCGATGGCCGAGAAATTAAATTCCATGTGCGGGTTTCCCTTGATGAGCACGCCGTTTTCTATTCGGCTTTTGGCTATACCCGTCAGTGCGAGGAGCGAGTCTATGCGCAGCGTGTCGGCGGTGGCCCGGTGTCCCTTGCCGAATCCCCAGGCCGTGATCAGCGGACCCAGCGTTGGGTCGAACGCACCCCCGGAAACCTGATTGATGTGACGCGACATCTCATATACACGAATATAGTCCGCGTCGACCGGCACGGAGTCGGACGCGTTGGCCCGGCTTGCCACCGAACTCGGGTCGAACACGTTGAGCGATGCCCCGACGCGGTCGAGAGTGGATATTATGCTGTCGCGCATATCGCGCTCCGAGCGGTATGCGACATGGTACGCAGTGTGCCAGACCATCCCCTCGTCAGTGCGGTAACGGTCGCCGCCGCACCCCGGCAGCAGCACGCATGTGATAGCGGCCATGCTGCATAAACATACGGCCGAAACAATCTTTTTGAGCCTCATAGATGTTGTTTTCATAAATATATAGGCAAAAATGTATTTTGTCTGCTGAATATTTTGTAAAGTTAGAAAAAAACATTAAATTTAACGCAAAGAAATAGGAATCATTAAAAACAAACGAGAAGAAAGACTATTTTTAGCCGTATGCGCATCAAATATCAGGCGCAGAAAGAACAAACAAAGACATCACGAATTTAAACTTTAATCTATGAAAGAAGCATTTGTATTTTTGGCCGACGGATTTGAGGAAGTGGAGGCCCTGACAGCGGTTGACGTGCTGCGTCGGGCCGATATGAACGTAAAGACAGTGTCGATAACGAGTTCTCCGCTTGTCACGGGGGCTCACGGCGTAACCGTAAAGGCCGACGTGCTCTATGATAGCACACTGTTCACCGACCCGTCGTGGTTGATACTGCCCGGAGGTCTGCCGGGTGCCGACAACCTGCATGCCTTCTCGCCCCTGGTGGGGCTGCTGAGACGTCAGCTTGAGTCGCGCACGGGCCGCATCGCCGCCATCTGTGCCGCACCGGCCGTGGTGCTCGGCGAGGAGGGGATGCTGCGCGGCCGCAAGGCCACATGCTATCCCGGATTCGAGGGCCGCATGCTGGGCGCGCAGTATGTCGACGAGCCTGTGGTGACCGACGACAAGTTTGTGCTCGGCAACGGTCCGGCATCGGCCCTGCTCTGGGCACTCGCCATCGTGGCCAAGGAGAAGGGCGAGCAGAAGTCGCTCAATATAGCGGGCCAGATGCTGCTTTACCCCAGAAGCACCGATAATCCCGACAACCTGTTCGGATAAGAGAAGCGTAGAGAAGGAAACCGTTTTAGAAAGAAATGGACATATACTACACGATAAAGGAGGCCGGCTCATCTCGCTACACGGAGAAGATGAGCCGGTTTCTGTCGTTTGCCGAGCCGGTGAGGAGCGCCGACGAGGCGAAGGCGGTCATCAAGCGCTACCAGAACGACTATCACGACGCGCGTCATGTCTGCTGGGCATATATGCTCGGCCCGGAGCGCAAGGAGTGGCAGCTGAGCGACAACGGCGAGCCGTCGGGTACCGCCGGCAAGCCCATACTCGGGCAGATCAACAGCCTCGGACTGACCGATGTGCTGGTGGTGGTGGTAAGATATTTCGGGGGCATTAAGCTCGGTACCCCCGGACTGATAGCGGCCTACCGCGAGGCCGCGCGACTCGCCCTCGAGGAGGCGGGCAGACTCGAGTGCCGACAGATGCGCAGGCTCAGCGTTGAGTTCGGCTATGAGAACGCCGACGGTGTGATGCGAGTCGTAAAGGGCTCGGATGTCACCGTCATTGAGAAGACATTCGACAACATGTGCCATATACTGATTGAGTTCCCCCTTGATCTGGAGGGGGAGATCACAGGGCGTCTGTCGAAAGTCGAGGGCGTCATGATAGAGATTGTGGAGGAATAAAAAGGCCTAAAGGTGTTAGGTGAATAGAGTAGCGGAAAATCAAAAAATACTCAAAAAAAGATAAATATCTTGCTGAAATCGCGGTCAATTCAAAAAAAATTGCGATATTTGCATTGCAAAATGCGCTAAAGAACCGGGAGGTCGCCGAGGCGAGTATTGCAATAGGTTGAATCATAATTGTTTAATCGCCGGATTGCGGAATTTTTCGCAATATTGCTTTGTATTGATAGTCCGGCAAATATTATTAAAAAGAAAATGACAAAGGCAGATATCGTAACTGAAATATCGCGCAGCACAGGTCTGGAGAAGGCTGCCGTGCTCACGACAGTAGAAAGATTCATGGAGGTCGTCAAGGAATCCATGGCTCAGGGCAACAATGTCTATCTGCGCGGCTTCGGCAGTTTTGTCGTAAAGGTCCGCAAGGAGAAGACAGCCCGCAACATATCTAAGAACACGAGCCTCAAGATACCCGAGCACAAGGTTCCGACCTTCAAGCCGGCCAAGGTTTTCCTTGAGGAAGTAAAGAAATAAGATAACGGGGTCATGCGAATGTCGGGCATCGCGCCCGGCGGAGATTGATCTCAAACGGTTTAACATAAAATAATTAATAATTATGCCCAGCGGAAAGAAGAGAAAAGGCCACAAGATGGCCACTCACAAGCGCAAGAAAAGACTGAGAAAGAATCGTCACAAGAAGAAATAACCGGATTCTTAACAGATTGCGTTTAGCACGGGCAGCGGGACCCTTCGGACCGAATTCTCAAAACCCGAAGGTCTCGACTGCTTCCGGTAGTTGCTTGATTAGATTTGCAACTGCTCAAGAGAACAAACATGACCATCGCCAAGGCAATGTGACAGTTTGTTCTTTTTTAAATTAAAGTAGTTGCAAAAAATTAAACGATAAATATGAAGTTTGAAATCTTGAACTATAAAACTTGTTCTTTTTGGCCGCTTTGCCTCTGTCGTTCAGTCGCATAGCCCGCTATGCTCCCTCACTCCAGAGTCAAATCGCCTCAAAAATAACTGCGTTTTATATATTCATTAATTTTTCGCAACTACTTTTATTAGATGAAAAGCGAATTGGTAGTAGACGTCAGCCAGGAGGAGATCTCGATCGCCCTGCTGGAGGACTCCCGTCTGGTCTCGCTTCAGAAGGAGAGCCGCAACATCGCCTACGCGGTCGGCGACCTCTATCTGGCCAAAGTCAAGAAGATCATGCCGGGACTGAACGCCGCATTTGTCGATGTCGGCTATGAAAAAGACGCTTTTCTTCATTATCTTGATCTCGGACCTCAGTTCAGTTCCTACACGGCCTACCTCGAAGAGGCTTTCAAGGACAAGAAGAAGGTCCCCTCGCTCTCGCGCCTTAAGCTGCTGCCCGACATACCCAAGCAGGGTACAATCGCGTCGGTGCTCCAGCCGGGCCAGCAGCTCCTGGTGCAGATCGCCAAGGAGCCTATATCATCCAAGGGCCCGCGTCTCACCACCGAACTCTCCTTCACGGGCCGATACATGGTGCTCATGCCTTTCGGCGACAAGATCTCGATCTCGCAGAAGATTCGCTCCACCGAGGAGAAGATCCGTTTACGCCAGCTTATAGGCAGCATCAAGCCAAAGGGCTTCAGTGTGATAGTCCGCACATCGGCAGAAAACAAGCGTGTCGCCGAACTCAACAACGAGATGCGCTCCCTTCTTAGAAACTGGGAGGAGTCCATCGCGAAGATGCAGCGCAGCAAGGCCCCGGCCCTCATTTATGAGGAGGACTCAAGGGCCGTCAGCGTGATACGTGACATGTTCAGCCCTAACTTTGAGAACATATTCGTGAACCATGCGGAGACCTTCACGCAGATCCAGAATTATGTCGGGCTGATATCTCCTGACAACAAGGAGATAGTGAAGCTTTACACGAAGGATACGCCGATATTCGACAACTTCAACATCACACGCCAGATCAAGAGCAGTTTCGGAAAGACTGTCTCGTTCAGATCCGGGGCCTATCTAATTATCGAGAGCACAGAGGCACTTCATGTCATTGACGTCAATTCGGGCAACCGCAGCAAGGCATGTCCCGACCAGGAGTCGAACGCGCTCGACGTCAACCTCAAGGCGGCCGACGAGATTGCGCGCCAGCTCCGGCTGCGCGACATGGGCGGCATAATAGTGGTCGATTTCATCGACATGAGCAAGGCTGAGCACCGCCAGCAGCTCTACGACCATATGCGCGAGGTCATGGCCAACGACCGGGCAAGGCACAATATTCTGCCGCTCAGTAAGTTCGGTCTTATGCAGATAACTCGTCAGCGCGTGCGCCCGGCTCTTGACATACCGACCAACGAGTCCTGTCCCTCATGCTTCGGAAAGGGTGAGGTCCGCGCCTCGATTCTCTTCACCGACAAACTCGAGGAGAAGATCGAATACCTGGTGGAGAACCTTAAGATCAAGAAGTTCAACATGTATATCCATCCCTTTGTGGAGGCATACGTCAAGAAGGGCGTTTTCTCGCTCTACGGCAAGTGGAAGCGCCGTTATGGCCGCGGTTTCAAGGTGATAGCCGACGAGTCGCTTGCCTACCTCGAATACAAGGTGATGGATGGCGACGGCAAGGAGATAGACCTCAAGGAGGAGAGCGACATCAACTCGAGTCAGAGCAAGAGCCGCCTCCGGGCCAAGAACAGAGATAATGAAGAAAACTGAACCTGAGCAGTGCCGATGCGACACCGGTCCTGCCGTAAATCGCCCGAAACATATCGGCGATAAGATCTAAAGATGAGGGAACGGCCCGCAGGCCGTTCCCTCATCTTATCTTCTCACACCGGGTCCGGCTCCCCCGGATTCCGCTCAATCGGATTATAGTGGTTGCCGGGGTCGAAGCATTGTGCTGCTGTACCCGGAAAGTCTGATATCAGACGTTGGCGGACTTCATCGATACCGTCAAAGACGGTGAACCATATCGACCAGTAGCCGAAGGCCTTTATTGCATCAATAAGGCAGTCGAGGTCTATGCGTTTAGCTTGATAGCGGTCACGAAATCTTTCGGCTAAATCCCACTGTTGAGATCGGTATAGCCATCTCTTATCCTTTGGATTTGATGTGACGGGTGTCTTGTCGAGTCTCACAAGATCCATGAGTGCCTGAGCTTTCTTTAAGGATAAGCCGGTAAGCTTATCGTTGACCACCACAACTCCTCCCTTATTATATTTAAGGCTAAGGAATGTATTGTTGATGTGTGGATAATGACAGTCGGTTGTCTGGGCAACCTTGATGCCCTTGTTGTCAGCACCGTTGCAGGTTGGACATGCTATCAGAAAATTGTCCCATTTATATTGCAGATGCGTGTATTTAAGAGCAGGGTCTTTGGGTAGGACATGTTCTACGTCGAGACCTCGTATGTTACATACCGGATTCTCACAATACGAGCAGTATTTTCCTATATTCGCGCATAGTGGATCTTTCGCATCCTGATAGGGAATGTACTGATCGAGGATGACGTGCGTTGAGCCGTCTTCAAGAATGACGGAATCACCAGGTTGCAATTTATTCACCGGTCTCATTCAGAGCGCTCCTTTCGATTTTTAACATTGCGACATACGCGGGATCTTCCGAGAACTCCAGTTCAATTTCATCCAGACGTCGTTTCAGGTCGTCTGTGACTTCATTATTGGCTTCACCATTTTTTACCAGTTGATAGTATTCCTCGGCTTTTTGAATCATCTCGTCGAATTGGGCGCTTCGCCGGGTGTCCATATCCATTTCAGACATGGCTATTTCTTCAATACTTCGTCTATAGGCGTCAGACGGCCCCTTTTCTCCGTCAAGGGTTATGATATTCTTATTTGCAACACTTTGGATAATAAATGGCGAGTGGCTTGACACAATGAACTGGATCATAGGGAAGGCCTTCTGGAGATCTGCCAGGATATGCCTTTGCCATCTTGGATGCAGATAGAGGTCGACTTCGTCTATTATCACGATTCCGGGAGTCTTTTTTATCGCATCAATGCCAAGAAAACCGTTAAGTTCGATGCAGCGGTATGCTATCTCGGCAACAATGCTGATAATTGATTTGAAGCCGTCGCTCATATTTTCGAACGTCTGGTACTCCGGTTCTTGACCCGTTACCGCGATCCGGGCAAGAAACTCGTTGTTTTTAGAGTCGATCTCAACTTCCGACATAGCGGGAATCGCATCAGAGAGTGCATTGATGAAAGCCTCTTTGGTGCCTTTAAATTCCTTGTCCTTTGCAATCTGTGAGTCATAGCGATAAAGCCAGTCGAACGCGCTTTTGAAATCAATTGTTTCCAGAAGAGCAGACTTGTATGCTTTTTCTATGCGGCTCTCGCGTTGCTTCTTTTTGTTGGCTGAGCGATAGTCATTATCTATTCGCTTGACACCGAAAGAAAGAACGAGCGGATATATTGCATTGACGTTGGGAGTATCGGACGCACGCTTTGCCTCCATGTCGTTCACACGCGATATGAGTTGGCCTGCACATCCAGAAGAATGAGTGGTTTTTGTGCCTCTTAGTTCCCGCCACCAGGTTATCTGTTCAGGAATCGTCTGGTACTCGTCATACTTGCTTTGAGTCACAAAAAACTCACCCCTGACATCTATGCGGGTATTCTCAGGATTAGGATAGAAGTCTTTTTTTTCGGGATTATATTTTCTGAATTCATCTCTTAAAGTAAAATTCATGGCATATGCTCTGTCAGATGACGGGAGTGCTTTCAAAGACTTAAGATAAGCTCCAAGTGCAATCTGGACAGCCTTAAGCAGTGTGGTCTTTCCGGTGGTATTGTTCCCGACAACAACTGTCATGCGGGGGTCGAAATCAAAGTGCCTGTTTTCAAAGCCTCTGAAATTCCTGATGTCAAGAGATGTGATTCTCATATGGATTTACTTATGTATTTATAAGAGCATACATGCAAAGTTACTAAAAATCTTAAAAGTATACTATTCCTTTCTTTTAATTTTTAGAATGTTTGTAATCATGCCCCAACTCTTTCCGATAGTAACATAGTTTGCACCAGTGCGATCTCCGTCGTTCTGCGGTGTCTGCGCTTGGAAAATCATCAGGCGGCAGAATTATTCCGCTCGAATTTTTGGAAATGCGGGGATTGGGCGTTAATTTTGCGTATCATTACATTATGGCGACATCATGGCAAGATTACATACTCTCTTACAGTTTGCTTTTATAGTGTTGGCGGCGCTGTTGGGTGCGGTCGGTGCCCGCGCTCAGGAATACAGGGTGGAGTCGTTTGAGATAATGCCCAAGGACCTGTCGGCGCGGACAGAGGGGCTTGTCGATGGCAACGGGCGCAAATGCGCCGTTGTGAAGGTGTATGTAAAGGATGCCATCACCGACATAGATGGCCCCGTGGTAGGTGAGGTGCGCGACCGCGGCATGGAGAAATGGGTGTATGTCATGCATGACGCCAAACGTCTCCGCCTCCTGTTCAAGGAACACATGCCCCTTGACCTGACATTCGCCGACTACGACTATCCGACCCTCACCGGCCAGATGACCTACGTGCTCAAGCTCGCCGAGGCCACGCCTCTGGCAAACAACATCACGCCCGCCTCACAGCCGCAGCCCGCCCCTCAGCTGCATGTCGCCCAAATCCCCACTCAGGAACCAACCCTCACACCGGCCCAGATGTTCGAAAAGGGCAATGATGCATACCACAGCCAGAACTATGCGGAGGCCGTAAATTGGTTCCGCAAGGCTGCCGATCAGGGATATGTCGGTGCGCAATACGGCCTTGGCGTGATGTACGAAAACGGCTACGGTGTGGACCAGGACTATGCCGAGGCTGTACGCTGGTACCGCAAGGCGGCAGATCAGGGAGATGCCTTCGCGCAATGCAATGTTGGCTATATGTATTCTAACGGCTACGGTGTGAACCAGAACTATGCCGAGGCCGTAAGCTGGTTGCGCAAGGCTGCAGATCAGGGAAATGCCTTCGCGCAATTCAATCTTGGCTATATGTACGATGAGGGGGAAGGTGTGGACCAGGACTATGTTGAGGCCGTAAACTGGTACCGCAAGGCTGCCGATCAGGGATATGCCCGTGCGCAATGCAATCTTGGTTGGATGTATTCTATCGGCTACGGTGTAGACCAAGACGATGCCGAGGCCGTAAGGTGGTACCGCAAGGCTGCCGATCAGGGATATGCCCCCGCGCAATCCCATCTTGGTGTGATGTATTATGACGGCTCTGGTGTAGACAAGGATTTGTCTAAGGCAAAGGAATTGTGGGAAAAAGCCGCTGCCCAGGGAAATTCAGCTGCAAAAAGTAATTTGGAAAGATTCTTCTAAACATCCACACCTGACCCCCTTTCCAAGTTCCGAACCACTCAGTAACGACAGAGTCCAACCGCAGATGTGTACTTGTGCGGAGGGAGGGGTTAAGTCAGAAGTCAGAGCGATCATAGGTCAGAAGTCAGAGTGATGAGTTACTAAGTTTACTTCATAACTCGTAACTCTGACCTATTACTTATCTTACCCTTCATAACTCATAACTCTGACCCATTACTTATCTTACCCTTCATAACTCGTAACTCTGACCTACTACTTAAACTTACCTGTGCGAAGGTCTGAAAGACCTTGACGATGAGTAGCCGGGTACACGAACCGGGAAAATGCCGCAGCTCCGCTGCGAAAGCACTTTCCCGGTTCGTGTGCCCGGAAGACGAATAGATAATATGTGTCTGCCAGACACCCTGTTACATTTTCGATGACTTCGGTATACAGCCTCTTCATGGCGTAACGAGATGTCTTCCAGACATATTTGCTTTTTATTCTACCGGGCACACGACGGCGGAATGCGTTTCCGGCTTGCGCCGCGCATTTCGCCGTCGTGTACCCGGCTAATAATGGTCGGAGTCTTGCAGACTCCCGTACAGGTACAGACCGTGTCTTGGTATGAGGATTCCTATGGACGTCCAGACCTTCGCATATTTTTTTACCTATATCGTTGTTTTAGAGATATAAGCGTTAAGTTCTTCCTTGACTTGTGCCTCCATTTCATCACGCTCCGGGGTTCCGATTTTCCCCCAAACCTCGTCAATGAGTTCACTTGCCGGAGTAAGATTCATTTTTGCCATATCAGTAGGGGTTATTGATTATCCATTTGCCGGCTTTAGTGGATCCCTCACGACGGATTATGCCTTCGGCCTTAAGCCGGTCAGTAATCTTCTGCACTCCACGGCGGGTAAGGCCAATCCTATCGGCAATCTCCTGAAGTGTGATTGACGGATTGGAACGAAGGAATAAAAGAACTCTTTCACGATTATCCGCAGGACTATGTTGTGAATTTTCTTGTGAACTGTCCTGAGGTTCTTGTGAACTGCCATATACCGGCCCGCTCTTTGGGAGCCGGTTCGGAGGCTTGAAGATATTGATCAAATTCGTCGTAATGTTTCATGTTTCAGTCAACGTACACGAATGAGTTAAGAGGATTGTGACTCTTGTTTTCGAGTAACATAAGTATTGTGTTCTTAAAATGTTTTGGCTGATCTCCTTTTGGCAATATTTTGGTGGTAAGGGTTTCAGATTCAAGCATCATGAATGCAAATTTAGCGAAAAATATCCAAGCCATGGTTATCAATTTCTATAAAACAAGAAATGATTTTGCCGCGTTGCCCTTCCACTGAGCAATATTTTGTAATGCGAAATTATGTTTTTCAGCATAGTAGTCTCAAAATCTCAGGAATTATTATTAATTTTGCAATTGCAGACCGCCTTGCGGAAGCCCCGGTCTGGGGTTAAGTGGAGCGGGATGTAGTGAACATACATAAGAAAGCGTTTATCCGCGCTGATTCTTGGCGAACTGGAATGTCTCGCAAACTTTCATAATAAAGTCAAGGATTGAGCAACGGTAGATGCCCGTGGATATGTAATTTTATTGCTTACGGCACGATATTTCGGGAGAAATATAGTCGGACGCATTGATTGCATATATAAGCGTGGGCTTCTGCGTTGCCGTCCGACTTTATTAGGGCAATGCGAGAAGCCTCAGTTCGTAGGACGGTGACAGATACAGATTCCTACGCTTTTCTTTTATAAACAAATCACGTATAAACCAATCACGCCAACGAGGGGATGACTTAGGCTTGTTAAAATAACATCCTATATTATGCACATAAACAGATTCCTTCCTGTAATTGCTGCGGCGGTAGTATCAATAAGCCTTTTGTCGTGCGGAGACGATAAAGAAAAAGAACCAGAACAGCCGGACGGCGCAGAATCTGTCACAAACTGGAGTGCTGTCTCAGGGAGGTACCTCACAAAACCTTCTGTGAGTCAATATTCCTACGGTATCCGCTATATGGAGGCAAAAGGTCTCCAAGTGAAGAAGAATATTGTTTTCTACTATCCTTCAGTTTCTAATAGCAAATACATCGAACCTGACATCCCGGAAATATTCCCAGGCTTTTCTGGCGGAGAAAGTTCATGGAAAAATGAAGTTGGTGATTGGTATAGTTTCGGCGTGAGTTTATCAGCAGGCCGTTTGCTTGTGATGGATGATAATTGGAACCCTTCCGGCGATTATATGTTGATTTCCCGAGAAGGAATAGAATACAATGGAGAGATGTATTATAGGCCTGATGTTTTTAATGCAAACATTGACAGATGGGCAGCGCAATAGAATAATGAATACGAATCAACTAAATTCAATAAAATGAGACAGTTTAAATATTGGCTGATGGCCATTGTGACCATCATGACCGCAGGTCTCTTGTCAGCCTGTGGAGGAGACGATCCTGAAGACAACGGAGAAGACGAGAACACAGTACTTTTCGGGACATGGTACAGCAACGAAAAAGTCGGACTCGACCAGATTACGTTTGAGAAGAAGCGGTTGAGCGGCATATGGCGTATGGACAGCGGTCGCCCTGTCCCTTTCAGTGGTACATACGTCCTCGATGGAAAGGAAATCGATTTTTGGGTCACCTTGGATGGTGAATCCGATAAGGAA
This sequence comes from Muribaculaceae bacterium, assembly GCA_014867205.1. Taxonomy (GTDB): domain Bacteria; phylum Bacteroidota; class Bacteroidia; order Bacteroidales; family Muribaculaceae; genus Lepagella. The sequence goes on along the minus strand of WGUO01000002.1, from coordinate 41,723 downwards.
TACGGGACATGCAAGGTTATCGCGTTGTCAAAAGAGGCACTTGAGATCATCATAAATTATGATGGAGAGACTGAGTACTATACTCTTACGCGTGACAAGAAAGATAATGACACGGGAGGGACGACCGATCCGGATAACGACAGATTGAAATATCTCTGTCGTACATGGCGTGGAGAGGCTCCGTCATGGGACAATGAATATATATATTCGATTACTTTCAAAAGGGACGGTGGCCTATACGGACGATTCCTCGAAGGAAACGGTGCTATGTCGGATTTCACAGGTCAATATAGATTATATGGAGAATCTCTTGATATCACGCTGATCTTCGAAGATGAAAACGAACAGGACATCGACCACTACGAGGGAAAGATAATCCGTCTCACTTCAGACGAGCTATGGTATCAGCTCGAGGATGAGGACAATTACATATATAGGTTCATCCGCGAATGATCCTCTCCATTGCGGTTGTCCGTTAAGAACTGACTGAGGGTGTATCAAAATGAATATCATACATCCCGCATAGCGGTGCGTCAGGAATCTGTCGCGCCGCTTCGCATTTCAGTGTGTGCCATTTAATTATCTTCTCTGTAGGGTAACTACTCAGGTCTAAGAGATGTTTCTATAATTATAGAGTTATAAATTGTCCGTCAATGCGATATCGCAGAAATGGATTTGAATGATTAATAAACCGGCTGTATGATCCATAGACGTCATACAGCCGGTTCGCAAATTTATAAATTACGTTCTTGTCACCAAGAATCGGTATTATCTTACAAGGACTTTCTTGCCTCCTGAAACAATAATTTTTTCCAATGCTTTTGCGAGATTAATTCTTATTCCTTGAAGATCATAAAGTCTCGTATATTTTAAATGGGGGTGTATTTCCTCGTTTTCCTTATTTCACTGAAAATTGTTATATTTGTGGATTGAAATTGAAAAAGCCTTTAAAATGGTCAAGTATCCGGTCAGCGAATCAAGTTTCCGCGAAATAAGAAGGGGTGGCTACGCCTATGTCGACAAGACGCAGTATGTGCATATGCTTGCGGAGTCGGGCAAGTTCTACTTCCTGAGCCGTCCTCGGCGTTTCGGCAAGAGTATGCTCATCTCTACCATGGAGAACTATTTCCTCGGTAATCGTGAACTCTTTCGTGGTCTGGCCATTGACCGTCTCCAGCCGGGCGAATGGACTCAACATCCCGTGCTGCATCTTGACTTCATGCGCAGCGGAATCACCTCCTCCGACGACTTGCTCCATGCGCTGAGCGATACCCTCGACGACTGGGAAAAGATGTATGGCGACCCTCACCCCGGTGAGTCCCCTGACCGTCGATTCCGCAAAGTCATCACCACTGCCTACGAGCGTACGGGCCATCAGGTCGTCGTGCTGATCGATGAGTATGACCGCCCGATTATTGACGTCTCGTACGATAAGGATGTGGAACAGGCAAACCGCCTGATTCTGCACAACTTCTATGGCGTGATGAAGGGCTGCATGGATTATTTGAGATTCGTGTTCCTGACCGGTGTCGGTAAACTGGGTCAGATTAATGTCTTCAGCGGTCTTAACAATCTGATGGATATCTCGCTGCTCCCCGAGTATTCGGCAATCTGCGGGATTACCAAAGATGAACTTCTCGATTACTTCGGCGAAGGTATCGAGGAGATGGCTCAAAGACGTGGCTGGTCTTTTGACGAGACTTTGCAACGCCTGAAGAATCAATATGACGGCTATCATTTCTCAGAGGATATGATAGATGTATATAATCCGTTCAGCCTCGTAAGGGCCTTGTATGCAAAAAGCATTGGCAATTACTGGTTCCAGTCGGGCACGCCGACGCGCCTCATAAGGCAGTTCCTTGACAAGGATTGGGGAACGCCCGACCTTGAAGGAATAGCCGTTTCAAGAGATCTGCTTGAGAGTGGCAATGTACTTAGCGATGACCCGGCATTGGCTTGTTATTACACCGGATACCTGACTATCAAGTCGTACAACTTACGCCGAGACAGATTCACGCTTGGTTATCCTAACAGCGAGGTCCGCAAAGGATTTTTTGAAGATTTACTCTCTGCCGTAGGTGATTGGGACAATAGAAGAACCATCGGTTTCGTTGACTCTCTCCGTGATTTTATTGATAATGACGATATCGACGGTTTTCTTCATGAGTTGCAGTCTTTCCTGGCCGGAATACCATACCTGAAATATACCGACAAGGAGCCGCAGTGGCAGAAAGACATACTCATAATAGGTCGTCTCGTCGGACTCGACGTCGAGGTCGAGAAAAAATCTTCATACGGAAGCATGGATATGGTTTTGGAAGGTTCCAAAGCCATCTACATCCTTGAGTTTAAGTATGGAGATTCGCCAGAGAAAGCCCTGAAGCAGATTGATGACAAGGAGTATGCTCTTCAGTTCCAGAACTCTCTGAATCCGAAGCCTGTTGTGAAGGTCGGAGTCAATATCTCGCCGAAAACCCGCAACATTGACAGTTGGCTGATACTCGGATAGTCACTATCCGAGGGTGGCGAGGGCGTCGGCGACGATGAATGTGCTGCCGCCGATGTAGATGACGTCATCGGGGGCGACGTCGCGCCGCGCTGCCTCCACAGCTTCGGATACAGCCGAGTAGCCATGCGCGTCAAGGCCACGCTCGCGGCACATGCCGAGCAACTTCTCCCATCCGAGAGCGCGGGGTATCTGCGCCTGCGTGACATAATACGTCGCCTCCTCCGGAAACATCGGCAGGATATGCTCGACATCCTTGTCGGCCACGAATCCGATCACCATCCGGAGCGTCGCTCCAGGCCTCTCCGCCATGATATTCTCCAACTGATGCATGTTGTAGCGCAGCCCCGCCTCGTTGTGGCCAGTGTCGCAGATAGTCAGCGGCGACTGCGAGAGTACACTCCACCGCCCCATGAAACCGGTGATGCTTTCCACCTCGAAGAATCCCCGGAGCATCGCCTCGTCGCTGATGGTGACCCCGGCGCGGCGCAACTCGTCAATCGCTACGCGGGCCGTGTTGACATTCTTCTTCTGATAGTCGCCGTGTAGTGAGCAGTGCAGCGCCTCGTTGGCCGCCGGGTCAACTTCGCGGTATGCCTCGCGCAGCGTTGTGCCTACTTCGGCTGCCTTGGCGCGGAACACCGGCTCGGTCTCGCTGTCGGCCTCGCCGATGACAGCCGGAATACCCCCCTTGATGATTCCGGCCTTTTCCGACGCGATCTTGGCGAGCGTGTCGCCGAGAAACTGTGTATGGTCCTTTGATATGTTGGTTATCACCGACAGTAGCGGAGTGATGATGTTGGTGGAGTCAAGACGTCCACCCATGCCAACCTCGATAACGGCGTAATCCACCTCCTCGCGGGCGAACCAGTCAAATGCCATCATCATGGTCAACTCGAAAAACGACGGACGGTCGCCCGTATAGTCGGTCTGCTGCCATCGCGCCACAAAATCCACCACCTCGCTCTCGGGAATCATCTCGCCGTTTATGCGCATCCGCTCGCGGAAGTCGACAAGATGTGGCGAGGTGTAGAGGGCAGTCTTGTAGCCCTGGCTCTGTAGCGTGGCGGCAATCAGATTCGACACGCTTCCCTTGCCGTTGGTGCCGGCCACATGGATTGACTTGAACCGCTTCTCGGGGTTATTGAAATGGCGGGCCAGCGCCTCGCTGCGCTCCAGCCCCGGTTTGTAGGCGGCCGCACCCACGCGCGAGAACATCGGCAACTGGGCGAACAGCCATTCTATCGCTTCCTTATATTCCATAATCGTTTTAGAGTCCGTAGCATAGGTAGCCCGTCAGTCCGGCGAGCACTATGACAAGTATGGGATGAAACTTTATCTTCTTAGACTTCCAGGGTATCTGGAAATATACCAGACAGAAGGCGCCCCCGCAGATGGCTATGCTTATCCATAGCTCGCGGTCGATACCGTCGGGGCAGAAGTTGGCGGCGTTCATCAGCATGATCGCTGCCGAGGCTATGAGTCCCACGACGACGGGACGAAGTCCGGAGAATATGGCCTTTATCACGCCGCTCTCGTGATGCCGGCGTATGAAATGCGAGCTGTAGAGCACCAGGAAGAACGACGGCACCGTGACAGCCAGTGTCGCGAGCACTGAGCCTAAGATGCCCCAGAGGGGCGTGGCAAATGCCGGGTCGACGTTGCCGGGGGCCACATACCCGATATATGTGGCGGAGTTGATGCCGATCGGCCCGGGAGTCATCTGCGAGATGGCCACGATGTCGGTAAACATCTGCTCCGAAATCCAGGGGTTGTCGACGACCACAGTCTTCTCGACAAGCGAGAGCATGGCGTAGCCTCCGCCGAATCCGAAGATGCCTATCTTGATATAGGCCCATATGAGTTTGAGGTAGATGTTCATGGAGGTGATAGGTGATAGGTGTTAGGGGTGAGGTGTTGGGCGTTAGGTGATGGGAGGTTTGTCTTTTGACTAAGGTGTTGGATTGCGGATTTTTGAGATTAAGCAATTAGAAATATAAGAATGTTCAGACCTAAAATCTAACTGCCTAAAATCTAACACCTAAATTCTAAAGCCTAAAGCCTCCTTCTCCTCGCTATTGCCCAGAATAGGTAGCCGCCGAGGCCGCCGAGCACGATGTAGAGTATCGGGCTTGAGGCCGCGCCGAGGTCGAGCGAGATCATCAGCGCGACCAGCAGCGGTATCCAGACGGTCTTCAGCGTCAGTTTAGCGGCACGCGCCGAGGTGATGACCGGCGCGATGATGAGCGCCACCACCGCCGGGCGGATGCCCATGAATATCGACGATATGACACGGTTGCTCTTGATCATGTCGGGCGTCAGGAATATGGCGATTGCTAAGATTATCAGAAACGACGGTAGAATCGTCCCCGCGCTCGCCAACATGCTGCCGCGCATGCCGCGCAGTTTGTCGCCGATGGCTGTGGCGATGTTCACCGCCAGGATGCCGGGCAGCGACTGGGCCACGGCCAGCAGGTCGAGAAAGTCGTCCCGCTCTATCCAGTGATGCTTGTCGACAATCTCGCGCTCTATTATCGAGATCATGGCCCAGCCCCCTCCGAAGGTGAAAGCACCGATCTTGAAGAATGTCGCGAACAACTGCCAGTAGATATTCTTTTGCCTTGTGACTTCCATACTCTGTCTATGACATAGAAAGGAGCCCCGACATCGCGGGGCTCCGGTATTTTCAAGTAATGTTCTTATTTAGCGTTCTCCTTCTTATCCATCTGTCTCCATACATACCAGATGTATGCCAGCACGAAGGGGATGAATATCGAGGCATAGCTCATGGCGGTCAGTGTGAACTCCGACGAGGAGGCGTTGCGGATTGTCAGCGAGCTCATCGGGTCGGTCAGCGAGGGGAGGAAGGCGGTGTCGCCATAACCTGCAGCCCAGAAGAGAGAGATGACAGCAAGGAACGTTCCGAATCCCGTGAACCAGACTCCGGCCGTGAAGTGCCTGGTGAATACCGAGCGCAACAGACCGTAGAGCACCAGTACTACGCCGACAAGCAGCGTGGCGAGTTCCCACCAGTCTGAGGTCATGTTGTGGAAATATTTGTAGGGCGCCTCGGTCACGCTGACGGTCTGACCGTCGGCAGAAACCACATCATAGCCCGTCGTTGTGAAGAGCAGTGCGAGGAAGGCGAGGAAGGCCACGACGAAGATGCCGCCGTTGACGAAGGCTGCCGTCTTCAGCCGGTTGAAGAAGTCGGCGTCACACTCCAGCCTGTTCATCATGTAGAGCGCGGCCTGCATGCGGGCCAGGAAAAGCACGGCGACGCCGAGCACCAGGTTGCGCCAGCAGAAGATAGCCTCGAAACCGTGCGTCGGTGCCCACTGTGAGATCACCGGCGCTGATCCCGTAAGGATATTGTCGCGGTTGACCGTAAACTCACCGCCGAAGAAGAACATGGCCACAGCCACGCCGAGCAGCAGGCAGCCCACGCACCCGTTGATGAAGAGGAACGCGTCATAGGTGCGCATGCCGTAGACGTTGCCCTTCTTGCGACGGTACTCGTAACTCACGGCCTGAAGCACGAAACTGAACAGTATAAGTATCCAGAGCCAGTAGGCACCGCCGAAACTCGTGGAGTAAAAGAGCGGGAACGAGGCGAAGAACGCCCCGCCGAATGTCACGAGCGTCGTGAACGTCAGTTCCCATTTGCTCCCCATGGCGCCGATAATCATGTCGCGGCGCTCGGGCGTGCGGCCCAGGCTGAAGATCATTGACTGGCCACCCTGCACAAAGAGCAGGAACACCAGGATGCCGCCCAAGACTGATATGATCAGCCACCAGTAATTCTGAAGATATTCGAGTGTCATGTCTTTATGCTTTTTCAGGTGTGTATAATTCTTCGGTTGATTTCTTCTCGACATATCTGCACATGATGCTTACCTCGGCAATGAGCAGAATGGTGAACACTGCGGCAAACATCCAGAACGTCGTCATTACCGACGATACCGGAATGTCGGAGATCGCGGCGCATGTCGGCAGCAGGTCCTGTATTGTCCAGGGCTGGCGTCCGACCTCGGCCACGGCCCATCCGGCCTCCGAGCACACCCACATCAGTGGCACTGACAGCATGGCCACCATCTGGAACCACCGGTTGCGGTCGAGCCAGTCCTTACGGTATACAAGCAGAAGTGTCACGACGAAGAAGAGCAGGAAATAGGAGCCGAGAATCACCATGACGCGGAACATGGTGAATGTCAGTCCGACAGGGGGAATGGCCTCCTTGACATCCTTGAAGTAGGCGTAACCGAAATATGGGTAGTTCTCGCGAAGACTTGACTCGGCGGCGGTCATAGCGGCCTTGTCGCCGGCCTTGCGGGCGGCGTCATACTCGGCCAGAGCCTTCTGTGCCAGTTTGCCCCGCTCGATTCGCTCGGCGTAACTTACGGTGTTGATTGTGTCGCCCTCGGCATTGATAGAGAATCCGTTGACTATGTCAGTGATGCCCGGCACGAACGAATCCATGTCATGGTTGGCCAGAATCGAGAGTCCGTAAGGTATCGATACTTCAAACAGGTACTCGTCCTCGTCATTGTTCCACTCCTTGGCGGGGTTGAGCACCGCCACACCGGTGAGCGACTGGCCCTTGTGCCCGTGGTAGAGACCCTCCATCGCGGCCAGTTTCATGGGCTGGTGGCGTGCGACCTGCACGGCCGAGCCGTCGCCGGTCCACATGGTGAGCAGAAGGCCCGCAAGGCCGAACCATGCTCCGACCTTGATTGAGTTGACGGCGAATCCGTGGTTGCGGCGCTTCCACAGCATATAGCACGACACGCCGATCACGAACACTCCGGCAAGTGCCCAGCCGCTGAACACGGCATGGAAGAACTTGTTGACGGCGATGCCAGAGAAGAGTGCCCAGAAGTCATCCATCACGTTCCGCATCTGCGCGGGGTCGAACTCCATACCGACCGGATACTGCATCCAGGCGTTGGCCACGAGAATCCAGAGCGCCGATATCGACGCGCCGATGGCGGTGAGCCATGTCGAGGCCAGATGGAATCGCGGGCTGACCTTCTTCCAGCCGAAGAACATCACCGCGCCGAATGTCGCCTCCATGAAGAAGGCTACGATACCCTCGATCGCCAGCGGCGCTCCGAATATGTCGCCCACAAACCAGGAGTAGTTGCTCCAGTTCGTGCCGAACTCGAACTCTAAGATGATGCCGGTGGCGACTCCGATGGCAAAGTTGATGCCGAGCAGGGTCATCCAGAATTTGGTGGCGCGTAGCCAGTTCTCCGACTTTGTCTTCAGGTAGGCGCTCTCCATGATCGCCACTATCACAGAGAGCCCGATGGTCAGCGGCACGAAAAGCCAATGATAGATCGCCGTGACCGCGAACTGTAGCCGCGACCAGTCGACAACGCTTGTCAAGTCTTCCATATATCTGTTATTTGGTTAGTTACATGTATTTCCCCAGCCTCCGTCATTATGCCTTCAGGCAAATAGGCGCCCACATCAATGCAAAATTAGTCTTTTTTTACAAATCTCAAAGGTTTTGGAGTTAAATTATCTGTTTTTTATAAAAGAATTGGTCAAGTGTTCTTTTTCTCACTTAAATTTCTTAATTTTGCAGTGGTGTGTGTCCGGCGCGCGGAGTGCGGATTGGCTTTCGCGTGTGACTTTGTGGATGTCTCCGGCACGAGCATCTCCCGCGGACCGCAGTAATTTCGTTTAATCTAATACACGTACTGTTCAAGATAATATGGCACTTTGGTTTGAATGTAAGGTGAGATATGACAAGATGCAGGAGAACGGCATGGTCAAGAAGGTCAATGAGCCCTATCTGGTGGATGCATTGACATTTACCGAGGCCGAGGCCCGCATCATCGAGGAGATGAAGCCCTTCATCTCCGGCGAATACTCCATATCGTCGGAGAAGAAGACCAAGATATCGGAGATATTCTTCAACGAGGGGGGCGACCGCTTTTACCTTGTGAAGGTCAATTTCATAACACTCGACGAGAACTCGGGTGTGGAGAAGAAGACAGTAAGCCAGATCTTGGTGCAGGCCTCCGACTTCGAGGATGCCGTCGACAAGTTCAAGGAGGGTATGAAGGGCACTATGGCCGATTATGAGATTGCCTCTATCGCCGAGACCATGATCATGGATGTATATGGCGCAGACCTGAATCCCGACAAATAGGACATAACACTCAAAACAGCAGGAGATGATAGCCGAACAGATCATAAGGCTCAAAGAGGAGTTGCCGGCCGGCGTGGAACTGGTGGCGGTGTCGAAATTTCATCCCGTCGAGGCACTCATGGAGGCCTATGGCGCCGGTCAGAGACGTTTCGGCGAGAGCCGGGTGCAGGAACTTCTCGAGAAGCGACCGCTTATGCCGGCGGATGTCTCCTGGCATTTTATCGGGCATCTCCAGACAAACAAGGTGCGCCAGCTCGTCGGCAAGGTCGACATGATCGAGAGTGTCGACTCGGAGCGTCTGCTGTCGCTGATTGACTCGGAGTCGGAGCGTGCCGGGGTTGTGAGCCGTGTGCTGATGCAGGTGCATGTAGCCCGCGAGGAAACCAAGTTCGGCTTCCTCCCCGAGGAATTGCTCGTCTATTTCCGTGAGCGGCGTTTCGAGTCGCTGCGAGCCACGCACATATGCGGCGTAATGGGGATGGCATCCAACACAGACGATACTGACCGCGTGCGCCGCGACTTCGCGGAGATTCACTCCCTGTTCCGCGCCATTGCCGATGACGAGTCGCTCGGACTTCGCGGTTTCGAGCATATATCGATGGGAATGAGCGGAGACTGGAGAATTGCCGTGGAGGAGGGCTCGAATCTGGTGCGTGTCGGCACCATGATTTTCGGACCCCGGCAATACTGACATTCATGACATCGCAATGAGGAGCCAAATTAAGACTGAAAACCTTAAAATACAACAAAATTATGAATAATAAAAACATTGCGTCTTCCGGCAGACAGGGAAATGTGGTGGCCATAGTGGCCATGTTCTTCCTGTTTGCCATGATTTCTTTCGTAACCAACCTTGCAGCGCCCCTCGGCACGATCTGGAAAAACCATTACGACTGGTCGGGCATGGTGGGCAACTTCATGAATTTCTTCGCATACCTGATAATGGGTATTCCGGCGGGTACGATGCTTACACGCATCGGCTACAAGAAGACCGCACTCTGGGCCATGGCCATCGGTGCGATCGGAATCTTCTTCCAGTATCTGTCGGGAATAGTTGGCGGTGATGTTCCGACGTTCACGGTCGGAGGCACCCCCGTCATGCTCAACTTTCTGATCTATCTGCTCGGTGCGTTTATCTGCGGATTCTGCGTCTGCATGCTCAACACTGTGGTCAACCCGATGCTCAACATGCTGGGGGGCGGCGGCAACAAGGGCAACCAGCTTATCCAGCTCGGCGGCTCGCTCAACTCGCTGTCGGGCACGCTGACCCCACTCTTCGTCGGTATGCTTATCGGCGCGGTGACCAAGGACACCTCGATTTCCGACGTGTCGCCGCTGCTCTGGATAGCGATGGGAGTCTTTGTCCTGGCCTTCATCATCATCTCGTTCGTCAAGATACCGGAGCCTCACCTGCACCATAAGGGCGAGGCCAAGGTGAAATACACCCACAGCGCGTGGAGTTTCCGCCACACGGTGCTGGGCGTGATCGGCATCTTCTTCTATGTCGGTATTGAGGTAGGCATCCCGGGCGTGCTCATCTTCTATCTGAGCGATTCGTCGGTATCGGGCATCGAGACCAACGCCACGGCCGTGGCCGGTGCCGTTGCCTCGATCTACTGGCTGCTCATGCTGGTGGGCCGTCTGTCATCGTCGGCAATCTCGGGCAAGGTCAGCAGCCGCGCCCAGATGATCTGCGTGTCGACAGTCGCTATCCTCCTTATCGTCCTCGCAATATTCTTCTCGCCCTCTGTGCGTGTGTCGATGCCCGCATACTCGGTCGAGGATGGCTTCACGATGGCCCAGGTCCCCATCTCGGCTCTATTCCTGGTGCTTTGCGGCCTCTGCACCTCAATCATGTGGGGCTCGATATTCAACCTTGCCGTCGAGGGTCTCGGCAAGTACACCGCCCAGGCGTCCGGCATCTTCATGATGATGGTGGTCGGCGGCGGAGTGATGCCGCTGATCCAGAACGCTATCGCCGACTCCGCCGGCTACATGACGTCATACTGGCTTGTCGTTGCGATGCTGGCCTACCTGCTCTTCTACGCTGTGGCCGGAAGCCGCAATGTCAACAAGGACATTCCTGTCGACGAGGAAGAGGAGCAGAAGATTCCCGACGCGCTCTGACGCGTGACATACAGGGGCGCACTCAAGGCGGTGCGCCCCATACTTATATAGTATAATCTAACCTTACATATTACTCATGGATATCAAGACAATGAATTCGGCCGCCGACAATCTGCGCGTGCTGATCACCGAAATGGTGGAGAGGTCCAATTCAGGACATCCCGGCGGCGCCATGGGCGCGGCTGATTTCATCAATGTGCTCTATTCGAGTTTCCTGGTCTATGATCCGGAAGATCCCCGCTGGTTCGCCCGCGACAGGTTCTTCCTCGACCCGGGCCACATGTCGCCGATGCTCTACAGCGTTCTGACACTTGCCGGCAAGTATTCTATGGAAGACCTCCGGAACTTCCGCCAGTGGGGCAGCGTCACTCCGGGTCACCCCGAGCTCGACGTAGACCATGGCATCGAGAACTCGTCGGGTCCGCTGGGACAGGGACATGTGTATGCCGTGGGATGCGCGATAGCGGAGCGTTTCTTCGCGGCACGCTTCGGCGAGGTGGTGGCTCACAAGACATATGCCTTCATCTCCGACGGCGGAATACAGGAGGAGGTCTCGCAGGGCGCGGGCCGCATTGCCGGCCATCTCGGTCTGCACAACCTCATCATGTTCTATGATGCCAACAACGTTCAGCTCTCGACTAAGGTCGATGCGGTCGACACCGAGGATGTCGCCGCCAAATACAGGGCATGGAACTGGAACGTGATTGATGTAGACGGATCGGATGCCGAGGCCATAGCAGCCGCCCTTGAGGTAGCTGTCGAGGAGCGCGAGCGTCCTACGCTCATCATCGGAAACACTGTGATGGCAAAGGGCGTGCTCAAGAGTGACGGCTCTTCGCTCGAGGGTGCTGTCTCGACTCACGGACAGCCGCTGTCGAAGGCTGGAGCCGACATCGAGGCAACCGTCCGCAACTTAGGCGCCGATCCCGAGAATCCATGGGTCATCCGCCCCGAGGTCAAGGAACTCTACGAGCGCCGTGCTGCGGAACTGCGCAAGATCGTGGCAGCGCGTCGCGAGCGTTTCGACCGTTGGGCCGCTGAGAATCCGGAGAAGGCCGAGCTCCTTAGGTCGTACGAGTCGATGCAGCTTCCCGCACTCGACTGGAGTGATGTCGAGATTAAGCCGGGACAGCCCACGCGTGTGGCGTCGGCCGCCTGCCTCGGCTTCCTGGCAGAGCATGTCGGCAACATGATCGTTTCGAGTGCGGACCTCTGCAACAGTGACAAGACCGACGGATTCCTCAAGAAGACCGGCGAACTTGTCAAGGACAATTTCTCGGGCGGATTCCTGCAGGCCGGCGTGGCTGAGCTCACCATGGCCTGCATCATGAACGGTATCGTGCTGCACGGCGGCATGTACGCCGCATGTGGCACATTCTTCGTGTTCAGCGACTACATGAAGCCTGCCATCCGCATGGCCGCCCTTATGGAACTCCCTGTCAAGTTCATTTACTCGCACGATTCCTTCCGTGTCGGCGAGGATGGACCTACACACGAGCCGATTGAACATGAGGCACAGATGCGTCTGCTTGAGCAGATGAGGAACTCGAAGGGCCTTCCCTCTGTCCTCGTGATCCGTCCGGCCGACGGTGCCGAGACCGTGGGCGCCTACAAGATGGCGATGGAGAATGACAAGACTCCGACCGTGATCATCTGCTCTCGACAGAATCTTGAGGATCTTCCCGGCGAGAACCGTCGCGAGGAGGCCATGGAGGCCGTGAGGGGTGGCTACGTGCTGCGCCACGCGGAGAATCCCGATGTAGTTCTGGTTGCCAACGGCAGCGATGTGGCACTGCTGCTGCATGCGGCCGATGAGCTTGCCGCCGACGGCGTGCAGGCTCAGGTGGTGTCTCTGCCTTCTGTGGGCCGTTTCCTGTCGCAGGACCGCGAGTACCGCGAGAGCGTGATTCCCTCCGGAGCGAGGAAGTTCGCCCTTACGTCAGGACTCCCCACGGTGTTCGCGCCCGTCATGAACGGCGACTATGAGGTGGTCGGTCTGGAGCGCTTCGGCGCGTCGGCCCCCGCCAAGGTGCTCGAGGAGAAGTTCGGTTACACGGTTCCGGCTGTACTGGCCCGTGTCCGTGAATTTCTGTCGCGTAAATAAGTCCTGCAAATCAGTGTATTAGCAAGCTGAATGGATTTTTACCTACAAATAGGTATTGTGGCGACGCGGGTGATGTGCTAACTTTGCAGTGTGAAAATACTGATAGCCATTTAACCACATAGGTTAGAATATTACTCGTAAGCCAAATTGGAATAAGGGGTGGCGTCTTCGCGGAGAAGACGCCACCCCGTTTTTTATTGCGAATCTGTATGGATCAGAGGATTACTTTGGAGACCTTGCTGCCTCGGCGTATGATGTAGAGTCCGTGTGAAGGCTCGGCCACGCGCATGCCGTCGATTGTATAGTATTCCGCAGGAGCGGCTGTCTCGTCGACCGGAAGGCCTGAGACATCAGAGGTCACCTTGCCGCCGATGCGGGCATGTTTGTATGTGAAGATGTCCTTGTCTTCTTTCTCGGCGCTTGTGGAGGGATCCTTGGAGTAGGAGACTGCCGCGTTGTCAAATACAGTCGGGTCGTAAGGAGTGCTTCCGGTCGCTCCCTGTCCGTAGGTGTCGATTACCATCAGGCCTATTCCGTTGTCACGGATATACTGTTCGGTGACGCCGAGTTTGGAGAGCGGGAACTTCCACTCGTAGAAGGTATGCTTGTCGCGAGCCACCTCGTCGATGAGATCCACGAACCCGTCGTTGGTGCGCAGTTCCTCGGGGTCATAGCCGAAGTCAGCCTGTCCCCAGATGTGGGTTATGTCGGGGAGCAGACCATTGGCCACACCGTAGAAGGGCTCGCTGCCGAATGTCACGCAGTATGGAGAGTCATAGCTTGTGGTTCCGTTCTCATCGGGGAAGAAGAGTGCCGGCACTCCAACGGTGGGCTTGGTGTTTCCGAGCCATATGCAGTCTGTGCCGTTGCGCATTACGTTGAACTGGCCACCTTCGTCCCAGATTGTGTTGCCGTTGGTGAGCACGCCTTCAAATTCCTTGTTGGGGTCAAGGTCAAACGCAAGCATTATGCGGCCATCCATCATCCATGGACGGTGACGGTCGTTGTCGGATTTCCCGTCGCCGCCCGCATCCCATACGGAATATACATACTGTATGCCGAGATACAGGTTGTCGGCGTCATAGGCGGCATATACGCCATATGAGTCAATTACGGGATACTCGTGTTTGCCTTTGAAGGCCGATGCGATGTCGCGGGCCACGCCCTGGCAGATGAGGTCGTCCTCTGTCCAGTTTGAGAGCGCGTTGTCGGCTGTACACTGGTAGTTGGTGTTGGGGTGTTTAGTGAAAACAGTGTTCACGGTGCGGTTCGAGCCGACCTTGCCGTCGGGGTTTACCCTGTAGTAATCGGTATTGAGGATGCCGTCGACAGCCTCGATAGTCTCACGTTTGGTATAGACGAAAGACTGGGTCTTCTCCACGCCCTCGTCGGTGACTGTGAGCGTGCGCAGCTCGGTGGTTGCGTGGAACGTGAGGGGAGCGGCGTAAACGGAAGACGCGGTGGTCGGAACGGAGCCGTCGGTTGTGTAGTAGATCGGCACTGCGGGGTTGACTGTCAGCGTCACGGTGATCTCGTCGGAGAATCGTGCCCCGGTCCTTGGCGAGGCTATGACGGTGGCGGTAGTCGGAGCGGGGGTGCCGCTGTATTCGCCAAGGTCGGTTATCTTGCCCTTCTCGCCGCCGGCCCCCTTGTAGAGGTGTCCGTTTATGGGAGCTGCGCTTGCGTCGGCCGTCTGATAGGACTTGCCCGTCATTGTGGCGTGCTTGAACAGAAAGCGGCATGAGCCTGATGGCTCGGTGGGGAATGTATAGGCCCAGATGTCGCCGTCGACATGGTCTATCTCCACGCCGGGCCATTCGGTTTCGGGACCACCCCAGTAGTGGATGCCGACGCTTTCCCACATCGTGGCGGAATTGTCATAATAGATTGTGAAGCCGTCGGCCATCGCTGTGAATACGGACATCAACAGCCCTAATAGGGCATAAATAAATTTGGGTTTCATGATGTATTGATAATTGGTTAATATGGTGTTCATGATTCGAGAAGGGGCAGGAAGTCGGGGAGGGGAGGAGCTGAGAGGTCAATGGGAATATGGCTGACGGGATGCTCGAACCGGAGGCGGCAGGCCTGGAGGGATATTCCGCCGTCGCGGTTGCTGCGGCGGGCTCCATATTTCAGGTCACCCTTGATCGGGTGGCCGATTCCGGCCAGCATGGCGCGGATCTGATGCTTGCGGCCCGTCATCAGCTCGACCTCAAGCAGAGTGTAGCGGTCCCCTTTAGCGACTGTGCGGTAGCGGAGTCTCGAGAGTTTGGCGTCGGGATTGTGGCTGTCTGAGACGAATGTCTTGTTGATTCTGCCGTCGGACACAAGCCACTCCTCGAGCGTGGCCTCCTCGCGCTCGGGCGTGCCCTCTACGAGCGCTCGGTAGGTCTTGTGTATGTTTCCCTCCCGGAGCATCCGGTTGAGCCTTTCAAGTGCCTTCGACGTGCGGGCGAAGATTACGAGTCCCGACACGGGTCGGTCTATGCGGTGTACGACGCCGCAGAAGACGTTGCCCGGCTTGTTGTACTTCTCCTTGAGATACCGCTTGATGATTTCCGAGAGGGGAGTGTCGCCCGTCTTGTCTCCCTGCACGATTTCCCCCGCCCGCTTGTTGACCACAATCACGTGGTTATCCTCATACACAACTTCCATTAGCGATTCGGTCAATGTTCATTTCTATCAGTTTCATGTTGCAAAAATAGTTATTTCCATTAATAAAAACAAAAAACGGACCGAGAAGTCTCGATCCGTGCTTGGTGGCGGGAGCAGGACTCGAACCTGCGACCTTTGGGTTATGAGCCCAACGAGCTACCACTGCTCCATCCCGCGATGTTTAACGATGCAAAATTACTGCTTTTTTGATTACCCACCAAATTTTTCATCGAAAAAATGCATCAAAACCATGTTTTTTAACATATTTTAAACGACCCCCACTATTTTCTGCTCCGATACCAGACGTTTTGAATCCTGACACGATAAAGAATTGCATTCCCGAATAATTGAAAGTTTAGTGACCTATCAATGACGGCTCGCCGATGGCAAAGTGCTCATCGGAATAGTCCGCGACAAGACCAGAAAGCAATTCAAGTTCCATGCTGTATGGATCAGTACGTGGCGTGTCATCCTTCACATGAGGCAGCAATTCCTCTACTCTTGAAGTCATTGATAACTGCAGATGTGCCAACAACTTGTTGGCAATTTGTAGGCGTCTCACTATAAAAAAGATACATCTTCTTCATATATTGCAGGTTCTGTCGAGAAAAGCCATCGGCTTCCGGAATGGCCGCCTTCAAATCCTGACTGAGATTTCGATAGAATCCGGTACCATATACATTCTCGGCATCACGTGACACAATGTCACGACCGAGCGACCAGTAAAAACGGAGCATCTCGCAGTTCACTTGTGCAGCAGCTTTAATCTGACTGCGGCGGTAGCGTTCTTTTAACTCCTGAATCCATCTGGAGTATTCGGCATCGGTTTTAATCAGTTTGCTCATGTGGTGAAATGTGAATGGCAATTGTATGCCATGTAGGTCTGCAAAGATACAAAATTTATTGGAAATAAATACTGCATATTAGAATATATCTGAACTGTTTTGTTTGATCCAATATTTATATTAAAGGCCGGTCACTGGGGTGTGGCCGGCCTTTAATATCAGGTTCTAACTTTTAATTTGTCTTTCTTGCGCAGACTGATTAGTCGTTCTTGCGGAGGGCGATCTCCTCGGGCGTCAGCTCGGGATCGGTGCCCCAGTTCTGCGCTGCGAGGCGCTTGTAGTTGTTGTAGCGCCACTGGGCGTTCTCGCGGGCTGCCTTGAAGAGCTCGTCGGCATCCTTCGGGAACATCTTGTAGAGCGACGCGAAACGAACCTCTCCTTTCAGGAAGTCGTCGAACTTGCTCCAGTCAGGCTCCTTCGAGTCGAGCGAGAAGGGATTCTCTCCCTTAGCCTCGAGCTCGGGGTTGTAGCGCCAGAGTTGCCAGTAACCGCATTCAACGGCCTGCTTCTCCTCCTCCTGGCTGTGGCCCATGCCCTTCTTGATACCATGGTTGATACAGGGAGCGTATGCTATCACGAGTGAAGGTCCGTCATAGGCCTCTGCCTCGCGGATTGCCTTGAGCGTCTGTGCGTTGTCAGCACCCATGGCGATCTGTGCGACGTATACATAGCCGTAGGTAGTGGCTATGAGGCCGAGGTCCTTCTTGCGGATACGCTTGCCGGCAGCGGCAAACTTCGCGATGGCGCCGATAGGAGTCGACTTCGACGACTGGCCACCGGTGTTCGAGTAAACCTCGGTGTCGAGCACGAGGATGTTGACATCCTTGCCTGAGGCGATCACATGGTCGAGACCGCCGAAACCGATGTCATAGCTTGCGCCGTCACCGCCGATAATCCACTGGCTGCGCTTGGTGAGGTAAGCCGACAGATTGACGATGTTCTTGCAGTCCTCGCAGCCCTTCTCGGCACCGGGACGGCAAGCCTCTACGAGAGCGTTGCCCTTGATGTATGACTCCTTGGCGTCGTTGCGGGCGTCGAGCCATGCCTGTGCGGCGTCGCGGATAGCCTGCGGAGCCTCTGCGTTGGCTGCGATGCTCTGTGCCGACTCCTTAACACGGTCGCGGAGCTTCTCGTATGCTATGCGCATGCCGAGACCATACTCGCAGAAGTCCTCGAACAGCGAGTTGGCCCATGCCGGACCGTGGCCGTTCTCGTCTGTGGTATAGGGGGTAGAGGGTACAGAGCCCGAGTAGATCGAGCTACAGCCGGTGGCGTTGGCCACAACCTCGCGCGAGCCGTAGAGCTGGGTGATGAGCTTCAGGTAGGGAGTCTCGCCGCAACCCGAGCAGGCGCCCGAGAACTCGAAGAGAGGCTGTGCGAACTGGCTGTTCTTCACGTTGAGCGATACGTCTACGAGATTTGCCTTGTTCTTTACATTCTTCACGAGCCACTCCCAGTTCTTGTCCTGGTCGAGCTGTGTCTCGAGAGGCATCATCTTGAGGGCCTTCTCGCCCTTCATGCCCGGGCAGACATCGACGCAGTTGCCGCAGCCGAGACAGTCGAGCACGTCAACCTGCTGAACGAAACGCATACCGGCCATTGTCTTGCCGAGAGCCGGCTTCGAGTGGTCGTCGCCGAAGGGTGCGGCGGCAGCCTCCTCGGGAGTCAGCACGAACGGACGGATGGCTGCGTGGGGGCAGACATACGAGCATTTGTTGCACTGGATACAGTTGGCCTGGTTCCACTCGGGAACGAAAGCGGCCACGCCGCGCTTCTCGTAGGCGGCTGTGCCCTGCTGCCATGTGCCGTCGGCGTTCTCCTTGAACGCGCTCACGGGCAGAAGGTCGCCATCCTGTGCGTTGATTGGGCGTACAACGGTCTCGATGAACTCGGGAGCCGGTGTGGCCTTGGGCGCGTCATCGGCGAGGTCAGCCCACTCGGCCTTTACCTCGAGTTTGTGGTACTCGCCGCCGCGGTCTACGGCCTGGTTGTTCATGTTGACGATGTTCTCGCCCTTCTTGCCGTAAGACTTCACGATGAACTTCTTCATCTGCTCGATGGCAAGGTCAACGGGAATAACCTCCGTGATGCGGAAGAACGCGCTCTGGAGAATGGTGTTGGTGCGGTTGCCCAGACCGATCTCCTGTGCTATCTTGCTCGCGTTGATATAGTAGACGGTGATGTTGTTCTTCGCGAAATATCGCTTAACCTTGTTGGGGAGGTTTTCGGCGAGCTCGTCGCCCTCCCAGATGGTGTTGAGCAGGAACGTGCCGTTGGGCTGGAGGCCGCGGGTCACGTCGTACATATGCAGGTAAGCCTGTACGTGGCATGCCACGAAGTTGGGCGTGTTCACGAGATATGTCGAGCGGATGGGCTCGTCGCCGAAACGGAGGTGAGAGCAGGTGAAGCCACCCGACTTCTTCGAGTCATATGCGAAATAGGCCTGGCAGTACTTGTCAGTGTTGTCGCCGATGATCTTCACGGAGTTCTTGTTGGCGCCCACGGTGCCGTCTGCGCCGAGGCCGTAGAACTTGGCCTGGAACATTCCCTTGCCGCCCACGTTGATTTCAGGGCCGACGGGGAGCGAGTGGCCGGTGAGGTCGTCGACGATGCCGACAGTGAACTGGTTGCGGGGCTCGTCGGCCTTCAGGTTCTCGAATACCTCGAGCATCTGGGCCGGAGTGGTGTCCTTGGAGCTGAGTCCGTAGCGGCCGCCCACGATAAGCGGGGCGTTCTCCTTGCCGTAGAAGCAGTCCTTGACGTCGAGATAGAGGGGCTCACCGGTAGCGCCCGGCTCCTTGGTGCGGTCGAGCACGGCGATCTTCTTGGCAGATGCCGGAACGGCGGCGAGGAAATGGCGAGCCGAGAACGGGCGGTAGAGGTGTACGCTTACCAGACCGACTTTCTCTCCCTTCTCGCGGAGATAGTCGATGGTCTCCTTGATGGCCTCCGTGACGGAGCCCATGGCTATGATGACTCGGTCGGCCTCGGGGTCGCCGTAGTAGTCGAACAGACCGTAGTTGCGGCCTGTGATGCGGTTCATCTCCTTGATATACTCCTCGACAATCTCGGGGACTGCGTTATAATATGCGTTGCTTGCCTCGCGGTGCTGGAAGAACACGTCGGGGTTCTCGGCCATGCCGCGAGCCACAGGCTTGGCGGGGTTGAGCGCGCGGGCGCGGAACTCGGCCAGTGCCTTCTGGTCGATCAGAGGGAAGAGGTCCTCCTCGCTCATGGCCTCGATCTTCTGGATCTCATGCGATGTGCGGAAGCCGTCGAAGAAATTGATGAAGGGCACACGGCTCTTGATGGTGGCAAGATGAGGAACGGCCGAAAGATCCATTACCTCCTGGACAGAGCCTGAGCAGAACATCGCGAAACCGGTCTGGCGGCAGGCCATCACATCCTGATGGTCGCCGAAGATGCTGAGCGCGTGCGACGCAAGGGTGCGTGCCGATACGTTGAACACGCAGGGGAGCAGCTCGCCGGCGATCTTGTACATGTTGGGGATCATCAGCAGAAGGCCCTGTGATGCCGTATAGGTCGATGTCAGCGCGCCGGCCTGAAGGGAGCCGTGAACGGCACCTGCGGCACCTGCCTCGCTCTGCATCTCCTGTACCAGCACAGTCTCGCCGAACATGTTCTTGCGTCCGGCAGCCGCCCAGTCATCAACATACTCCGCCATCGTCGACGACGGTGTGATGGGATAGATGGCAGCTACTTCGCTAAACATATAGCTGATATGCGCCGCGGCCTGGTTGCCGTCGCATGTCAGAAATTTTTTTGTCTTGCTCATAGTTGTTTATATTATGTATGATTACCTTTTTACTGTTAGAATTTACTCATTTTCAGCGTACAGATTATTACTCTGGGTGTCTTTCATATGTATTGCGGGTAGGGCTATATCTCTCTTCCGAGGCGTTTCCGACTCCCTGACGGAGAGAAACTCGCTCGAAATTATTCTGCAAAATTACTAAAATTTTACTGATTGACCAATATTTTTTACTGAAAGCGGCATGAAGCCGCGCCGAAACTGCTCCGAGGGGCGTCTGTCTGAACTGTCAGTGCCGATGGTGCGGTCAGTCAATGATGGAGATAATGCGTTTCTCTCCCTTGATTCTCTTTCCTTTGGCGCGCTCCAGGGCTGCTGTTGCCTTGGCGGCGCTGACGGCAGCAAGGGCGTAGTGGTCATAGACGTCGATGCGGCCTATGTCAGCGGCGTCGAGTCCACATTCCTTCACGAGAAAGCCGACTATGTCGCCCTTCGAGAGTTTCTCGCGCCGTCCGGCAGAGAAGTATATTGTCTCGAGCGGGACAGTCTCAGGCGCCCTCTTCTCCGGGTCGAGATAGCGCGTGGTGTCGAACTCTATATATTCCTTGATGTCCTCGTCCGGGCCTGCCAGTACATATATGTCCCCCTCGGCGTCGACGCGCGCGGTGCGGCCGTTGCGGTGGGTGTATGTCTCGGGAGTCAGCGGCTGGTGATAGTGGATGACGTTACGGACTCCCTCTATGTCGAGGCCGCGAGAGGCAAGGTCGGTTGCGACCAGCACGGGGCGCGATCCGTTGTTGAACAGCGTGACGGCCGTCTCGCGGTCGCGCTGGTCGAGCGCGCCGTGGTACAGGGCGGCGGGTATCCCCTTGGAGCGCAGCCAGCGGGCGGTCCGCTCAGCGCTTTCGCGGTGGTTGACGAACACGATGCTGCGCTCATAGCCGCCGGTCTCGGCGGCAAGGTTCTCGAGCAGCACGCGCAGCGACTCGAGCTTGTCGTTGCTGTCGGAGTCCACGCGGTGCACGCGGGTGCGCCGGCGCAGGTCGGTGTTGCCCCCGAGGAAGTCGAGGGTCAGCGGGTCAGTGAGTTGCAGGAAGTCCGGCAGCGTCGCGGCGCGGGTCGCCGAGGTCAGTATGTTGCGGCTCACGTTCTTGAGTCTGCCCACGATCTTCTTCATCTCCTTCTCGAACCCGAGCTCGAGCGACTTGTCGAACTCGTCGAGCACGAGTATCCTGGTCGGCAGCACATCGACGTTGCGGCGGTTGATATGGTCGAGCAGACGGCCGGGAGTGGCCACGATGATGTCTGTGCCGGCCTGAAGCGAGTTCACCTCGTCCTCGACCTTGTGTCCCCCATAGAGGGGTGTGGTCTTGAAGCCGGCAGCGATATTGCGCAGTATGCCGGCGATCTGGAGCACCAGCTCGCGCGAGGGGGCTATCACGACGGCCTGCACACGTCCCGTGCTTGGCCTGAGCATCTTGAGCATCGGCAGTATGAAGGCCAGGGTCTTGCCGGAGCCGGTGGGCGAGAGCAGCATGATGTCGCGGGCCTCACCTGCGGTCTGCATCATCTTTTGCTGCATCGGATTCAGTGCCTCGATGCCCATCCGCTCCCTGACAAGGGGCAGGAATTCCTTTTCTCTCATTTGTGTTACGAAATTTGTGACCAGTCTATCTTCTTCATGAATCTATAACGCAATTCGGCACGTAATGTATCGACCGAAACGGCGGAAATATGGAGTTTCCCCTCAGCACGGTCACCGTCGTCGCCCGGAGTCTCCACGAGTTCGGGGTGGGCGTTGAGTATCTGTAGTGCACACCGGCGGGCATAGTTGAGTATCTGGCCGTCGGTGGCGAGGTTGGCTATGTTGAGGGCGAAGGCGAGTCCGCTCTGCTGGGTACCCTCCATGTCGCCGGGTCCGCGGAGCTTCATGTCGGCTTCCGAGATCAGGAAGCCGTCGGTGGTCTCGGTCATGATGTTGAGCCGCTTACGTGTGTCGGAGCCGATCTGCTGCTTGGTCACGAGCACGCAGTAACTGCGGTCTGAGCCGCGGCCCACGCGCCCCCTGAGCTGGTGCAGTTGCGAGAGTCCGAACCGCTCGGCGTTCTCTATGAGCATCACAGATGCGTTGGGTACGTTGACGCCCACCTCGATCACGGTGGTGGCCACCAGGATGCGGGCCTCGCCCGAGATGAACTTCTGCATCTGGGCATCCTTGACATCCGGTTTCATGCGCCCATGCACGCAGCAGACCTTGTATTGCGGGAATATGCCGCATATGCGCTCATATCCGCTCTCGACGCTCTTGAGCTCGAGCTTGGGATTCTCCGAGATGAGGGGATATACGATATATGCCTGCCTTCCGGCCGCGAGCTCGCGGCCGAGCAGTCTGTTGACCTCCATGCGGTTGTCGTCATAGCGGAGCAGGGTCTCTACCGGCTTGCGGCCCGGCGGGAGCTCGTCGATGACAGACACGTCGAGGTCGCCGTAGACGGTCATGGCCAGAGTGCGGGGGATAGGGGTGGCGGTCATGACGAGCACATGCGGGGGTGTCTCGCTCTTGGCCCACATGCGGGCCCGCTGGGCCACGCCGAAGCGGTGCTGCTCGTCGATCACGACCAGCCCGAGGCTGCGGAACTGCACAGTTTCCTCGATCAGAGCGTGTGTGCCGACGATTATATGGATGGAGCCGTCGAGCAGTCCTTCGTGAATCTCGCGCCGCTCGGAGGCGCGCGTGCTTCCGGTGAGCAGACGCACGTTGACGCCTATCCGGTCTCCCCATGTGCGGAGTGTCTCGTAATGCTGTGTCGCCAGGATCTCGGTAGGCACCATCAGCGCCCCCTGGAAGCCGTTGTCGACAGCCATCAGCATTGACATGAAGGCCACCATGGTCTTGCCTGAGCCGACGTCGCCCTGCAGCAGGCGGTTCATCTGGCGTCCGGTGCGCATGTCGGCGCGTATCTCGCGCAGCACGCGTTTCTGTGCGCCGGTCAGCTCGAAGGGAAGGCAGTCTCTGTAGAATCCGTTGAACCGCTCGCCGATTCTCTGGAAAACCAGGCCGCGAATCTTACGGCTGCGGGCACGGGCGAAACGCAATATGTGCAGCTGCAGATAGAATAGTTCCTCGAACTTCATGCGCTCGCGTGCCTTCTGCAGCAGGGCCGGACTCTCCGGAAAGTGCAGGTTGCGCAATGCGTCGCGCAGCGGCATCAGCCTGTATGCCTCCACGACTTCTTGCGGCAGGGTCTCAGGGAATGTGCCGAAGCGGGGATGCTCGATGAGGTTGCGGGCGAGATTCGACAGAAATTTCGGGGAATAGCCACCCTTGCGCATCTTCTCGGTGATGTTGTAGACTCCCTGAAAACCCTTGGGCGGGTCTGCCGGGTTATACTGCGACACCTCGGGGTGCGCCATGTTCCAGTCGCCACGGTATTGTGACGGCTTGCCGAACAGCACATACTCGACACCGGTCTTGTAGGCATCCTTCAGGGCGTTGACGCGGCTGAACCAGACGCACTGCATCAGCCGACGACCGTCGGAGAAGAGGCCGACGAGACGCTTGCGCGCCCCCTCGCCCTCGATGTCGAAACTGATGAACTTCCCCCGGACCTGCACCAGCGGCATCTCTCCGGTGAACTCGGAGATGCTGTAGAACCGGGTGCGGTCTATGTGACGGAAAGGGAAATAGTAGAGCATATCGCGGAATGTGCGAATCTCAAGCTCGTCGGCGAGAAGCTTTGCACGCTTGTCGCCGACACCTTTCAGAAACTTTATGTCAGTATCGGGGAAGGACAATGGTTTAGGGTTTGAGTAGTGTCTCTGCTATCGCGAAGTCGGCGGGGTTGGTGACCTTGAGGTTGGCGGGTATGCCGTCGTAGAGGGTTATACTGCCGCCGTCGGCCTCGACGCGCGAGGCATCGTCAGTGAACTCCGGACGCTCCTCGAGCCGGTATGCGCTCTTGAGGATGTCGGCGCGGAAGACCTGCGGGGTCTGCACCGAGACAAACCGGCTGCGGTCGACAGCCGTCGAGCCGCCTTCTGTCAGTTCGCGGAGGGAGTCTGTGACAGGGCATGCCGGTACGGCGGCGCCGTTGAGCGCGGCACATTCCCAGCCACGCGCTATCATATCGGTGGTGACAAGAGGTCGGGCGGCATCGTGGACTGCCACCAGGGCGTCGCGGGTGTCGGGCAGCGCCATCAGTCCGTTGGCCACAGACTCGCCACGCGAGCGGCCTCCGGCCACCAGCCTGACGGGTATGCCGCGGACCTCGCGAGGCAGCCCGGACAGCATCAGGTCATAGTCGTCGAAAAATCCGGGGTGCATCACCACCGAGATCTCGGTCTCCGGGTCCTCGCGGTGGAAGGCCATCACCGACCACCATAACATAGGAATCCCAAGCAGTTTGACAAACTGCTTGGGCATTTCTCCTCCGGCACGGCGACCCTCGCCGCCGGCCATTATCAGCGCATATTTCTTCATGCCATGCATGTGTTCGGGGCGTAGAGTCGACTCCGTAGCCTCTGCTTATGTGTTATTACATGTTCATGCCGCCGTCGACCTGGATAACCTGGCCGGTGACATAGCTCGACATGTCCGAGGCGAGGAAAGTCGCAACGTTGGCGATGTCCTCGACCTTGCCGCCGCGGCGCAGAGGAATCTTCTGGCACCACTCGGCGCGGATCTCGTCGGGAAGGGCGGCCGTCATGGCTGTCTCGATGAATCCCGGGGCGATCGCGTTGGCGCGGATGCCGCGTGAGCCTACCTCCTGGGCGATGCTCTTGGCCAGGGCGATGAGTCCGGCCTTAGAGGCAGCGTAGTTGGCCTGGCCTGCGTTGCCGTGTACGCCGACTACCGAAGCCATGTTGATGATAGAGCCTGACTTCTGACGCATCATGATCGGCAGAACGGCGTGGATATAATTGAACGCGGACTTGAGGTTGACTGCGATCACGGCGTCCCACTGCTGCTCGGTCATGCGGAGCATAAGGCCGTCCTTGGTGATTCCGGCGTTGTTGACGAGGATGTCGATGCGTCCGAAGTCATCCTTGATCTGCTTGACTGTCTCCTCGGTTGCGGCGAAGTCGGCGGCATTCGAGGCATAGCCCTTGCACTTGACGCCGAGGGCTGCTATCTCCTCCTCGGTCTTTTTGCCGTTCTCGTCAATCACGAGGTCGGTAAACGCGATGTCGGCGCCCTCTGAAGCGAATTTAAGCGCTATTTCCTTTCCTATGCCACGGGCTGCACCGGTGATGACAGCCACTTTTCCTTCAAGCATTTTCATGTCTGTAATATATGTTTTGTTGTTCTGTTTTCCAGTTGTGGAGGTTCACGCTATTGCTCGCGCATGCGGATTCCGTTGAGTATCAGGTCTGCGATCATGCGAGCCATGTCCGATTTGTCAATGCCGTATTCGGTGAGGTTATTGCGGATGTAGGGCACGTCGAAGCCGTTGATTGAGTTTGTGATGATGATCGCCCACTCCTTGATGTTGGGAATGTCGAACACCCCGAGCACGACCCCCTCGTGCAGGATGCGCATGAGCATCTTGATCTCCTTGCGCGAGATGACGGAGCGGGCGCGGTCAACCTTGCGGACATCGCGGAAGAATCCGGCGCGGAGCGAGCCGTTGCGCGACACGATCTCGCGCATTGTCTCCATTCGGGTAGCGACATACTCGCGCAGTTTCTGCTCAGGTGATATCGGCTTGGTCACGATGGAGTTGAGGTTGGAGAGAAGGTCGTCGCTCTCGCTCTCGATCACGGCGTTGAAGATCTCCCGCTTGCTCTTGAAATAGGTGTAGATGGTTCGGCGTCCCTTGTCTGACGCGGCCGCGATATCGTTCATGGTGGTGTTCTCCACGCCCTTTCTTGCGAAAAGGGAGCGGGCCACCTCAATGAATCTGTCGCGTGTCTTTTTTACCATAACTACAAGCCTCCGAGAATGAATCCGGACAATTACCCTGAACCGTGAATTGTCCATTCAGATGCGAAATTACAAAAAAAATCGCATTTCAGGCCATAATCAGGTCAAAAATTACCAAAACAGACACAAAACGGCACAAATGTCCAATTCCGGTGTCATCCTGATTTCCCATCAGTCGGCGTTGGGGTTGTCGATGGCGTAGTTGATGAAATCGTTGAATGGTTTTGCCAGCGAGAACATCTCGGCGACCTCCTCCACAAGTCCGGGGGCCGACAGCCGCGAGTCGGCAAGCGGGCAGGAGGCCACATAGTCGCGGGGCCTGACGAGGTCGATATGCTCCCAGTCGCGCGGTATGCCTTTCGGCGCCGTCTTGAGCAGGTTCTCGCCGATCTCAGGAAATATCGCCTTGAATCCGGGGTTCTCTATTATCTCAAGATACTCGTTGACATTCTCGAAAATCGACTTGCGGATCGCCGATATTGTCTTTGACGGGAGGCAGACGGTGCCTGCGGCGATAAAGCAGTTCGACGGCTCTATATGGAGATAATAGCCCATGCGGTTCGACTTCTTGCCGTAGGGCGGGTTGATGAAGATGCCGATATGTGTCTTGTAGGGTGTCTTGTCGGCCGAGAAGCGTGTGTCGCGGTAGATACGGTAGGTGCAGTCGGCCGGAGTGAGGTAGCGGGCCTCCGGCTCAAAGGCCGTCACCGCCGCGACAAGCCGCGCGGCAAGCTCATCGGTCTTGGCCTTCGCGTCAAGGTATTCATCCTTATGTGCGTTGAACCACTCGCGGTTGTTGTTGCGGGCGAGTCTGCCGAGAAAATTCAATGTCTCCTTCATTGTGGAAAGTGAAAAAAGAGGCACGCGGTTTTACGCGCGTGCCTTGTTCTAAGTCAGTAATCAGTCATTAGTCCTTGAGATAATACTCGATAGTCGATACGACACGTACGCGCTTGATGTAGGGTGTGTACTGGTCGCGGTCCTCGATCGAGAACTGGCCCTGCGAGGCCGACTTGATCTTGCCGAGGTGGCTCTGGGAGTCCTGCGCGAACTTGTCGGCCGCCTTGCGGGCGTTCTTGGTGGCGTCGGCCACCATGTCGGGCTTGATCTTGTTGAGCTCGGTGAACTCATAGAGTGTCTGGTAGTTGTAGTCTCCCGCCACGATGGCGATGCCCTTGGCCATGAGCTCGGACTGCTTGGCCATAAGCTCATTGACCTTGGTGACCTGCGAGCTCGTCACCACAACTACCGATGTCACGTTATAGCGGTAGGGCGCGGGTTGGCCACCGTAATTGTCGGCCTGCATGTCCTGCACCTTCGGGGCGTTGACAGAGAATTCCTTGTCGCTGATGCCGTTTGACTTCAGGAAGTTGATCACGGCATTGTTGGTTGTCTCCACCTCGCTGTATAGCTGGGAGAGGTCATTGCCCACATGCTTGCTGACGATAGGCCAGGTCACCTTGTTGGCCTCGACCTCACGCTCGCTCAGGCCACGCACGGTCACTACCCGCGAGTTTGCGGAGATGCGTCCGAAACCGTTGCTGATGAAGATGCCGAGCAGCATCAGGCCGACGGCGAGAAGCAGCGCGGGAACCCAGGTGCACAGTATCTTGAGTCGCCCCTTGTCGGCGCATGCACATTTGTCGTTTGTCTCCATAATCTATAGTGTTTTATATAAAATGTTGTACTAATAACGATAATATAACAACATATTGCAGATAATTTATTAATTTTGCAAAGAAAAAATCACAAGAGACTATGCTTGACAAGATAAATAGGCTTAGAGAGGAGATTTCGGCCGCCGTCGCCTCGAATCAGGAGGAGGTGGAGCAGCTCCGCATAAAATACCTGAGCAAGAAGGGCGCGGTATCGGCGCTCATGGCTGATTTCCGCAATGTCCCCGCCGAGCTCAAGCGCGAGGTCGGACAGAAGATCAACGAACTGAAGACATTCGCCACCGAGAAGATCAATGGGCTTAAGGAGGCTTTCGCTGTCGCCGAGGACCCGTCGCTGGGCGAGATCGACCTGACGCGCACGGCTTCGCCCTGCGGGCTCGGCACGCGCCATCCGCTGTCGATAGTGAAGAACGAGATGCTCCGCATATTCGCGAGCATGGGCTTCACCATTGCCGAGGGACCCGAGATAGAGGACGACTGGCATGTGTTCGAGAGCCTCAACTTCCCGCCTGACCATCCGGCGCGCGACATGCAGGACACCTTCTTCATCTCGCGCAATCCGGCCGAGATACTGCTCCGCACGCACACCTCGTCGGTGCAGACCCGCGTCATGGAGCACACGCAGCCCCCGATCCGAATAGTATGCCCCGGCCGAGTCTACCGCAATGAGGCGATATCGGCCCGCGCACACTGCTTCTTCCATCAGGTAGAGGGCCTTTATATCGACAGGAACGTGTCGTTTGCCGACCTGAAGCAGGTGCTTCTGGGTTTCGCGCAGCAGATGTTCGGACCCGAGACGAAGATACGCCTGCGTCCCTCATACTTCCCGTTCACCGAGCCGTCGGCCGAGATGGACATCAGCTGCGACATCTGCGGCGGAAAGGGCTGCGCGTTCTGCAAGGGAACGGGCTGGGTCGAGATACTCGGCTGCGGGATGGTCGACCCCAACGTGCTTGAGGCTTGCGGCATAGACTCCAAGGTCTACAGCGGATATGCGTTCGGCATGGGTATCGAGCGTATAACCAACCTGAAGTATAAGGTAAAGGACCTGCGCATGTTCTCGGAGAATGATGTTCGGTTCCTGCGCGAGTTCGAGGCTGCAAACTGATAATATAAGTCCGCGAAGTGACTAAGAAACAAAGATACGAGGGCATGATTTCCATTTTCAAGGAAATCATGCCCGAGCCCAAGACGGAGCTGCACTATGACACTCCGTTTCATCTGCTGCTGGCCGTGATACTGTCGGCGCAATGCACGGACAAGCGCATCAACATGGTGACGCCGGCGCTCTTTGAGCGCTTTCCGCAACCCGAGGACCTTGCGGCCGCGAGCGAGGAGGAGGTCTACGGCTTCATAAAGTCGGTGACCTTCCCCAACAACAAGACGCGCTCGCTGATCAAGGCGGCGCAGGTGCTGGTCGACGAGTTCGGCGGCGAGATGCCGCAGGACATCGACAACCTGATGAAACTGCCGGGGGTGGGACGCAAGACGGCCAACGTGATGCTGGCCGTCGTGTGGAACAAGGCCGCTATGGCCGTCGACACACACGTATTCAGGGTGAGCAACCGCATAGGGCTCACCGACAATTCTCCCAATCCGCTCGTCACGGAGAAGACACTGATGAAATATATTCCGGAGGAACTTGTGTCGACCGCGCACCATTGGCTCATACTGCACGGCCGCTATGTGTGCAAGGCCCGGAGGCCCGACTGCCTCAACTGCGCAATAAGCGCCTATTGCAAAACATATGCAGCCGGGAACAAATGATGCCCGGTCAACCCACGCGGCGGTCCATCATGGCATATGCGCGGTAGTCGAGTCCATGCTGGCGCCGGTTGCGGCTGCGCCTCAGGCGGCCGAAAGCATATACGCCGCGACGAATGAACTGGTCGATGCAGAAGCGGCCCGGACCGAGCACGACAAATATCAGCATTACCGCCGACAGGGCGGCATACCCTACGTCGGGTAATCCTGCCATAAGCGACATGTAGAACGAATAGCCGAACCAGCCGGCGGCGGCAGCCGACGACATGCGGCAGAAAAGACCTAAGATCAGAAGCAGTCCGGCACCGCATTCGATGAGCGCCTCGGTATCTGTGGCCGTGAGGTCAAACCCAGTGGCTGCAAGGGCCGGCAGACCCATGAAGAGAAGCAGCGCGCCCCCTATCATGCGGATCAGCAGCATTTTGCCCGAGAAACGGGCATTGACGCGGGAATTGATGCCAAGCAGAGCATTGGTCACGGCGCGAAGGGGATTGGCAATGTGACGCGGAGCCGCCAGAGTGCGGCTGATACGGGCTATCTTATGGTCGGAAACGTGAAGCTCGCCAAGAGTCTTTACTCCCGGATTCACTGAGATTACATTTGCCTGGTTCATGGTCATTCCTCCTTCTGGTTTGTTGCTGATATATGACGTTGAGGGCCTAAGGTCCGGTAATGTTAAAATTTTACTCTCAATATTACTTCCTGTCAGTCAATTACACGACTTATCAACAATCTTGGGTGCTAAAAAGTTTGAATAAGCCGTAAAAAATTCCTATATTCGCAGATAAGTTGCGAAATTAAAGTCCTGCCATGAGTTTTTCAATATGGCGCGACATATCCGAACAAGTCATTTCGCGGCACATGAACCAATGGACAGAATAGGAAAACTATACTTCAGATACGGCACGATGGGTTCTGCCAAGACGGCCCTTCTGCTCACTACAGCATATAATTTCGAGGAGCGGGGCATGGCCTACCGCTGTTTCAAGCCGGTTGTCGACACGCGCGACAGGAGAAACGTGATACGCTCTCGCATCGGCATCGAACGCGAGTGCTCGTGGATATACCCCGAGTCTAATCTCTACGACATGCTGTCGGAACTCCGCTACGATGACGGCTCACATCCCGACTGGATTCTGGTCGACGAGGCACAGTTCCTCTCGGCCGCCCAGGTCGATCAGCTCGCCAAGGCTGTCGACGATTTCGCCATCAATGTGGTGTGCTACGGACTCCGCACGGACTTCCGGACGCATCTGTTCGAGGGCTCGAAGCGGCTTCTTGAGGTCGCCGACACTATCGATGAGATAAAGTCGACATGCTCGTGCGGCCGCAAGACGATTGTCAACGCGCGAGTCAACTCCAAGGGTGAGATCATCACCGAGGGAGAGGTCGTTGAGATCGGCGGTAACGAGCGCTATATAGCCGTATGCCGCAAATGCTGGCGCAACAAGCGCATCGAGCAGAGCCGCAAGGGTCAGTTGCCCATCTGAGTATGGCAGCGTCCATTAACTTAACCTAAAAATCAGTAATCATGAACGAGACACAGATTGACAGGATAATCCGACTGATACACCGCGAGGTCGTTCCGGCTATTGGCTGCACAGAGCCGGTGGCTGTGGCGCTATGTGTGGCAAAGGCCACCGAACTTTTAGGCTGCCGCCCGGAGAAAATATCGCTGTCGCTCAGCGGCAATATAATCAAGAACGCTATGGGTGTAGGAATCCCCGGCACCGGCATGATCGGCCTACCTATCGCCGTGGCTCTCGGAGCGATTGTCGGCAAGTCGGAGTATGGACTGGAGGTACTACGCGATGTCAGTCCCGACGCTCTTGAGCAGGGTAAGAGATTTATCGCAGAGGACCGCATACGCATAAGCCACTGCAAGAACGCTCCGTCGAACCTGCATATCGAGGTCGACGTGGAGGGTGGGGGACACACGGCCCGCGCCGTGATTTCCGGCTCGCACACCAACTTCATCTATCTGGCAAAGGATGGAGAGACGCTTCTTGAGAAGACCGGTGGCTGCGACAGCGGTGGCGAGACGGAGGACGTTACGCTCGACGAGGCCACCGTATATGACTTCGCGATGAACACGCCGCTCGAGAAGATACGCTTTATCCTTGAGGCCGGCTGGATGAACCGCGACGCCGCACGTCTGGCCCTGCGCGGGGACTACGGCCATGGACTCGGCAAGGTGATTCGCGAGCAGGGTATCCGTCTGTTCGGCGACACGCCGATACGCCACATACTCTCCATGACATCGGCGGCATGCGACGCCCGAATGGGTGGTGCGCAGGTGCCGGTCATGTCGAACTCCGGCAGCGGCAACCAGGGCATCACCGCGACACTCCCGGTGGTGTGCTACGCCGAGGACATAGGCGCCACCGAGGAGCAGCTGGCGCGAGCGCTGACACTCAGCTCGCTGACAAGTATCTACATCAAGCAGAGCCTCGGCAGGCTCTCGGCCCTCTGCGGCTGCGTGGTGGCCTCGACCGGCGCCTCGGCCGGACTCGTGCATCTGATGGGCGGCGGATATGAAGAGGTCTGTGTCGCCATAAAGAATATGGTGGCAAACCTCACGGGCATGATTTGCGACGGCGCGAAACCATCGTGCGCCATGAAGATCACCTCGGGCGTCTCTACGGCCCTCATGTCGGCCATGCTCGCCATGAACGGCAAGTGCGTTACATCGCAAGAGGGCATCGTGAGCGACGACATCGACCGCACCGTGCATAACCTCACCTCGATCGGTCGCGAGGCCATGACCGAGACTGACCATCTCGTACTCGACATAATGGTCAACAAGTAGACATTCCCCCGGACAGCAGCGGCCTGCGCGCCGTTTCTGTCCGGGTCTTCGTTTATGCGGAGTTTCTCCGCAAACAATATGATTCCGTCGCCGTTTTTATAGTAAGTAGCTACGAAAAAGACACTATAATGAAGAAAATTTGCGCAATAGCGGCAACTATGCTGCTTTTAGTCTCACAGTCGGCTCCTGTGGCTGTCGCCCAGGACTGGGGGCGTCTCCTTCAGGGCGGAATCGAGTTGTTCCAGTCTTTCACGGTCTCCGACGACCAGGTCAAGGGCTATGTCAGCCAGTTTGTCGGAGAGTCGGACAAGAAGAACAAACTCGCTCCGGCGGGTAGCGAATACACGCGACGGCTCAACCGCATCGTGAGCGGAATAAGTTCTGTCGACGGCCAGCCCCTGAACTTCAAGGTCTACCTGACCAGGGACATCAACGCCTTCGCCTGTGCCAACGGCAGCGTGCGGGTGTATTCGGGCCTTATGGATGTCATGAGCGATGACGAGGTTCTCGGCGTCATCGGTCATGAGATCGGCCATGTCGCCCATCACGACACGCGCAACGCCATCAAGAACGCGCTGCGCACCGCCGCGCTCAAGGATGCGGTGGCTTCGGCAGGGGGCAAGGTGGCCGCACTCACCGACTCTCAGCTTGGGGTGCTCGGGGAGGCTGTCATAAGCGCCAGATACTCACAGAAACAGGAGTCCAACGCTGATTCATACGCCTATGATTTCCTGAAGGCCAACGGCCGCAATCCACTGGTGCTCTGCATGGCTTTCCGAAAGTTGCAGTCGCTCGAGGGCTCAGCCGGCACGTCGGGACTCGTGGCGCAGCTTTTCTCGAGTCATCCCGACACCGGCAAGCGCATCGCGGACATAGAGAAGCGCGCGATAAGGGATGGCTACCGATATCCCGGCACTGCGTCGACGACCGCGAGTGCTCAAAAGCAGCAGAAAAAACAACATTAACAACCGAAACCACACATGAGACTGAAAAATATAACCATATCGCTCGCGGCCCTCTGCCTTGCGCTGGGGTCGTGCGCCAAGAAGGAGAGCAGGCTCGAGATCACGTTTCCCGAGCGTTTCGAAGGCAAGACTGTGGAGATGATGAGTTACCGCGACTCGACTGTCGTGGCCACTGCCGTCGTCAGGGACAGGCGCGCGGAGTTCGTCACCACCGAGTCCGACTCTCTGAGACTCCCGGTATTTATGCAGCTTGCGGTCGATGGCCGCATATGTGCCTATTATGTCGCGGAGCCGGGCAACGCTACCGTGACTGACTCGACAAACGTCGCCACGGGCACACCGCTCAACGACCGCCTGACGCGACTCATGCAGTCGCTCGACTCTGTGGAGGCCCTTGACGACATGCGCCTCTATGTCGACTTCGCCGAGCGACAATACAACGCAAACCGCGACAATCCGCTCGGCGATTATTTCGGAATAGAGTGGCTCAAGTATGCCGACCCACAGCGGGTGGACAGCCTGCTCAGCGCTTCGGACCGGGGCTTCCGCGACTCGCGTCGTGTGCGGCACTATAAGAAATTTGCCGACTCACGCCTCGCCACATCGCCGGGCCACAAATATGTGGACTTCAGCGGCGAGACAGCTCGTGGCACGGTGCAGAAACTGTCGGCACTGGTTCCTGCTGGCAGAGATGTCGTGCTCGACTTCTGGGCGAGCTGGTGTCCCTACTGCATCCGCGAGTTGCCCGAGCTCAAGAGCCTTCGCGCAGATTATCCCGACAAGGTCGAGATCGTCGGAGTGGCAGTGCGTGACCTCCCCGAGGACACCCGGACCGCAGTGAAGAAGCATGAGATACCCTGGCCTGTGCTGTATAACACGCAGAAGGTGCCGTATGACATCTACGGATTCTCAGGGATTCCCCACCACATACTGGTCGGCCCTGACGGCACGATAATCAGCCGTGGCGAAAGCGCCGCGCAGATCCGCCGCCGCCTCGAGGAAATAACTCCTAATCCCTAAAGCCTAAACTCTTAACACCTATTATGGAAAACAAATCACTCAATGCCCTGATCAAGGACTCGATCCTGAGGAACTGGGACAGAATGGCACTGTCGGATCTGGGCGGCATAAACTATCAGTACAGAGACGTCGCCCTGCTCATGGCCAAGCTTCACATCATGTTCGACGCCGCAGGAGTAAAGCCCGGCGACAAGGTCGCAATCTGCGGCAAGAACTCGTCGAACTGGTCGGTAATCTTCCTGTCGTGCCTCACGGCCGGCGTCGTGGCTGTGCCGATCCTGCATGAGTTCAAGGCCGACATGGTGCATCACCTCGTGAACCACAGCGGCTCGAAACTGCTCTTTGTCGACGCCGCCATCTGGGAAAACCTGGACGAGTCGGTGATGCCCGACCTGGTGGGGGCTATCTTTATCTCCGAGCTCGGCATGCCGCTGTCGCGCTCCGAGGCTCTGACTGACGCGCGCAACAACATCAACGAGTACTTCGGCCGTAAGTATCCTTATGACTTCACAAAGAAGGATGTCGTGTTTCACGAGGACCGCCCCGAGGAACTCGCCGTGATAAGCTATACCTCCGGAAGCACCGGAATGTCAAAGGGCGTCATGCTGCCCTATGTCAGTTTCTGGAGCAACGTGCGCTACTGTCTCGACAATCTTGACTTCCTGAAGCCGGGCCAGGGTGTGGTCAACATGCTGCCGCTGGCGCATCTCTACGGGCTTACCATCGACATGGTGCAT
This sequence comes from Muribaculaceae bacterium, assembly GCA_014867205.1. Lineage (GTDB taxonomy): Bacteria > Bacteroidota > Bacteroidia > Bacteroidales > Muribaculaceae > Lepagella. The sequence continues at coordinate 6,657 of WGUO01000002.1, read as the reverse complement.
CCGTTCTGCAAGGGTTGCCACCTGCATTTCCTGACGCGTCTGCCGTCGCCCAAGGTCATTCTTAAGGCGTTTGCCGATGTACGTCCTGCGCTGATCATCACCGTGCCGCTGATTCTTGAGAAAATAATACGCAATAATGTCTTCCCGATGCTCGACAAGCCGATCATGAAGTTGCTGCTCAAGGTTCCCTATCTCGATGACCGTCTGCTTGCCAAGATCAAGGAGAAACTGATGGCGGCGTTCGGAGGCAACCTGTGCGAGATAATCGTGGGCGGTGCGCCGCTCAATCCCGAGGTGGAGCGCTTCCTCTACCGCATCGGCTTCCCTGTGACAGTCGGTTATGGCATGACCGAGTGCGGGCCTCTGATATCATACGCGCCGTCGGGCATCTCGAAGCCGCGTTCGGTCGGACAGGTCGTGGACCGCATGGAGGTGCGCATTGACTCGCCTGATCCGCGCAACGTGCCGGGCAACATTCTGGTCAAGGGCGAGAACCTGATGATGGGTTACTACAAGAACGAGAAGGCCACACGCGAGGTGTTCCCCGACGACTCCGGTTGGATGAACACCGGCGACATGGGCGTGATCGACGATGACGGACATATCTTCATCTCCGGACGCTCCAAGACGATGATTCTCGGTCCGTCAGGCCAGAACATATATCCCGAGGAGATAGAGCAGAAGCTCAACATACTGCCCTATGTCAGCGAGTCACTGATCATCGACGACGGCGGTTCGCTGGTGGCGCTGATACATCCCGACTACGACGCCGCGCTGACGCAGCATCTCGACCAGGAGGCTCTTGAAAAGATAATGGACGAGAACCTTGTGTCGCTCAACTCAATGCTTCCGGCATACAGCAAGGTGAAGCGCTACAAGATCATGGACGTCGAGTTCGAGAAGACCCCTAAGCGCTCGATCAAGCGCTTCCTCTACCAGCCCTGATCACCAATCGCATTAGTAACTATAAGAGAGATACGCGACGGCGCCCACTTCGAAAATCCGAGATGGGCGCCGTGCCTTATTCCGGGTGCCAGCGATGTCGGCGCATGTCATTCAGACTCCATATATTCATCCCAGACGCACTGAGCAAGATATTTAGGGCTGCGGCAGTGAAGATCTGCAACTCGATCCTCAATCAGTACTGACGTGTCTGAATTATAAAAAATATCAGTTGCTTTTTCAAGAGTTATTTCGTATAGCTCGCATAATGCCAATATTGTTTCCGCATTTTTGTCACCACGGAAAACGGTTGTGGTTTCATCAATCATAACTGGGCAGTACTCCTTTCTCTTTCATATATCCGGTAAGGTCATCCATAAGGTAGTTGGAACCGAATGTATGGAGCACATCGTATGAAGGCACGATGTAACCATATAGGATACCGGAATCGAGTAACTTTCGGTATACGTCGCGTTGAGTCAGCCCTAATCGGCTGGCGAGTTTACTAATACAATATGTAACGAATTCAAGCGTATTCTTATCCATATCAAACCTGTCGTAAAATGTTACCTTCAAGTTTTTGCAAATATAATCATAATAATTTAACAATGCAATCAACCGACCTGACGTTTTTTAGATATTATTTTGAGTTGCTTCTGCATGCTGTCATTCCGGGTGCCAGCGGTAGCGGCGCATGTCGACGAGTCCGGAGGGGGAGAGGCGGACGCCCTCGGAGCGGAGCAGAGCGGCCTGCGAGTGCCAGTGGGGTGCAGTGCGCCCTTGCGCGTTTACCACCCGGTGGCAGGGAATGTCAGACGCGAAGCCGAACGAGCCTAATATCTTGCCGACCTGACGGGCGCATGTCGGCCTGCCGGCGAGCGCGGCCACGTCGCCGTACGTCAGCACCATGCCGGGCGGAATGGCCCGCACCACTGTCTCTATCTCACTTAAGAAATCCATATGAATAACCGATGAACGGGGTGCCGCAATCCCCGGGGGTATCGCGACACCCCTGTCTGCAATATAAATGAAGTTAGTGTGCGCAACGGCGGGATGTGAAAAAGCGCGAGGTTCTGAACCTGTTGCCGTTCCACGTTGCGAGGCTCTGGTATTGCCCATCTTGGTAGAACGGACAACGCAGAGGCCTCACGCAGAATATATGCCATACGTGTCGGACGAGGTAGCCGTGCTACCGTCGGCAGACTGATGTACATATCCACATAGCCGTCAGCCGTTGCCTCATTCCTGACCAAGACTTTGAAATTTACCAGATTTCGCAACGTCAAGAAAGAGCGTCAAGCAGACGCTTGTCAATTATTATCGCCGGCATCTCCATGCGGCGTGGCCCCACCCCTTGCCCGTGACCGGGCCTCCGGGTCGGCCTGTGTTGCAAATATATCAATACTTTTCCGTTCCCGCAAATTTTCTCCCCAAAAATCCACCGGCATTTATTATTTCTCTGCGAGGATTTCGGCGGGGGTGAGGATCTCGAGGGCGCGGGCACCGCTGCTTGTGCCGGTGAGGTAGGCGATGCGCTCGTGCAGGCCCAGATGGCCGTCGGCCACGATGCGGCGCACGGCCTCCACCGAGTGGCCGGGGGTGAATTTTTCGGACTCCGGAATGTAGTATGCCGAGACGCCGTAACTGAGCGCCAGACGGCGCATGACGTCGCGGTTGTGGCATATCGCGAATGTCGGGGAGTTGCCCCTGAACGAGGCGATAAACCGCGCCGAGACTCCCCGATAGGCATCGGTGAATATGGCCCGCGTGTTGACCTTCCCCTCCGACATGACCGCCTCATGGGCGAGGAAGGATGTGATGTCGCGGTCGACGAGCGGCGGCACATCCATCGTGTCGCGCAGCGACGACTCTACCTCGCGTGCTACGCGGGTCATGGTGCGCACTGCCTCTACCGGATACTTGCCGTAGGCCGTCTCGCCCGAGAGCATCATCGCGTCGGCACGCTGGTATACGGCGTTGGCCACGTCGGAGATCTCTGCGCGAGTGGGGCGCGGATGCTCGATCATGGTGTGGAGCATCTGTGTGGCGACAATCACCGGCTTGTGCGCCGTGATGCACTTGCGGATCATCATGGCCTGGATACCGGGGATGCGCTCAGCAGCCACCTCGATGCCGAGGTCACCACGCGCCACCATGATGCCGTACGACTCGGCAAGGATGGAGTCGAAGTTGTCGATGCCGTCCTGGTTCTCGATCTTAGAGATGATCTTGATGTTCGAGCCGAGGCTGTCGAGAATCTTCCGTACGGTACGCACGTCGTCGGCCGAGCGGACGAAGGAATGGGCTATGAAATCCACGCCGAGCTCAGCGGCATAGCCGATGTTTGTGCGGTCGCGCTCGGTGACGGCTGGGAGGTCGATGGTGACGCCCGGAAGGTTGACGCTCTTGCGCGAGCCGAGGTCGCCCTCATTCTCGGCCACGGCATGGACCACATTGCCGTCAACATCCGTGACGCGGAAACCGAGTTCGCCGTCGTCGATCAGCAGGCGGTCGCCCGTCTGGAGCACGCGGCTTATGTCGGGGTAGTTAAGGCAGATGCGGCAAGGAGTGGTTATGCCGTCGGGATCACCGATAACGGTGATCTCCTGGCCGCGGGTGAAATGCACCGGATTGCCGTCGGTGGTGACGGTGGTGCGGATCTCCGGGCCTTTCGTGTCCATCATGATGGCGATGGACTCGGAGGCGGCGCGGGTATTGTCGACAATTTTTTTGAAACCGTCATAATCGAGATGGGCCGAATTCATTCTGACCACATTGACGCCGGCCTCGGCCAGCGAACGGATGAACTCCACGTCGCATCGCTTGTCGGACACGGTGGCGACTATTTTTGTAAACTTCTGCATGACTCGGATATATGGATAGATAGACAACTGCCGGCTGGATGTCGGATACGTCCCGGCAATCTGCGACAGCCCCCACTTAACTATATAACGCAGAAACCCCCGCTTAGTATTTCATCAATGATGATGCCGCCATCCTTCAACTCATCGCCCGGAAGTTGAGGAAACCTCCGGCTCCATCCATGTTCACATACTTGTGAAATATAGAATAGGGCCTAATGTAAGGATTTCGCCTTGCAGTAATAAATATATGCTCACCCCAAGGAACATTAGCGAAGAAGTATGGCATCTTCACAACGCCATCTTTAGCGCAATCTCCGAAAAAGTCAACAGGCTGTTGACTTTTTGTTACCCATTGGCTAAATTGAAGTATTCCTTTGATACCTCGTGTATTATTCGTATCTTTGCATCATCAATATAAATCTGTTATGGAAATTGGCAAGTGGAAGATACTTGACAGCAAATATATAATAAAGCGGCCGTGGCTCACTGCCCGCGTTGATAAGGTTGAGCTCCCCAACGGCGTCGTCAACCCTGAATATTATGTGTTGGAGTACCCGACATGGGTAAATGTAATCGCGATAACCGCCGAGGGTAAGTTTGTGATGGTGGAACAGTATCGTCACGGCCTCGCTGATGTTTTCACGGAACTTGTCGCCGGTGTGGCCGAGAAAGGCGAGACTCCGCTTCATGCCGCCCGGCGTGAACTTCTCGAGGAGACCGGCTATGGAAATGGCAATTGGAAACTCTTCACTGTCCTCTCAGCCAATCCGGGAACGATGACTAATCTTTCGTATACATTCCTCGCTACAGATGTAGAAAAAATCGCGGGTCAGCATTTGGATGAGACAGAGGATGTAGCAGTTAAATTACTGTCCGAGGCAGAAATAAAGGCGATGCTTGCTAACGATGAGATTAAACAGTCACTCATGGCTGCCCCTCTTTGGAAATATGTAGCCATAAATTCCAAATAAACCCTTCCCGAATACACCATACAGTCCATAACATTGTGGAAAACACCCACAAGTTATGGACTGTTCTATTTTCAGTCTCAACTTTTAGTCCAACAATTTTAAGTCCGTTGAGGCATCTGAACCGTTTCCTCCGGCCCTTCTTACTTCGCGTCTTCCTTTTGCAATTCTTTTCGGTATTGAGCAGGAGTGATGCCGAAGAATTTATTGAAATGGCTGTAATAGGTTGCCCGGCGCACATAACCGCATCCCTCGGCTATTCCGTCAATCGTCCAGTCGGGATGCTCCTTGATAAGCCTCACGGAATGTTCAATTCTCAGTTTGGTGATGTAATCACCCGGCGTGAGACCGGTAAACTTCTGAATCAGCTGTATGACCGTAGTCCGTGAGAGCCCGGTGGCTTTCACTATCCCCTCGCGGTTGAACTGTGGATCTTTGAACAATTGGTCCTTTAAGATAATGTGTTCCATACGGTTGAAAACATCCTTATCTTCATTGCCCCCTTGGTGATTGGCTTCTGTGACCTGTTCTTTCTCTTGTTCTATCTCCTGTTCTTTTTCCTGTTGTCTCATCAGTTCATCTATACGTCGTGCTGCCAGCCTGTTATGTTTCCTTATGATCTGGAACTGCCGCCAAAGTATAATCAGTATCACTACGACAAGCAGGATAATCCCGCCGGCCGACCAAAGGAGCATAAGACGCTTCTGAGACTCATCCTTCTCTTTCTGCAACTCGAGCCGGCTTTCGTTAAGGGCAAATACAGAAGCCAGTTCTTGCGCCCGGGCAGTCTTTTCCCGTGCATACAGGCTGTCCTGAACAACGCCTGCGCGTTCCAGCAGGTCAAAGCCACGCTTGTAATTTCCTAATCCTGCCTCGGCTCTTGCGTTGGAAATCAAGAGGCTGTGATAATCACCATTGATTGTGTCCGTTCCCTCGAACCTTTTGAACAAAGGCGAAGTGAACTCCAGTACTGTTGAATACTTCCCCGCTCTCAGAAGATAATCTGTGATATAAACCTTGCCTGTTTCCGACTGCCCATATCCAGTGCTCATGAACCTGGAATATGCCGTAGCCGCCTCCGCGGATTTGCCTGCCATTGCTGCTCCGGCTGCGATTCTTGCGTAAGCATAGGCTTTCTGCTGGTCGGTATATCCGTCAGGAGCACCACCGATTTTATCTATTTTATCAATAACGGCAAGACGCTTCCGGCTCTCGCGCAGAACATCCTCAAACCTGTTGTCTGTATAGAGCTGAACAATCTTTACTCCATATGCTGCCGAAACATTGGCCAAGACACGCGGGTCGTCTGAATCAGACCCTTTTTTAATGACGCTTTCAATAGTCTCATATCCTCTCGTCCGGTCATTCAGCGCGAAGTAGGTCTTTGCCATAGTGGTGAGCACATTCAGTTCGGCCGGCAGGTTTCCGGTCTGTCGTGCCAGATTGACAGCCTCGGTACAAGACTTGACACTGCCTTGCAGGTCACCAAAGAAAGAGTGGGCGACGGCAAGTAGCGTGAGCGCGTTGGCATGTTCTTTGGGATGTGTAGCCATCGAATCGCTCCGGAGTGTCTCCGAGGCATATTTATAGACATTACCGAACATTCTTTTCTCGTTATAGGCGAGTGCTCTCAGTAAACTGATCCGGAAAGGTGAGAGTGATCCTTTCCTGTCTCTCTCAATCTTATCGAGAATAACAAGAACTGAATCCGGGTTTTCCACTACGATAGAGCGAAGTGCATCATCGTTGACAACCGGGGCGGATTGTTCGGTAGCCTTAGCCATTGGCAAAACCAACAACGCCATCAGAACGGCCAGTGTTAATACAGTAGTTTTCATATTTTTATGATTTGTGCAAGCCTAAACTGATAAAATAGGTTGATA